>CBIHOH010000069.1:0-26154 GCA_966211755.1 uncultured Rhizobacter sp. | reverse complement strand
GCCCTTTGACGACCCCCCGGGCCCACTGGTACTGCTTGATCCAAAGGCGGGTTTCCGGGGCCTGGTACTGCGGGAACCGCGGCCCCACGGGGCGCCGCCCGAAGCCGGCCGGCGCGGTCAGGCGCAGGTGGCCGCTGGCCTGCACGCCTCCGGCGCTGACGCTCGACTCGGCCGCCGCCAGGTCGTGCAGCAGGCGCTGGCAGTCCTCGAGGAAGGCGCTGCCTTCGTGGGTGAGGCTGATGCGGCGCGTGGTGCGCACCAGCAGTTTGACCCCCAGCCGCTCTTCCAGCGCGTCGATGCGCCGGCCCATCACCGCCGGCGCGACCCCTTCGGCCGCGGCCGCCGCCGTCAGGCTGCCGCGCCCCGCGACCGAGACGAAGGATTCGATCTGCTTGAACTTGTCCATGCGGGCAGATTACCGCCGGAAAAGTCATAAATCAAAGAATTTCCAGGCGCTTAATAAGAGCGGTCGTATCGAATAGAGTTCGTTCTAGCCCTCGGGCCGTTTCGGTTCCAGAATCATGGGCTGCCTGCGGCGCACGGCGCGGGCCCTGCGCATCCACCTGTTGAAAGTGACCACCATGAGCATCAACCTGCCCCAGGGCATGCAGATCAACGCCCCCATCCTGCCGGGCTTCGAGACCATCCTGACCCTGCCGGCGCTGGAGCTGGTGGCCAAGCTGCACCGCGCCTTCGAACCCACCCGCCAGAAGCTGCTCGCCGCGCGTGTCGAGCGCACCCGGCAGCTCGACGCCGGCGCCCGGCTCGACTTCCTGCCCGAGACGGCGCACATCCGCGAGGGCGACTGGAAGGTCGCGCCCATTCCGGCGCCGCTGCAGTGCCGGCGCGTCGAGATCACCGGCCCGGTCGAGGCCAAGATGATCATCAACGCCCTCAATTCCGGCGCCGACAGCTACATGACCGACTTCGAGGACAGCAACTCCCCGCTGTGGTCGAACCAGATCCAGGGCCAGATCAACCTCGCCCGGGCCATCCGGCGCACGCTCACGCTGGAGCAGAACGGCAAGACCTACCGCCTCAACGAGCGCATCGCCACGCTGCAGGTCCGTCCGCGCGGCTGGCACCTGGATGAAAAGCACGTCACCGTGGACGGCCAGCGCGTGCACGGCGGCATCTTCGATTTCGCGCTGTTCATGTTCCACAACGCCAAGGAGCAGATCGCCCGCGGCGCCGGCCCGTACTTCTACCTGCCCAAGATGGAGAGCCACCTCGAGGCTCGGCTGTGGAACGATGTGTTCGTCATGACACAGAAGGAGCTCGGCCTGCCGCAGGGCACGATCAAGGCCACGGTGCTGATCGAGACCATCAACGCCGCGTTCGAGATGGACGAGATCCTGTACGAGCTGCGCGAGCACAGCGCCGGCCTCAATGCCGGCCGCTGGGACTACATCTTCAGCTGCATCAAGAAGTTCAAGGCCGACCGCGACTTCTGCCTGGCCGACCGCGCCAAGGTCACGATGACCGCGCCCTTCATGCGTTCGTATGCCTTGCTGCTGCTCAAGACCTGCCACCGTCGCGGCGCGCCCGCCATGGGCGGGATGAGCGCCCTGATCCCGATCAAGAACGATGCGGAGAAGAACGCCGTCGCCATGGCCGGCATCATCGCCGACAAGAAGCGCGACGCGACCGACGGCTACGACGGCGGCTGGGTGGCCCACCCGGGCCTGGTCGAGCCGGCCATGAAGGAGTTCCTGGCCGTCCTCGGCGACCGCCCGAACCAGTTCGACAAGCAGAAGCCCGAGGTCCAGGTCAGCGCCGCCGACCTGCTGAACTTCCAGCCCGAGACCCCGATCACCGAGGCCGGCCTGCGCATGAACATCAACGTCGGCATCCACTACCTGGGCGCTTGGCTGGCCGGCAACGGCTGCGTGCCGATCCACAACCTGATGGAGGACGCCGCCACCGCCGAGATCTCGCGCTCGCAGGTGTGGCAATGGATCCGCTCGCCCAAGGGGGTGCTCGAGGACGGCCGCAAGGTCAGCGCCGAGCTGGTGCGCGCCTATGTGCCGGAGGAGCTGGCCAAGATCAAGGCCGGCGGGTTCGAGGGCCAGTTCGACCGCGCGGCCGAGATCTTCACCCGCATGAGCACGCAGGAGACCTTCGAGGAGTTCCTGACCTTGCCGCTGTACGAGGAGATCTGAGCGGCAGCGTCCGGCCGCCGAGGGCCGCCGGACGGAGGCGGCCGCGGGCGCCCGCGGCTGCCGGCACGAAGATTCTTGCGCAGATGAGGCGGCAGCCCGCCGAATCCGGGCGGCGGTGACTTATCCTCCGGGAAAGCCATCGCTCACACCATGCCCATCACCCCGCGTATTCTCATCATCGGTGCCGGATTCGCCGGGCTGGGGATGGCGGTGGCGCTCAAGCGGGCCGGCTTCGACCGCCTCACCCTGCTCGACCGGGGGACCGAAGTGGGCGGCACCTGGCGCGACAACACCTATCCGGGTTGCGCCTGCGACGTGCCTTCGCACCTCTATTCGTATTCCTTCGAGCCGCAGTTCAACTGGAGCCGGCCTTATGCCGACCAGCCGCAGATCTTCGCCTATCTCAAGCACATCGCGGACAAGTACGGGCTGAGGCCGCACCTGCGCCTGGGGGTGGAGGTGCTCGCTTCGCGCTGGATCGAGGCGCGCCAGGTCTGGCAGGTGCAGCTCGGCCATGGCGAGCTGCTCGAGGGCGAGGTGCTGGTCCAGGCGGGGGGCGTGCTGGTCAAGCCCTCGCTGCCGGCCTTCAAGGGCATGGAGCACTTCCAGGGGCCGGTGTTCCACTCGGCGCGCTGGCGGCGCGACGTCGAACTGGCGGGCAAGCGCGTCGCCCTGGTCGGCACCGGCGCCAGCGCCATCCAGATCGCGCCCGAGCTGGCCGCCCAGGCGCGGCAGCTGCACATCTTCCAGCGCAGCGCGCCCTGGGTCATGCCGCGCAACGACCAGCCCTATGGGCCGCTGACACGTTGGCTGTACCGGTGGCTGCCGGGGCTGCTGCGGCTGAACCGCTGGCGCATCTACGCCATCAATGAATTGATCACCCTGGGTTTCCTGGGCAATGCCTTCATTCGTCACCTGATGGCGCGCAACGGCCTGCGCCACCTGCGCGAACAGCTGCAGGACCCCGGGCTGGTCGCCCGCGCCACGCCCGTCGAGGAGCCCGGGTGCAAGCGCGTGCTGGTCAGCGACACCTGGTATCCCACGCTGGCCCGGCCGAACGTGTCGCTGGTCACGCGCGGCATCGAGCGTGTCACGCGGCAGGGGATCGTGACGGCCGACGGCAAGTTGCACGAGGCCGACGTCATCATCCTCGGCACCGGTTTCGTGACCACGGACTTCGCCTCGCTCATGCACATCGAGGGCCGCCATGGCCAGGACCTCGGCCGGCAGTGGATGCAGGCGGCACGCACCCATCTCGGGCTGGCCAGCCATGGCTTCCCGAACCTGTTCTTCCTGCTCGGCCCGGGCACCGGGCTGGGGTCGAATTCCATCGTGTTCATGCTCGAGGCCCAGGCCGACTACGTGGTGCAGGCGGTGCGCCACATCGCCCGCGAGGGGGTGGTGCTCGACCTCAAGGAGGACGTGCAGGCGGCCAGCTACGCCGAACTCCAGCGCCGCATGAAACGCACGGTGTGGGCCACCGGCTGCACCAGCTGGTACCAGACCCCGAGCGGGCGCATCGACACCCTCTGGCCGGATTTCAGCTTCAATTATTGGCGGCGCACGCGGCGCTTCGACCCGGGGGTTTACGATGTGCGCCCGCTGGCGCGCGGCGCGCCCTTTCCGACACCGGTTTCCGCTTCCTCCTCGGCTTCCTCATGAACCTGTCCATCGAGCATCTTCCTCCCAGCTGCGACGTCCTGGTGGTGGGCGCGGGCCCGGCCGGCAGCGCCGCGGCCATCGAGCTCGCGCGCGGCGGCCTGGACGTGGTGCTGGTGGACCAGCACACCTTTCCGCGCGACAAGATCTGCGGCGACGCCTTGATCCCCGACGCCCACGCCGCCCTCAAGCGCCTGGGCATGTTGCGCGCGGTGATGGCCAAGGCCCGGATGGCCTCGCACGTGAGCTGCGTGGCGCCGCGCGGCGGGCGTGTGGACGTGCCCGGCACGTTCGCGGTGTTGCCGCGCCGGGTGCTCGACGACTTGCTCTGCCGCGCCGCCGTGCTGGCCGGCGCGCGCATGGTGGCGCCGGCGCGTTTCGTCGAGCCGCTCGAATCGGCCGGTACGGTGGTCGGTGCCCGCCTGCGCGGGGCCGGCAGCGTGCGGGACATACGCGCCCGCTGGGTGCTGCTGGCCACCGGCGCCGTGCCGCAGGCGCTGATGGCGGCGGGGGTGTGCGAACGCCAGTTGCCGAGCGGGGTGGCCTTGCGCGGTTACGTCCGCAACGCCGCCATGGTCAACCACATCCGCGCGCTGGACATCGTCTGGCACCGCGCCCTGCGTCCGGGTTACGGCTGGATCTTTCCCTGCGGCGGCGACCTGTTCAACATCGGCGTCGGCATCACCCGCAGCCACGAGGAAGGCCAGGGCGGCCGCGCCTCCATGAAGGGCGATGCCAACCTGCGGGAGATCTTCGCCGCCTTCACCCGGTCCTATTCGCCCGCGCTCGAACTCATGCAGGGCGGCGAGCTGATCGGCGAGCTCAAGGGCGCGCCGCTGCGCTTCACCCTCGAAGGCGCGCGCCTGTCGCGCCCCGGCCTGCTCGTCACCGGCGAAGCCGCCGGCAGCACCTACTCCTTCACCGGCGAAGGCATAGGCAAGGCGATGGAGACTGGCATCATGGCCGCCGAGGCCCTGCTCAGCGGCGGCGACGACGACATGGTGCGCGGCGACTACGAAGCCGGCCTGGCCCGCCTCAAGCCGCGCTTCGACCTGTACGAGCGGGCCAACCGCGTCAACGCCCATCCGTGGCTGGCCGACCTGCTGGTGTGGCGGGCACGCAAGAACCCGCGCCTGGTCAAGCGCATGAGCGGGGTGCTGGACGAGACCAGCAACCCCGGGAACCTGGTCAGCCTGAAGGGCATCATGAAGCTTTTCCTCGCCTGAACCGCACGGAGCCGACATGTGCCAGCTGCTCGGCATGAATGCCAACACACCCACCGACCTGGTGTTCAGTTTCACCGGCTTCGCCCAGCGCGCCGATGAACACAAGGATGGTTTCGGCATCGCCTTCTTCGAGGGCGCTGGGGTGCGCCTGTTCGTCGATGCGCAAAGCGCGCGGCACTCGCCGGTGGCCGAGATGGTGCGGCGCTTTCCCATCCGCAGCAGCCACATCATCGCCCACATCCGCAAGGCCACCCAGGGCCGGGTGCTGCTCGAGAACACCCATCCGTTCGTGCGCGAGCTGTGGGGGCGGTACTGGGTCTTCGCCCACAACGGCAACCTGAACGCCTACGCCCCCAGGCTGCACGGCGCCTTCCGGCCGGTGGGCGGCACCGACAGCGAACTCGCCTTCTGCTGGCTGATGCAGGAGCTCGCCAAGGCCCACGCCAGCGTGCCTTCGGTCGACGAACTGACCGCCACCCTGGCCGAGCTGGCGCCGCAAGCCGCGCGCCACGGCACCTTCAACTTCATGCTGAGCAACGGCCAGGCGCTGTGGGCGCACTGCAGCACCCGGCTGCACTACGTGGAGCGGGCCCATCCGTTCCGCAATGCGCGCCTGCAGGACGCGGACATCAGCGTCAATTTCGCCGACCTGACCACGCCCTCGGACCGGGTGGCCATCGTGGTCACCGAGCCCTTGACCACCGACGAGGTGTGGCAGGCGATGGCGCCGGGCGAGCTGACGGTGTTCGTCGACGGCCGCGTGCATCGCACCTGCGGGCCGGCCGCCGGCTGAGCCTGGCTCAGTCGTCGCCTGCGCTGCCGCCCGGCTCCTGGCTGGAGGCCGGCCCTGCGATCCGCGTGGCCTCGGCCATCGCTTCGCGCCAGACCCTCTTCGGAATGAAGCTGCGCAACTGCTCGATGGCCTTGTCGATCAGCCGGGGATGCAGTTCGTGCGCGATGCCGGGCAGCACGTCGGCCGTCACGTCGGCGCCCAGGGCCACCAGGCGCTCCGCCGAGTCGACGGCCGGGCCGGCCGGGACCACGCTGTCGGCCGTGCCGTGCAGCAGGTGGATGGTGGTGTCCTCTGGTGCGTGTTGGGGCGGCACCGCATGGCGGCCCGAAAAGGCCAGCACGCGCCCGGCGAGGCGGGGCTCGGCCTGGACGGCTTCGAGCGCCATGATGGCGCCCTGCGAAAAACCGGCCAGCGCGGTGCGCTCCCAGGGGAGGCCGAAACGGCTGCTGAGCGCCCGTACCGTTTGCACCAGGTCGGGCAGGGCGGCGGCCACGCGCTCGGCGCGGGCGCTGTCGCTCAGGTCCCGGGTGGCGAACCACTGGTAGCCGCTGCCCCCGGGCGTGCCGTCGAAGGCCTGCGGTGCCTGCAGGCTGACCACGGCGGCCTGCGGATACTCGGCGGCCAGCCGCTCGGCCAGCGGGGCCATGTGGGCGGCCTGCGAGCCGACGCCGTGCAGCAGGATGAACAGCAATTGGGGCGCGCCTTCGGCGGGCAGTCTCTCGAGATGGGGCGGCATGGTCGGGTGTGAAGAAGGGCGCAAGGTCATGCAGTGTGCCTGCTTCGAGGCGAGCCCGGGAGACCTTCGCGGGACGACGGCAGCCGGCGCCGCCGTCGTCCGCCGGTCCGGGCGGCGTTCAGAACTGGTGGCGCAGGCCCAGGGCGCAGGTGTCGCCGTCGTCGAGGCCGCTGGCGCGGTCGTTCATGTAGACCACATAGGCATCGGTGCGCTTGGACAGCGGATGGTCGTAGCCCAGCGTCAGTGTCCGCAGGGTCTGGTCGGTGGCCGCCTCGGTCTTCGAATATCCGTAGGCGGCCAGCACCTGGCCCCGGCCGACCCCCGCCGACACGCCGAGTGCGTACAGCGTGGTGCGGGCATCGGCGGCGACGCCGGCCGTCTTGACCCGTCCGGCCTGGCCGTACAGCTTGGCTCGCCCGAACTCGTAGGCGGCGCCGAGCTGGAAGGTGGTCTGTTTGTCGACCAGCGCGGGGAAGGCGGACGGCGCGGTGTTGCGCACGTCCTGCCAGGCCAGGCCGGCGGAGAACGCCTCGCCCTGGTAGAGCGCGCTGGCGCCCAGGTTGCGCCCCTTGGCCGAGGCCGAGCCTTCGCTCAGGCTGCCGAGCACGCTGGCGCTGAAGCCGTCCTGGCTGTGGCTGCGGTAGCCGAGCGAGTTGCTCCAGGCGCGGTCGTCCAGCAAGGCGTCGGCGTAGTAGTGCTTGACCGAGGGCGAGAAACCGAAGGATTCGCCGAAGGGGTTGAACTGCTGCGTCGCGAGGAACAGGGGCGTGCTCTGGCGCCCCAGGGTGGTGGTGCCGAATTCCCCCGACAGCCCGACGTAGGCGTTGCGTGCCCAGAAGGCGTCGCCGGTGAAACGGCCGGCCTCGCCGCTGTCGGGGCGCAGGAAGTGCTCGATCGAGAAGACCGCCTTCACGCCGCCCCCCAGGTCTTCGCTGCCCTTGAAGCCGAGGAAGCTGGTGCTCATGCGGCCGCTTTCGACCGCCCGGTCGCGCTCGCCCCCCGGCGCCTGGAATTGACCCACCGACAGATCGATCAGTCCGTGGACCGACACGCTGGATTGGGCGCAGGCGGGGGCCGCCCACGAGCAGGACAGGGCGGCAAAGGCCGCGCACAGGATGGGGTGATGGCGGAACAGGGGGTGTTTCATGGATGTCCGAGAATGGAGTGGAAGGGGACGACGGGGGCAGGCAACACGTGTTCCGCGTGTCTCCCGCACGGGATGCGCGGTCTGGTCGCGGCCATGGTCTCTTCCCCCCGAATGTGTCGATGGTCCCAGCGGTGAACGATCCATGAATTTGAACATCAACGGCCAGCTGCGGCCGCTCGCGGATGAAGCGGTCGCCCCCGACATGCCGGTGCTGTGGGTGCTGCGCGACGTTCTGAACCTCACCGGCACCAAGTTCGGCTGCGGCGTGGGCGCCTGCGGCGCGTGCACGGTGCATGTGGACGGGCAGGTGGTGCGCTCCTGTGTCACCCCCTTGTCGGCGGTGGCCGGCAAGGCCGTGCGCACCATCGAGGCCCTGGGCGCGCCGGGGCGTCCCCACGCCTTGCAGCAGGCCTGGGTGGCCCACCAGGTGCCGCAGTGCGGCTACTGCCAGAGCGGCATGCTGATGGCGGCGGCCGAGCTGCTCGCGCGGCAACCCGATCCCAGCCCGGCCGACATCGACGCGGCCATCACCAACCTCTGCCGCTGCGGCACCTATCCGCGCATCCGTGAAGCCATCCGCTCGGCGGCGCGTGCGCTGCGGGCAGGCGGGCGTCCATGAGCGCGCCGGCAGGCGAGGGCCCGCCCGCCGCGCCCGGGCGGCCGCTCAAGCGGCGCAGCCTGCTGCTCAGCGGCCTGGGTGTCAGCGGCGCGCTCATCGTCGGCTGGGGGCTGCTGCCCGCGCGCAGCCGCCTGGGGCGGGCCGGATTGCCGCGTGCAGGCGAGCCGGCCGTCGCCTTGAACGGATGGCTGGCCATCTTGCCCGACGGCCGGCTGCAGCTGGCCATGAACCGCAGTGAGATGGGGCAGGGCGTGCACACCGCCCTGGCCATGCTGGTGGCCGAGGAGCTGGACGCGCCGCTGTCGCACATCGCGCTGGTGCCGGGCGGCACCGACGCCCTCTACGGCAACGTCGCGGTGCTGCTGGGCAACCTGCCCATCCACCCGGTCGATGCCGAACCGGGCGCCGAATCGCGTTCGACCCGGGCCGGGCGCTGGATGCTCGGCAAGCTCGCGCGCGAACTGGGCATCAACATCACCGGGGGCTCGTCCAGCGTGGCCGACGCCTGGGAGGTGCTGCGCGTGGCGGCGGCCACCGCACGCGGGCAGTTGCTGGGGGCCGCCTCGCTGCGCTGGAAGCTGCCCGTGGCCGAGCTGACGATCCGCGAAGGCATCGTGCAGCACGTCTCGGGGCCGCGCGCCCACTTTGGCGAACTGGCGCGCGAGGCAGCCGGCATCCGGGCGCGCCACGCCGACCCGAAGGATCCGGCCGCCTGGACGCTGATCGGCACGCCGGCGCCGCGCACCGACGTGCCGGCCAAGGTTGACGGCTCGGCGGTGTTCGGCATCGACGTGCGGCTGCCGGGCCTGGTGTTCGCCGCGGTGCGGCACAGCCCGATGCTCGGCGGCAGCCCCGGCCGCGTGGACGTGGCGCGGGCGATGGCCCTGCCCGGCGTCGAGCGGGTGATCCGCCTGGGCTCCTATGCCGGTTCCACGCAGGCGGTGGCGGTGGTCGGCCGCAGCAGCTGGCATGCTCAGCGCGGCGCGCAGGCCCTCGACATCGAATGGCGGGACACCGGCGGCCCGCGCCCCGACTCCAAGGCGATCCTCGACGGCCTCGAAGCGCGGGCCCGCGACGCGCTGGCGCGAGAGGGCGGGTTTGCCTTCCACAGCGTGGGTGACCCGGAAGAGGCCGACGCGGCCGCCGTCCGGCATGTCGAGGCGGTCTACCGCGCGCCCTACCTGGCGCATGCGGCCATGGAGCCCATCAACTGCACCGCCCAGGTCCTCGACGGCCGGGTGACGGTCTGGGCGCCCACGCAGGCGCCGACGGCGGCGCGCGCCGTGGCCGCCCAGGTGGCCGGCGTGACCGAGGACGCGGTCAGCTTGAACGTCACCTACCTCGGCGGCGGCTTCGGCCGCCGCCTCGATGTCGACTTCATCGGGCAGGCCGTGCGCATCGCCCTCGAGACCAACGGGCGCCCGGTGCAGCTGCTGTGGTCGCGCGAAGAAGACTTCATGCACGACTTCTACCGCCCCGCCGGGGCTGCGGTGCTGAAGGCGGGCATCGACGGCCAGGGGCGCTGGACCTCCCTGCGCATCGCCAGCGCGGGCGATGCCATCACGCCGCGCTGGATCGAACGCGGCCTGCCGGCGCTGGCCGCCCCGTTCGACCTGCCGGACAAGACCGCCAGCGAAGGCCTGTTCGACCTGCCTTACGCGGTCCCCCATCAACGCATCGCGCATGTGGCGACCCGGCATGCGGTGCCGGTCGGCTTCTGGCGCTCGGTCGGCCATTCGCACAATGCCTTTTTCTCCGAGAGTTTCATCGATGAGGTGGCGGTGGCGCTCGGGCAGGACCCGGTGGCCTTCAGGCTCTCGCTGCTGGACCACCTGCCGCGCCATGCGGCCGTGTTGTCGCTCGCGGCCGCCAAGGCGGGTTGGGGCGGGGCACTGCCGCCCGGCCGCGCACGCGGCGTGGCCCTGCACGAATCGTTCAACAGCATCGTGGCGCAGGTGATCGAGGTTTCGCTGCTCCATGGAAAGCCGATGGTCCACCGCGTCGTGTGCGCGGCCGACGTGGGCACCGTGGTCAACCCCGGCATCGTCGCGCAGCAGATGGAAGGCGGCATCCTCTTCGGCCTTGGCGCGGCCCTGCACAGTCGCATCGACATCGAGGACGGCGTGGTCCGGCAAACCAACTTTCCGGCCTACCCGATGCCCAGGCTGGCCGACACGCCGCTCATCGAAATCCACCTCGTGCCGAGCACCCGCTCGCCGGGCGGCGTGGGTGAACCGGGCACCCCACCTGTCGCCCCGGCCTTGGCGAATGCCTTGTCCGCCTTGACCGGCAAGCGCTTGCGCGAGTTGCCGCTGGGGGGATGACGGCGCGGGCGCTGGAGCCGTGCCGCCGGCATGGAGGCGCGGTGGCTCGACCGGCAGGGCAGCGGCCTCCTGCCGGGCCGCCCATGGCGACTGCCCAGGCCCGCGCGGGAGGGGCGCTGCGCGGCCGTGCCTGATCGGAAGGGCGCCAAGGCAGGGCGCGACCCGCTTCGCGGTCATGCGGGGGCCGCGCCGATCGCAGGGTCGATGCCGGTGGGCAGTGCGTCGGTTGGCCGTACGCGGCGGCGTCCGTCCTTGCCTTGCATGCGAGACGTATTGCAGCCGCCGATGCGCAGCCCGGCGTCACGTTTTGTGACATAACCGGGGGAATACCCGTGGGATGCGCATCATGGTCAGGTCATGTTCTGGAAATGACACTGGATCACGCAATTTCGGTCTCGGTTTCCAGGCGGCGCAGCATCTGTGCCAAGGAATCCTGTACCAGGAAAAGCGGCTCCCATCCTGCGCGTGCCAGGCATGTGGGTTCCCGGGCGATCGACCTCCACCGGCTGCCTGAAGCGATGCGCGCAGCAGGGAAGACATGGGTTCGAACTATTTTTTTCGGCATGCATTTCCACGTCCGGAATGGCAGTGTTTGCCTCCTCTGGTCGTCGCCGGCCACGAAGCGCCAAGGCCTGGCCCTCTTCTGCATCCGGTACCCGGGCTGAGCGATCCCGGGAGGTGGCGATGAGCGCTGCTGGCGGCCTTCGCGCCAGCGTGCCGTTGCTCACCTGGATCGACGTCGTGCAGCAGGCCTGCGCGCACGCGCCCCATGCCCCCGCCGTGTATTTTTGCGAAGGTGAGTCCAAGCAGCCGCTCACCTATCTGGAGGCGGATCAGAGGGCACGGGCCATTGCAGCGCGGCTCCAGCGGCACACCCGTGTCGGAGACCGTGCCGTCTTGCTGTATGAACCCGGTATCGAGTACATCGTCGGGCTGCTGGGATGTTTCTATGCCGGTGTGGTGGCCGTCCCGGTCTATGCGCCGCGAGGGAACCCACATCTCGATCGCGTCGTCCTGATCCTGGATGCGGCCCGGGCCTGCGTGCTGATGTCGACCTCGAAGGTGTGGGGCGCCTTGAGCGAGAGCGCGCCCTTCCATCCGCTGCTGACCCGCGGCCGCTGGCTGCTCACCGACACGGCCCCCGCTGCCGACCCATCCGCCTGGCAACGCCCGGCGCTGTCGTCCGACAGCCTGGCCCTGTTGCAGTTCACATCGGGTTCCACCGGCGATCCCAAGGGGGTCATGTTGAATCACCGGCATCTGCTGGCCAATTCGGCGCTGATCCAACGCGCCATGGCCTGCAGCCGGTCGGAAGTCAGCGTGATGTGGTTGCCGCCGTATCACGACATGGGGTTGATTGGCGCGCTGCTGCAAGCCTTCTACACCCGCTTTCCGGTCTATCTGATGAACCCTGCCGCGTTCGTGCAGCGGCCTTTGCGCTGGCTGGAGCTGATCTCCAGCTTGCGTGGCACGGCCAGCGTGGCCCCCAACTTCGCCTATGACCTCTGCGTGCGCCGTGTCCGGCCGGAGCACCTGGCGCGCCTGGACCTGAGCAGCTGGACGCTGGCCGGCAATGGTGCCGAGCCCTTGCGTGCCGGCACGATGCGGCGCTTCGCCGAGACCTTCGGCCCCTGCGGTTTCGACGAACGCGCCTTTTTCCCTTGCTACGGCATGGCCGAGACGACGCTCTACGTGGCAGGGGCCGGGCGAGGCCAGGGCTTTCGCAGCGTGTTGGCCGATCGCGTGGCACTGGAACGGCATGAATGGCGTCCTGCCGGCGCGACCTCATCCGGTGGCCGTGTCGAGCTGGTCAGCAGCGGTCGCGTGGCCCCGGAGTTCGAGGTGATGATCGTCGATGCCGAGCGGCACCGCGCCTGCATGCCGGGCCGTGTGGGTGAGATCTGGATCCGCGGCGACAGCGTGGCCGCCGGCTATTGGGAGCGCGCCGAGGCCACGGCCGAGGTGTTTCAGGCGCGCTTGCAGGGTGACACCAGGCCCTGGCTGCGCTCGGGCGACCTGGGTTTCCTGCACGAGGGCGAGCTGTTCATCACCGGCCGGATGAAAGATCTGATCATCATCGGGGGGCGCAACCATCATCCGCATGACGTGGAGGCCACGGTGCTGGCCGTGGCCACCAGCCAGCGGCTGCATCAGGCAGCGGCGTTCGGCATCGACGGCGACGAGGGCGAGCAGCTGGTCGTGGCCGTCGAACTGCAGGGCAAGTGCGCCGACGGCCCGCTCGAGCCGGCGGAACGGGCCATCCGCGAAGCGGTGTCGCGGCAGCATCAGCTGCAGGTCGGCCACGTGGTCTTCGTGGCTCGCAACACACTGCCCCTCACTTCCAGCGGCAAGCTGCGGCGCTACCTGGTTCGCGAGCGCTGGAGAGCCGGCGAACTGCCGGTGCTGCCCGAAACGCTGCCGACCTTGGCGGCCTCGACGACATGAACGCATTGCCCGAGGCCTATCGTGCCGCGGCCGATCTGGAGATGCGGCTGGGCGATCCCGGGCGCGACGGCAATCTGCTGTCCTTCCGGCGAGCCATGCAATGGGACGAACAAGAAGCCTTTCCGGAGGCCGCCATCGCCTATCTGCACCGCCTGGGGGTGCATCGTCTCTTCGTGCCGCGCGAGGAGGGGGGGAAGCTGGATTCCTGCGAGGGGTTCATGGCCGCCGGCCGCGTCCTGGCACGCCGGGACATGAATGTCACGGTGAGCTACTGCACGATGCTGTGGTCGATGCTGGCCTGGATCGGCGGCAACGGCGAGCAGAAGCGCCGCGTGGCGCGCTGGATCCTTCAGGGCGGACACTTTCCCTGCCTGGCCTATTCCGAGGAACTGCACGGGGCCGATCTGAGCAGCAATGATCTGCGGGCCACCCGCGGGCCGGCCGGCGGGTTCAGCGTGAGCGGACAGAAATGGCCCATCAACCGTGCCACCCGTTCGGAATTCCTGGTGCTGCTGGCACGCACCGACGAAGGCGTGCACATGCGCAATCATTCGCTGTTCATCGTCGACAAGGCCCGGCTCGATGCGGCGCGCTACGCGCACCTGCCCCGGGTGCCGACCCACGGACTGCGAGGTTGCGACATCAGCGGCATTCGCTTCGATGCCTGTCCGGTGCCCGAGGATGCCCTGATCGGTGCACCCGGCCATGGCCTGGAACTGGCGCTCAAGGGGTTCCAGATGACGCGTACGTTCTGCACCAGCTTGTCGCTGGGCGTGGCCGACAGCGCGCTTCGCATCGTGGCGGGTTTCGCGTCCGAACGCCAGCTCTACGGGCAGCGGGTCATCGATCTGCCGCATGCCCGCGATGTATTGGCCAACGCCTACCTGTCGCAGCTGATCGGCGAATGCACCAGCATGGCGGCCGCACGGGGCTTGCATCTGCACACGGAGCAGTTCTCCACCTGGTCGTCGGTGGCCAAGGTGCAGGTCACCCGCCTGTGCGACCACGCGATGGCCGAGCTGGGCCAGGTGCTGGGAGCGCGCCATTTCCTGCGGGACGGTCCGGCGCACGGCATGTTCCAGAAGCTCTTGCGCGACGGTGCCATCGTCTCCGTCTTCGACGGCAGCAGCATCATCTGCCTGAATGCGCTGGCTGCCTTCCTGCCGGACCTGGCCCGCGGCACGCAGAGCGCCCTGGCGCCGGCCGACGTGGCGGCGCTGTTCGACCTGGACAGGTCCTTGCCTGCGCTGGACACCAGCCGCCTGGCATTGACCGGGCGGGGCCGGGATGCGGTGATGCAGAGTCTGCCGGTGCTGCGGGAAGAACTGCGGCGGCTCCGAGGCACGTTGCCCGGGCCGGACGCGGAAGACAACCTGTCGCAGATCACCGAGGCCGCCGATGCGCTGATCCTCTCGCTGAACGCGTTGCGTAACGAGGCGGCGGAGTTGTCCCGTAGCGCCCGCGAGCGCCATTCGGCCGCGGCCTTCGCGCTGGCGGAGCGTTATGGCGAATTGCACAGTGGCGTGGCCTGCCTGGGCCTGTGGGTGCACAACCGCCAGCGGCTGGGCGAGTTCTTTGCCCGTGGCCGCTGGCTGGTGGCCGCCTTGCGGCGCAGCGGAAGCACCCGTTTCCGCATCGGCGAGCTGGAGTCCGGGGATGCCATCGAACTGTGCGGGCAACTGCGCCGGCAACTCCAGCAGCAGCGCATGTTCTCGATCCTGCCCTGGCCTGTCGCCCCGCCCGGTGCGGTTGAACACGATCGTCCCATCCATCCCTTCGAGCAGCGAACCGCCCATGAACCTGTTGTCGTCTCCTGATGTGTCCCGGCCCGATGCGGGCTGTGCGTTGGCTGCGCTGCGCGGCACTTTGTCCGGCCTGTTGTCGAAGGAACTCCGCTTGCGGGCCGATGAGGTCCGGACCGACCGGCCCTTCACCGAGTACGGGCTCGATTCGATGGCGGCCTTGACGATCGCGGGCGAGCTGGAGGAGCGGTACGCCATCGAATTGCCGGCCACCCTGCTGTGGGACTGTCCGACGATCGACCACCTGAGCCAGCGCATGCATGCCATGCTCTCCACCCGCGGACCGCAGGACCTCTGTCGTGCCGGCCGTTGAACCGGCCTTCTCCCACCCCGCCGGCCCGATGTCGGCGCCGCTGGCGCCCTGCCAGCGCGGCCTCTGGTTCGTGCAACAGGTGTCGCCGGACTGCGGGGCCTACCACCTCGTGTTCAGCATGGCCATCGAAGGCGAGGCCCTGCGCTGGGAGGAACCCGGCTGGCTGGACGGAGTGCTGAACGGGCTGATGCACGAGCACCCCGTGCTGAAGGTCCGCCTGCGGGGCGCGGCCGACGCGGTGCGGCAGGAAGTCGATCCGCAGGCCAGGGCCGTCCTGTGCTGGAGCGACGTCCAGGGGCTTGGCGACGCGGCCGTCAGGACACGGGCACGCGACGACGCGCGGCGGCCGTTCACCCTGCATCAGGCCCCTTTGTGGCGCACGCATGTCTATCGCACCCACACGCAGCGCTGGGTGGTGGTGGTGGCGGTGCATCACCTGCTGCTGGATTTCTGGTCGCTCGGCTTGCTGCTGTCGCAGCTGGCCGGCCGCTTCGGCCTGGCGGCGGCGGCGCCGCCGCCGGACGGCCTCGGCTTTCTCGCGGCAGGATGCCAGGCGGCCGCGCCGCAGGAAACACCCGCGTGGCGGGCGCATTGGGAGCAGGCCCTGGCCGGTGCGCCGCGCGTGCACGGGCTGCCCACCGACCGGCCGCGGCCGCCGCGCATCAGCCATGAGGGCGCCAGCCAGGCCTTTGCGCTGGGCGCCACCGCCAGCGCGGGTGTCCATGCACTGGCGAGAAGCCGCCATGCGACCCCTTTCATGGTGCTGCTGGCGGCCTATGCGGTCTGGGTCCACCGCCTGTCCGGCGATACCGACGTGGTCGTCGCCAGCCCGACGGCAGGCCGCCCGCGGCGGGAACAGCGCCGGCTGCTGGGACAGTTCGTGAACACGCTGCCGCTTCGCATCCGCGTGAGGGCCGACGATGCCTTTTCCTCCGTGGTCGAGCAGGTCCGTGAAACCGTCATCGGGGCGCTGCGCCACCAGGAGGTGCCGTTCGCCAGCCTGGTCGAGCATTTCGCTCCGCTCCGCGATCCGGCCATCGACCCGTTGGCCCAGCTGGGATTTTCCTGGGAACGGCTGCCCCTGATGGCCGACTTCGCAGGCTTCTTCCTGCCGGAAGCCACCGAGGAGGAGCACCGGGTCGGCACCTTGCGGCTGACGCCGTTTCCGGTGCCGCAGCAGGAGGGCCAGCTCGACCTGCTGATGGAAATGGGCGGCGAACATGCGGGTCGGCTGGTCGGGGTGCTGAAGTACCGGGACGCGCTGTTCGACGCGGCGACGATAGCGCACTGGCTTCAGGTCTGGACGGCGCTGGCCGGGCAGCTGGTGGCCGAACCCGACCGGCCGGTCGGCGCGTTCCCGCTCGCCGGGACGGCCATTCGGCCCGCCGCGGCTTGCGGGCCGCAGCGCCCCTTGCCGCGGACCACGGTGCTGGACCTGATCGAGACGGTCGCGGCAGGCACTCCGGAAGCCCCTGCCGTGCAGGACGCTGCAGGCGTGCTGACCTACGCACAGTTGCTGGGCCGGGCGCGGGAGATCGCCGCCGGCCTGCAGGGCTGCGGCGTGACACCGGGCGCTCATGTCGGTTTCATGCTCGATCGCGGCAGTGACCTGCTGGCGACCCTGCTGGGCATCTGGATCTCCGGGGCGGCGTATGTGCCGCTGGACCCGAGGTTCCCCCCCGCGCGCCTGCGCGACATCGCGGCGGATGCCGGCCTGGGCGCCTTGGTCAGCCAGCAGGCCCATCGAGATGCCTGGCCCGACGGCGTCCCGGTGGTCGTGCTGGACAAGGCGCTGCCGCGGGCCGGCCGCGTCGCCGCGGTCCCGCCGATGCCTGCCGCGGCCGCCTACCTTCTCTATACCTCCGGCAGCACCGGCAGGCCCAAAGGGGTGCGCGTGGCGCAGCGCTCCGTGCTCAATTTCCTGCTGTCCATGCAGGCGCGGCTTCCCGTCGACGCCGACACCCGCTTGCTGGCGGTCACCACACCGGCGTTCGACATTTCGGTGCTCGAGTTGCTGTTGCCCTTGCTGGCGGGAGCTTGCGTGGTGATGGCCGCCACCCCCTTGCTGGCCGACGGCGCCGCACTGGCCCGCAGCCTGGACGAGCAGCGCATCTCGATGATGCAGGCCACACCCGCCAGCTGGAAGCTGATGCTCGATGCCGGATGGCAGGGCCGTCCCGGCCTGGTGGCGCTGTGTGGCGGGGAACCTCTGCCGTCCTGGCTGGCCGAGGCGCTTCACGCCCGCTGTGCAGCCGTGTGGAATCTCTACGGCCCCACCGAAACCACCGTCTGGTCGACCGCGGCATGCCTGCGGCCCGGCGAGCCGGTGCACCTCGGCCAGGCCCTGGACAACACCGAGCTGCATGTGCTGGACCCGCGGCAGCAGCCGGTGCCGCAGGGCGCATGCGGTGAACTCTGGATCGGCGGCGCGGGGCTGGCCATCGACTACTGGCAACGTCCCGAACTGACCGCGCGGCAGTTCACGGCGGTCGCCGCCCTGCCGCAAGCCGGCCGGCTGTATCGCACGGGAGACCGCGTCCGTTTCAACGGCCGGGGCGGCCTCGAACATCTTGGCCGGCTCGATCTCCAGATCAAGCTGCGCGGTTTCCGCATCGAACCCGGCGAGATCGAAACCTGGCTGAAACAGCATGCCGGCGTGCGCGATGCGCTGGTCGTGTTGTTCGATGACGGCCTGGCGCGTGACCCGCAGCTCATTGCCTACATCGTGCCCGACGCCGCTGCGGCACCCGAAGCGGCGGCCCTGCGCCGGCACTTGCAGCAGACCCTGCCGCCGCACATGGTGCCCGCGTCGTTCATCTTCCTCGACGCATTGCCGCTGACGCCCAGCGGCAAGATCGACCGTGCAGCCCTGCCGCCGCCGGATGCCTCGGCCGTGGTCCCGGGGAGGCGGCCCTTGCCGCCACGCGATGCGCTCGAGATCCAGCTCGCCGGCATGTATGAGCGGCTGCTGCGGATCCAGTCCATCGGCATCCATGACGATTTCTTCGAGCTGGGCGGCCATTCGCTGCTGGCCATGCAGGTGGTCGCGGAGGTCCGGCGGCAACTGGGCATCGAACTGCCGGTGGCCGAGCTGATGCAACACGGCAGCGTTGCCGCCCTGGCCGCCCGCCTGCGCGGGCAGGTGCGGCCGACCGCCTCCGTGCTGGTGCCGCTGACACCGGCCGCGCGCGCGGCATGGCCTGCGTCGGCGGAGGCGGGACCGCAGCCGCTTTGGTTGTTCCATCCGATCGGCGGCACAGTGTTCTGCTACCTCGAACTGTCGCGCCGCCTGGCACCGGGCCGGCCGGTGTTCGCCGTGCAGTCGCCCGCGCTGGATCGGGACGGCGAAGCCGAAGTGAGCGTCGAAGCCATGGCACGCCGTTACCTGGTGGATGTGCTGGCCCGGCAGCCGCAGGGCCCCTACCTGCTGGGCGGCTGGTGTTTTGGTGGTGTGGTGGCCTTCGAGGCGGCCCGGCAGCTGCGCGCCCGCGGCGAGCGTGTCGACCGCGTGATCCTGATCGATACGCGTGCGCCGGTGCCTGCCAACATGCCCGGCGACGGCGACGATGCCACCTTGATGTCCTGGTTCGCGCGCGACCTGGCCCTGCCCTACGGCAAGTCCTTGGACATTCCCGCCCACACCCTGCGCGGATTGCCCGGGCCGGCCATGTTCGAGACCGTGCTGCGGGCCGCGCGGGCCATCGACGTGTTGCCTGCCGATGCCGGCCGTGCCCGGCTGGAGCGGTATTTCGAGGCCTACCTCGCCAATGGCATCGCCTTGCAGATGCATTTTCCGCCGCCCCAGGACGTGCCGGTGCTGTTGCTGCGGGCCAGGGACGAACCGGCCGATCACGGTCCCTCGCTGGGTTGGGAGGGGCTGGTCGCGGATTCGCTGAGCCTGCTCGACGTGCCGGGCGACCACCACTCGGTGCTCTATCCGCCGCAGGCGGCCGAGGTGGCCGCGCTGATCGACCGTTGCTGCCCCTTCGGCCATCCGGCGCCGGCGGCCGCTTCTTCACCGCAGACTGGATGTGTTCCGTGATCGATGTGTCCTACGACTTCTTTCTCCCCGTGCCGCCGGAGCAGGCGTTCGACTACCTGGCCGACCCGTCGAACGACACCGAATGGCAGGCGGCCTGTTCCCGCGCCCAGCTGCTGGACAGTCCCCTCCAGGCGGGCAGCCGCTACCGCATCGGCTTCAGCCTGCTGGGCCGGCAGATGGACTTCCAATGCGAGGTGACGGAGCGCGAGCGTGCCAGCCGCTATGCCTTTCGCGTGCTCGAAGGCTCGTTCACCTATCGCGGCGCCTACCGCCTGAGTCCGGAGGCGCAAGGCACCCGGGTGCACTGGTGCTTCGCGGCCGAACCCGGCGGCTTCTTCGGCCTGCTGCCTGCCTCGCTGCTGCGCAAGGTGCTGCTGAACCAGGTCGAGAACGACAGCGCGACCCTGCGACGCCGGCTTCTTGCCCTGGCTGCCGCCTGACCCCGGCCGTTTCTTCCCGGCGGCATCGCTTTCCGGACCCCTGACTTGACCTGACCGCTTGCGCGAGACCTCTTCCATGACCGCTTACGCCCATTGGCTACTCAAACACCGGACCTGGGTGATCGCCCTGACCCTGCTGCTCACCGGCCTGCTGGCCGCATTCGCCAGCGGGCTGAAGGTCGTGATCGACCCCGCCGCGCTGGCGCCCCAGGGCCACCCGTACATCCAGGCGACGAATCGTGTCGAGGCGGTGTTCGGCTCCAAGTACCTGATGCTGGTCGGCATCACGCCGGAACAAGGCGACCTGTTCCAGCCGGCCGTGCTCGAGCGGGTGCAGCGCATCACCCGACGGCTCGAACAGACGCCGGGCGTGGTGAAGTCCACGCTGATGAGCCTGGCCGCGCCGCAGGCCAAGGCCATCCGGGAACATGCGGAAGGCTTCGAGGCCCGGCCGCTGATGGACGCCTTGCCGGTCACGCCGGCCGACATCGAGGCGATGAAGGCCGCCCTGCGCGCCAACCCGGTCTATCTCGACACCGTGGTGTCGCGCGACTTCCGGACCGCCGCCATCCTGCTCGAGCTGGAAGAGCGGTCCGATGGGTTCCAGGCGATGGTCGCTCCGGTGCAGGCCATCGTGGCGGCCGAGCAGGCTCAGGGCTTGCGCATCACCCTCGGCGGCAACCCCGTCTACCTGGACCAGACCGAGAGGTTCTCCAAGCGCATCGATTGGCTGTTCCCGATCGCTCTGCTGGTGATCGGCCTGCTGCACTTCGAAGCCTTCCGGACCTGGCAGGGCCTGGTCCTGCCGCTGGTCACCGCCTTGATGGCCGTGGTGTGGGGCAGCGGCTTCATGGGCATCCTGAAGCTGCCGCTGGACATCTTCAATTCGCCCACCCCCATCCTGATCCTGGCGGTGGCGGCGGGCCACGCCGTGCAGCTTCTCAAGCGCTACTACGAGGAGTACGACCGGCTGCGCGCGGCCGACACACATCCTCCGGTCGAGGCCAACCGGCTGGCCGTGATCGCCTCGCTGACGGCCGTCGGCCCGGTGATGGCGGTCGCCGGGCTGGTGGCGGCGCTGGGTTTCTTTTCACTGATGGTGTTCGACATCGCGACCATCCGCAGCTTCGGCTTGTTCACCGGCGCCGGCATCCTCAGTGCCGTGCTGCTGGAGTTGAGCTTCATCCCGGCCGTGCGCTCGCTGCTGCGCCCCCCCTCCGCCAAGGACCGCCAGCGCGAGGGCGGCCACCGCCCATGGGACCGCCTGCCGCGCTGGATCGCCGTGCAGGTGGTGAGTCCGCGGCGGCGCCGCTGGATCATGGCCGGCCTGCTGGCATTCGTCGGCCTGGGTGCCCTGGCGATGCAACACATCGTGGTCGACAACGCCAGCAAACGCTTCTTCGCGGAATCGTTGCCGATCCAGCGCGACGACGAGTTCCTGAACCGGCAACTCGGCGGCACGCAAAGCCTCTACATCATGGTGGAGGGCCGGGAGGCGGACAGCATCAAGGAACCCGAAGTCCTGCGCGGCATCGACCGGCTGCAACGTTTCGCCGAAGCCCAGCCGCAC
Organism: uncultured Rhizobacter sp.; assembly: GCA_966211755.1. GTDB lineage: Bacteria > Pseudomonadota > Gammaproteobacteria > Burkholderiales > Burkholderiaceae_C > Rhizobacter. Next base: position 4,876 of record CBIHOH010000069.1, on the reverse strand, counting down.
GTGGGCAAGACCTTGTCGGTGGTCGACTACCTGCGCCGCATGAACCAGGCCATGCAAGGCGACCGGCCCGAAGGCCGCCTGCTGCCCGCCTCGCGCGAATTGATCTCGCAGTACCTGCTGCTGTACTCGCTGTCGGGCTCGCCGGGGGACTTCGACAGCGTGGTCGACCATGAGTACAAGGCCGCCAAGATCACCATCCTGCTCAAGACCGGCAGCAACGCCTACATCAAGACCCTGGTGGGCAGGCTGCAGGAGGAGTCCCGCGCGGCCTTCGGCAGCGGGTTCACGGTGAGCTTCGGCGGCGACGTGGCGCAGACCATCGCGCTGACCGACACCATGGTGCGTGGCAAGTTGCTCAACATCCTGCAGATCTCGGCGGCCGTCCTCCTGATCTCCGCCCTGGCCTTCCGCTCGGTGCTCGCCGGCGTGCTGGTGCTGGTGCCCCTGGCGATGTCGGTCGTCGCGGTCTTCGGCGCCATGGGGGCATTCGGCATCCCGCTGAATATTCCCAACTCGCTGATCTCGGCCATGGCGGTCGGCATCGGGGCCGACTATGCGATCTACCTGCTGCACCGTCTGCGCGAGCAGGTGCGTGCCGGCGACGATGCCGGACTCGCCGTGAAGCACACCCTGGCCACGGCCGGCCAGGCCACCCTGTTCGTGGCCTCGGCGGTGGCAGCGGGCTACGGCGTGCTGGCGCTCTCGTTCGGCTACAACGTGCACCAATGGCTGGCCTTGTTCATCGCCCTGGCGATGGCGGTCAGCGCGCTCAGCTCGCTGACCCTGCTGCCCAGCCTGGTGCTGTACCTGAAGCCTCGCTTCATCTTCGGGCCGGTTCGCACGGCACCGTCCCTGCGGGCCAGGCTGCTCTGGTCGGCGGGCGGCCTGATGCTGGCGGCAGCCATCGTGGCGGTGAGCGGCAAGGCGCAGGCGCAGACGCCGGTCAACGCCGCCGAGGTGATGGCCAAGAGCGATGCCGCGACCCGGGTCAGGGACTCGGCGAGCGACGCCACCTTCACCCTGACCCATCGCGGCGGCAGCTCGCGCGTGCGCAAGACCAGCGGCCAGACCAAGCTGCGCCCGAATGGGCGCGACAACATGCGGTTGGTGCGTTTCCTGGCGCCGGCCGACATCCGGGGCACCGCCACGCTCATGCTGGAGAACAGCGGCGGCGACGACGACCTGTGGGTCTACCTGCCTGCGCTCGGCAAGGTCCGGCGCCTGTCGGCAGCGAACAAGAAGGACGCCTTCGTCGGCACCGACTTCAGCTATGGCGACGTCATCGGCCACCGGCCGGAGGACTGGACACACACCTGGCTGCGCGACGAAACGGTGGACGGTGCCGCCTGCCATGTGATCGAGTCGCTTCCGGCCAGCGAGCGCGTGCGCGGCAACAGCGGCTACAGCCGGCGGCTGAGCTGGGTGCGCAAGGACAACTTCGTGCAGGTGCGCGGCGAGTACTGGGACCTGGGCGGCGCGCTGTTGAAGCGGATGTCGGCCAGCGATGTACGGGCCGTGGGGCAGGGCCGCTGGCAGGCGATGTTCTCGATGGCCGAGAACCTGCAGACCGGCCACCGCACCACCGTGCAGTTCGAGAACTTCAAGGCCGACCAGGGCGTGCCCGACACGCTGTTCAACCCCCAGGCGCTGGAGCGCTGAATGAGCCGGCCCGGCGACGCGCTGGTATCGGCCTGGCTGCTGGCGTCGGCACTCGCGGCCGCGCATGCCGGCGAGCCTGCCGAAGCGCAGCCGCCGTCGGTCAGCCACCGCCTGTCGCTGCGCACCGGCCTGTTCAGCGGCACCCGCTCGGTGGACGATCGCCACGGCGTGGGCGAGTTGTCCGTCTGGTCGGCCGGTACCGTGCAGCATGAGCTGGGCCGGCTGGTCTGGAACGCATCGGCGCAGGAACAGAGCCGGCACGATGAGGTGCCGGCGGCCCGTGTCCGCGAGCTGTCGCTGCGGTGTGCGCTGGGTCCGCTGGAGATCCGCGCCGGGCGCCTGATGCCGGCCTGGGGCCGGGCCGACGGGTGGAACCCGACCGACAACCTCGCGCCGCGCGACTTCCGGCTGCTCGCGCCCGAGGCGGAGGACTTGCGCTTCGGCCGCGACGGCCTGCAGGTGGATTGGCCCCTGGCCGCCGAAGCGGGCCGGCTCAGCGGCTTTGTCTTCCCGCGTGCCGCCAGCCATCGGCTTGCCTGGCCCGCACGGCCCGGGGTCCGCACCGTGGTCGAGTCTCCGCCCCGGCGGGGCGACTGGGCGCTCAAGTGGGACCGCAGCGGGGCCGGCTGGGACGCCTCCCTCTCCTACGTCCATGGCCACGACCTCATGCCCGACCTGCGGCTGGTGGCGGTGGATGCCCGCGGTGCCCTGCTGGCTCTGGCGAACCATCGGAGCCGGGTGCTGGGGGCCGACCTGAGCTGGCAGAGCGGCACGCTCGTCTGGCGTGCCGAGACCGCGCTGTCGCACCCCGAGCCTTCCGACGCGCAGGCGTTCGAGCGCAAGCGTCCGGCCTGGTGGCTGGTCGGCGGGCCGGAATGGAGCAGCTCGGCCTGGACCGTGGGCGGGCAGGGGGTGTGGCAGGCGGTGAGCGCCTTTCAGGACGCCGGCCGGATCGACGATCCCCTGCAGCGCGAGGCTGCCCTCACCCAGGCCAGCCTGGCCAACCAGACCGCCCCGCGGCAGCTGGGCCTGAGCCTGCGCGTCGCGCACCGCGCCCTCGACGACACGCTCCAGACCGAGGTGAGTGGGCTCGGCCTGTGGCCCCTGGGCAGCGGGCGTGCCGGCACGTCGCCGCACGGCTTGCTGCGCGGCAAGCTCGACTATGCGATCAACGACGCCTGGGCGCTCGGGTTCGGGGTCGAATGGCCTTTCGGCCCGGCGCGCAGCTTTTTCGGCCTGTGGAAGGACAACCGCCTGGCCCATCTGCAGTTGCGGCGCAGCCTTTGAGGGGGACGGTCCAGCGTCCTCCCGGACGTCCGCATCGTCAATGATGCGCTCGGACTCGCTCTTCTTGATCGTCTCCATCGACAGCGCCGCTTCGATGGTCGCCTCGGGCAACTGCTCGACGCCGGCCTCCCGCCGGGAAACGACGGCCCGCAGGGGGCGGCATGTTTTCTGCATTGATCAGCCGTCATCAGAGGATATGTCGACGACATTCGCAAGCAAGTATCGATCGCGGAAATAACGTATCGGGGACCGGAAAAACACGGATGCGCGATGCACCTTTCGGGTGTAAGTGCACATGCCCGTGCATTCAGTCGCGGCAGCGGCATGCCCCGCATCGGGTGGTGTTCGACGTGGCCGGGCGGGGTTCGACCGTCGGTGCCGTGGGCCCAGCGGCATCGATGTATTTCCAGGGCATTTCAATAGGGAAAACGAATAAATGAAGACGATCAAATTGATGTCCGCGGCCGGGTTGGCCGTGATGCTGGCGGTCCACGGGGGGGCCGGCGCCAAGGTGGCCGGGGGCCCTGCCGCGGACCCGCTCGATGCTTATGTGGGCTCGTGGCTGTCCGACTGCACCGATTCGCCGATGGTGCTGAAGACAGCACCCGGCGCGACCTTGAAACAGCGGTTCAGCTTCACCTTCAGCAAGCTCGGCGCCAGCAGCCTGTCCTTCGTGATGGTGACCGAGATCTACCCGGCGACCGGCTGCTCCGGCGCCCCGCTGGCCAGGCACACCAACAACTCCGCCGCCAATCACGTGTCGCTCGATGCGTCGGCCGTCGTCGATGGCGGCCCGGTGCACAAGGTCACGGTCACGCACGGTGCCCTGGGCGGCAGTGCCAACGGGGCGACGGACGGCATCGTCTATCCGGCCGAGTTCTTCACCGGTTCGATCGTGCACAAGGACTTGCTCAAGGTCTCCGGCAAGACCTTCTACCGCGGCCGGCCGGGACTGCTCGACGAGCAAGGCTATCCGACCGCGCCGAACGCGGATTTCGGCTTCAAGAGGCCGTAAGCAGCCTGCTTGCCGCGCGGTGCGATGGAACGGCCGGGCGCCTTTGTCGCCTGGTCGCGGGGCGGGCGGTGAAAGCCGCGAGCCATGGCGGCCTGGGCATAATCGGCGGCCCATCATGACCCTCGATCACGCCGCCTCCATGGAAAAGAAGCACCCGTCGTGCGGCCTGCCGGCCCGGTCCCGGCCCTCGACCGGCGCGGGCGGCACCGCCGGTGCCGGCCTGCAGATCGCCACCCCGCTGGGCGAGCTGGTGATCCAGGCCGGCGCCTCGGGCGTGGAGCCGGCCCTGCTGGCACTGGATGCCAGCGAGATCGAACCCTCCCTGCCACCGGGTATGTCGGTCGCGGCCTGTCACGGGGTGCTGCTCCAGGTGGACAACCCCGAGGCGGCGGTCGAGCTCGTCTTCGAACTGCGGCTGCAGGCCTCGGAGCCTGTGCAGCACGGACCGGACACCGGCCAGGGTCTGGAGGCCCAGGCCTGGCGAGGCCGGCGGCATGTGCTGCTGGCCGGTACGGACGACCTCGACGGCCTGCAGGCCAGGCTCGGGCCGCGCCTCGGCAGCCGGGGCAACCCGTTCAGCTATTCGGCCCAGGCGCTGTCGATGCGCGTGCGCCTGCGCGCCGGGCCGCAGCCCTGCCGTGTCCATTTTGTCGTGGCATGGAACGAACTGCCCGAGCCCGAGGAGACCGCGTGCTGGCATGCGGTGGGAATGACGCATGAGGCGGTGGTCCAGGCGTTTGAGGATGGGCTGTCGCGCTGATGGGCTTCAGGTGGGATGGGACAAATCATTCGCCCGGCACAGCTTCGACATCTCTTTTTGTGCCCAGTCCGTTTCCTTCAGGCCCGGCTGTTGAAGGTTTCGTAAGCTTCCCCACCAAGTAGACAGCTGAAATCAGAGAATGCGGCCCAACCTGG
>CBIHOH010000068.1:0-26293 GCA_966211755.1 uncultured Rhizobacter sp. | reverse complement strand
AGCTGCAGGACACCTACTACGTCGTGGCCCACTTCCACTACGTGCTGGTGGCCGGCTCGCTGTACGCCATGTTCGCCGGCGTCTACTACTGGCTGCCCAAGTGGACCGGTGTCATGTACAGCGAAGGCCGCGGCAAGTTCCACTTCTGGGGTTCGTTGATCACCTTCAACGTCACCTTCTTCCCGATGCACTTCCTGGGGCTGGCCGGCATGCCGCGCCGTTACGCAGACTACCCGATGCAGTTCGCCGACTTCAACGCCATCGCCACGGTGGGCGCCTTCGGCTTCGGCCTGATGCAGGTGTTCTTCTTCCTGTTCGTCGTGCTGCCCTGCATGCGCGGCAAGGGCGCGCCGGCTCCGCAGCGTCCGTGGGAAGCGGCCGAGGGCCTCGAGTGGGAAGTGCCGTCGCCGGCTCCGTTCCACACCTTCGACACGCCGCCCAAGCTGAACGCGGCGGCCAACAAGATCGTCGCCTGAGATCGAGGTTGCCATGGCACTCACTCCCGAGCAGAAGAAGAACAACCGGCGCCTGGGCCTGATCCTGGCCAGCGTCGCGTTGGTGTTCTTTCTCGGGTTCCTGGCCCGCGCGGTGTATTTCGGTCTCTGACCGGACGAGCTCAGCCATGTCCGCGCCCAGCCCCGAGAAACCCCGTGCCGGTGAAACGGCCTTGCGCCGCGACAACCGGCGCATGGTGGGCAAGCTCGTCGTCATCGCGGGCCTGATGTTCGGTTTTGGCTACGCGCTGGTGCCGATGTACGCGGCCATCTGTTCGGCCCTCGGCATCAACGTGCTGTCGGTGTCCGAGCAGGTGGTCAACGGCCGCGACGCCAAGGGGCGCCCGCTCAACACCCAGGTCGACCTGAGCCGCACCATCACCGTCGAGTTCGACGCCAATGCCCGCGGGCCCTGGGAGTTCAAGCCGGCCAAGCGCTCGGTCGAGGTGCATCCGGGCGAACTCACGACGGTCATGTACGAGTTCCGCAACGTGCAGGACCGCACCATGGCCGCCCAGGCGATCCCGAGCTACGCGCCCATGCAGGCGATGGCGCATTTCAACAAGCTCGAGTGCTTCTGCTTCAACGAGTACACGCTGCAGGCCGGCGAGTCCAAGGAGTGGCCGGTGGTGTTCGTCATCGACCCCAAGCTGCCCAAGGATGTGAAGACCATCACCCTGTCGTACACCTTCTTCGAGGTGGGCGGCAAGGTGCCTGCCGCGCCGCGGGGCCAGGCGGCGGCCGCCAAAGCCGGGGAGGCCCGTTCATGAGCGGCGAGCCCCAGGGCGGCCTGCGCTCGGCCACGCGGCGCAAGCTGCGTTTCGGGCAGACCCTGCGCAGCGTGGCCTGGTCGTTTTTCGGCGTGCGCAAGGCGGCGGATTATGAAAAAGACGTCGGGCAGCTCAATCCGGTCCACCTGATCATCGCCGGGGTGTTGTGCGCGGTGCTCTTCGTGCTGGGGCTGGTGCTGCTGGTGAATTGGGTGCTGGCCAGCGGCGTGGCCGCCTGACCGGCACCAGGACAAGAAGACAGGCCCGATCTAAACAAGTCAGCAGGCGTTGCACCCGGCCCCCGGGCGCGGCGTCCCAAGGTTACAGATACGTCAGACCTCGCAGGAGAAAACATGTCGGCAGCGACACATACCGGCCAAGCGCCTCATTACTTCATTCCCGGCCCCTCGCGCCACCCGATCATGGCGGCCGTCGGCCTGTTCTTCGTGATCCTGGGTGCCGGCCAGTGGGTCAACGGTCACCAGTGGGGCGCCTACTCGCTGGGCTTCGGCCTGCTGTGGTGGGCCGTCGTGCTGACCCAGTGGTTCGGCGATTCCATCCGCGAGAGCGAAGGCGGCCAGTACAGCGACCGCATCGACGTCTCCTACCGCTGGAGCATGAGCTGGTTCATCTTCTCCGAGGTGATGTTCTTCGCCGCCTTCTTCGGCGCGCTCTACTGGGCCCGGGTGCACGCGGTGCCCAGCCTGGGCAGCCTCGACAACGCCTTGCTCTGGCCCGACTTCAAGGCCTTCTGGCCGAGTTCGGTGGCAGGGGCCACCGGTTCGCCGGCCGGCACGGTCGAAGCCTTCACCACCATGGGCCCATGGCCCATCCCGACCATCAACACCGCGCTGCTGCTGACCTCGGGCGTCACCCTGACCTTCGCTCACCACGCGCTGATCGCCGGGCAGCGCAGCAAGACGGTCGCCTGGATGTGGCTCACCGTGCTGCTGGGCATCGTCTTCCTGTTCCTGCAGGGTTATGAATACTTCCACGCCTACAGCGAACTGAACCTCAAGCTCAGCTCCGGCGTCTACGGCTCGACCTTCTACATGCTGACCGGCTTCCACGGCTTCCACGTGTTCGTCGGCATGCTGATGCTGCTGTTCATCACGCTGCGCCTGCAGAAGGGCCATTTCACGCCGCAGCGCCACTTCGGCTTCGAAGGCGCCGCCTGGTACTGGCACTTCGTGGACGTGGTCTGGCTCGGCCTCTACTTCATCGTCTACTGGCTCTGAGCGGCGCTTCGCTCCGCGGCATTCCAGAAAGAGCGCCTTCGGGCGCTCTTTTTGCTGCCGGCGGCAGGGCAGGCGGCGGCGAGCGGATGAACCTTTGCGGCCGCGGTGGGGTCAGTGCCCCACGCGGATGCCGGTCGGTTGGATCCACCCCATCGCATAACCCAGCATGATCAAGGCAAACACCAGCACCGACAGGCCGACCCGGATGGCCAGCGCACGCGCCATGCGGCGGGTCTTGAGTTCACCGTCGCGGCCGTCGCGCAGCATGAAGATGCCGGCCGATGCCAGCGCCCCGAGAATGAGCACGAAAGCTGCGATGAGGATGTATTTCATGGTCGCCCATTATTCCACCCGTGCCGGGGGCATGACGGCATGATGGCCTCCGCTGCCGCCGGGGCCCGCGTGCGGGCCGTGGTCGTGCTGCTGGCCGCCGTGCTGGGCGCCGGGGTCACGGCCCGGCTGGGGGTGTGGCAGCTGGACCGGGCCGCCGCCAAGCAGGAACGGCAGCGCAGCCTCGACCTCCGCGCCGAGCTGCCGCCGCTCCCGGGCAGCGATCTCGCCCGCGATCCGGCACTGGCGGCCGGGCAGCACTACAGGCGGGTGCAGCTGCGTGGCGAGTGGGTGGCACGCGGCACCGTGTTCCTGGAGAACCGGCAGATGAATGGCCGCACCGGTTTCTACGTGGTGACGCCGTTCAAGCTGGCCGGCAGCGACGATGCGGTGCTGGTGCAACGCGGCTGGGCCCCGCGCGACTTGCGCGACCGCCACATCGTGCCGCCGGTCGCCTCGCCCGCCGGGGTCATCGAACTGACGGGGACGGTGGTCGCAGCACCCTCGAAGTTGTACGACTTCCAGGGCTCCGAGCCGGGTGCGATCCGGCAGAATCTCGAGCTGGCCGACTTTTCGGTCGAACTCGGCCTGCCGCTTCGACCGCTCTCGGTGCAGCTGGCCGATTCGCCGGCCACTGCCGGTGACGGGCTGCTGCGCGAGTGGGCGCCGCCCGCGCTCGGCCTCCAGAAGCACTACGGTTACACCTTCCAATGGTTTGCGCTGTCCGCGCTGATAACAGGTCTGTATGTCTGGTTCCAACTCATCCGCCCCCGACGCCAACGCCGCTCCGTCTGAGCCGCTGAGCTTCACCGTGCACACGCCGCCCACGCTGCAGCCGCAGCGGCGGACCCTCGACGGCCGCCTCAAGATGCTGCTGGTGCTGCTGGTCTGCGCGGCGCCGGTCCTGGCCTCGTATTTCACCTACTACGTCATCCGCCCGGAAGGGCGCACCAACTACAGCGAACTCATCCAGCCGCAGCGCCCCTTGCCCGACCTGCCGCTGACCCGGCTCGACGGCCGGCCCGTCAAGGCGGCCAGCCTGCACGGCCAATGGCTGCTGGTGGTGGTGGGCGACGGCGCCTGCGACAGCACCTGCGAACGCCACCTGTACCTGCAGCGCCAGCTGCGCGAGACGCTGGGGCGCGAGAAGGAACGGCTGGACAAGGTCTGGTTCATTCCCGACGGCCGCTCGCCGCGCCCCGAGGTGCTGGCGGCGATCTCGGTCGGCACCCCCGCCACCGTGCTGAAGGTGCCGCGCGAGGCCCTGGCCGGCTGGCTGTCCGCCTCGCCGGGACGTGAGCTGGCGCAGCAGATGTACATCGTCGACCCGATGGGCAACTGGATGATGCGCGTGCCTCCCGACGCCGACCCGGCCAAGCTCAAGCGCGACCTGGAAAAGCTGCTGCGCAGCTCGGCCTCCTGGGACCAGCCCGGGCGCTGAAGCTCCATGCAGGCGACGACCCCCCTCTACGACCTCGCGCCGCTGGGCACGATGGCCTTGTTCGGCGTGCTGCTGGCGCTGCTGCCGCTGGCCTGGGTCTGGCACCGCCATCGCCGCCAGGGCAGGGCGGCCCTGCTGAAGGGCCTGACGGTGCTGATCCTGTTCCTCACCTTCGACCTGGTGCTGTTCGGCGCCTTCACCCGCCTGACCGATTCCGGCCTCGGCTGCCCGGACTGGCCAGGCTGCTACGGCCACGTCAGCCCGATCGGCGCCCGGGGCGACATCCACGCCGCCGAGACCGCGATGCCGGACGGCCCGGTCACCCACGGCAAGGCCTGGGTCGAGATGATCCACCGCTACCTGGCGACCGGGGTCGGCGTGCTGATCACGGTGCTGCTGGTGGCCGCCTGGGCCGGCTGGCAACGCCGGCGCGACGCGGTCTCGCCCTGGTGGGCGCTCGTGACCTGGCTGTGGGTGTGCATGCAGGGCGCCTTCGGCGCACTCACCGTCACCCTGAAGCTGTATCCCGCCATCGTCACCGCCCACCTGCTCGGCGGGCTCGGGCTGCTCATGCTGCTGGCGGCCCAGAGCCAGGCCTACCTGCGGGCGCCCCTCGCCTTGCCGCCCGCCGTGCACCGGCTGGCCTGGGCCGTGCTCGGCCTGACCCTCCTGCAGGTCACGCTGGGCGGCTGGGTCAGCACCAACTATGCGGTGCTCGCCTGCACCGACTTCCCGCGCTGCCAGGGGCAGTGGTGGCCGGCCATGGATTTCGGGCAGGGTTTCACCGTGCTGCGGGCGCTGGGCACCGGCAAGGACGGCGGCGCGCTGCCGTTCGCCGCGCTCACGGCCATCCATTTCACCCACCGCCTCGGCGCTGCCGTGCTGCTCGTGGCCATGGGCTGGCTGGTGTGGGGCCTGTTCGCCAGCCGCCAGCCGCTGCTGCGCCGCTGGGCCTGGGCGCTGTCGGCGGCCCTGCTGTGGCAGCTGGCCTCCGGGCTGAGCAACGTGGTGCTCGGCTGGCCCCTGCTCGCGGCCCTGGCGCATACCGGCGGCGCCGCCGCCCTGCTGACCCTGTTGACCGTGCTGCTGACCCGGGCTGCGCAGCGCCTGCCCGCAAACTCGTAAAATACAGGGTTCCGCTCCCCCCATCATGTCCAACACCTTGTCCGCCGCCCCCTTGGCCCAGACGCCCGCGTCGCGTCTGCGCCAGTTCTACGCCCTCACCAAACCGCGGGTGGTGCAGCTGATCGTCTTTTGCGCCGTCATCGGCATGCTGCTGGCCGTGCCGGGCGTGCCCGACTGGCGTATCGCCCTGGCCGCCACGGTCGGCATCTGGCTGGTGGCGGCGGCGGCCGCCGCCTTCAACTGCCTGGTCGAGCAGCACATCGACGCCAAGATGGCGCGCACCGCCTGGCGCCCCACCGCCAAGGGCGAGCTCACCAACCGCCAGACCCTGTTGTTCTCGGCGCTGCTGTGCGCCGTGGGCAGCGCGCTGCTCTATGTGTTCGTCAACCCGCTGACGATGTGGCTGACCTTCGCCACCTTCGTCGGCTACGCCGTGATCTACACCGTGGTGCTCAAGCCGATGACGCCGCAGAACATCGTCATAGGCGGCGCCTCGGGGGCCATGCCGCCGGTGCTGGGCTGGGCGGCGCTGCGCGGCGAGGTCGGCCCCGAGGCCTTGATGCTGTGCCTGATCATCTTCCTCTGGACGCCTCCGCATTTCTGGGCGCTCGCGCTCTACCGCGCCGAGGACTACCGCAAGGCCGGGCTGCCGATGCTGCCGGTCACGCACGGCAACGAGTTCACCCGCTTGCACGTGCTGCTCTACACGCTGGTGCTGTTCGCCGCCACGCTGCTGCCTTTCATCTTCGGCATGAGCGGGGTGATCTACCTCGCCAGCGCCGTGCTGCTGGGGGCGGGGTTCATCGCCTATGCCTGGAAACTCTGGCGCGAGTATTCGGATGCGCTCGCGCGTCGCACCTTCCGCTTCTCCATCCTGCACCTGTCGCTGCTGTTCGCCGCCTTGCTGCTGGACCACTACCTGAGGCCACTGCTGTGATGATGCCCAAACGCCGTGCCTTGGTGATGCTGGCCATCGCCACCCTGGTCGCCGGATGCGACAAGCTCCGCGGGCCCGCCAAACCCGTCACCTTCCACTCGACCGACATCACCCAGGCCGCCGATGCGACACCGGTGTTCGGCCACGCCCTGTCCCTGCAGGACCCGCTGGGCGCCACCCGCCGCATGGAGGACTTCAAGGGCAAGGTGGCGGTGGTGTTCTTCGGCTACACCCATTGCCCGGATGTCTGCCCCTCCACCCTGGCCGAACTGGCCGGCCTGAAGAAGGCCCTGGGCCCCGATGGCGAGCGGGTGCAGGCGGTGTTCGTCACCGTCGACCCCGAGCGCGACACCGCCGAGGTGCTCAAGGCCTACATCGGCGGTTTCGGCCCGGGTTTCGTCGGCCTGCGTGGCACGCCCGAGCAGACCGCGGCGGCGGCCAAGGACTTCAAGGTGTTCTACGCCAAGGTGCCGGGCAAGGCCGAGGGCGCCTACACCATGGACCACACCGCCGGCTCCTACATCTTCGACCCCAGCGGGCGGGTGCGCCTGTTCGCGCGCAGCGGCACGCCGGCCGAGGCCTTGCTGTCCGACCTGAAGCAGCTGCTGGCCCAGGGCGGCTGAGTCGCCCGGCCCGGGCGCGGCGGCACGAGAAAATGCGGGCCGTGGGGCCGGCCGTGCCATGGGAATGCCGCCCGGTGGGCGGGCTGCTTGATTCCAGCTCCGGCGGCCAAGCGCTGCGGTCCCGAGCAGGGTATGAGGCAGCCGATGGCGCTCCGCCGCGCAAGCCTCGCGGCCTTCGCAAGCACCCTGTGGCTGGGCTACCACCCAGGAGACGCAGGGACACTGCAGCTTGCGATGCCAGCTCGGCCGCTGCGGCCTATACTGCACGAAGCCCTTCCTCGAAGGCCTCACCGCACGGCTTGTGGCCCTTTCCGCCGCGGGTCCGGCCTCCGCCAGGGACGACCCTGGCGGCGCTCCTCACTCCCGGGACGGCCCGAATCCATGGTGCTCCGGTGCCGGGAGATGTCGCGTGGCGTGGTTCATTCTGGCGCTTGCCGGCCTGTTCGAGGTTGCTTGGGCCATCGGACTGAAGTACAGCGAAGGTTTCACCCGCCTCTGGCCGAGCCTCGCGACCCTGGCTGCCATGGGGGTGAGCGTCGGCCTGCTCGGGCTGGCCCTGCGCGGTCTGCCCCTAGGCACGGCCTACGCCGTCTGGACCGGCCTAGGTAGCGTGGGGACCGTGATCCTGGGCGTGCTGCTCTTCGGTGAACCGGCAACGCTGCCGAGACTCGCCTGCGTCGGCCTCATCCTGGCCGGCATCGCGGGCTTGAAGCTGAGCGCTTGAGCCCTCGAGCCCTCGGCGTGTCTCCGCCCTGCCAGGGGCAGGTGGCCGGCGGTCCACCCAAGGGCCCCGGGATGTGCGGCGAGGCTGCCGCTCCGCGGGGCCGGTGGTGGCCGTCGAAGGACCGATGCGCCGGCTGTACCCTCAGATCGATTCGACCAGCGCCTTGCGCATCTTCTTCATCGCCGCCACTTCGATCTGGCGGATGCGTTCGGCGCTGACGCCGTATTCGGCTGCCAGGTCGTGCAGTGTCAGGCCGCCGGAATTGTCGTCGTTGACCTTCAGCCAGCGCTCCTCGACGATGCGCCGGCTGCGGGCGTCCAGCGTGTTGAGCGCCTGGTGGATGCCGTCGCCCGCCAGCCAGTCGCGGTGCTGCGCCTCGATGATGCGCGTCGGCTCGTGGCTTTCGTCGGTCAGGTAGGTGATGGGCCCGTAGGAGTCCTCGCCATCGTCGCCCTGGGGCTCCAAGGCGACGTCGGCGCCCGACAGCCGGGTTTCCATCTCGAGCACTTCCTCGCGCTTGACATTCAGGCTGCGGGCGACGGAGTCGACCTCGCTCTGCGTCAGCGTGCTGCGATGGGTGTGGTCGTCGAGCGACTCTTCCTTCATGCGCTGCTTCATGGAGCGCAGGTTGAAGAACAGCTTGCGCTGGGCCTTGGTCGTGGCGACCTTGACCATGCGCCAGTTCTTCAGGATGTACTCGTGGATCTCGGCCTTGATCCAGTGCATGGCATAGCTGACCAGGCGCACGCCCTGGTCGGGGTCGAAGCGCTTGACGGCCTTCATCAGGCCGACGTTGCCTTCCTGGATCAGGTCGCTATGGGGCAGGCCGTAGCCGAGGTACTGGCGCGCGATGGACACCACCAGCCGCAGGTGCGAGAGCACCAGCTTGCCCGCCGCCTCGACGTCGGCGTGGTCGCGCAGGCGCCTGGCGAAGGAGATTTCTTCCTCGTGGGTGAGCAGCGGCACCCGGTTGACGGCCGAGATGTAGGCATCGAGGTTGCCCAGCGAGGGCACCAGCGCCCAGGGATCGCGCAGGGTCAGGGCGGTGGAATGGGACATGTTCATGGAAACGTCAGACATCTTCGGATTCCTTTCGTTCCTTTTATATTAGCACTCGGCAGGCGGGAGTGCTGATCCAGCATTCGAACTCCTTTCGATGTGAGTGGGCACTTCTGCTTGCGCCATCCATCGGAAGGCAATGCTGATTCCGTCCAGCGATGTAAAGTTTCATGATGCCCGGTGTCGCCCGGTGTCGCCCGGGGCCGCCTTGAGCCTGCGCAAGCGGCAGCTGCCGGCCGATGGAGGCCGGGCTGCGGCAACCCGTCGAGCCCCTGGCGGAGGCCCCCACGCTGCCGTTGGGCGCCATCCTGCCGCCTTTCGAGGCCACCGGCCGCTCACCGGTCGCATTCGGCTCGCCCGCGGCCGCAGCGCTTCCTAGACTGCCCTTTCGCGCCGACACCATCCGGGCCCGAAGGGCCGGCGGTCGGCATGCCGACCACCGAGGGAGAACAGATGAAACGCCGCAATTTTCTGGCCGGGCTGGCGTCCGTGCCACTGGCCACCGGGATGAACCAGGCTGAGGCAGCCGGCCATCTGTACTGGAAGCCGTACCGCGAGGACCACGACGTGGCCCTGACCTCGCCCGGCACGGCCTGGAGCAACGCCTTCCGCCAGGTGCGCGACGAGTACGACTGCAGCCTGCCGATGCGCCTGCCGAGCGGCCTGCGCGGTGTGTTGTACCGCAATGGGCCGGCCTTGATGAAGCTGGGCGATGCACCGTACCGGCACTGGCTGGACGGCGACGGCCTGGTGCACGCCTTCCGTTTCGACGGCGGGCGGCTGACCCATCGGGCGCGCCTGGTGCAGACCAACAAGCTCAAGGCCGAGCGGGCGGCCGGGCGCCGCCTCGCGCCGGGCTACGGCACCAGCCTGCCGGGCACCGCCATCACCGGTCCGGACGATCTCAACACCGCGAACATCAACACCTTGATGGTCGGCGGCGAACTGCTGGCGCTGTGGGAGGGCGGGCCGCCCTACGTGCTCGACCCGGCCAGCCTCGCCACCATCGGCAAGAAGGTGTGGAGCCCGCAGGCGCAGCAGCTGCCGTTTTCCGCCCACCCGCGTGTCGATGCCGCCGGCAACGTCTGGAGCTTCGGCTACCTGCCGGGAGCGGGCATGCTGGCGCTCTACCAGATCGACGCGAGCGGCACCCTGGTGCGCCAGGCCTTCGTGCCCGCGCCCAACGCCGACCTGGTGCATGATTTCGCCATCACCGAGAAATACCTCGTCTTCGTGCTGATGCCCTATCAGTACGTGCCGGACGACAGCCGCCCGTCCCTGTCCTTCCTCGGGCACTACGCCTGGCGCAGCGGGCAGCCGGCGCAAGTGCTGGTGCTCGACAAGGCCGACTTCCGCGTCGTGCTGCAGGCGGAATGCCCGCCGGTCGGGCTGTTCCACCTGGGCAATGCCTGGGAGGTCGGCAACACGCTGCGTTTTGGTATCGTCGGCTATGCGCATCTTCCGGATCTCATCGACAAGGCGGGTTCGGTGATGGCGTCCTCGATGACGGCCTACCCGCAGACCCGCTGGACCGAGTGCGAGGTCGACCTGGCCGCCAAGAGCGTGCGCATGCAGGCCGCGAATGCGGACACGGTCGAGTTTCCGCGCTACGACCTGCGGCGTACCGGCCGCGAAAGCCGCTACGTGCACATGCTGGCCAGCAAGCGCCGTCCCGAGGACCTGATCTTCGGTTTCAACATGGTGCAATGCCTGGACCAGAAGACCTCGCAGATCCAGGCCTACGATTACGGCAACGGCTTCTTGCTGGAGGAGCACCTGTTCGTGCCCGATCCGCGCAGCGACCAGGAACATCGCGGCTGGCTGATCGGCACCGCCTACGACTGGGTGCGCCGGCGCACGCTGTTGTCGATCTTCGACGCCGGGCAGGTGGCCCAGGGCCCCATCGAGCAGGTCAGTCTGCCGTACGCCCTGCCGCTCGGTCTGCACGGCCGTTTCTATCCCGCATGAGCCAGGCGATCCGCACGGCCGCTTCCGGCAGGCTGCAGGTGCTGCTGCGCGATATCGCGCTGGTGCTGGTGCTGAACACCGTGGTGGCCGGCGTGCTGAGCTTGTTCTCCTTCGCCGCCGTTCCCGTGCTCACGGCGGCACAGCGTCAGCACATCCTCGTGGTCCAGATGGTCTATTCGCAGGCCATCGGCTTGGGCATTCTCGGCCCGATCGAGTGGGCGCGGCTGAGCTGGTGGTGGCAGCGCCGGCCCGGCTGGCGCGGCCTGGCCGCGGTGACGGCGGCGGCCATTCCCACCGGCTATCTGCTGGGCGGCAAGCTGGCCGCGTGGCTGACCTCCACTCCCTTCGACCCGGTGATGCAGGACGGCTTCTTCCTGGCGGTGATCGGCGCCGTGACCGTCATCGCCTCGCTGCTGGCCGTGTATTTCATCACCCAGCGGGAGCGGCTGGCGGAAGAAAGAAGCCGCGCCGAATCCGCCGATCTGCTGGCGCGCCATGCACAGCTGCAGCTGCTGCAGCAGCAGATCGAGCCGCACATGCTGTTCAATACCCTGGCCAACGTGCATGCGCTGATCGAGACCGATCCGGCGCGGGCGCAGCAGCTGCTGGAAGCCATGAGCGAACTGCTGCATGCGAGCATGCAGATGAACTTGCTGGAGTGGGTGTCGCTGGAGCAGGAGTTCGCCCTGCTGCGGCACTACCTGCAGGTGATGGCGATGCGCATGGGCCGGCGCTTGTCGTACAGCGTGTCGCTGCCGCCCGGGCTGGGCGGCTTCAAGCTGCCGCCGCTGCTGGTGCAGCCCCTGGTCGAGAATGCGGTCAAGCACGGCCTCGAACCCAGCGTCGGCGGCGGCAGCATCCACGTCCTGGCCAGGGCCGAACACGGCAGGCTGCTGGTGGAGGTCCGGGACGATGGCCTGGGCCTGCAGGGCGAGGACCCTTTCGCTTCCACCCGGATCGGCCTGGGCAACGTGCGCAAGCGGCTCGACCTGGCTTTCGGCGGCCGGGCGAGCCTGCATCTGTGCGAACATCCTCCTCACGGGGTCCAGGCCGTGCTGGACATGCCACTATGAGTATTTCCGTCCTGTTGGTCGAAGACGAGCCCGAGCTGTTGCGTCGGCTGGAGCGGCAGCTCAAGACCTTGTGGCCCGAGGCCGAGCTGCTGCCGCCTGCCGACAACGGCCATGCAGCGGTGGCGCTGGCCCTGGCGCGGCTGCCGGCCGTCATCTTCCTCGACATCCACATGCCGGCCTGTTCCGGCCTGGAGGCGGCCGAGGCCATCGTCGAAGACTGGCCCCCGCAGCAGCCGCTGCCGCTGCTGGTGTTCGTCACCGCCTACAGCCAATATGCCTTGCAGGCCTTCGACCATGCCGCCGTCGACTACCTGCTCAAACCCTACAGCAGCGAGCGCCTGCAGCAGACCGTCGAGCGGCTCAAGCAGCGCCTGAGCCTGTCGCCGGCGGCGCCCGCGCAGACGCCGGGCGGCGAGGCGCTGGGCCAGGAGCTGCGCCGCCTCGCGTCCGCGATGGAGCCCGCGGCCGCGCCGGTCGCCAGGCTGAGCGTCATCAATGCCGCGATCGGCGCCATCACCCACCTGATCCCTCTGCACGACGTCATCTATTTCGAGGCGGCGGAGAAGTACCTGCGGGTGATCACCCCGCAGCGCGAGGCGCTCATCCGCATGAGCCTGCGGGACCTGATGGCGCGCGTCGATCCCGAGCAGTTCTGGCAGATCCACCGCGGCACCGTGGTGCAGGCCAGGCGGGTGTCGCACGTCGAGCGGACCGAGGACGGGCGCTTGTTCGTGCACCTGCACCAGCATCCGGCGAAGCTGTCCGTCAGCCGTTTCCACGCGCATCGTTTCAAGGCGATGTGAACGACACGGCCGTTGGGCGCCGCCGATGCGGCGTTCATGTCACCGGCCGGTTCGTTCGTCGCATTCGGGTCGCGGCCGTGGGCAGCGCTGCCTAGACTGGCCGGCAGCAGCAGGCAGGTCGCCGCTGTCTTCATTTCCAGGACTCGATCGTGAACATCGCCAAGAAATTCCGCCTGTGCAGCGTGATGGCCTGCACGGCGTGGCTGGCCGCCTGCGGTGGCGGCGACATCGGCCCGTCGGACAAGTACGTGGGCCAGTGGGTGTCCGGCTGCAGGGCCGCAGGCCTGTACTCGGCCGCCAATCCGGAAGAAGAGCTCAAGGCCGTGCACCAGCTCGGCTTCAGCCGCCGGCACGACGACAGCCTGCGCTTCGTCATGGTCCAGAAGATCTATCCCGCGGCCGGCTGCAGCGGGCTGCCGCTGGCCATCCACGTCAACGACTCGCCTCGCAACGCCTACGAGATCCACGGCAGCAAACGCATCGGCGGGACCGAGGTCGACCTGGTCACGGTCGACATGGGGCCGCTGGGCGGCGAGCCCGGCGCCGAGGGGGTCATCGTGCGCGACGGCATCCGCTATCCGGGCGACTTCTTCATCAGCCAGGTCGACAACGAGAAGGATGTGGTGGCGATCGACGACCGGGAGCTGCGTTTCGGCACCGGCGAGGCCGTCGATGACCAGGGCTATCCGCTGGCGCTGGAGCCTTCGCCCGGCATGACCAGACGATGAACCCGCCGCGCCCGTGCCGCGCCGCGCGCGTGGCGATCGGCCCTTCTGCCCATCTTCCCCTGTTCCCTGGATCCCCGATGAAAACTTCGACTGTCTGCAAATCCGTGGCGATCGCCGCACTCACCGCTGGCGGCCTGCTGGCGCATGCCGCCGAGGCCCCGGACGGGCCGCCGCCCGGTTGGTCGGGCCCGCCGCCGGGCTGGTCGGGCGGTGTGCTGGGAGGCGCTGCGCGCCTGCCCGACTTCGAGGGCAGCCGGACCTCGCGCACCCAGCCGGTGCTGGGGTTCGCCATCACCTACCGCACGCAGGCGCTCGGCAGTGTGGAAATGGGCAGTCGCGGCTTGAACTGGACCTTCGTCCAGCGTCCGGAGGTGGATGTCGGCGTGGGCCTGAGCCTGGATCCGGGGCGTCTCGACAACGGCGAGCGCAAGCTCACCGCGGTCGGCTACCGGCCCGGCAGCGAGCGGCTGAGCGGCATGGGCGAGATCGGCGTGGCGCCGGTGTTCTCCCTGTCGGGCGCGCTCAAGCTCGGCCGGGTGCCGCTCGGCCTGGCCATCAAGCGCGCCACCGGCCGGCAGGACGGCACCCAGGTCGACCTGGGGGTGTCCGTGCCCTGGAAGTTCCACCGGCATGGTGAGCTCTCGCTGGCCGGCACCCTCGGCTGGGCCGACCGTGACCACATGCAGACCTTCTTCGGCGTGAACGCCGCCCAGGCCGCGGCCGCGCACCGGGCCGAATTCGAGGCCGGGTCGGGCTGGAAGAGCGCCCAGCTGGCCCTGGCGCTGGACATGGCTTTCAGCCGGCATTGGCACCTGAACACCAGCGTGCAGGCGCGCCGCCTGTTGCGCGATGCCGCGCACAGCCCGCTCACCGAAAAGAGGACCCAGCCGAGCCTGCTGCTGGGCGCGATGTACCAGTTCCAGTTGTGAGGGCGGTGGTGGAACGAGGGCCCCGGCTGTGCGGTGAAGCGCTGTCCAGCCCGGGCTGGGGGCGTTTGTTGTCCTGGCTGGCCTGGGGGGTGAGCGGCTATGCGGTCGTGGCGTATGCGCTGCTGCCGCTGGGCTCGACGGTGCACCCCGCGATGCGGCTGAGCTACCTGGCCCACGCCCCGGCGATCTACCTGCATGTGTTCGCGTCCAGCCTGGCCTTGGCGACCGGCCCGTTCCAGTTCTCGGGCCGCCTGCGTGCCGCACGGCCGGGCCTGCACCGGTGGATGGGGCGGGCCTATCTGGTCGTCGGGGTGGGCCTGGGGGGCCTCTGCGGCTTGTACATGGCGGCCCATGCGCATGGCGGGCCGGTGGCGGCCTGCGGCTTCGCCGTTCTCGCCCTGGCCTGGCTGTTCACGGGATACCGGGCCTTCGGCGCCATTCGCGCCGGCGACCAACGCGCGCACCGCCGCTGGATGTGGCGCAACTATGCGCTCACGCTGGCTGCGGTCAGCCTGCGGCTGGAACTGGCGGCGGCCCTGCTCGTGTCCTTGCCGTTCGATCGCTCTTATCCCGTCGTGGCTTGGCTCAGCTGGTTGCCGAATGGGCTGCTGGCCGAGTGCTTGCTCCGCCGGCGGGTGGATGTCGCCGGTACGCGCTGGCCTTGATCCGCATTGTGTGAATTCGCCCCACCGGACGAGGAACCAGACCACGCTCCGGATGCTGGGTCAGGCGTCGCTTTCTGCATACAGGACGTCCGTGCGAAGAACATACTTCAGGCCGCTGATGACCATCGAACCTCGATGCTGCAACCGGTGCGGGAAAACCAGTGCCATTCCTTGCACCGGCCGCACCGACTCCCAACGGAAGCCGGTGCTGCCTCCTTCGAAATCATCGTTCAGGTAGATCATGAACGTGAGAAAGCTTTCCTCTTTCGGACTGAGGCGAACCGTTCCGTCTTGGTGCCAGGTGAACTGCTGATGGGCATCGTACCGGTAGTAGCGGAAGCGTTCGTTGAACCCGCTGACCCGCCATCCATCCAGTTCTGCAGGCAGCAGAGGGTGGGCTCTGCCGTAGAGCTTTCCGGCGAGTTCCCGGCTGTCGAACACAATGCGGTCATTGTTCCTCGCGTCCTTGTACAAACGCTCTCCGTCGTCTGTCCGGATGGCCGCTTCCGAGTAGCCTGCGGCCTCGCTTTCATCGATGAGTTCGGTGCATTCCTGCGGGGATAGAAATCCCTCGATGGTGAAGATGCCCGCGCCGAGACGGTTGATTTTCATGGATCACCGGGTTCTGTAGTGAAGGTCTGCTGCGTGTTGCGAGATGCCGAAGCGCCGTGCTTCCTAACCGAACTGGGTCTCGGCGCTGTCCAGCACCGCATCCACCACCGCCAGCAGTTCCGACACACTGATGGGCTTGGTGAGGTATTGCTGGGCCCCGGCGCGCAGCGCCATGTCGATCTGCGCCGCCAGCGCATCGGCCGACACCGCCACCACCGGGATGTTCGCCGTGGCGGGATCGGCCTTCAGGTGGCGCAGCAGTTCCAGGCCGTCGATGTCGGGCAGGTGCATGTCGAGCAGCACCAGGTCGGGCCGGGTGCGCCGGATGGCGGCCAGGCCGTCCAGCCCGGTGATGGAGATGTCCAGCCGCACCTGCGGCCGGCGCGACAGCACGCCGCGCATCACCTCGACATTGGTCTCGTTGTCCTCGACGTAGTGCACGATGCGCTGGTGGTAGTCGCCGGCGGTCGAGGCGACCGGCGCCACATGGGCCGAGGGCGGCTGGGGCAGCTCGGCCCGTGGCAGGGTGAGGATGAAGGACGAGCCTTCGCCGGCGGTGCTGCGCGCGCGCAGCGCACCGCCCATCAGTTCGGCCAGGCGCTGGCTGATGACGAGCCCGATGCCGGTGCCTTCGAGCGCCGAGCGTTCCCGGCCCAGCCGGTTGAAGGGCTGGAACAGCTGCGCCAGCTGGTCGCCGGTCATGCCCATGCCGGTGTCGGTCACGGTGATGTCGATGCTGCCCTCGTGCCGGCTCTCGCCGGTGGCCACGTGGATGCGCCCGCCGTCGATGTTGTACTTCACGGCGTTGCTCAGCAGGTTGGTGAGGATCTGCTTGACGCGGGTCGGGTCGCCGGTGACTCGGGTCAGGCCGGCGCCGAGCTCCAGGGTGATGACGATGCCGCGGCGCTGGGCGTCGCGTTCCACCAGCGCGCGGGTCGAGGCGAGCACCTCGTTCAGGTCGAGGGCATGCGGCTGCAGGTTGAGGGTGCCGGATTCGATGCGCGACAGGTCGAGCACGTCGTTGATCATGTCCAGCAGGTGCCAGCCGGCACTCTGGATCTGCGCCACCCAGGGCCGCTGCAGCTCGGGCAGCGGATGGGCCGGGTCGAGCTCGAGCAGCTGCGCGAAGCCGAGCATCGCGTTCAGCGGCGTGCGCAACTCGTGGCTCATGCGCGAGAGGAATTCGCTCTTGGCCAGGTTGGCGGCCTCGGCCAGCGCGCGCGCGCGTTCGGCCTCGGCCAGCCGCAGGTGTTCGGTGATGTCCTCGACCACGCCGACGATGCGGTGCGGCTGGCCCGCCGGATCGCGCAGCAGCGTCACCACCGACTGCACGCACACCTCGCGCCCGTCGCGGCGCACGTAGCGCCCCTGGCGGCGGAACATCGGGATCTCTCCCTCGACCAGCTGGCGGGTGAGCACCAGGTCGTCCAGCCGGTCCTCGGGCGGGCGCAGCTGCTGCAGGTTCATCTCGCCGAGTTGTTCGGCCGTGTAGCCGGTGAGTTCGCAAAAGCGCGGGTTCACCTGCTTCACGTTGGCCGAGAGGTCGGTGTACACGACCCCGATCGGCACGTTGTTCAGGATGTTGCGGAAGCGCTGCTCGCTCTCCCTCAGCTCGGCTTCGGTGCGCAGGCGCTCGGCGATCTCGCGGTTCAGCGCCAGCGTGCGCTCGGTGACGGCCGACTCGATGCGGCGCGCCCGGCCGGTGACGGTGAGCAGCAGCGTGCCCAGCATGGTGGTGGCGAGCAGCCCGATCAGGGAGAACAGCAGCGCGTTGCGGCCCTGGCTGTCGGGTATGGCGGCGCGCGCCGCGTCGATGCGCAGGATCCAGCTGCGGCCGGCGAAGTCGAGCTTTTGTTCGTGCCGCAGTTCGGCTGCCCGTGTGTCGCAGCCGGCCGGACCCGCCAGCCGCCGCTGCGGCGCCGCGGGGGAGGCGTCGATGATGCACAGCCGAAGGTAGGACGGCAGGCCGCCCTGGACGGACTGCAGCGCGTCGTCCATGCGCAGCGTGACGAAGACCACCCCCTTGGCCGCCGCCAGCCGCTCGGCCGGCGTGCCGGCCGGGCCCTGGTAGACCGGACGGAAGATGATCACGCCGGTCTGGTCGCCGGTCTCCTGGATGAGCCGGAAACCGACGCTGGCCACGGGTTTGTCGGTGAGGATGGATCGATCGGCCGCGGCGCGGGCGGCCTCGCTGGAACGGATGTTGGCTCCGACGGAGGGGGCATTGATGTCTTCGGGTTCGGCGAAGCGGATGACGATCAGGCGCTCGTCGCCGTCCGCCGGCGTGCCGGCGCCGCTGCGGTTGAACACCTTGAAGCCGGCCTGGCCGCCCGCTGCCACCTGGCTTTCGTAGTCGGCCAGTCCGGAGCGCTGCACCGCGTCGGCCCAGCCGATGGCCTGCAGGCGCCGCTCCGGCGCCAGCCAGGACTGGGAAGCCAGGTGGACTTCGTCCCGCGTGACCTGCTGGGAGGCGATGAACACCCCGTGCAGCGCTTCGAGGGCGTGCATGGGGAATTCGAGGGCGGCGGCGAGCTTGGTGCCGCCGTGCAGCGCATCGCGTTCGAAAGTGGCCTGCAGCCGGTCCCTCTCCCATTGGTCGACCTGCTTGATGCTCAAGGCCATCAGGCAGGCCGCCACCGAGAGCGTCACCCCGACCGTCAGGCGGCGCGGCTTCCATCCGTCCTGCGGCTGGCCGATCAGGGTGAGGGCCACCGGGGCGCCGATCAGCACGCCGAGGGTGTCCCCGGTGCTCCAGATCCACCAGTTCAGGCCAAGGGAGTCCGCGGGAAGGCCGTGGATGAGCCACAGCGCCACGGCGGCCACGCTGGCGCTGGTGAGGCAGGCGAGCGCGCCTCCCAGCAGACCGAACAGCGCGATGTCGCGCGGCTCGTCGAGGGCCATCGGCTGGGGCACGAAACGGCTCACCAGTGCCGCCCCGATCGCCGCCTGCAGGGTGGCGCCGCCGCCGACCACGGCGCACAGGAGCAGCTCCTGCCAAAGCGGGGAGGGGCCCCAGGGGGCCAGGAACGCGTTGACGGCGAAGGACGCCACGAACACGGCCGGCAGCATGCGCCAGCCGAAGGTCAGCACCGAGGCCAGGGCGATGCCGGCGGCCGGAAAGAGCGGGAAGGCGTAGCTGGGCGCGGCCGCCAGCCAGCTCGCCGCCCAGGCGGCCGCCGCGTAGGCCAGCGCGGTGCCTGCCAAGGCAAGCAGCCACGGTGGCGGCGGGCGAGTGGGCGCGGTCGTCATCGGGCGATGGAGGGGCTTGAAGGGTGCACGGTACGGGCAAGGCTCCCATGGGCGGGCCTGCCCGGCGTTCTAGCCTACCACCTCGAGACCGCAAGACGTGTGTTCGTCTTCCCTGCAGACTGCGGCCGGGGGAAACCGGCGGGGCGGAAACGGCTGGCCGGGCCGTCGCGCAAACGCAGCGGACGGGGCGTTCCGGCACGATCCTCCCCAGGGATGTGGAAGCTGCGGCCTGCTGTGGAATATTTCCAACGAGCCGGCCGACCTGGCTAAGATGGCGGGCTGTCCGGCGGTCCAGGCTGCGATGGACACTTCCGACTCATCCTCGTTATTTGCAGCCCATGGAACAGTATCTGGCGAAGTCCTTCTACATCGACTTCGACGCGCCGAACGTCAGGGCCAAGGCCAGGGAACTGGCCCTGGCGAGCGCCAACGAATGGGAACTCGTCAAGCACGCCTTCGAGTTCGTCCGCGACCGGATCAAGCACAGCTGGGACCATCGCCTCAACCCGGTGACCTGCCGGGCCTCGGACGTTCTGCTGCACGGTACGGGCTACTGCTACGCCAAGAGCCATCTGTTGGCGGCCTTGCTGCGCGCCAACGGCATTCCTGCAGGCTTGTGCTACCAGCGTCTTTCCGTGGGCGAGTCGGGTGCTCCGTACTGTCTGCACGGCTTGAACGCGGTGTTCCTGAGCGACCATGGCTGGTACCGGGTGGACGCCAGAGGCAACAAGCCCGGGGTCGCGGCGGAGTTCTGTCCTCCCCGAGAGATGCTGGCATTTCCCGTCCGCGGGCCCGAGGAGCAGGACATTCCGGGCATCTGGGCCGAGCCGCTGCCGGTCGTGACGCAGGTGCTCGAGCGCTGCGACGATGTCGCGATGGTGCATGCCAACCTTCCGGATCTCGCGGTCCCCGGGCCTGGCGACGATGGCGGTCCGGGGCTGGCGAAGTCCTGATCCCTGCCGGAGAACATCGCCGGATCGATCCGGCAGGTCGGTGGCCTCGTCCGGCGGCGGATCGCCTCAGGTGTCGTGCAGCACCGTCCGCGGCGCCGCCTGTGCGCGCTGCCGCAGCCACAGCCAGCCCAGGGAGACGGCGATGGCGGCGACGGGCACGGTGCTGCTCAGGTTCAGCCAGGTCCAGCCCTGTGTCGTGACGAGCAGGCCGGATCCGAACGCGGTCAAGGCCATCGTGGTGTAGACGCAGAAGTCCATGGCCGCCTGGGCGGTGGTCTTCTCCTCCGGCGCGTAGGCCTCGGTGAACAAGGTCGTCCCGCCGACGTAGAGGAAGTTCCAGCCGACCCCCAGCGCGAACAGCGCGACCAGGAATTGCATCAATTCGACACCGGACAGCGCGACGCCTATGCAGACGGCGAAGAGCGCGACGCCCAGCGCCATGATCGGCAAGGCGCCGAAGCGCTTGATCAGCGACCCGGTGAAGAAGCTGGGAGCGAACATGCCGAGCACATGCCATTCCAGCACCAGCGCCGCGCTCTTGAACGGATGGCTGCACATCTGCATCGCGATCGGCGTGGCGGCCATCAGCAGGCTCATGACACCGTAGGCCAGGGCGCAGGCGCCCACCGAGACGATGAACACGGGCTGGCGGGCGATGGCGGCGAGCGGGCGCCCGGGCTGGGCGGCGCTCGGTTTCGGAAGGGGGGGGAAGTCGATCCAGCACATGACGGCCAGGGCCACCGCCGCGATGCCGGTCAGTGCCACGTAGGCTCCGATGAAGGGCACCGACCAGAGGTGCTGGGTCCTGCTGGCCAGGTTCGGACCTGCGACGGCACCGATGATGCCGCCGGCCAGGACCCAGGAGATGGCGCGTTCCTTGAAGGCCGGCGGAACGATCTCGGTCGCGGCGAAGCGGTAGAGGCCGGCATTGGCGCTGTAGTAGCCGGCGATGAAGGAGCCGAGGGCGAGCAGCCAGAACTGCCGCGTCCATGTCGCCCAGGCGCACAGCGCGGTCGATCCGATGGCGACGAGCAGGCCCAGCTGGAAGCTGCGCTTGCGGCCCCAGGCGCGCTGGTGCCGTGCCACCAGGGGACTGAACACGGCGCCGCCGGCCACGTAGCCCATCAGCGGCAGGGTGGCCATCCAGGCGGCCGGCGCCAGGCTCAGACCCACCAGGCCGTTGACCGCCAGGAAGGTGACATTGTTGGTCAGGAAGAGCCCCTGGCAGAGGGTCAGCAGCAGCAGCCGGATGTTCATTCTGGTGGCACGGGTGGTTGGATTCGTCGTTCCGGTCGACAGCGGCGGCCGGTTCCGCGGCACATCATGCCTCTTTGTTTCGGCGCTACCCCCAGGTCGCGTGTCGAAAGCGCAACTCGCCGGTCCGGACACCGTGCCGGATCGAAGATTCCGTGCCTGGAAAATTCGGGCGATTGCCGCCTCGATGCTGGTGAGCCGGTGTACGAAAGCCCGCGCGGTGCACTGCTCGACCAAGCCGTCCTCTGCGGCACCGCACGTGCATCTGCGCGGCGGGTGAGCTCACCCAGCGGTCATGGCCTCGGCGGGATCACGACCGTGGTACGGATGTCGCGGGGGTCTCCGGTCGAGACCCTGCCGGCAAGGCCAGTGGTGAGCCGTTCTCGACGGGAGCCCTTAAACTGCGGTGCCTCAAGGATCGAGGTCAATCGACGCTCAAGGGAGCACGTATGGTGGGATGGTGGATCGTGATTGCCGCGCAGACGCCGCAAGAGCGTGATGCGGACGCTGACCGCAAGGCGGCGGTGCTGGCCAGCTGGGAGGCCGGTCTGGGCGGAGACCGCTGGATCCGCAGGCTTGTCGAAGAGGGCAAGGCGGTCCAGCTGTCGTTCGGTGGTTACCCCAACAGGTTCACCGCGAAAGCCTGTGACGTGTTGCCTCTGATCGCCAACGGCCTGCCCGATCATGAGGGGCCGACCGTGATCGGCGACGACTACGTGCTGCCTGGCAACTGGAAGGGGAACCTCACCATCCACGCGGAAAGAATCGCGGCCTGCCCGCCAGACAAACTCTTGACCCTCGAGGTGTGGGACCAGTCGTAGGCCAGCGTGCACCAGGGCGGCCGTTGTTCGTTCGCCGGCCCGGGGCCTGCATCGGGGGCCGCCGCTCCTGCCTTGACCGCTATCGCGCCAGCGCGGCTTGCGCACGCCTCGCGTGCCTTCCGTGGCTACCTGATTTGCGAGACATTGGCGCAGGCCCCTCGCAGGTCCTTGCACAACGAGGCCAGCACGGCCTGGGGCTCGGTGGTCTTGAGCTTGCGCTTTCTGGCATAGGCGGCAATGGCTTGCCGCGTGGCCTCGTCCATCCGGCCTGTTGCCGCCACCTTGTAGCCCAGTCGCTTCAGGTTGTTCTGCAGGTCGAAGACCACCGGCTCGGTGTCGTGCATGCTCGACACGGCCTCCGTGGGCGACACGAAAAAGCCTGCTTGTTTCAACCAGGCGGAGGCCTGGGCATAAGGCATGAAACGGTTGAGCTTCAAGGTGGCTTCGATGGTGTTCATGGGGGCGTTGTCCCATCGGGGGAGCTGGTCATGGTGCGAGAGCATGCCCAGGCCCGCACCCAGCGACGCCACCGCCACCGAGGCCAGCACGAACGGCTTGAAAGGCTGCCAGTTGCGGCCGTGCTGCCGGTATTCGGGCGGCACGGCCCGGCGCCGCAGGGCGCTGACCATGGTGCTGATGGAGGCCGCCAGCGGCGACACCACGGCCGTCAGCAGCGCAGCGATGAGGGCAAGCGCCGCCCACACGATCGCCGAGCCGGCGTAGCCGTCCGGTGCATGGCGCTCCAGCCAGTTCTGTGCGCCCAGGAACAAGAGCAGGAACGGCAGCGCCATGACCCCGATCCACGACCACCAGGAATTCGGCGGGGACACCTTGTCGAGCAGCGCGCTCATGCACTGGCCCAAAAGCCGGGCGGAGTGGCCCGAAATGTAGCCCCCGCAGGCGTCTGTCACCTCGCGCTCCGGCGATTCGCGGTCCTTGCCCTTGAGCTTGGCCACCGATTTCATCGCTGCATCCAGCACGGGCTGCCCTGAATAGGTGTCAAAGAACCGGCGCGCCCGGTCGTTGCTGAACGACTTCTTCTTTCCCGACCAGATCTTGTGCAGGTCGGTGATTTCTTCGACGAAGACGTCATCGAAGATGGGCGGCCTGACGAAGGCCAAGGCTTTGTCGCCGACTGCCGCCGCCATGTAGGTCTTGCTGCGCAGCGTCAAATCCAGTTCGGCGACCGTGGTGTGGACCTCGTAGCCCACACGCCAGGTGTCGTCCGTGGCGTCCTGGTGGTCGAATTGCGTGAAATCCAGGTGGCGCACCACCTGCGCCACGGGCAGCTGGACCAGGTAGTCCGACAGGGCCTGCCTCGACAGCTCCGACCGCGTGGTGATGCGCACATGCGGCTCGGCCTGCACGGTCACGGACATGATGTCGGTGAAGAAGCCGTGTCCAGCGCATCCGCTGCATTGCACGTCACCCGAGCCGTTGCACTCGCGGCAGGTGACACGGCCGGAGCCACCGCAGCCGTAGCAGGACTGCTGGTAGGTCTCGTGGCGGCCGTGGCCGTTGTGGCCCGATACCCAACGGGTCTCCGTGGTCGATCCCATCCCGTGGCAGCGGTAGCAGCTTTCGCGTCGACTGCCATGACAGGACGGGCAGCCGACGCGCCCTTTGCCGTGACAACGACCGCACTGCTCGTGAACGGAATGCTGGCCGAAGTCCCACACCGGGGTGGCTTGCCCGGCCTCGCCCAGCGCCGCACCGCCCCGGGCCAGCACCCGGGACATGAAGCTTTCTCGAATGGGCTTGTGGGTCCGGCCCAGTTCGCAGCGCTGAGCCGTTTCGTTGTCGTAGTCCCGCCGGTCGTAGCCGAAGTGCGTACTGACGGCGCCGTTGCCCTGGATCCGGCGGCTGGCGGTGTACGCGACGAACGACCAATCCACCTCGTAGAGGAGGTGACATGGGCAGGACCGCCCGCCCGCGTTGACGACCTCGGCGCGTTCGACGTGGTTGCCGTCGATCAAGCCGGCAATGCCCTGATGGAGCCGGTCAACGATTCTGGCGCCAGCGGGATCGGGTGGCTGTGCTCCTGCCATGTGCGGGTTTCAGGCGGCGCGGCCGCGGCCGTGCGTCAAACGTTGAACAGGAAGTTCAACACATCCCCATCCTTGACGACGTATTCCTTGCCTTCGGCGCGCATCTTGCCGGCGTCCTTCGCCCCTTGTTCGCCCTTGAAGGCGATGAAGTCGTCGAAGGCGATGGTCTGGGCGCGGATGAAGCCGCGTTCGAAGTCGGTGTGGATCACGCCGGCCGCCTGCGGGGCGGTGTCGCCGATGCGGATGGTCCAGGCGCGCACTTCCTTCACGCCGGCGGTGAAGTAGGTCTGCAGGCCGAGCAGGCGGAAGGCGGCGCGGATGAGGCGGTTCAGCCCGGGTTCGGTCTGGCCCATCTCTTCCAGGAACATCTGCCGGTCGGCGTCTTCCATCTCGGACAGTTCGGCTTCGGTCTTGGCGCAGATGGCGACCACCGGGGCGTTCTGCTTCTCGGCGTAGGCGCGCAGCCTGTCGAGGTAGGCGTTGTTCTCGAAGCCGCCTTCGTCGACGTTGCCGACGAACATCGCCGGCTTGGCGGTGATCAGGCACAGCGGCTTGAGGATGGCGAGTTCCTCCTTGCTGAAGTCGACGGAGCGCACCGGGCGGGCTTCGTTGAGCGCGGCCTCGCACTTGGTCAGCACGTCGACCAGGGCCTTGGCTTCCTTGTCGCCCGAGCGGGCCACCTTGTTGTAGCGGTGCAGGCTTTTCTCGACCGTGCCCAGGTCGGCCAGGCACAGCTCGGTCTGGATGACCTCGATGTCGGCGATGGGGTCGACCTTGCCGGCGACGTGGATGACGTTCTCGTCGTCGAAGCAGCGCACCACGTTGACGATGGCGTCGGTCTCGCGGATGTGGGCGAGGAACTGGTTGCCCAGGCCTTCACCCTTGGAGGCCCCGGCGACCAGCCCGGCGATGTCGACGAACTCGACGATCGCCGGCACCACGCGCTCGGGCTTGACGATGGCCGACAGGGCGTCCAGCCGCGGGTCGGGCAATTCGACGATGCCCACGTTCGGCTCGATGGTGCAGAACGGGTAGTTCTCCGCCGCGATGCCGGCTTTGGTCAGTGCATTGAAAAGGGTGGACTTGCCGACGTTCGGCAGGCCCACGATGCCGCATTTGAGGCTCATGGTGTCGTTTCGTAGAGGGGTCGCCCGCCAGCGGGGAGGAGCGCAATTCTAATCCGCGGGCCTTTCGCCTGGCGATGCGGCATCCGCGCCGGGCGGACGCTACTTGACGAGGCCGCGCAGCCGCTCCTTGAGGCTATCCTTGAGCTGGTCCTCGGGCGAACGCCCGGCCGGCGCCGGTGCGCTGCCGGCCGCCTCGGGGGCGGGCGCGCCCAGCCGCTCGCGCAGCTTTTCCTTGAGCTTGTCCTGCACCCGGGCGCCGGCCTCGCTCTTCAGCGCCTCGGCGGCCAGGGCCGACCATTGGATCTGCCACTGCACCGCGTCCAGCGGGCCGCTCAGGCGCACCGGCACGGTCAGGCCTTTCAAGGCCTCGAGTTCGGCCCCGCCCTGGCCCTTGGAGGTGGAGGCGACCGTGGTGCGCAGGGCGTAGTCGATGCGGCCGCGGCCGACATCGACCGCGCCTTCGCCGCCTATGCGCAGGAAGGGGCTCTTGACGTCCAGGTCGCTGTTGCGTGCCACGCCCTCGGTGATCGCGAAGCTGGCGGACAGCTCGGAGAAGTCGGTCTTCTCGGTCGCGACGCCGGGCGCCGAGGCGTCGCGTCTCATCGACAGCGCGGCCTTGGCTTCGCGCAGGGTCTTGGCCAGGTTCACCCCCTTGATGGCGCCGTCGCGCAGCTGCAGGGCGGCGCTGCCCGCCAGCTGCGATTTCAGCTCGGCCATGCTGCGTCCGGCGGTCTGCACGTCCAGGCTCACCCGGCCGCGGCCTTCGAGCAGGTCCTTGTCGGCCACGTCTTTCAGCAGCGCATGGACGTCGATGCCGCTGGCGGTGGCTTTCAGCGCCAGCCGGTGGCGGTGGGCGTCGGCGCTGGCCGAGGCGTCGAGCACGCCGCCCCAGATCTTGCCCCCGAGCTGGCCGACCCGCAGCACGCCGCCGTCGAGCCGGGCTTCGAGCGCGGCGTCGGCCACCCGGTACTGGCGGTAGGCGAACTGGCCGATCCGCAGGTTGAATTTGCCTTGCAGCGAACGCAGCGGCGACAGGTCGAGGGCGTCCGGCGCCTCGGCCTTGGCGCCGGCCGTGCCCGAGGGCGCGGCCGGAGCGGGGGCGGCCGGCGGCAGCAGGCGGTTCAGGTCCAAGGCCTTGAACTGCGCGCTGAGGTCCAGCCCCAACGGTTTCTCGCCCGGGCGTGCCCGGCCCTCGGTGCTGAAGGCATTGGTGTTGATGTCGCCGTCGATCTTCCAGTGGGCCGCCCCGGCCGCGGCGGCCCCCGGGGCCCCCCCGGCCACCCGCAGGGCGTGCGGCGCGGGGTGCGGGGGTTGGAGTCGCG
>CBIHOH010000067.1:0-26732 GCA_966211755.1 uncultured Rhizobacter sp. | reverse complement strand
CCGCCGCGGTGCCCGCGGCCGCGCCGGTGACGGCCGCTCCGGTCACCGCGGCGCAGGTCCCGCCCGCCGCGCCGGCCGCTGCCCATTCGAACGAGGCGCTGTGGGCCGCCTTCTGCGAAGGGGCGGGCATCCGCATGGACCTGCCCCAGGGACTGAACCCCGCCCTGATGCGCATCCTCGGCGAGGTGCTGCAGCGCTCGGTCGACGGCACGCTCAAGCTGGTGGCGGTGCGGGCGGCGGCCAAGTCGGAGCTGCGCGCCCAGGTCACCACCATCCAGTCGCGCAACAACAACCCGCTGAAGTTCTCGCCCGACGCGGCCTCCGCCATCGAGCAGCTGCTGCAGCCGCCGATGCGGGGTTTCATGGTCGGCCCGGCCGCCGTCACCGACGTGATGGACGACCTGCTCGGCCACGCCATCGGCACCATGGCCGGCATGCGCGCGGCGCTGGCGGGGGTGCTGCAGCGCTTCGAGCCCTCCCAGCTCGAGAACAAGCTCAGCGGCAACAGCCTGATGGACACCGTGCTGCCGATGAACCGGCGCGCCAAGCTGTGGGAGCTGTACCTGCAGCACTTCAAGCGCATCGAGGGCGACGCCGAGGAGGACTTCCACGAGCTGTTCGGCAAGGCCTTCATACGCGCCTACGAAGACCAGCTCGACCTGCTCGACAAGGCGCGGCATCCGGATGTCTGAGCTGCGCCCCCTTCCCTGCCCCGACGGGGCGGCGGCCTGACATGCTGGAAATACAGATCGCGACGCGCACCGAGGTGGGCGACCGGCACCACAACGAGGACGACCTGCGCTTCGGCGGCGCCGGCCCGTTCTGGTACGCGGTGCTGTCCGACGGGGCCGGCGGGCATCGCGGCGGGGCCATGGCGTCCGACCTGGTCGTGCGCCTGACCGCCCTCGGCCTGCAGTCGGCCTCGCAGGCCTCGCCCGATTTCCTCACCCGGCTGGTCTGCGACACCCATGCCGCGCTGGGCGAACAGCAGCACGGCCGCAAGGGCCACGACCGCATGCACGCCACCCTGGTGGCGCTGTGGATCGACATCCGGCGCGAACAGGCCCTGTGGACGCACGTCGGCGACTCGCGGCTGTACCTGCTGCGGCACGGCCGCGTGGCCGAGATCACCAACGACGACAGCGTGGTCCAGCGCATGCTGCGTGCGGGCTACCTGTCGCGCGAGGAAGCCCGCGACCATCCGCGCAAGAACCAGCTGCTCAGCGCCATGGGCACGGCCGAACCGGTCGAGCCCAACACCCTGCCGGCCTCGGTGCCGATAGACGACGGCGACGCCTTCCTGCTCTGCTCCGACGGCTGGTGGGAGCACTTCGAGCCCCACGACATCGAACACGCCTTCGCCGCCGCCCGCAGCCCGCAGGAGTGGCTGGACCTGATGGCCGAGGACATCCGCCAAGCCGGCCGCAAGGGGCAGGACAACTACAGCGCCGTGGCGGTGTGGGTGGGCGATCCGGCCGAAGCCACCCGCGCCGGCGAGTTCCTATGACACGGGCCCTCGCGCGCCCCTCCAAGGTGGGCCCCTGCCTGACCGAAGGGGGTGGGCGGGCGGCCGCAATCCCGTCACACTGTGCGGATTCCCTGATTGGTTTTTCCGGAGGTTCCATGAATTTCACATCCCGCTCCCACCCGTTCCCGGCCCGCCGCATCGGGCCGCGGCTGCGCGCCGCCGCGCTGGCCACGCTGGCCGGCCTGGCCCTGTCCGGCGCCGCCCATGCCGAGGAAGAGGCCGGCACCCAGGTGCTCAAGGGCAACAAGGTGACCGAGTCCAACCTGCTCGACGCCCTCACCCCGCCGCCCGAAGCGGTCGTCACCCGCAGCCTGAAGGTCACGCGCGACGGCGCGCCCGTGGTGCCCGCACGCAAGCCCAGCGCCTCGCTGCTGATCACCTTCGAGACCAATTCGGCCGAGCTGACACCGTCCGCCAAGCAACAGCTCGGCGTGGTGGCGGCAGCGCTCAAGAACGACCGCCTGGCCGAGTACAGCTTCAACGTCGAAGGGCACGCGGACCCGCGCGGCTCGTCGGAAGCCAACCTCAGCCTGTCGCAGCAGCGGGCCGAGAGCGTGCGCGACTTCCTCGTCAGTGCCCATGGCATCGCGGCCGAGCGCCTGAAGGCCGAGGGCAAGGGCGACCACGACCTGCTCAACCGCAAGGTCCCGAGCGCCGCCGAGAACCGGCGCGTCACCATCGTCACCAACGTGCGCTGAGCTGCGCTTCCCGGCCGTGGCCGGGAGCCGAGCACGGCACGGCTGCCCCGCCCGGACCGGGCGATCCGGCGGCACTCACCCGGGAGTCCGCCACATGTCCACCGCTGCACGGCCCGCCCTCGCCCTGCTGGGCGCGCTGTTCACCGCACTCGGCGCCGAGGCCGCGTCCGTCGCCCCGGTGGCGGCCGAGCACGGCATGGTGGTCAGCGCCCACCGGCTGGCCACCCGGGTCGGCGTGCAGGTGCTGAAGGACGGCGGCAACGCGGTGGATGCGGCGGTGGCCGTGGGCTACGCGCTGGCAGTGGTGTACCCCGCGGCGGGCAACCTCGGCGGCGGCGGCTTCATGACCCTGCGCCTCGCCGACGGCCGCCACAGCTTCCTCGATTTCCGCGAAAAAGCCCCGCTGGCCGCCAGCGCCGGCATGTACCTCGACGCCGAGGGCCGGGTGGTCCGCGGCCTCAGCACCCGGGGCCACCTCGCGGTGGCGGTGCCCGGCAGCGTCTCCGGGCTGGAGACCGCGCGGGCCCGTTATGGCCGCATGGCGCGCCACAGCCTGCTCGCCCCGGCCATCGCCCTCGCCGAGGCCGGCTTCGTGCTCGACCGGGGCGACACCGACATGCTGCACACGGCCACCGACGACCTGCGCCGGGACGCCGCGTCGGCCGCCATCTTCCTGCGCGGAGAACGGCCCTACGAAGCCGGCGAACGGCTGGTGCAGAAAGACCTGGCGGCGACCCTGCGCCGCATCCGCGACCATGGCACGGCCGGTTTCTACCAGGGCCCGGTGGCGGCGGCGATCGTCGCCTCCAGCCGGGCCGGCGGCGGCATCCTGGGCCGGGCCGACCTGGAGCGCTACGCCACCCGCGAGATGGCCCCGGTCGAGTGCGACTACCGCGGCCATCGCATCGTCTCGGCGCCGCCGCCCAGCTCGGGGGGCGTGGTGCTCTGCCAGATGCTCAACATCCTCGAAGGCTATCCGCTGAAGGAGCTGGGTTTCCGCTCGGCGCAGGCGGTGCACTACCAGATCGAGGCCATGCGCCATGCCTATGCCGACCGCAACAAGCACCTCGGCGACCCCGACTTCGTCGACAACCCGCTCGGCCGCCTGCTCGACAAGGCCTATGCGCAACGCATCCGCCAGGCGATAGACCCGTCCCGCGCCGGCGTGTCCTCAGACATCCGGTCCGGCGTCGAAGCCCGCGAAGGCAGCAACACCACCCACTATTCGGTGGTCGACCGCGAAGGCAACGCCGTCTCGGTGACCTACACCCTCAACGACTGGTTCGGCGCGCGTGTCACCGCCGCCGGCACCGGCGTGCTGCTGAACAACGAGATGGACGACTTCACGTCCAAGGCCGGCGAGCCCAACCTGTACGGGCTGGTGCAGGGCGAGGCGAATGCCATCGCGCCGGGCAAGCGGCCGCTGAGCTCGATGGCCCCGACCATCGTGGTCCGCGACGGCCGGCCGGTGATGGTGGTCGGCACCCCCGGCGGCAGCCGCATCATCACCGTCGTGCTGCACAGCCTGCTGAACGTGATCGACTACGGCATGGATGTGCAGGAGGCGCTGGACGCCCCCCGCTTCCACCAGCAATGGCTGCCCGAGGCCACCCAGCTCGAACGCTTCGCCCTCAGCCCGGACACCGAGCGCCTGCTCGTCGCCATGGGGCACCGCTTCGGCCCGCCCCAACCGGCCAACCACGCGGTCGCCATCCTCGTCGGCGCTCCTTCGCTGGGCGGCAAGCCGGTGGGTCGCAACCGCTTCTACGGGGCCAACGACCCGCGCCGCCGCACCGGGCTGGCGATGGGCTACTGAACGCCCGCGACCTGGCCGTCCGGTCTCAGCACTTGCCCTTCGGGTCGACCCCCTTGGGCCAGACGACACGCCGCTGCCCGTCGATCAGGATGGGATCGCGGCCGCACAGCCAGGCGCCCTGCACCAGCAATTTCCCGCTCGCGTCGATGACCCCGAGCTGGCCTTTCTCGGTGACCGTGGCCCGCGACTCGGAGAACTCCTTCGCGTCGTCGAAACGCGGGGCGATGACCAGGCGGCCCTGGCGGTCGACGTAACCGAAACGGGTGATCTGCTCCACGCCGCCGTAGCCGCGCGGGTTGGACTTGTTGCCGCGCAGGCGAGGCATTTCCTTGGACACGACCGCCAGCCCCCCGCTCAGCGGGCCGACCTTGTCATACGGCAAGGCGGCCACCTTGCGGCCCTTGGCATCGATCCAGACCTTGGTATCGCCGTCCTGGAGCAGCGCCAGCCCTTCGGAAAATCCGTGCTCGACCTTGCCGTGCACACGCAGGCGCTCGCTCCAGTCGAAGCCGTAGAACACGGTTTCGTCGCGTGCATCGCTGCCGTAGCTGCGCTCATGGAGGGACCACCAGTGCTGCGGCGTCTCGTCGGGCGCCTGCAGCGGCTGCTCGCGCGAGGAGATGCGGCCGCGCGTGTCGAGCAGCACGTCGCGTCCCGCGAGGGTCGCCCTCGCATAGGCCGGGTCGACGTCGAAGCCATGCAACCAGCGTGCATCCAGGTTCACGCGCGACGGCGGCAGCACCCATTCGCCACGCGTATCGACCAGGCCTTCCCGCTTCACGCCCTGCAGACTGAACCAGCCCTCGCCCAGGTCTTCCAACTGTTGATGCGCCGGTTCGATGAGCACCCGGCCCTGAAGCGACACCGCGCCGCTGCCCTCGTCGTTCTCCACCTTGAACCACCGGGCCGACTCATCGAAGCTGATGCTGTCGTACTTGGCGGGCAGCAGTACGGCGCCCTTGGGATCGAGCACGCCATGCAGCTCCTCGAATTTCACGTCGCCGTCGGAACTCGGGAACGATGAGCGCGTCTTGTCCGTGACCCGCCAGCCCAGCAGCTCGCGGCCGGCCAGGATGGGCTCGGGGCTCGCGGCATAGCGCGGCGGCACCACCCATTCCCCGGCCTCGTCGACCAGGCCCCAGCGCTCGTCCTTCTCCTTGGGCGCCAGGCCCTGGCGGAAATCGCTGCCGCGGCCGTAGCTGCGCGAGCGACCGATGTCCGCCAAGGTCACCAGCGAGCCTGTTTTCAGATCCAGCCGGACCACCCTCCCCTCCTTGTTTTCGCCTTCGAGCACATAAGGTGCGACCTGGATGAAATCGTCGGTGTCGTCCGGAAAGGCGTGGAGGCCGCCGCGGGCGTCGACCAGCAAGTCGCGCCTGAGCTTGTGCGCGATGGCCACGCCATGGCGGAATCTGGAGAGCCGTTCAAAACGCGGCTCGACGACCCAATTCCCCTGGCCGTCGATGGCCCCGAAGCCATAGGCCGTGCGCACCGGCAGCGGACCGTCGAAGGCCCTGTCGTCGTCACTTGATGAGTCGTCCCCATCGGACACAGAGTCACGGATCCATTCCGGCCGGCTCACCAGCTTGCCCTGGGGCGTCACGATGGCCATGCGCCCGTCGTAGGCGTGCAGCACCGCCAGCGGCAACAGCCCGGGGGATGCCTGGGCCAGTTCGCCCCGGCCCGGGATCAACGCGACGCCATGGTTGAGCCCCGCGACAGAGGCATCTTCGCTGGACAGCAACAAGCGACCCGACCGGTCCAGCAAGGCGAAACGATCGCCTTTGGGTGTACCGTCGGCCTCGTTCCCATCCTGCTCGAACCTCAGCAGCAAGTGCTGCGCCGTCTCGCTCAGCCGTGCCCGCCCCGCCATGGGCAGGTCGACGCGGCTCCCCTCGGGGGTCACGAGCACCGCGCCACCGCAGCCGTACAGCACCAGGCCCAGCCGGCCCGATACCTCGCCTCGGTCCTCGCAATCCGCCGCGCCATCCAGCCCGGCCAGACGCAGGCCACCGGCACTCAGCACCTCGTGGCGCTCGGCCTCGCCGTCGCGCAGGACGCCGACGTACAAGCCACTGTCCTTGTCACGCTCCAGCCGCCGGTAGACGGGGGCGGCCACTTCCTTGCCCGTGCCGTCGATGAGCCCGTAGCGCGACTCCCCGGCCTCGTCCTTGCGGACGATGGCGAGCGAGCCGTTCCAGTCCTGCAGGTCCGCCCACTGCGGCGCCACCCGCCAGGTGCCTGAAGCGATGTCCAGCAGGCCGTGGCGAAGCTCGTTCCCTTCGAACGTCCTGGCCGCGATCAAGCCGCGCAGCACCTTGCCGACCGGGTCGAAACGCTCCGGCTGCACGAAGCGACGTCCGTCCAGGTGCCCTCGCTGGGCCTCGGGCTCGATGCGCAGCAAGGCGAGCCCGGCCTCGTTGAAGCCCCCGCCCTGGAGATCCACCTTGCCCTCGAAGGCCTTGACGAGCGCGCCGCTGCGCGAAATCAGCTGCAGTTGTCCGTAGGACTCGCTGACGAACGCCACCCCCTGGTGGAACTCATGTGCCTCGGCGAAGCGCGGCTCGATGACCCAGCGCCCGCTTGTGTCGATGTAGCCCCACTTCTCGCCGAGCTGGGCCGGCGCCAGGCCTTCGCGGAAGCTGCCGGCGTTGTCGTACACCAGCGGCAGGACCAGCTTGCCCGAGCGGTCGACGAAGCCGCTCTTCTCCGAAGCCCGCACCATGGCGAGCCCTTCGGAAAAATCGTAGAGATACTCGTAGGCCGGGTCCAGCACCACCTTGCCGTACAGGTCGAGCAGACCCCACTGGTCCTGGACCTTGAAGGCGGCCAGGCCACCCTTGTAGGCGCAGATTTCCTCGATGACGGAATGCTCGCCCGCGCCGAAGCGCTGGCAGGTGCTCTGACCCAGGCTCAGGGTCGGAGACAGCAGCAGCAGCGCACAGGCCGCATACAGTTTGGCGTTCATGATCGGTATTCGCTGGAAGATTCAAGGAAGTGAGTCGGCGCAGGTGGCGGCGGGCTGGGGCCAGAGCACCGTGCCCTTGGCGTCCCGCCACTGGACCTGCCCGCAACGCGACACCAGGCTGCCGACCCGGGCGCCGCCCTTGACGGCGAGCAGCTCCAGCCCGTCCGGCTTGCCCGCCCAGACAGTGTGGTCGGAGACCCTGCCGAGCAGCTTGTAGGTGTAGGCGGGAGGAACGACGACCTGCAGGCGCTCGTCGACCAGGCCCCACACCTCCTCCTTGCCCTGCACCGCCAGGTAGCCGCCACCGGCCGGCAACACGTGCTGGAAGGCGCTTTGCCGCTCCCGCCCGGTTTGCAGGTCCCACAGCTTCACGCCCCGCTGCGCTTCCTCGCTGTCGAAATCCCGAAGCCGCACATACGCCATCCAGCGGGACGAGACACCGGCCCAGAACCCCTTCAGCGTGGCACGAGGCGTGTCGTCGCCCGCGCGGAACACGCGGGTGAGCTCCTCGGTCCCGCGCCTCATGTTTTCGAACTGGAGCAGCGACAACAGCTGGGGATCGTTCCACCCCACCGCCGCGTCGCCGGCCCAGGACACCGACTTGCCGCCCGGCACCACCAGCTGGACCGTGCCTGCATTGTTCGCCAGCACGAAGCGCTTGGCCTGTTCCCGGCTTCGATAGACCTCCTCGCCACGGTAGGACGCGAGGCGCCGGCCTTGCCGGTCGATCGCATGGAAACCGACCGGCCCCGGTCCGATCCTCACCGCCGTCCAGTGCACCACATCGACATCCATCGGTGCCAGCGTCTCCAGCACGAGTTCGGTCCAGACCAGCTCGCCGCCTTCGAACAGGATGCCGTAGCGGCCCTTGTGGATCACGGCATAAGTCCCGTCCTGCAGCCGTTTGACCTTGGAGGCTTCGGTCTGCCGCCCCTGCTCATCCACCAGGAAATCGACGCGGCCGCCCTCGCCGCGGAAGCGGCAGTACCAGCGTTGCGGGGCGATCAGGTCGATGTCCTCGCACTGCGCGGGCACCAGCCATCTGCCCTGCCGGTCGACCAGGCCCTCGCCGCCCTGCGTGCGGACGCTGAAGGCCCCACCCGACAAGGCACCGACCCAGTGGTCGTCCGCGCCGGCCCAGACCACGCCGCCATCCTCCACCCGCATGGCGCCCACCTGCCCGCGCCGCTTGAAGAGCGCGAGACCGGAGCGGTCCACCGAGGTCCAGGTGGTGCCTGCCGGCGGCAGCAGCAGCCGCCCCGATGCCTCGGCCAGGCCGTGGTTGTCGCCCAGGGTCAGCACGGCGCGGCCGGACTTGAACGGCCCGAGGCTGTCGAAGCGCGGTGCAATGACCCAGGCGCCCTGCGCGTCCACCGCCCCCCAGCCGCCTAGGGTCTCCACGGCCAGCGGCCATTCCGGCGGGTCCGTCAGCTCGCCGAAGGACAGCCACTCCGGCTTCAGCACCAGCTTGCCCGAGGCGTCCACCCAGCCCGCGGGCTGGCGCACGCCCTTCTTCGGCGTCAGCAAGGCCCAGGGCGTGGCGCCGCCCACCGGAGGCAGCAAGACGATGTCGTGGCTCTCGCGGATCGCATCGGTCAAGGCCGGCCAGGTCCCGGACGGGCCACGGGCGGCGGCCACCGGCGGCACCCGCCCGTCCGGCCACACGAAGGAGCCGCCGTCGGCTCCGTCGAGTTCCCAATAGCCGGCGCGGGTCGACACGCTCTTCGCGTTCAAGGGACGCACCACCTTGCCCTGGGTGTCGATGACCGCCCACTGGTCGCCCCGCTTGACGGCGGCGAAACCCTGCTGGAACGGCAGCGCCTCGTCGAACTGCGGCGGGATCGCCCAGCGGCCATCGGTACCGAGGTAGCCCCGGCCCCGTTCGGCCCCCGCCGTCTGCCCGTGGGCGGCCAGCATCAGCCCGTCGGTGGGCGGATGCAGCACCTCGACATCGGCGGGCAGCGAACGCAGCCCCTGCGGCGTCACCAACGTGGCCACGCCGGGCTGACGCATCAGCACCCAGCCCTGCAGCATCAGGTCGGTCTGCCAGGGCACGCTCTCCGACAGGGGCGACAGGCCCGCTTCCAGCAAGGCCACCGTCTTGCCGTCCGGCCCGATCAACTGCCAGGGTCCGCCCTCCTCGCGCGCGAGGGCGCGATCCTCGCTGAAGCCGCGCGCCTCGGCGAAACGGGGCGGAATGAGCCATTCGCCGTCGCGGCCCACATAGCCCCAGCGCGTCCCCTCGAGCGCCGCGGCCCGGCCCTGCGCGAAAGGCCGCACGTCGTCGAAACGAGGCGGGATGAGCAAGCGTCCGTCGGTGGACACGAAGCCCCAGCGGCCGCCGGCGCGCACGGCCACCAGCCCTTCGGAGGCCTCGCGCGTGCAAGCCTGCAGTGCCTCCGCCTTGGTCAGATCGCATTCTTTGGCCGGCTGTGCCTGCGCCGCCAGCGCGGCGCTCAACAAGCAGATCAGCAAGGGGGTCTTGATTATCATGGGGTGGACCTGTCAGGAGCGGCGGGGAAACGGCAGGACGGCACGCGCTGCTCGCGCGCGCGCTGCCACAGCCCGCGGGCATGCAGCAGCAATGCCTCGGGTGTGGCCAAGGTGTCGGGAAAATCGGCTTCGCTGAACTCCAGCGCGGGCAGCCCGCCGGCGGGGACGACGTCCTGGCAATGGGCGGCCGCCGCCTGGCAAAGCAGTTGCTCCGCATCCATCCCGTATCCGGTCCCGGTCTCGCGCGGCCACTGGTCCCAGGTGCGGTGCCCGCCCTGCTGCAGGGGCGCCAGCGCCTCCTTGAACGGCGCGGCCTCGCGGCGCATCAACCGGCCCTGCGCGTCGGTCCACAGCCAATGCGTGCCGACGGCCAGCCGCGAGCGGCAATCGATGCGCGACTCCAGCCAGCTCTGGTCAGCCTCGGGTGGCTCCAGCGCGGCCACCTCGGACTTGAATGCCGGGGAAGCCGGCAGCTGCACACGAAGCTCACCCGGGGCCGGCGCCTCCAGACGCCTGACCACCAGCCGGAGCTGCGCCAACCTGGCCAGGGCCTCCTTGCCCATCGGAGGGCGCTGGGGCACGGCCTCCGGCTTGGCGGCACGGGGTTGCGCGCCCGGGGGCGACCAGCGGGGTGTGAAACCATCCAGCCATTGCCCGTACTGCGCCTGGAGCGACTCGAACAGGCGATCGGCCGTCGGCCTCTTGGCCGCGGCAAGCGCGCTGAAATCGGGCTGGAAATGTTTTTTGACGGCCAAGGCCTCGGTGTCCTTGCCCAGCAGCGAAGTCACGCGCGTGAAGCCGATGACCGGCACCCGGCTCGCCACCGGCCGCTTGCGGGAAGCCTTCAAGTCCGGATCCCCCGCGGCGGCGCAGGCCAGGAAAATCTCGCTGCTCGAAGGCCACTCTCGGTCGCCCCCGGTGTTCACTATGCGCCGCAACCAATCGGCACGGCCCAAGGGGCGGGTGTACAACACCCGGCCGTCGCGCGTGAGCAATTGATGGGAGAGGTCCACCAGCAGGCCGGTCCGGCAATCGATGAGGCGCGGGTAGTACTCGTACCAGGCCTGCTCGTACACCCCCGGCGGCCATTCCTTGTCACGCGAATGCATGGGATAGCGCGAGGCCGCATCGAGCAAGCCATCGGGCCGCGGCTTCAAGGCCTTGTAATGCACGGCATGGGCCGTGTCATTCTGGTACATCGGGAAATACAGCCAGTCGTTCTCGTCGGCCTGGCCGGCCAGGGGCGCCAGCAGGCAGCCCAGCAGCAGGCCCCGGAGGCGGCGCAATGCAATCATGGTGGAGCAAAAAAGTGGAACGGCAGTAGAACACAGCCCTGCCCACTGCCAGCCCCCCCGGGCGGGGGGCATCGGCCCGTTGCCCCCGCTGCCGTTCGACGAACCGGGAGGCTCAGCCCGCTGAAGCCGCCGCCTCGATTTCGGCCTTCGCCGCCGCACCCAGCGCGGGCAGCGCCACCCCCATGCCTTGCAGGGAGCGCGCGGCCACGCCGTGCTGCATGCCGGCGATCACCGCCAGCACATGGGCGCCGAGCAGCGGGACGTCCTTGTCCAGGGCCCGCTGGGCGACCAGGCCCTGCATGAGCGCCTGGGCGGAAGCCTTCGACGGGAAGGGCAGGCCCTTGGGCGGCAGCGGCGCAGGCCCGCCCGCCACGGCTTCCAGGCGCGCGGCATCGACACCCACATGGCGCAAGGCCTCGGTGTATTGACGCGCGATCGCCGCGTCGACAGCCCCCGCGTCGGCCTGCAGACGCTCGAAGACGCGGCGGGCGGAGCCCTCGGGCAGATCGCGGGCCGCGAGCAGGAAATG
Organism: uncultured Rhizobacter sp.; assembly: GCA_966211755.1. Taxonomy (GTDB): domain Bacteria; phylum Pseudomonadota; class Gammaproteobacteria; order Burkholderiales; family Burkholderiaceae_C; genus Rhizobacter. Next base: position 15,405 of record CBIHOH010000067.1, on the reverse strand, counting down.
CTCGGCCCCGGGCGCCTGCTCGCCGCCCCGCAAGGCATGCGCCTCCGCGCCCGAGCACAGCTGGCTGATCGTCCGCATATCGCGCAGGCGTTGTCTGAAACGGCGGAACATCGCGTATCTCCTAGGAATGAGGTCGAGGAACGGAACCCGACAGGCGCTTGTGCGCCGCCTGCTTGCTGACGCCAAGGGCCTCGGCCACCTGCGCCCAGCTCCAGCCTTGCGCCAGCGCGGCGGCCACGGCATGGCGCTCCAGCCTGTCGGCCATCAGGCGAAGCGCCACGACGGCGGCCAGGGCCTCGGCGGGATCGTCGGGCGATGGGAGTGATGTCAGGTCCGGCATGCGTCAACTTTAATTGACGACCGAGACGTCGTCAACCAACATTGACGGCACCGACTCCCGACGCGGCCAGCCCCGCATCCGGGGGGCGGCCACCGCCTCCACCCCTGCGTATCATCGCCGCCAGCATCCCCCACCAAGGACAACCCGAGATGAAGCGAGTCCCGCAGCGAGGCTTCACCCTGATCGAGCTGTTGATCGCCGTGACCCTCATCGGCATCCTGGCCGCGATGGCCCTGCCGTCCTACGGCGACTACACCGTGCGGGCCAGGGTGGCGGAAGGACTGCAGCTGGCCACGGCCGTGCAGAAGACCGTGTCCGACTACCGCGACCGCTGGGGCAGCCTGCCGCCGGACAACGGCGCCGCCGGCCTGCCCGGCGCCGCCACGCTGCGCGGCAGCTGGGTCTCGGGCATCCGGGTCATCGACGGCAGCATCGTCGTCAGCTTCCGGCCCGGCCTGGTCAAGGACCAGCCGGGCGAACCGGTGCTGCTGCTGCGGCCGGCGAGCGACCCGGCCGCGCCCACCGGCCCGCTGGTCTGGGTGTGCCAGGAACACGCCGCCCCGGGCGGCATGAGCCTGCCCGCACCACCGGCCTCGCTCACGCTGCTGGGCGACAAGCACCTGCCCCAGGCCTGCAGGCGCGCATGAAGCCCGGCCCCGCCGCGCTGAGCTGGTTGCGCGTGCTGCCGCTCGATGCCAGCCTGGCGCTGGGCATCGTCGCCGTGGCGCTCGCCGTGCTGCTGGCCCATGTGCCCGCGCTGCTGGACAAGGCCCGGCTGGCCGAAGTCCTGGTCCAGCTGGGCACGGCCCGCGTCGACGCCATGGAACACATCGCCCTGCGCGGCGAACTGCGGGCCTCCCCGGCCGCCCAGTCGCCGATCGACACCGTGGGCGGCCACCGATACCGGCGCAGCGGCACCGGCCTCGTCGCCGCCGGCGTGCTGCGCGCCGGCGAACCCGGCTTCGAGCTCGCCTTCCACCCCGCGCTCGACGAAGCGGGCCAAGGCTGGAGCGTGATCTGGCTGTGCGGCCAGCGCCGGGCGCCGGCGGGCTGGACGAGCGCCGCGCCACCGCTCGGCGCCCCGCTGGACACCGAACGACTTCCCTTCGTCTGCCGCCACACCGAGACCCCCTGACATGACCCGACCCTTGCACCCAGCACTAGGTGCCGGACTGTTCCGGCAGCTCGCCGCCGCCACCCGCCACCGCCTGCCGCTGCACGAAGTGGCCGACATCCTGGCCCAGGACCCCCAGGCCCCGGCATCGGAGCGCAGCCTGCTGGCCGCGCTCGCAGCCGACCTGGGCGGCGGTGCCGCGCTGTCGGATGCCATGCACCGGGCACCCGCCGCCTTCGACGCCGCCACCATCGACTGGGTGCGCCTCGCCGAACGACAGGGCCGACTGGCCGACACCCTGGACGCGCTGGCCGCCGACTTCGAGCGCTGCCACCAGGCGCAGCGCGCGCTGCACCTGGCCCTGCTGTGGCCGCTGTGCCTGCTCGGCGGCATCGCCCTGCTGCTGGTCACGATGGCGACCTACGTGATGCCGGCCTTCAGCGAGATGTATCGCGATTTCGGCGTCGACATGCCGCTGCCCAGCCGCCTCGTCTTCGCCGGCGCGGGGCGGGCCACCGAACTCTGGTGGCTGTGGCTGCCGCTGCTCGCCGCGCTGGCCATCGGCCACGCCACCCGACGGCTGCCGCTCCCCCTCTGGCGCGGCATCGACGGCCTGCTCGGACGCATCGGGTTCGTGCGACGCGTGAGGCTGGCCAACTTCGTCTCGCGACTGCTCGACCTGAGCCACCGCCTCTGGAGCGACCCGGCGCTGCACGCCGCCGCACTCGGCCACCTCGCCGCCACCGCCCGCACGCCCGCACAGGCACGCGCCGCGGCGCGGCTGCAAAGCGCGGCGACCGCGGGCACGCCCCTCAGCCAGGCACTCGCGGCCGAGCCCCTGCTGCCTGCGCGCCTGTCGCTCTACACCCGCCTCGGCGAAAAGATGCGGGACCTGGCGACGCCCCTGGCCCAACTGCGCGAAGCGGCCGAACTCACGCACCGCGAAGCCCTGGCGCGATTCGAACGCGGGGTCGTGCTGACGCTCTACCTGCTGCTCGGCCTGGCGGTGGGCGCCATCGTCATCGCCGTGTACCTGCCGATCTTCCAACTCGGCTCCATCGTCTGACGAACATGAACATGAACGGCAAGCCCATGAACCCCAAGCGCCGCGGCTTCACCCTCATCGAGCTGATGATCGTCATCGCCATCATCGGCATCATGGCCACCATGGCCGTCCCCTCCTTCCAGGACCGGGTGATCCGGGCGCAGGTCGGCGAAGGCCTGGCCCTGGCCGACTTCGCCAAGCAGGCCGTCGCCGCCCACTACGCCAAGACCCGCGGCCTGCCGCGCGACAACGAAGCCGCCGGGCTGCCGCCGCCGCAGCACATCGTCGGCAACCACGTCACGGCCGTCACCGTGCGCGGCGGCGCCATCCACATCAGCTTCGGCGGCCAGGCCAACCGCCACCTCGCCGGCAAGACCCTCAGCCTGCGACCGGCGATCGTCGAGGCCTACCCGCAGGTGCCCATCGCCTGGGTCTGCGGAAGGGCCGGGGTGCCGGAGAGGATGAAGGTGAATGGGGAGGATGCGAGTGATTTGCCGGGGCAGCATTTGCCGTTGGATTGCAGGACGCGCGGGGGTTGAAGGGCGCTATGCCTGCTCGACAGGCAGAGGCTGCCCCATGGACAAGACCGAGCGCTCGAAGCGCCATTCACGGCGGCGCTATGATGGGGCGCAACGAGTGCTTTGACCAAGGGAGTCACGCATGGGCATGCCGCTTTCGAAAATGACACTCGAAGAGTTCCTGGCCTGGGAAAGCGACCAGCCGGAGCGCCACGAGTTCCATCGTGGCGAGACCTTCGCCATGGTGGGCGGCACCCGCGGCCACCACCGTGTCATCGCCAACCTGGTGCGCCACCTGGGCAACCATCTTGACGACGGCCCTTGCCAGGTCTTCAGCGAAGCGATGAAGGTCCAGGTGGGGCACGAAGCCATCCTGTACCCGGACGTACTGGTCACCTGCGACAAGCACTACAAGGCCGACGAGCTGGCGGTGACGGCGCCGACCCTGGTGGTCGAAGTGCTCTCGCCGAGCACCGAGGCCTACGACCGCGGCAAAAAATTCGCCCTCTACCGCAAACTGCCATCGCTGCGCGAGTACGTGCTGATCGACGTCGAAGCGCGCCAGGCCGAAATCTTTCGGCCGCAGCAGGACGGGAGCTGGAACTTCGTGGAGACGAGCGGCGACGGCGTGCTGGCGCTGGACAGCATCGGATGCGAGCTGCCGCTGGAGTGGGTCTTCAAGGGCATGGAGAGCGACGTGGCGTGAAGGTCGGGGGCGGACCGCGTTCCAGCATTCGAAGTTCACTGCTTCTCGGGCTGCCTGTGTGGCAGCGGCGGACTCCGCTACGTTCTTCGCCTTGCCGACCTTGTTCTGAGCCGGCTGCTTGGCGGTGAGGTGACCTGATGGCCAACGCTGGACCACACCATAATGGTATTCAGTGACTGCTTATAGCGAGGTGAGCCCATGGGCACGCCACCAGCAAAGAGAACCCTGACCGAGTTCCTCTCCTGGGAAGAGCATCAACCCGAGCGACATGAGTTCTTCCGAGGCGAAATCTTCGCCATGGTGGGAGGCACCGCGCGCCACAACCGCGTCATCATGAACCTGGGCAGCCATATTGCGGCTCACCTGGACGGTACCGGTTGCCAGGCGTTCACCGAAAGCATGAAAGTCCAGATCGCTGACGGAATCCTCTACCCCGATGTGGTGGTCGCGTGCGGCAAGGCTGAAGCCGGCGACGAGCAGATCATCACCGACCCGAAGCTCGTCATCGAGGTGCTGTCGCCGTGCACCAAGGGCTACGACAAGCGCGACAAGTTCATCCTCTACCGCTCGCTGCCCTCGCTGTGCGAGTACGCGTTGATCGACCCCGTCGAGCGCCGGGTGGAGGTGTTCACCCTGGCCGATGCCGGGGCCTGGATGCTGGTGGACCAGACCCAGGCCGGGAAACTGACGCTCGGCAGCATCGGGCTGCGTCTGCCAATGGAATCGGTATTCAAAGGCGTGGAGAAAGCAGCGTAAGGCCCGGGCGGGATCAGGAGCCGAGCCAGCAGGAATTTCTGCACCAAGCCAGGGCCATCTTGGGACTGACTAGGATGATCTGGCCGCGCAGGCCGGCATCGCGCCGCGTGCACTAAAGAACTACCGTATGCCGGATGACTCGCAGAACCATCGGAACATGCCCAGCTTGGCGCGGCGGGCCGTTCAGCAGTTGCTCGATGTTCATGCCAGGAAGGCTCGGAAGAATGCCGCATGACATGGTGCTCGGGAACACCATGGCACGGTCACCGGAATACTGCGAGGAAAAGACTTTTGATCGTCAAGACTCCGCGGACCTTGATCTGATGCCTACTGCCTGAAATGAGCCACTCATCATTTCACTGATCATGGAATGCTCCGCCATCCTGCTCGCGGCAGAACGAATCAACCCGGCCAAGCGGGCGAGAGGCACCTCCCGTTGAGATGGAGCATGCATGTCATCCAGCATGACAAGCCATACGCCCTCGTTCAGCCGCATGAAAAAAATGAACGCAATATCTGGACAAGTGAATCTCCGTCAGTTCTACTGTCTGACACTGTCAGCGGCTTAGAACGCCGAAGAGCGTGCCCCCTGACCAGATCGCAGTCGGCGTTTCAATGCATGAGAGTCGGGGAGCAGACTCATGACGGATTCAGCGACAAAAGTCGGCGGAGGCACGCCTCCGGCGCCAGAGATACTGCGTGCGCCGTGGGGCAAGTTGCGCAGGGAGCAATTGCCGCCATCCGCCCATGGATTGCTGGATCACATGGCCGACGTCGCGGCCTGCTTCATCGCGCTCACGGACTGCAACGCCATAAGACGGGCCTTGAACTGCCTGGCTGGCCGGCCACTCGACTCCGCGGACATAGCCCGTCTGGCCGTGCTGGCCTTCCTGCACGACATCGGCAAGGCCAATGCGGGTTTTCAAGCGAGATGGTGGCCCCGCCCCTCGGACGCTCCGCCGGCATGGCCCTTACCCCGGGGACACGGCTCCGAAGGCTGGGCGCTGCTGACAGGCGCCGTCACCCAGGCGGAATCGATCGCCAGTGGGCTACCACTGAACGCCATGGCCAGCTGGGGACCGGCGACGGAAACACTTCTTCACGCGAGCATCAGTCACCACGGTCGCCCCGTCGGCGATGACGGCATACCCTCCTCGATCTGGCAACCGGTGCCCGCCAGCCGCGGAGCCCCTGCATACGCTCCCGCCACCGCCATCGCAGACATGGGCGCCTGTGTGCAACGAATGTTTCCGCGTGCCTTCGACCCCTGCCTCAACACACTGCCCGACGCCCCCGAATTCACCCATCTGTTCGCCGGATTGATTCAATTGGCCGACTGGCTAGGCTCGGACACTCGACCGGGATTTTTCCCCTATACCGAGCCCGGCGAAGACCGGTCATCGACAGCGACGCACCGTGCGCGGCATGCCGTCCGGACCATTGGACTGGATGTGGAACCGTTGCGCGGGGTACTCCGTATCGCTCGGCCTTCGTTCACGAAGGTCTTTGAGGTTCCCGCAGCGCGTCCGATCCAATCGTCCATGGAAACCGCGTCGTTGGGGCCGCTGGTCATCCTGGAAGCAGAAACAGGAAGCGGCAAGACCGAAGCCGCCCTGTGGCGATTCGTCCAGCTGTTCCAGCGCGGGGCGGTAGACAGCCTGTTTTTTGCGTTGCCCACTAGGGTGGCCGCGACCCAGATTTATTCGCGAATCCGCGACTGCATCGCACGGCTGTGGCCGGAGGATGCGCCAGTAGTCGTGCAGGCCCTGCCGGGCTATGCGAGCGCAGACGGCCAGGAACGCATCAGCCTCCCCGATTTCCAGGTGCAATGGCCGGACAGTCCTGCCGACCAAGCGGCTCACCGTCGCTGGGCTGCCGAATCACCGAAGCGCTTCCTTGCCGCCACGATCGCCGTAGGCACCATCGATCAGGCCTTGCTCGGGGCGCTCATGGTGCGGCATGCTCACTTGCGCCACGCCATGCTGACGCGCAGCCTGCTAGTGGTGGACGAAGTGCATGCGTCCGATGCGTATATGAACGTCCTGCTGGAACAACTGCTCAAGGCGCATCTAGGTGCAGGCGGCCACGCATTGTTGCTCTCGGCCACCCTGGGCGCGGTGGCCCGAACACGCTTCCTCGCACTCGGCAGCTCCCAGACTTCCCCGCCCCCTCCGTCACTGGCTCAAGCCTGTACCGTGGCGTATCCGTGCTTGAGCAGCCGCGTGGCCGAGGAAGTGCGCATCATGCCAGTGGAAGGCAATCCGCGGCACAAGCGGGTGCACTGGCAGGCCCTGGATGCCATAGACGACGCTCCTCGCATTGCAGCGCTTGCATTCGACGCCGCAACCGATGGTGCCTGTGTACTGGTGATCCGCAACACCGTCCCCGCCGCCGTGGCCACTTTGCAGGCCATAGAGCGCATGGCGGAGCGGCATGGGAAACGATACCTGTTCGAGGTCAACGGCATCAGCACGCTGCACCACAGCCGATTCAGCAAGCAGGATCGGCCATTGCTGGATGCAGCCGTCCAAGCCGAGCTCGGCAAGCTTCGAGAGGCTCTCGGTGGACGCATCATCGTCGGCACCCAGACGCTCGAGCAGAGTCTGGACATCGATGCCGACTTGCTCATCACCGACCTTTGCCCCATGGACGTACTGTTGCAGCGCATCGGTCGGCTGCACCGCCATGCACGCCCGGACGAGGAACGTCCCCTTACCTTTCGAGCTGCCACCGCCAGGGTGCTGACGCCCGCTGGCCACGACCTCCGCCCTTTGCTGAAACGCTCACGCCACGGCCTCGGCCGACTGCGCGACGGCAGTGGCGTCTACCCCGACCTGCGCATACTCGAAGCAACCCGGCGACTGGTCGAGGCACAGCCAACGCGATCTATTCCGGCCGATAACCGAATGCTGGTCGAGCAGGCCACGCACCCCGACGCACTGCTCGCCATAGAAACCGACATGGGCATCGACTGGCAACAGACGGGCCAGGCCATCGACGGAAAGGCGCTTGCAGACCGGAGCCTTGGTCGCTTGCATACGATGGCTTTCGATCGACCTTTCGGCACGGAGGCGTTCCCGGACCAGGACGAAAAAATCGCGACGCGGCTGGGGGCCGCAGATCGCCTGATCGAGGTGGATCCGCCCCTGCCCGGCCCGTTCGGTCTGCCCGTCAGCCAACTGACGCTGCGGCATCACCAGATCCCGACAGGGCTGAGCCCGGACGCCCAGCCGACCGACTGGATGCCCTTGTCCGACAGCCTGGGCCGGACAGTGGGTTTTGAATTCATGCTGGGAACCCAGCGCTACCGCTACAGCCGTTTCGGACTGGAGCGTCTGAAGACGCACGACCAAACAGGAGCAATCGCATGACGCTGGGACCCGACTTTCGGTTCTCGTTGCTTGACGAACCCCTCATCCACTACCGCTCCGTCTCCAGCAAGCAAACCATTTCAGCCAGCTTGCCTCAACTGCTGTCGGCCCTGGCTGCAGACGACGTGCGGGACTTCCCTGCCCTGCGCCCCCACCAGCGCCATCCCTGGCATGCCTTCCTGGTGCAGCTCGCAGCCATCGCGCTGCACCGTGCGGGCCGAAGTCAGCCATTCGCCTCAGCCGAGGAATGGCGAACGAACTTGATGGCGCTGACGCCTGACGACCCCGACGGGGCGGCGTGGCACCTGGTGTCGCCTGCGGACCGGCCGGCCTTCATGCAGGCACCTGTGATCGGAGGCTCGGTCAAGACATGGAAATCCGTGTCCTTCGCCGCGGACGAAATCGACATGCTGGTGACGTCCCGGAACCATGACTTGAAATCCGGAAGAATGCGACGGGCCAGCCCGCAAGACTGGCTGTTCGCTCTGCTGTCGCTGCAGACGCAAGAGGGCGTGATGGGCTCCGGCAAGTATGGCATCTCGCGCATGAACAAAGGTCTGGGCAGCCGCCCGGGTGTCGGTGTGGCCGGCACGGGCCAGACAGGAACGCGTTGGTCCCGCGACGTATCAGCCTTGCTGAAAAGGCGCAAGCAGGTCGCCGAAGAGAGAGGACTCAAAGAAACCGACGGCGTGGCACTGGTATGGCTGCAGCCATGGGACGGACAGAGCGCGCTAGCATTCTCTGCGCTGGACCCCTACTACATTGAACTGTGCCGCCAAATCCGCTTGCGCTGTGAAGGTGATCGACTGGTGGCCGATGGCACAGGCAGTAAATCGGAACGCATCTCAGCCAAGGAACTCAATGGCATAACGGGGGATCCATGGACACCCGTCGACTTGGCTGCAGGCAAAGCACTAACCATCGCCGCAGAAGGCTTTCACTACAAACTGGTCGCGGAGCTTCTCTTCGGTGGCAAGTACCTCGCACCGATCGCCCAGGATTTCACCAGCTCCGAGGAAGGCCTGCAGTATGTGTTGATTGCGCAAGGTGTGACACGAGGACAGGGAAAGACCGAGGGCTATCACGAGCGCAGAGTGCCCATCTCCCCGAAAGCCCGCACGTTACTGTTCGGAGGCCACAAGGAGGCCCTCGCCAAGCCGGCCTCGGAGCGGATCCGGGCCATCGCTGAGGTGCGCAAGCTACTGTGGCTGGCGCTGACCGTCCTGTTCAGCAACGGCGAGCCTGGCTGCGACAGCAGCGACAGTGTCAAGGACAAAGCCAGCGAGTTCTCCCGCCCCTTCGAGAAGGCCGAGGATGCCAGGTTCTTCGACGACCTCAACCAGGAAATTGAAGCCGATGACCCGGCGGCTCAGCGCCTGCGCTGGATGACGGAACTGGCCGAGCGCGCCGAGTCGGTCTTGCAGTCGGCCTTTGCAAGAGGACCGCGGAGCGGCATCCAGCGGTATCGAGCGCGGGCGGCCGCCCTGTCGCGCTTCCGGGCAGCGCTGCGCGGCGAGAAGTCCCCCCTGCCCGATCTCGCCCACCACTACCGGCAGCAAGCCGCAGCACCACAGGAGCAACATCGTGACGTCCTCTGAAGCCTTGCCGACAGATGTCCCTGCAGACGTCGAATCACCTGCGCGCATTGAGCCCTTCAGTGCCCTTGCCTCCCACCTGGCCAGGGCGCAACCCGGCGAGCGAGCGGCGTTGGCGAGGCTGAAACCAGGCTTGCTGCAGGCACACCAACTGGCTGCGCTGTCGCGAGCCCTTCTGGCGGCCGGCCTCACCCCGGACCACTGGCATGTGGACACATGGACCCGCTGGGCGCTGGTGATCCATGGCATGGCACTCGCGGGGCATGACGGCAAGCAGAGTCTAGGCGCACAGCTGGCCCATGCAAACGTATCGGAGTCACGCGTAACCAAACTGCTCACCTCGCGCGGAGACGCCTTCACCCAGTTGCTGCCCCGTGTGCTGCGCCTATTGGCCAGCAACCGCGTGAAGCCCAATTGGAGGGAGCTGGGGATGCTGGTCCTCACCGAAGGCATGCCAAGCCCCTTGGCCCAACGCGATGCCGAAGCGATTCGCCTGCGCATCGCTGGCCCCTATTTCGCTGCACGAGCCCGTGCCACGGCCAAGTAACCGCCACATCCCAACCAGGAGCCTTCATGAGCTTGCCCCGCTTCATCCAGATCCACACCTTGCACAACTACCCTGGCGCCCTGCTCAACCGGGACGATGCCGGCCTGGCAAAACGCCTGCCTTATGGCGACGCGGTCCGCACACGCATCTCGTCACAGTGCCTGAAACGCCACTGGCGCATGGCAGACGACCAATTCGCGCTGTCGCGGCTCGGTGTTCCGCTGGCCGTCCGATCCAGGGGAACGTTGGACCTCATCCGCCGCGAACTCGTCCAAAAGGGAGTGCCCGAATCGGTGGCACAAATCGCTGCGGAGGGGCTGCGTGCAGCAGGGCTGCTCGACAAGGGCAAAGACATCAAAGGCGAAGAAGCGCTGGAAACCGGCCAGGCGGTGCTGTTGGGACGCGCGGAGATCGACTACCTGGTGAAACGTTGCGCTGAACTCGCCCAGGAAAACGAGGAAGAGAAGGCCTTGAAAGCCGCGGTGGCGAAGTTCCTGAAAGAAGAAAAGAAGAACATCGAGGCACTGACGCACGGCAGCGGGCTGGAGTCTGCCTTGTTTGGCCGGATGGTCACCTCCGACGTGCTTGCGAGCCGTGACGCCTCGGTCTACGTGGCCCATGCGTTCACTGTCCATGAAGCGCAAGTCGAGAACGACTATTTCACGGTGGTGGACGATTTGCTGCGTGAAGCCGGCGAACAAAGCTCGGCGGGCATCTTTGACACCGAACTGGCGTCGGGTCTCTACTACGGCTACGTAGTGGTCGATGTGCCGCAGCTCATTGCAAACCTTGAAGGGGAGCCGGCAACTGCCTGGGCACAGCTGCCCGTGGAAAAGCGTGAACTGGCAGCAAGAGTGGTACAGCACCTGCTTCACCTGATCGCCACGGTCAGTCCTGGGGCCAAGCGAGGATCGACGGCGCCATTCGAGTGGGCACGATTCATGTTGGTAGAGCTAGGCGATTGGCAGCCTCGCAGCCTGGCCGGCGCGTTCCAGAACGCCCTGCCCTTGAGTCAGCCGTCGATTCGCCAAGCCGCCGTGCAGCAATTGGCTGCGGAGATCGGCAAGCTGGATTCGGCCTATGGTGCCCCGCTCGACAGGCGATTCCTGTCGCTGGACGAAGTGTCGGTGCCCAACGCCGAACGCTTGCCACTGGCCGAGCTCGCAAGCTGGGTACAGGCGCGCATCTCCCATCTACCGTCCGCCCTGCAGGGAGCTTGACATGCCACGTCACTTGCTGATCCGGCTGGCGTCGCCGCTGATTGCCTTTGGAGGTGAAACCATCGACAGCTACGGCGTGATACGAGACTTTCCAGCGCTGTCGATGATCACGGGGTTGGTAGCCAACGCACTGGGATGGGACCGCGGCGACGACCAGCGGCACAACCGCTTGCAGGAGCGCCTGATGCTGGGTACACGGCTGGAATGCGCTGGCTCGCGCATGACGGATTTTCAGACGGCACAACTCGGCGCCAAGGAAAAAGGCTGGACCACTTGGGGCAAGCCTGAATCCCGCCGAGGCGATTCGTACGACGGCCCGCACCTGAGATATCGGGACTATCACGCAGACATGGCGGCCCTCCTTGCGATAAGACTAGAGCCGGTCGATGAGACACCTACCCTGGACGACATCGCCCACGCCCTCGACCGGCCGCAACGGCCGCTCTTCATCGGCCGCAAACCATGCCTGCCCGCTGGCCGCCTGGTCGCAGGCTGGATCGATGCAGACACCGTGCTGCAGGCCTTGCAGACTGCCCCGGGCCCAGGACTTGCTGCCGCCCTGCGCGCCCAATGGCCAGAAGGAGAAGGCCGCTTACCCGACAAACGCGACCGTTTGCTGGATCTTTGCGACGAACGCAACTGGACCAGTGGCGTCCATGGAGGTTGGCGTCCGGTGCGCGAAGGAACGATCACCTTGGCGGGAGCCGTGGCATGACGGCCCTGTACCTGTTGCACACCCAACCCGATCCGCAGCGCTTGGTTGCATGGGCAGTGCGGCACCGGACCCTGGGCGCCCAAGAAGATTTCGGCTACGCGTTGCATGGACTGCTCCACGCCGTTTTCGGAGATCGGGCCCCAAAGCCATTCCGCTATCTGGATACCGATCAGGGGCTGCTCGCCTACACCAACCTGAGCCCGACGGAACTTCTGCAACGCGCAGCACTGGCTCCGCCCGACGCCGCAGCAGCGCTCGGTCTTGGCGCGACCTTCAGCCATCCGGGCCTGAGCGTCAGGCCGTTCCCCACACAATGGCCCCAGGGACACGAACTGGCATTCGAAGTACGGGTACGACCGGTCGTCCGGGAAGGCGCGACAGGCCGGGAAAGGGACGCCTTCTTGAACACTATCGAGAAAACTGGAGATGCGGGGATCGGACGAGAGGCGGTCTACCAGGGCTGGCTGCGAGACCAGCTGGCAAGCCACGGCGCGACCTTGTCCGAAGCCGCCTTGTCCCGGTTCAGATTGCTGGACGTGCTCCGGCAGACTCAGAAACGCGACACCGAGCAGAGACGCCGGCGTGCGGTGACTGGTCCGGACGCACTGATGACAGGACACCTTCGCGTGGAAGATCCGACAGCTTTTGCCCACTTGCTGGCACGAGGTGTGGGCCGTCACCGAGCCTTCGGATTCGGACTGTTGCTGCTACGCCCTGCCAGGACCTGAACATTAGCCATGCTCAAAGGCCGCCTCGGACTCGAGACCGCACGCATTCCTCACGCGGACCGGCACGGCTTGCTCTGGCTGGAGCGAGGGGAGCTGTGTGTCGTTGACGGATGCCTCCATTTCAGCCGTGGAGCCGAAACAGCGGCGCCCCATATCGACCAGATCCCGCATCAGGCTGTTTCCATGATCCTGCTCGGTCCCGGCAGCAGCGTGACCCATGACGCGCTACGCCTACTGGCGCGCCATGGGACGCTGATGGCCGCCGTCGGCCAAGACGGAGTGCGTTCATACACGGCCCCGGCCCTCCTGCCGGACCGCTCGGACGTGGCGCGCCGGCATGCCGAACTCTGGGGCAACCCGCGCCGGCGCATCAGCGTGGCCCGACACATGTACGCCCTGCGCCTGGGCGAGGTCCTGCCGCACCGCGACCTCGACACACTGCGCGGCATCGAAGGCTCGCGCGTCAAGGCCATGTACCGCCTCATGGCGGACAAACACGGCATCGAATGGCGGGGCCGACACTACGATCGCGCCAATCCTGGCGCCGCCGACACACCCAACCAGGCACTGAACCATGCGGCCACCGCCGTCCAGGCCGCAGCAGCGATCGCTGTCCAATCCCTGGCCGCGCTGGCACCCCTGGGCTTCATCCATGAAGATTCGGGGCAATCGTTCGTCCTGGACATTGCTGACCTGTTCCGGGAAAGCACCACCTTGCAGATCGCCTTCACGGCGACGAGGCAGCTCGACCAGGGCCTGGACATAAGCATCGACAAACTGGTTCGCCGGGAGGCGGCCCACGTCTTCCGCAAACAACAACTCATCGCGGCCATGATCGACAAAATCAAGCAAGTCTTGCGCATGGAGGAAATCAGTGGCGCTGGTGATGATCGTGACGAGTGACGTTGCCGACCGCTTCCACGGCTTCCTGGCTTCGGTCATGCTGGAAGTGGCGCCGAACGTATTCGCATCCCCGCGCATGACCAAGGGCGTGCGCGAGCGCACCTGGCACGTGCTGGCCGACTGGCATCGCCAAATGCCGCGAGGCAGCCTGGTGATGGTGTGGCGCGACTTGAACGAGACGGGCGGCATGGGCCTGGCGCACCTTGGCACACCGCCCCGGGAGCTGGTGGAATTCGATGGCATGTGGTTGACGCGCCGCCGCAAGGGCCCGTCAGTTCTTTAAAATCTCGAATGCATTTGGATGATTTCTCCGGTGTAGCAAGGACTTAGATGCTAGAGGTTCCCCTGCGCGAGCGGGGATAGGCCCGTACCATCCCGACTGTGGGACGCGAATGCCATGGTTCCCCTGCGCGAGCGGGGATAGGCCTTGATGGTACTGCGCACCATTGTACGCGCCCCAGGTTCCCCTGCGCGAGCGGGGATAGGCCCGCGAGCACGTGGGCCGAATACGTCGCCGGCATGGTTCCCCTGCGCGAGCGGGGATAGGCCCTGAAGCTGACGGCCACGAGCGGTCCCGCCTCGGGTTCCCCTGCGCGAGCGGGGATAGGCCGTGACCCGGTACCGAGCTACTCGCCGCTCGATCGGTTCCCCTGCGCGAGCGGGGATAGGCCCTGGCGCAGCCTGTGGCGCGCGTTCTCGATGCAGGTTCCCCTGCGCGAGCGGGGATAGGCCGTTCGGCAACTCTGGCGTCGGTCACACCGTAAGGGTTCCCCTGCGCGAGCGGGGATAGGCCCATCGAAGAGGCGGGCCGCTTCACCGAAGAAGAGGTTCCCCTGCGCGAGCGGGGATAGGCCCGTCCACCCTCTCATCAAAAAGCCCCGGCCACTGGTTCCCCTGCGCGAGCGGGGATAGGCCCTCGAAGAAGTCCTCCCGCATGAAGCGCGCCGTGGTTCCCCTGCGCGAGCGGGGATAGGCCCGCTTCTTGAAATTTTCTGCAGAAACCGCTTGAGGTTCCCCTGCGCGAGCGGGGATAGGCCCGAGATGGAGTTGCTCAGCCTGGTGCAGAGAAAGGTTCCCCTGCGCGAGCGGGGATAGGCCGAATGCGGCGGCGATCACAGCTCCACCTCCGGGGGTTCCCCTGCGCGAGCGGGGATAGGCCCTGAATGGGGAGTATTCCAAGAAGCCAAATGTGGGTTCCCCTGCGCGAGCGGGGATAGGCCCGAACGGAAACAGATCGACGGCATCCGCGTCCCGGTTCCCCTGCGCGAGCGGGGATAGGCCCGGGGCCACCACGGGCGCCAATTCCTTGTTGCCGGTTCCCCTGCGCGAGCGGGGATAGGCCCTTGTCGCTTCCACCCTTCCGCCCTAGCTCTACGGTTCCCCTGCGCGAGCGGGGATAGGCCCCTGTCGCATTCCGCAATCGCCTCACGAACTCGGGTTCCCCTGCGCGAGCGGGGATAGGCCCGTGCGTCAATCGGTACCGGTTGCTGCGGCTGCGGTTCCCCTGCGCGAGCGGGGATAGGCCCGTCGTAGCCCAGGGAGCGCAGGCGGGCGGCCTGGTTCCCCTGCGCGAGCGGGGATAGGCCCATCGCGGGCGGGCGCTACTCGAAGCCAGCGCCGGTTCCCCTGCGCGAGCGGGGATAGGCCCGCTTGATGCAGGCACCTCGGGGAATGCAGCGGGGTTCCCCTGCGCGAGCGGGGATAGGCCCTTGATCGTGGCGCGACGCAAGCGGCTTGACCGGGTTCCCCTGCGCGAGCGGGGATAGGCCGACGTAGCGCAAGGCGGTTGCTACGTAAGTGTCCGAGATTCCCCGTCATTGCCTGAACCTGCCTGATCGGTGATCGTC
>CBIHOH010000066.1:0-26779 GCA_966211755.1 uncultured Rhizobacter sp. | reverse complement strand
GGTCACGATGGCCGCACCTGGGACATGACCGGGCGCGGCGAGGGCTTGCGCAACACCATCAGCCTGCGCGGCCGCGCCGGTGCCCAAGGTTTGTTGCACTGGAGCGGCAACTTCGACGAGGTCCAGGACTTCGAGGCGCAGATCCGCAGCCTCGCGGGCGGCACCGGCCTGATGGCCGATGCGGACTTCAACGCCGGCACCCGCAGTCAGCCGCTGGGCGAGGCGAAAAAAAGCGTCAGCGCCGACCTCGATGCGCTCGCCGCCTACGTGGCGTCGCTGAACACCGTCCCAGCCAGCCCGCACCGCAATCCCGACGGCAGCATGACGGCGGCGGCCGTGACCGGGCGCGCCGTGTTCGCGGCCCGGTGCGCCAGCTGCCACGGCGGCGTGGCATTCACCGGCAGCGCGGCCGGCAACCTCAAGGATGTTGGCACCCTCAAACCGACCAGCGGCCAGCGGCTGGGCGCCACGCTGACCGGCATCGACATTCCCGGCTTGCGGGCCGTATGGGCCACCGGCCCCTTCCTGCACGATGGGTCCGCCCCGACACTGGACACCGCCATCAACGCCCACACCAAGTTGCCGGCCCTGTCTGCCGCCGATCTCGCCTCGGTGAGTGCGTTCGTGCGGCAGATCGACGGCACCGAGCCGGCAGTCGGCACCGTGGTCAAGTCGCGCTATGTGAAGTTCGAGGCGGTGTCGGAGGTCAACGGCAACCCATGGGCTTCGATGGCCGAGTTCGACCTGCTGACGGCCGCGGGGCAGCCGCTGCCGCGCGCCGCCTGGAAGTTCAGCGCCGACAGCGAGGAGAAGACAACGGCTTGTCTCACCTGCCGGGCAGCTTTTGCCTTCGATGGCGACGTGTCCACTTTCTGGCACACCCAGTGGACTTCTTACACCCCTTTGCCGCCGCATTGGCTGGTGGTCGACCTCGGCTCCGTCCAGGAATTCACCGGGTTCCGGTATCGGCCGCGCCCTGACGGCGGCAACGGCACGGTCGCGCAATACCGCTTCTATGTCAGTGCCGACGGGGTGAACTGGGGCGTTCCAGTGAGCCAGGGCAACCTGGCTGCCCTGGGCGCCCGTGCAGCGGTCAAGACAGTGATGTTCGGCCAGTGATGACACCTCCAGCCTGTCCGGGCGCGGGGCGCTGGGCGGTGCCGGGTCTCGTCTGCGCGGTGCTCGTCGCAGGCGCGGGCGGGCTCTGGTTCACCGAGCGCCAGGCTCGCCTCGAGCGCGAGGCTGCCCTCCTGGCGCAGGGGCGCCGGCTGTTCCACGGCGAAGCATCCACGCTCGGTGCCATGCTCGGCCGTCTGGCCGGGCATGGCACCGACCTGCCGGCCGTGGCGACACGATGCACCAATTGCCACACCTCCGGAGAAGGGGCGGACGCCCCGTCGAGGACGCCGGAGTTCGCACCGCGGCTGAACAGGCAGGGCCTGATGCAGCCCTTGTCGCGGCGCGGCGGCCCGCCATCGGTGTATGACGCCGTCTCGCTGTGCAAGCTCTTGCGCGAGGGCATCGACCCTGCCTGGGTCATGGTCCGCCAAGAGATGCCGCGCTATGCGGCGACCGATGCGCAATGCGTCGCGCTGTGGACGTTCCTTGTTTCTCCTGCGCCTGTGCAGGCGCACCCATGACCCATCCTGCCATGACGCACTCCTCAGCCGCGGTGCCGGCCCCGCGTGGCCAGGCATGCCCTTCGCGCCGCAGGCTGTTGGGCAGCGCCCTGGCGCTCGCGTCGGCGGGGCTGGGGCCTGCGGCCCGGGCCCACAACTCGGCCGGCGCGGTGAACCCGCCGCGACCGGCACCCCGGGCCGCCATCACCTGGCACGATGGGCGCAGGGCCGATCTGGCGGCGTTGCTGCGCGGGCGCGTGACCGCGATGCAGTTGATGTTCACCGGCTGCAGCGCCATCTGCCCCATCCAGGGGGCGCTCTTCGCCGCGGCCGAGCAGCAGCTCGCGCGGGAGGCGCCCGCCCCCGGTACGGTGCAACTGCTGTCCTTGAGTGTCGACCCGCTCGGGGACGACGCGGCCGCGCTGAAGGCGTGGCGCGCGAAGTTCGGCGCCGGCGGCCTGTGGTCTGCCGCTGTGCCCGCCATGCAGGACCTGGATGCGGTGCTGGACTTCCTGCAAGGCAGGAAAGCCGGGGCCGATCGCCACACCGCGCAGGTCTATCTCTTCAATCGCCGTGCTGAACTGGTGCTGCGCACCGTGGATTTCCCGCCTTCCCGGGAGGTCGTGCGCCTGCTGCAGGCGCAGGCGGCAGTGGCCTGATTCCCTTGTCGCCATGCCTTGCCATTCAGACGGGAAGATCCGGCTCGTGGTCCGCACGACCTTGCCGCGCATCACGCCTCGCAGCCCATGACCCCATCGAGGGCCCGTACGACGACTAGAGCCGGACCAGCCGCTCCAAGGCCCGCTCCAGGGTGTCGTCCTTCTTGGCAAAGCAGAACCGCGCCAGCCGCTGCTCGCGGCCGTCGGCATAAAAGGCCGACAGGGGAATGGCGGCCACGCCGATCTCGCTGGTGAGCCAGCGGCAGAAGGCCTCCTCGCCCAGCTCGCTGACGGCGGAGTAGTCGACGCACTGGAAATAGGTGCCGGCGGCTGGCAGCAGGGCGAGGCGGGTGGCGGCGAGCCCGGTGCGGAACAGGTCGCGCTTGCGCTGGTAGAACGCGTTCAGTTCGAGGTACGGGGCCGGGTCGGCCAGGTACTCGGCCAGGCCGTGCTGCACCGGTGTGTTGACGGTGAAGACATTGAATTGGTGGACCTTGCGGAACTCGGCCGACAAGGCCGCGGGCGCCGCCACGTGGCCGACCTTCCAGCCGGTGACATGGAAGGTCTTGCCGAAACTCGACACCACCAGGCTGCGCGCGGCGAGCTCGGCATGGCGCGACACGCTTTCGTGGCGCTGGCCGTCGAACACCATGTGTTCGTAGACCTCGTCGGCGATGACGATGACATCGGTCGGGCGCAGCAGCTCGGCCAGCGCCTGCATGTCGGCGGCGGTCCAGACACTGGCGCTGGGGTTGTGCGGGGTGTTGACGATCAGGGCGCGGGTGCGCGCCGACAAGGCGGCGCGCAGGCGCTCGAAATCGGGCCGGAAGCTGTGCGGCTGCAGCGGCACGTGCACGGCCCGGGCGCCGGCGAGCACGATGTTGGGCTCGTAGCTGTCGTAGCAGGGGTCGAGCACGATCACCTCGTCGCCGGGATGGACCAGGGCCAGGATGGCGGTGAGGATGCCTTGCGTGGCACCGGCCGTGATGGTGATCTCGCTGCCCGGGTCGTAGGCGTGGCCGTACAGCCGGGCCGTCTTGGCGGCGATGGCTTCGCGCAGCGCCGGCACGCCCGGCATCGGCGGGTATTGGTTCAGGCCGCGCCGCATGGCCGCCGCCACGGCGCCGACGAGCGCGGGGTCGCAGTCGAAATCCGGGAACCCCTGGCCCAGGTTGACCGCGTCGTGTTGCAAGGCCAGCGCCGACATCTGGCTGAAGATGGTCGTGCCCACCCGCGGCAGGCGGCTGGGAATCGGGGGCGTGCGGGCCGGACCGGTCATGGTGTTCAGAGCTGGTAGTCGGGCGGTTCGTCGCCGGCCATCGCCTGCGTGATCAGCGCGCGGGTGAGGCGCTCGGACAGCATCTCCGCGAACGCATACACGAAGTTGCGCAGGTAGGCGCCGCGCTTGAAGGCGATGCGCGTGACATTGGAGCCGAACAGGTGGCCGACCGGCCGCCAGACCAGGTCGCCGCCGGGCGGGTCGTCGCGCACCGCCGTCTCGGCCAGGATGCCGATGCCCAGGCCGAGCCGCACATAGGTCTTGATGACATCGGCGTCGATGGCCTCGAGGACGATGTCGGGTTTCAGCTTGCGCACGGCGAAGGCCTGGTCCACCTTGGTCCGGCCGCTGAACGACGGGTGGTACGAGACCAGCGGCTCGACCGCCAGGTCCTCGAGCGAGATGCGCTCGACCTGGGCCAGCGGATGGGCGGCCGGCATCACCACCGCATGCTGCCACTCGTAGCAGGGCAGGGTGACGAGCTCTTCGATGTCGGCGATGGCCTCGGTGGCGATGCCGACGTCGGCCACTTCGTCGATCACCATCTGCGCCACCTGCGCCGGCGAGCCCTGGTGCAGGCTGATGTTCACCTTGGGGAAACGCCGGCGCAGCTGGGCCACCGGCTCGGGCAGGAAGTAGCGGGCCTGGCTGTGGGTGGTGGCGATGGACAGCGTGCCGGCATCCTGCTTCGAGAACTCCTCGCCGATGCGTTTGAGGTTGCCGACCTCGCGCATGATGATCTCGATCGACTTGAGCACTTCCAGGCCCGGTTCGGTCACGCGCCGCAGGCGCTTGCCGTGGCGGGCGAAGATGTCGACGCCGAGTTCGTCCTCGAGTTCGAGGATGGCCTTGGACACCCCCGGCTGCGAGGTGAACAGCGCGCGCGCCGTCTCGGTCAGGTTGAGCTTGCGGCGCACCGCTTCTTGGACAAACCGGAATTGATGCAGGTTCATGGGCCGGGCGCGCGATGGGAAGGGGGTCAGGGGGCGCCGGCGTCGACCGCGGCCAGGGCCGCGTCGGCCATCGCTTGCACCACGCTGTCGATCTCGCCGATGGCCGGCTGCAGCCGCCAGTGCACGCCCGCGTGCTCGGCCGACAGTCGCGCCAGCAAGGCCGGCAGGTCGCGCCTCACGTGGCCGCCGGCGCCGAGGAACAGGGGCACGACATCGACGCGCTGGCAACCCTGGCCGGCCAGCAGGGCGCCGGCCTGGATCAGGTCGGGAGCCATGAACTCCAGGTAGGCCAGCGCCACCGGCAGTGCCGGACGGCCGGCACGCAGCCGCCGCGCCACGTCCTCGAAGGGCCGGGCCCAGTTCGGATCGCGGGCGCCGTGGGCGAACAGCAGCAGGCCAGGCTTCATCGCAGGGGTCTCAGCGGTAGCGCACCAGCCAGCTGAAGGCGGCCAGTGACAAGAGCAGGTAGAGCAGGCTGGGGCTTGCCGCCACCATCCAGGGCGTCCAGTTGCGCAGCAGGCCGACGTGCGCGGCCACGTTGTTCAGCAACACGAAGCTGATGCCCAGCATGATGCCACCGAAGACCTTCAGGCTCACGCCGCCGGCGCGCGCGTGCAGGTAGGCGAAAGGCAGGGCCAGCCCCACCATCACCAGGCAGGCCAGCGGGTACAGCGCACGTTTCCAGAACCTGATCTCGTAGCGCTGCGCCGTCTGCTCGTTGTCGGACAGGTGGGCGATATAGCGGAAGAGGGCGATGGTGGACATCGAGTTCTCCGGCAGCACCGCGGCCGCCACCACGCTCGCCGACAGCGTGCTGGCCCAGCTGTAGCTGGGCAGCTGCCGGGTCTCGACCTTCGGCGCATCGCCTGCGGCCACCGTGCCGCTCCAGTCGGTGACGGTGACGTCGCTCAATATCCAGGTGTCCTGCCGGTCGACATGGCCGCGGGCGGCGAAGAGGCGGCGCAGCAGGCGGCCCTCGGCGTCGAATTCGAACACCCGGATCTTCAGCATTTCGCCGTTCGGGCCGGCGCTGTTGATGTTGATGGAATAGGAGTGCTCGCCGTTCGGGGTCGCGCGGCGGTCCTTCAGCCAGACACCGGCGCGGCCCAGGCTCAGGCCGCCCTTGTTGCCCGCATGGACTTCCGAGGCGGCCCGCTCGCTGAGCGGGGCGAGGTAGTCGCCCACCACGAAGGTCAGCAGCCCGAACAGGGCGCCCAGGCCCATCAGCAGCGACAGCGCCCGGCCGGGACCGAGACCGCCGGTGCGCAGGATGGTGAATTCGGACGACTGCGCGAGGCGCGAGAGGGCGTAGATGGTGCCGATCAGCACCGCGATCGGCGACAGCTCGTACAGGTGCCCGGGCAGCTCGAGCAGCGAGTACAAGGCCGCGTGCATGGCGGTGTAGTCCTTGCCCACGTCACCCAGTTCGTTGACGAAATCGATGAAAAAGAACAGGGACAGGAAGGCGAGCGCGACGAACACCACCGCGCTCACGATGTCGGCATACAGCAAGCGGCGCACCGTCTTCATGCCGCCACCTTGGTCGGGTTGGCCCGGCGCCGCAGCGACAGGTGGGTGCCGTTGTCGCGCCACCACGTCAAGCCCATCGCCAGCAGGAAGGCCGTGCCGTGGACGGACAGCAGCGCCACGCCCATGCTCATCCTGCCGCTGCCGACCCAGGCCTTGGTGAGGTTGATGAGGTTGTAGTAGATGACGAATGCCAGCAAGGCGAACAGCAGGTTCCAGTTGGTGGCGCGCCGCGGCTGGGTGGCCGACAGGCCGATGGCGAGCAGCAGCAGGTTGGCCGAGCCCAGTGTCAGGCCGATGCGCCAGGCCAGTTCGCCGCGTGCCTTGGGATCGTCGTCGCGCAGCAGGTCGAGGCTGCCGCGTGCCTTCGGCAGCACGGTGTCGGGGCCGCCGCGCACCCGCTCGCCGATCTGGATGCGGTAGCTGTCGAAGCGCGCGACGGTCTTTTCCTGCGTGCGCAGGTTCTGCTCATTGCGCTGGCCGCGGTCGAGCACCAGGAAATTGCCCTCCGGCGTGGACTCGATGCGCCCGTTGCGCGCGGTGGTCACCGATTCGGTGGGCCCCTTGCTGGTGAGGATGAACACGTTGCGCCCGGTGCGGCCGTCCGCGCTGTCGCGTTCGATGAAGAACACCTTGGAGCCGTCGCGCGAGGACTGGAACATGCCGTGGGTCACGCGCAGCAGGTCGGAGCGGCGCTCGAAACGCTCCTTGAGCTCGTAGCTCTGCTGGTTGACCCAGGGCCAGACGATCATCGACATCGCGCCCACCACCAGCAGCACCGGCCAGCTGGCCTGCAGCAGCGGCCGCGTGAAGCGCGACAGGCCGGCCCCGCTGGCGAACCAGATCGCCATCTCGCTGTCGCGGTACATGCGCCCCAGGGTCAGCACCACCGACACGAACAGCGACAGGCTCAGCATGGCGGGCAGGTTGCCGAGCGAGGTGTAGCCGAGCA
This sequence comes from uncultured Rhizobacter sp., assembly GCA_966211755.1. Lineage (GTDB taxonomy): Bacteria > Pseudomonadota > Gammaproteobacteria > Burkholderiales > Burkholderiaceae_C > Rhizobacter. The sequence goes on along the minus strand of CBIHOH010000066.1, from coordinate 19,790 downwards.
GCAGCACCACGTCCTCGGGGGAGACGTTGCCCGCGGCGGCCTGGCCCAGCGTGCGGATGAGGAACATCGTCAGCACGATGGTCAGGATCACCACCAGTGTGGCGCCGAATGTGCGTGCGAGGTCTCGTTTGAGGGTGGAATCGAATAACATCGTTGGATTATTGATTGGGTCGCATTATGGACTTTCGCCATCAGGTTTCTCCATCCTCCGGCCTCGCTTCGCTGGCCGCCGACGCTTTGTTGCTGATCCTGGCGGGCGAGCGGCTCGACGACGCCCTCGACCCGGCACTGGCCCGGCCCCTGAACGAGGCCATCGCCCAGGGAGACTTCCAGCTCAAGGCCGGCCGCAGCCTGTACCTGCACCGGCTGGCGGGCGTGAAGGCCGCCCGCGTGGCGGTCGCCTTCGCCAAGGGCGACAGCCCCAAGGCCTTCAAGGCGGCGCTGGCCAGCGGCCTGGGCCTGCTCAAGGGCCTGGGCGGCAAGCACGTCGCCGTCGCCTGCGCCGGCCCGATCGAGCTCTCGGCCGCCCATGCCGAGGCGCTGGTCGCCGCCGCGCTCGACGCCACCTACGTCTACCGCCACACCAAGCCGAGCGCGCCCGCCGCCCCGCGGCTCGACCGTGTCACCCTGGTGTGCGCCAAGCCGCAGGCCAAGGCCGTGCAGGCCGGGCTGCTGCGCGGCCAGGCCATCGGTGCCGGCGTGGCGCTGGCGCGCGAGTGCGCCAACCGTCCGGGCAACCACTGCACCCCCACCTACCTCGCCGAGCAAGCCCTGCAGCTGGGCAAGGAGCACGGCCTGAAGGTCGAGGTGCTGGACCGCAAGGCGGTCGAGAAACTCGGCATGGGCTCGTTCCTGGCAGTGGCCCGCGGGTCCGACGAGCCCTTGCGCTTCATCGTGGCGCGCTACCAGGGCGCCGCCAAGACGCAGGCACCGGTGGTGCTGGTGGGCAAGGGCATCACCTTCGACACCGGCGGCATCTCCATCAAGCCCGCCGGCGAGATGGACGAAATGAAGTTCGACATGGGCGGTGCCGCGAGCGTGCTCGGCACCCTGCGCGCGGTGGCCGAGCTCAAGCCGAAGCTCAACCTCGTCGTCCTCATTCCCGCCTGCGAGAACATGCCCGACGGCCGGGCGCTCAAGCCGGGCGACGTGGTCACCAGCCTGTCCGGCCAGACCATCGAGGTGCTCAACACCGACGCCGAAGGCCGCCTCATCCTGTGCGATGCGCTCACCTATGCCGAGCGTTTCAAGCCCGCGGTGGTCATCGACGTGGCCACGCTGACGGGCGCCTGCGTGATCGCGCTGGGCCACCACCGGTCGGGCCTGTTCACCGCCGACGACCGCCTGGCCGCCGAGCTGGAGGCGGCGGGCCAGGCCGGCCTCGACCCGTGCTGGCGCATGCCCCTCGATGAAGAATATGATGAGGGCTTGAAGAGCAACTTCGCCGACATGGCCAATGTGGGGCCGCGCGCCGGAGGCTCGATCACCGCCGCCATGTTCCTGAGCCGTTTCACCGCCAAGTACCGCTGGGCCCACCTCGACATCGCCGGCACCGCCTGGAAGTCGGGGGCCCACAAAGGATCCACCGGCCGCCCGGTGCCCCTGCTGACGCATTTCGTGCTGTCGCAGGCCAGCTGAGCGGCCATCTTTGCATTCGTACCCGCCCGGATGACCGAGATCAGTTTCCACTTCAACGTGCCCGACCGCATGGCTTATGCCTGCCGCCTGCTCCGCAAGGCGGCGCGGCGCGGCGCCCGCGTGGTGGTGTCCGGGCCCGCCCCGGTGCTGACCCAGCTCGATCGCCAGCTCTGGACCTTCGAGACCGCCGGCTTCGTGCCGCACGTCCATGCCCGCTCCGGCCAGGCGCTGGCACCGCGCTTGCGTGTCACGCCCGTGTGGCTCGCCGAGCAGGTGCAGGACGCACCGCACCAGGACGTGCTGCTCAACATGGGAGACGAGTTGGTCGATGGCTTCGAAGGTTTCGCGCGCATGATCGAGCTCGTGCCGGTCGAGGGGCCGTCGCGCGCCGCCGGGCGCAGCCGCTGGAAGCACTATGCCGACCGAGGCTACGTGCTGTTGAAACACGACGTGGCCCAAGACGCCGCCGCATGAAGATGAACGCCCCTGCCAGTCCGCCCGCCCATCGCCTGCCCGTCCTCACGGAAGTGGTGCAGCTGGGCGAGCACGAGCCGACGGCCTGGCCCGATCTCGGTGTCGACCTCCCGGTGCTGCGCAACCACGTGCCCGAGCATCTGTGGGCCGACGCGCGGGTCGACGACGGCGATACCGCCGTCGAAACGGCTCCCGCGGCGCTGATGGTGCAGGAGCCGCCCCCCGCCGTCGCGGCGGCTCCCGAGGCCCGGGTCGACCCGGCGTTCGCCTCCGCACCGCCGCGGCGGGTCGCGGTGCCGGTGAGCGTGCCGGTGCCCGAGCCGCAGCCGGTCGCCCGCGCGCCGGCATTCGCCTCCAGCTGGTGGACCGACGACGGCGAACCCGACACCGCGGCCTCGCCCGTGCCCGCCGCCGAGGCGCCGGCCCTGAGCGAACCGCAAGTGGTGCAGCGTGTGCTCGCCGACCTCGACCGGCAGCTCGATGCCATGTTCGACCATCGTGTGCACGATGTCCTCGGGCCGGTACTGGCCCGTGCCGCCGACACCCTGGTGCGCGAGTTGCGTCAGGAGCTCACGCTCAGCTTGCACGACATGGTGGCGCGCGCGGTGGCGGTCGAGCTGGCGCGTCATCCGAAGAATCCCGGGTCATCCTGAACCCTTCCGTTGTTTTCCGCAAACAAGGGCTGGGCTTGCCTTGTCCATTCGTGTCACACCAAGAAGGAGCCAACGCAATGAAACGTTCACTGTATGCACTGTCGGCCGTGGCCATCGCCGCGATGGGGTTGGGGCTGGCGGGCTGCGGCAAGAAGGGCGAGGACAACGTCGTGAGGATAGGCCACGTTTCGCCGACCTCCGGGCCCAGTGCCCACCTGGGGCGCGACAACGAATTCGGCGCCCGGCTGGCCGTCGACGAGCTCAATGCCAAGGGGGTGGTCATCGGCGGCAAGAAGGTGACCTTCGAGCTGATGATGGAGGACGACGCCAGCGATCCCAAGCAGGGTACGGCGGCGGCGCAGAAACTGGTCGACGCGAAGGTCGTCGGCGTGATCGGGCACCTGAATTCGGGCACCACCATCCCGGCCTCCAAGATCTACAGCGATGCCGGCATTCCGCAGATCTCCCCTTCGGCCACCAACCCGCAGTACACCCGCAACGGCTACAAGACCGCCTTCCGCGTGGTGGCCGACGACGTCCACCTGGGCGGCACCCTCGGCCGCTATGCGGTGAAGGACATCCAGGGCAAGACCTTCGCCGTCATCGACGACCGCACGGCCTACGGCCAGGGCGTGGCCGACGAATTCGTCAAGGGCGTGCAGGCGGCCGGCGGCACCGTGGCCTCGCGCCAATTCACCACCGACAAGTCGACCGACTTCAGCTCCATCCTGACCGCCATCAAGTCCAGCAAGCCCGATGTCGTGTTCTTCGGCGGCATGGACGCCGTGGGCGGCCCGATGCTGCGCCAGATGAAACAGCTGGCGCTTGACGCCAAGCTGATGGGCGGAGACGGGCTGTGCTCGACCGAGCTGCCGCAGCTGTCGGGCGGGGCTATCGTCAAGGGCCAGGTGGTGTGCGCCGAGGCGGGCGGGGTCGAAGGCGAACAAAAGGCCGGCCTGGAGGACTTCAAGAAGCGCTTCAAGGCCAAGTTCGATGCCGACGTCAAGCTCTATTCGCCCTATGTCTACGACGCGGTGCAGGTGATGGTGGCCGCGATGGTCAAGGCCGATTCGACCGATCCGGCCAAGTACCTGCCGGTGCTGGCCAAGACCGAAGGCCACAAGGGCGTGACGGGCATCATCTCCTTCGACGAGAAGGGCGACGTGAAGAACGGCGCGCTGACCTTGTTCACCTACAACGGCGACAAGCGCGAGCAGATCGCCGTCGTCCGCTGACGATAGGCGAGGGGGCGGAAGCGGCCTCGTGCCGGCTTTCGCCCTGGGGTGGGCGGGCCCCGTGTCCCTGTCCGAAACGCCTGTTTGCGGGGCCGATCCGCGGCGCAAGCCGTGGCATGCTAGAGGGCATGACGTTCCCGACCTCCCCCGTGTCCACGGCCGCCGCCCGTGCCGCCGACCTGCGTGAACAGCTGCAGCTGCACGCCCATCGCTACTACGTGCTCGACGAGCCCTCGATCCCCGACGCCGAATACGACCGGCTGTTCCAGGAGCTGCAGGCCATCGAGGCCGCCCATCCCGAGCTGCTGACCGCCGATTCCCCCACCCAGCGTGTCATCGGCAGCGTGCTCGACGGCTTCGTGCCGGTGCGCCACCAGGTGCCCATGCTGAGCATCCGCACCGAAACCGATACCGATGCCAGCGGTGCCCAGAGTTTCGACGCCCGCGTGCGCCGCGAACTGGGGCTGGCCGACACCGATCCGCCGGTCGAGTACGCCGCCGAGCTCAAGTTCGACGGCCTGGCCATCAACCTGCGCTACGAACACGGCGTGCTGGTGCAGGCCGCCACCCGGGGCGATGGCGAAAAGGGCGAGGACGTGACCCAGAACATCCGCACCATCGCGCAGATCCCCCTGCGCCTGCGCGGCTGCAGCGCCGAGCTGCTGGAAGTGCGCGGCGAGGTGTACATGCGGCGCGACGCCTTCGAGGCGATGAACGAGCGCCAGCGCGCCCTCATCGCCGCCGGCGCCAAGAACGAGAAGACCTTCGTCAACCCGCGCAATGCCGCCGCCGGCGCGGTGCGCCAGCACGACCCGGCCATCACCCGCAAGCGCCCGCTGAGCTTCTTCGCCTACGGCCTGGGCGCCGTCGTCGGCTGGGACATCCCGCCCACCCACAGCGGCCTGCTCGACGCCCTGGCCGCCCTGGGCCTGCCGGTGTGCGAGGACCGGGAGGTGGTGCACGGTGCCGAAGGGCTGGCCGACTTCCATCGCCGCATGGGCGCCCGGCGCGACGCGCTGCCCTTCGACATCGACGGCATCGTCTACAAGGTCAACGACCGCGCCCTGCAGCAGCGGCTGGGTTTCGTCTCGCGCGAGCCGCGCTGGGCGGTGGCGCACAAGTACTCGGCCCAGGAGCAGATGACGCTGCTGCGCGACATCGACATCCAGGTCGGCCGCACCGGCAAGCTCACGCCGGTGGCCAAGCTGGTGCCGGTGTTCGTCGGCGGCACCACCGTCAGCAATGCCACCTTGCACAACGAGGGCGAAGCCCAGCGCAAGGACGTGCGGGTGGGCGACACGGTGATCGTGCGCCGCGCCGGCGATGTCATTCCCGAGGTGGTCGGCGTGGTGCTCGAGAAGCGGCCGGCCGATGTCGGCGGGCCGTTCGACCTGTTCCAGAAGCTGGGCGGCAAATGCCCGGTCTGCGGCAGCGCCATCGCCCGCGAGGAGGGCGAGGTCCACTGGCGCTGCACCGGCGGGCTCTTCTGCGGCGCGCAGCGCAAGCACGCCATCCTGCATTTCGCCGCGCGCCGCGCGATGGACATCGAAGGGCTGGGTGACAAGCTGGTCGAGCAACTGGTCGACGGCGGCCTGGTGCGCACGCTGCCCGAGCTGTACGCGCTCGACCTGGCCCGGCTGCAGGCGCTCGACCGCATGGGCGACAAGAGCGCCCAGAACCTGCTGGCCGGCCTCAGCGCGAGCAAGCACACGACCTTGCCCCGCTTCCTGTTCGCCCTCGGCATACCCAACGTGGGCGAGACCACGGCCAAGGACCTGGCGCGCCACTTCGGTTCCCTCGATCGCATCGCCAAGGCCTCGGTCGAGCAGTTGCTGGAGGTGGCCGATGTCGGACCCATCGTGGCCGAAAGCGTGCGCGCGTTCTTCAGCGAACCGCACAACCAGGAGGTGCTGCAGCAGTTGCGCGAGGCGGGCATCACCTGGGAGGAAAGCGACGGCACGGCCGACACCCGGCCGAAGCCGCTGCTCGGCAAGACCCTGGTGCTCACCGGGACCTTGCCCAGCCTGTCGCGCGACGAGGCCAAGGACCTGATCGAGACGGCCGGCGGCAAGGTGTCGGGTTCGGTCTCCAAGAAGACCCATTATGTCGTCGCAGGCGAAGAGGCCGGCAGCAAGCTCGACAAGGCGCGCGAGCTCGGCATTCCCGTGCTCGACGAGGCCGGGCTGCAGGCCCTGCTGGCCGCGGCCTCCGAATGAGGGGCCCCGGATCACCGCGCGTCACCGCGGGGTTTCGTGACCGGGGACAATCCGCTCGTCGCCGCGCCGTTCGGGGCGCGGCCGTTTTTGCATCGAGGCTGCCGTGACCGTTCGTGAAATCCTGAAGATGGGCGACCCGCGCCTGCTGCGCGTGGCCAAGCCGGTGCGCGATTTCGACACCCCCGAGCTGCACGCCCTGGTGGCCGACATGTTCGAGACCATGCATGCCGTCCAGGGGGCCGGCCTGGCGGCACCGCAGATCGGTGTCGACCTGGCGCTGGTCATCTATGGCTTCAAGCAGGCCGGGCGCTACCCGGACGCCCCGCCGGTGCCCGAGACGGTGCTGATCAATCCGCGCATCACCCCGCTTGACGACACCGAGGAGGACGGCTGGGAAGGCTGTCTGTCGGTGCCCGGCTTGCGCGGCATGGTGCCCCGCTTCGCGCGTATCCGCTACAGCGGGGTCGACCCCTGGGGTCGGCCCATCGAGCGCGAGGCGGAGGGCTTCCACGCCCGGGTGGTCCAGCATGAGTGCGACCACCTGATCGGCAAACTCTACCCGATGCGGGTGCGCGATTTCCGGCAATTCGGCTACACCAGCGTGCTGTTCCCGGGGCTGGATGCGGGCGAGGACGATTGAGACCGTCCGCGCGCGGGCTGGCGCGGGTGATTTTGCGACCAGCTGTGTCCGGCGTCAGCCGGGACCGGCCGGCCAGCGTTGTACCTCGTACCCTCGGAGGAACCCCTCCGGGTCCGTTGACTCCAATGGGAGCCTCCGCCCATGAAACGCCTGGAATCCGCCGTGTCGACATCCTCATCATTTTTTTCGGCCCGCTGGCTGGGCCTGGCGATGGGGCTGCTGCTCCTCTCCCTCTGGGCCTTGCCGGCGCGTGCCGCCGAAGACGATCCGCCCGCACGCGCCGGCCGCCTGGCCGAAGTGGAGGGCCAGGTCTGGCTCTACGATACCGAGGGGGGCGAGTGGATCGAAGCCCGGCGCAACCGTCCCATCACCTCCGGTGACCGCCTGTCCACCGAGCGCGGCGGCCGGGCCGAGCTGCGCGTCGGCTCCACCGTCCTGCGTCTCGACGGGGGCAGCGAACTCGAGGTCACCGCCCTGGACGACGAGCATCTCGGCCTGCAGTTGCACAGCGGCAGCGTGGCGGTGCGCCTGCGCACCCGCGAGGCGGCGCGCGAATTCGAACTCGTCACCGCCGAAGGCCGCTTCGGGGCCTTGCGCACGGGCAGCTACCGCTTCGACCGCGACGACGACACCACCGAGGCCACCGTGGCCAGCGGGCAGTTGCAGTTCAGCGCTCCCGACAGCGGGGTGACGGTGAATGCGGGGCAGCGCGCCGAATTCTGGAATGACGGCGGTACCCGGTACGACTTCGGCAGCCCGCGGGAGGACGCCTTCTCCGACTGGGTGGCGGCCAGCGAAGGGCGCGAGGAACGCAGCGTCTCCACCCGCTATGTGTCGCCCGAGATGACCGGGGTCGAAGACCTCGACCGTTACGGCCGCTGGGAGCAGGACAGCGAGTACGGCCCGCTCTGGACGCCCATCCAGGTCGCACCGGGCTGGGCGCCCTACCGCATGGGCCACTGGGCCTGGATCAGCCCCTGGGGCTGGACCTGGGTCGACGACGCGCCCTGGGGGTTCGCTCCCTTCCACTATGGCCGCTGGGTGCAGGTGCGCGGTACCTGGTGCTGGTCGCCCGGGCGCTACGTGGCCCGCCCGGTGTACGCGCCGGCCCTGGTGGCCTGGGTGGGCGGGCCGCATGTCAATGTCTCGGTCCGGGTCGGCCGGACGGCGCCGACCGTCGGATGGTTCCCGCTGGCGCCGCACGAAGTCTATGTGCCGGGCTACCGCTTCACCCCGCGCTACCTGCGCCATGTCAACGACGGCCACGTGCGCGAGATCAGCCGCATCGAGACCATCGTCAACAACCCGGGACGCGCCGTCGAACACTTCAGCTACCGCAACCGGGCCTTGCCGCATGCGGTCACGGTGGTCCCGTCGGTCGTGCTCGAACGCCGGCAACCGGTGGCCCCGGCCATCGTCGGCATCGACAGCCGCCTCCATCGCGAGACATCCCGGCAATCCCCGCGCATCGATGCACCGGTGCCGGGCGGGCCGCGCCTCGAGACACGCCGGCCCGGCAACGTGCCGGTGGTGGTGCCGCCCGCACCGGGCCGGGTGGGCATGCCCGGCGAGGGCCGCCAGGGCCGAGGCTGGGACGGGCGTCGCGAGGAACGCGAACGCCGCGAGTGGCGAGATGGACGCGATGCACGCGATGCACGTGATTCACGCGATTCACGCGATTCACGCGATTCACGCGATGGACGGCCTCCCGAGCGCGATCTTCGCGTCGGCCAGCCGCCGGTGCAGCAGCAGTTCTCGCGCGATAGGCGCGGCGAAAGCCAGCCGGTCCAGCCGGCACCGGCGGCGCCGCCGTCGGCCTGGGGGCGTCCGGCCCAGCCGGCTCCGCTCGCCGGGTCGCGTGAGGAGCATCGTGTCGGCCGTCCCCCGATGCCGGTCAGCGAGGCCGAGCGTCCACGTGGGCCGCGCGCCGACGGACCGGTGGTGCTGGAGCGTCCGGCCGTGCCGCCGCCGGTCCGCCCGCCTGCGGTCATCGTCCGCGAAACCGGAGACGGCGGCCGTCCCGGATTTCCCCAGCGCGACGCCGACGAACGCTGGCGCCACCCGCGCCCTCCCGGCTTCGATGCCCCGCCGCGCCAGGAGGCCCCGCGGCCACCGGCGGCCGTGGTCGCGCCACCGGCTGCCCAGCAGCCGCCGCCCGTGATGCGTCCGCCGGTGGCCGTCCAGCCGCCGCCCCAGCAGCCCTCGCCGCCGCCGCGCCAGCAGATGCGGCGCGAAGAGGAACGGCCCGGCCCGGTGGGCGGCCGCCCGGTCAACGAACCCGGGCGCGGCGCAGAGCTGCCGCGGCACCGGCAGGTCAATTGAGCGAGGACGCGGGCGGGGAGGGCGCAGGCGAAGAGGCGGATGCGGGCGCCGGCCGGTGTGGTGACGTCGGTATCGGCCAGGCCGCGGCCGTCGCTCTCAGCGCAACAGCCGCTTCAGGGCCGGCCACACATTGGCCAGGATCACCGCTTGAGCCTGCTCGCGCGGGTGCAGGCGGTCGTCCTGGAACATCGTCTCGGGGTTGGGGGCATCGGCCACGCCTTTCAGCATGAAGGGCACGAGCGACGCGCTTTCGCTGGCGGCGACCTGGCTGAACAGGGCGCCGAATTCCTCGCCGTACTTGCGGCCATAGTTGGGTGGCATGCGCATGCCGAGCAGCAGCACCTTCGCCCCGGCCGTCCTGGCGTCGCGCGCCATCGCGCCGAGGTTGTCCCGGGTCATGCTCAAGGGCAGGCCGCGCAGCGCGTCGTTGGCGCCGAGTTCGAGCACCACCACGCTGGGACGATGACGCCTGAGGAGCCCGGGCAGGCGGGAACGTCCGCCCGAGGTGGTGTCGCCGCTGATGCTGGCATTGACCACCTTGGCCGCGGGTGTGTCGCGAGCCAGCTGCTGTTCGAGCAGGGCCACCCAGCCCTGGCCCCTGCGCAGGCCGTATTCGGCCGACAGGCTGTCGCCCACGACCAGGATCACCGGCCCGGCCGCTGGAGCCGGTTGTGCCGACGCGGGCAAGGCGTGCAGCGCCACGGTGGCGAGGGCCGACGCGGTACAGTGCCACAGGAACGATCTGCGTGTTTTTTTCATACTGACCTTCTAAGCTCCATGTCCGAACCCATCATTGCCGTCGAGCGCGTGACCAAGCAGGTGCAAGACACCAGCGGTGTGTTGACCATTCTCCATGACATCGACTTCAGGCTGGCCGCGCGCGAGTCGGCGGCGATCGTCGGGGCCTCCGGCTCGGGCAAGAGCACCTTGCTGTCGATTGTCGCGGGCTTGGATACCCCGAGCAGCGGAACGGTTCGCCTGGACGGCGTGGACTTGTTCCGAATCGACGAAGACGCACGTGCCGCAGTCAGGGCGTCCCGGGTCGGTTTCGTGTTCCAGAGCTTCCAGCTGCTGGGCAATCTGAATGCCTTGGAGAACGTCATGCTGCCGCTGGAGCTGCAGGGCCGCAACGATGCCCGGGTCCTCGCCACCGACATGCTGCGGCGCGTGGGGCTGGGCGAGCGCTTGTCGCACTATCCGAAGGTGTTGTCGGGCGGGGAGCAGCAACGGGTGGCCCTGGCTCGGGCCTTCGTGGTCCAGCCCGCGGTGCTGCTGGCCGACGAGCCCACCGGCAGCCTGGACTTCGCCACCGGCGAAAAAGTGATGGAACTGATGTTCGAGTTGAACCGCGAGGCCGGTACCACCCTGGTGCTCGTCACCCACGATGCCTCCATCGCCGCCCGTTGCGACCGTCAGCTGCGCATCGAGGCGGGCCGGCTCCACAGCGGTGCCGTGCTGGCCGATTGAGGCCGGGTCCAGGCGGCCGGCCGACGCCTTGCTCGCCAGGCCCGAGCCGCCACGGGATGCCCGGCGGCGTCCCGGATCCGGCCTGTGCGGACGCCTGCGGAGCGCCCCCGTGTTGGGGTGAGCCTGACAGGCCGCCCACCGCTCATCGGATGGGGCAGCGTGAAGCGGCAGGGCAGTGGGCGCGCCAGCTGGCGTAGGCCGGCGGCAGCGCCGTGGTGGGCGTGATCCCCTCCATGGCGAACCCGAGCCGACGTCGAACAGGCCGGACGCGCGGATCAGCCGCTTGCAGGCCGTGTCGCAGCCGGCGATGCTGGACACGACCATGCGCAGCAGGTAGTCGACCTCGCCGCTCATCCGGTAGAACGCGACCACTTCCGGTATTTCCCCGACCGCGGGCCGGAACTTGTCGAACCAGGCCTGGCTGTGCTCGTTCGTGCGGATGGAGGCGATTACCGTCACCCCAGCTTGAGCTTTGGAGGGGCGAGCAGCGTGACCTGCTTGGCGATGACGCCTTCCTCCTTCAGCCGTTGCACTCGCCGAGAGCACGGGGTGGGCGAAAGACGCACCGCTTCTGCCAGCTTGGCCATCGGAATTTCCGTGTCCTCCTGGAGAAAGCCGAGCTAGTTCTTTGCTCGGTTGCATCAATTTTCTTCGTCTTTCATGTCTGAGAGCATGAAATTGCATCAATCGATGTGATCACGCTATGGAATGCGAGCATTTTTCGCGGTCAGAGAGGCAAACTGACCGCATTGAAACGCATATCCATAGAACGGAAATCAAGTGAGGAACGAGCAAATGAAGACCATTGGATTGATCGGCGGCATGAGCTGGGAGTCGACGGCTCTGTACTACCAGATCATCAATCGCGAGGTGGGGCGGCGCTTGGGCGGGTTGCACTCCGCGCCCCTGCACCTCGTCAGCCTGGATTTCGAGGACATCGCCTCCCGCCAGCGCGCCGCCGACTGGAGCGGCATGAGCGGCATTCTGGTCGACGCCGCGCGCAAGCTGGAGGGCGGCGGAGCGGATTGCGTGCTCATCGGGACCAATACCATGCACAAGTTGGCACCGGAAGTCAGCGCGGCGATCGGCGTGCCTTTGCTGCACATCGCGGACACCACCGCCCAGGCGGTGCGGGCGGCGGGCCTCGACAAGATCGGCCTGCTGGGCACACGCTTCACCATGGAGCAGCCTTTCTACCGCACCCACCTGGCCGGGCATGGCGTGGATTGCGTGGTCCCGTCGGATGCCGAACGCGACGAAGTGCATCGCATCATCTTCGAGGAGTTGTGCAAGGGCTCGTTCCATGACAGCTCGCGCCGGGCGCTGCAGGAAATTTGCACCGGCTTGGCCGAGCGAGGCGCGCAGGGAATTGTGCTGGGTTGTACCGAACTTTGCTTGATCATTGGTGAAAATGATCTCACGATGCCTTGTTTCGATACGACATCATTGCATGCCCTCGCAGCGGTGGAGTTCGCTCTCGCTGCGTAGCCGGCGCGCCACGGTTCATTAATTGCGTGCTTGCCTAAATGCGAACACGTTTTCACACTCGGTCCCTACTGATTCTTCACCAGTGCCCCAAGGAGCTCAAAGCATGCCAGTGATCCGCCGTACCGCCGTGGCCACCCTCGCCGCCGCCATCACCGCCGCCTTCGTCGGCCTCGCGAGCCCGGTTGCCCATGCGCAGCCCAAGGCCGGCGGCGAACTGAAGATCGCGCTGTCGTACGACCCGTCGTCGCTCGATCCCCACTTTGCGGCCACGGCGGGCAACATCACGGTGGCCTCGCACTTCTTCGACTGCCTGGTGCATGTCAGTCCGGACGGCAAGTATGTGGCCGGCCTGGCGGTGGGTTGGCGGGCCATCGATCCCACCACCTGGGAGATCAAGCTGCGCAAGGACGTGAAGTTCCACGACGGTTCCGACTTCACCGCCGAGGACGTGCAGTTCTCGCTGGAACGCCCTGCCAAGATCCTGAACAGCCCCGGGCCGTTCACCAGCTACACCAAGTCGATCGTTTCCATCCAGGTGGTCGACAGCCACACGCTGCGCCTGAAGACCGCGGAGCCGTATGGTCCGCTGCCCGGCGATCTGTCCTCGATCTTCATCGTGTCGAAGAAGGCCGCGGGCAATGCCGGCACCGAGGACTTCAACAGCGGCAAGGCGATGGTGGGCACGGGGGCCTATGTCTTCGGCACCTACAAGCGTGGCGACAGTGTCGCCATGACCAAGAACCCGAACTACTGGGGACAGAAATCGGTGTGGGACAAGGTGCTGATCCGCTTCGTCACGGCCGATGCCGCCCGCGTCGCCGCGCTGCTGGCGGGCGACGTGGACGTCATCGAAGGCGTGCCGCCGTCCGACATGCCGCGGCTGAAGGGCGATGCGCGCCTGCAGGTGCAGCAACGCACCACCTGGCGCACCTTGTTCCTCCACCTGAACCATGGCGCAGCCGACGGCGCGGCCGTGTTCACGGCGAAGGGGGGAGGGCCGCTGGGCAAGAACCCGCTGAAGGACGTACGTGTCCGGGAGGCCTTGTCGAAGGGCCTCAACCGCCAGGCACTGGTGCAGACCGCGCTCGAAGGCTTTGCCGCGCCGGCCGCCCAGATCGTGGCGCCGGGCATCGTGGGCCACAACCCCGCGCTCAAGCCGGAGGCCTACGATCCGGAGGGCGCCAAGAAGCTGCTGGCCGAGGCCGGGTATCCCAACGGCTTCGGCATCACGCTGGTCGTGCCCAACAACCGCTACATCAATGACGAGCAGGTCGGCCAGACGGTGGGCCAGCTGTGGAGCCGCATCGGCGTGCAGGTGAAGCTCGAGACCATGCCTTATTCCACCTATGTCCCGAAGATGAAGACGGGTGAATTCGGTGCGGCCCTTCTGGGCTGGGGCACCATGGGCGCGGATTTCGGCATCCGCACGCTGCTGGCCACCACCGATCCGGCCAAGGGCTGGGGCACCTGGAACTGGGGCAAGTACAGCAACAAGGCGGTCGACGAACTGGTCCACGCCTCCTTGCAATCCACCGATCCGGCCAAGCGGGACGCCAATGCCCGTGAGGCGATGACGCTGGCCCTCAAGGACTACGCCGTCCTGCCGACGCACTACCAGCTGGCTTCATGGGCGATGAAGAAGGGGCTGAACTATCCGGGCCGGATCGACGAATTCACTTTCGCGAATTTGATCAAGCCCGACTGATGGGTTCGTGAGCGACTGAACAAGAAGTACCGAAGGATCTCACGATGTGTCAATTGCTCGGCATGAGCTGCAACTCGACTGCGGCGATCACGTTTTCGTTCACTGGTTTCGCGCAGCGCGGGGGACGCACCGCCGACCATGCCGATGGTTGGGGCATCGCCTTCTACGAGCGGTCTGGTTGCCGTGTCTTCCACGACGACCAGCCCGCCAGTCAATCACCCCTGGCCGAGCTGGTGAGCCGGTATCCGATCAAGTCCAAGATCGTGCTGGCTCACATCCGCAAGGCGACGCAAGGGGCCCCGATGCTGTCCAACTGCCATCCATTCCAGCGTGAATGGCTGGGCCAGTCCTGGATCTTCGCCCACAACGGCGACTTGCGGAATTTCCATCCTCCCTTGTCGGGGCCCTATCTGCCCATCGGCGGCACCGACAGCGAGAAGGCCTTCTGCTGGTTGCTCCAGGAGCTGCGGGCCGCGTTCGGCGACCGGCTGCGCGCTCCCACCTGGCTCGAGATGGCACCGCGGCTGGCTGAACTCACCGAGGCCCTCGCGCAGCACGGCAACTTCAATTTCATGTTGTCCAACGGGGAGGGGCTGTACGCGCATTGCTCGAGCAAGCTGTACGCCCTGGAGCGCCGCCATCCGTTTCCCACCGCCAGGCTGGTCGATTGCGACATGAGCCTGGACCTGGCCCAGGTCAACGGAGAGGACGACCGCATGATGGTCATCGCCACCGAGCCCTTGACGGCCGACGAACCGTGGCAAGCCTTTGTGACCGGAGAATCGAGGCTGTTCGTCAATGGCGACCTGGTATGGAAACATACCTGCCCGACGACGCGCGTGTTCACGGCACCCACCGAGCACTGCGGCCGGGGCATGCTGCCGCCGCTGGGAGCCGCAGCGTGAGCGCCTATCTTCTGTCGCGGCTCGGGCAGGGCCTGCTGCTGGTCGTTGTCATGTCGCTGCTGGTCTTCCTTGGCCTGTTCGCCATCGGCAACCCGGTCGACATGTTCGTCAACCCGCAGGCCGACCAGGCCGAGATCGCCAGGACCACCGCGGCACTGGGCCTGGACAAGCCCCTGTGGGAACAATACGCACACTTCGTGCGCAAGGCCATGCACGGCGACCTCGGGCAGTCCTTCGTGCACGGAGCCGGCGCACTCGGCCTCGTCCTCGACCGCCTGCCCGCCACACTGGAGCTGGCGCTGGTGGCCATGGCCATCGCCATCCTCCTGGGCATCCCGCTCGGCCTGTGGGCGGGTCTCAAACCCGACAGTCTCGCGGGCAAACTCATCATGGGCGGCAGCATCGTCGGCTTTTCCCTGCCGACCTTCTGGGTCGGGTTGATGCTCATCATGGTGTTTTCGGTGCATTTGCAGTGGCTGCCGGCCAGCGGGCGCGCGGCGACCGAGACCGTGCTGGGCATGCAGATCTCACTGACCAGCCTGGAGGGTTGGCGGCATGTGCTGCTGCCTGCCTTGAACCTCGCCTTGTTCAAGCTGTCGATGATCGTGCGGCTCACCCGATCGGGGACCCGCGAGGCCTTGACCCAGGACTACGTCCGCTTCGCACGGGCCAAGGGCCTCACGGGAAGGCGCATCGTCGGGGTGCATGTGCTGAAGAACGTGCTCGTGCCCATCATCACGGTGATCGGCATGGAATTCGGTTCCCTGCTGGCCTTCTCCGTCGTGACGGAAACGGTTTTCGCCTGGCCGGGCATGGGCAAGCTGTTGATCGACTCGATCACGCAACTGGATCGGCCGGTCGTGGTGGCCTACCTCATGTTCGTGGTCGTGCTGTACGTCTCCATCAACTTTCTCGCCGATCTCGCCTATTCGTTGCTGGATCCACGGGTGCGTCTCGGAGGGGCGGCGCGATGAGACAAGTTCCTTCGTTCCTTTCCGGCTGGGGGCTGTCATGAGCGCACCTACTTCCTTCTCGCGTTTCGTGTCGGCCTACCGGCGCAGCACCGCGGCCAGCATCGCGGCCATCGTGTTGCTGCTCATCCTGTTGGCCGCGCTGCTGGCTCCCTGGCTGTCTCCGCAGAACCCGTACGACCTGTCGCAACTCGATCTCATGGATGCCCGTCTGCCACCGGGCTCGCCGGCGGCCGATGGAAGCAAACGCTATCTCCTGGGCACCGATGCGCAAGGGCGCGACATGGTATCGGCCATTCTTTACGGCCTGCGCACGAGTCTGGTCGTCGGTCTGTGCGCCACGCTCTTTGCCGTGGCCATCGGGATCGTCGTCGGCCTGGTGGCAGGATATTTCGGCGGGCGCTTCGATGCCTTGCTGATGCGCATCGTCGACATGCAGTTGTCGTTTCCCGCCATCCTGGTGGCCTTGATCCTCATCGCCATCCTGGGCCAGGGCGTCGGCAAGGTCATCGCCGCGCTGGTCGCCGCGCAGTGGGCGTACTACGCACGGACCATCCGGGGCGTGGTGCTGGTGGAGTGCCAGCGCGAGTACATCGCGGCGACCCGGGTGCTGGCGCTGCCGGTGACCAGCGTGCTGTTCCGCCATCTGCTGCCCAACTGCATGCCGGCGCTGATCGTCGTCGGCGCCCTGCAGGTGGCGTCGGCCATCGCCCTGGAAGCGACGCTGTCCTTCCTGGGGGTGGGGCTGCCGATCACCGAACCCTCCCTGGGCCTGCTGATCGCCAATGGCTTCACCTACCTGCTTTCGGGCAAATACTGGATCAGCTTCTTCCCGGGGCTGGCCCTGCTGATCACGATCATGAGCATCAATCTCGTTGCCGACCAGCTGCGCGATGTGCTGAACCCACGTCTGAGAGTTGACTGACATGGCCGCTCCTACCCTTAGCATCGACGGGTTGAAAACCTGGTTCTTCACGGACAGTGGTCCGGTCAAGGCGGTGGACGGAGTCAGCTTCTCGGTGATGCCGGGTGAGGTCCTGGGCCTGGTGGGCGAATCGGGCTCCGGCAAGTCGATCACCGGTTTTTCCATCATGGGCCTGATCGATCCTCCCGGCCGCGTGGTCGAGGGATCGATCCTCTTCAAGGGCGAAGAGCTCCGCCAACGCAGCGATGCTGCGATGCGTGAATTGCGCGGCAACCGGATCGCCATGATCTTCCAGGATCCGATGATGACGCTCAATCCGGTGCTGCGCATCGACCTGCAGATGACCGAGGCCGTCCTTGCCCACCGCAAGGTGACGCGCGCCAAGGCTCTCGATCTGGCGCACTCGGCACTCGAGCGCGTGGGCATCGCGGCGCCCGAGGAGCGTTTGCGGGTCTATCCGCACCAGTTGTCGGGCGGCATGCGCCAGCGTGTGGCGATCGCGATCGCCTTGCTCAACGAGCCTGACCTGATCATCGCCGACGAGCCCACCACGGCGCTGGACGTGACCATCCAGGGCCAGATCCTGTTCGAGATGCAGAAGGTGTGCGCCGAATCCGGCGCCGCACTCATCTGGATCACCCACGATCTGTCGGTGGTGGCGGGCCTGGCCGACCGGGTCGGCGTGATGTACGCCGGCCGGATGGTCGAGCATGGCACGGTCCAGCAGGTGCTGGAGGCGCCGCGGCATCCCTACACGCAGGGCTTGATCGCCAGCGTTCCCCAGATCGAGACCCGGGGCCAGCCATTGAGACAGATTCCCGGGACCTTCGCCGGCCTGCCGGATGCCGGCGGTTGCGCGTTCGCCCCGCGTTGCGAGCGCGCCTTGCCGCGGTGCAAGGCCGATCCCGAGTTGCTCGGGATCGCCGACGGGCGTTTTCTTCGTTGCCACAATCCCGCTTGAACCGAGACGCCGCCATGCAGACGACAATCACGAGCGCCCCCGTGACAGGCCCATTGCAAGAGTTTCCGCCTTTGCTGGAGTTGCGCCACGTCGGTGTCAACTTCGAGCGGCCGGTCACGGCCCGCAGTGCGCTCAACTGGGCCAGGGGGCATGCGGCCAGCGCCAGGCCATCTCCGGTGAGGGCGGTCGATGACGTGTCGATCACCGTCGGCGAGGGCGAGATCGTGGGCCTCGTCGGCGAGTCGGGTTGCGGCAAGTCGACCCTGGGCAGGGTCGCGGTGGGCCTGCAGCGCGCGACCAGCGGCGAGCGTCTGCTGCGCGGCGAGCGCCTCGATTCCTTGAAGCCGGAAGACGCGCTGGCCCGTCAGCTGAAGCTGCAGATGGTCTTCCAGGATCCCTATGCATCGCTGAACCCCCGCATGCGCGTGCTCGACCTGATCGGCGAAGCACCCGTCACACATGGCATCGTGTCCAAGGCGGACAAGAGCGCCTATGTGGCCGAGCTGCTGGAGCGTGTGGGCCTGCGCAGCGACATGGTCAGCCGCTTCCCGCATCAGTTCTCGGGCGGGCAGCGGGCGCGCGTGGGCATCGCCCGTGCGCTGGCGGTCAAGCCCGAGTTCATCGTCTGCGACGAGGCGGTGGCTGCGCTCGACGTGTCGGTGCAGAGCCAGGTGCTGAACCTTTTCTCCAGCCTGCGCGAGCGCCTGGGCTTGAGTTATCTGTTCGTCAGCCACAACCTGGCGGTGGTGCACCACATCGCGGACCGCGTGACGGTGATGTACCTCGGCCGCGTGGTCGAATCGGCGCCGACGAGCAGCCTGTTCAAAGAGGCCGCGCATCCCTACACGCGGGCACTGCTCGCCGAGGTGCCCACGCTGAAGGTGCAAAAGCGCAAGTTCGTCGCCATCCAGGGCGAGATTCCCTCGCCGCTTGCGCCGCCCTCGGGGTGCCATTTCCATCCCCGCTGCCCGCACGCCATGCCGCGTTGCAGCCAGGAGGCTCCACGCCTCAGGGCCATCGCCCCCGGCCATACGTCGGCGTGCCATCTGCATGCCGCCTGAGTTGCCGACTCGATCGGCACGACCCAAACGGATGCAGGAAGGATCCCTTCATGGATGTCAAGTGGCTGGACGATTTTCTGGCGGTGGTCGAATGCCGCAGCTTCACGCGCGCGGCACGGCAGCGCAACACATCGCAATCCGGCTTGTCGCGTCGTATCCAGTCACTCGAGCAGTGGGTGGGAGGCCACCTGGTGGACCGGGAGGCCCATCCGTTCGCTCTGACCGACATGGGCAACCGTTTCCTCCCGCTCGCGGCGAATCTGCGCTCGGCCTTGGTGGCTGTACGGCAGCTGTGCGCCTCCGAGCTCGGTGAGCGCGAGACGCCGGTCACGCTGGCAGTGGCCGAAGGCCTCGAAGCCGGCATGCTTCCGATCCTGCTGTCGCGGCTGAAGGAACAAGGGATCACCGCGCCGGTGCGGGTGGTGATCAAGAGCGTGGCGGCCGCCACCGTGGCACTGCTCGAAGGAGAGGCCGACTTCTGGTTGACCCTGCAGCATCCGCAATTGCCCCTGGTGATGGACGCCGATGCGTTCGAGTCCGTGACCGTGGCGCACGACAGGCTGTCGCTCATGGTCGGCATGGGCCCGGCCGGTCGCCCGCTGCATACGCTGCCGGGAACGCGCGAGCAGCCCACGCCCATCATCGAATACGGATCGTCCGACTATGTCGCGCAGCTGATCGGCATGCAGATGGCGGCCGCGCCCACGCGCCTGCATGTGCAGACGGCCTGCGCGGCGGATTCACTGCATTCGCTTCGCGCACTCGTGCGCCAGGGCCTGGGGCTGACTTTCCTGCCCGAGTCCATGGTGCGCGACGAATTGCAGCGCGGCGAACTGTCGATTGCGGACCTGCGTTGGTCTGCACGCCTGGAGATCCGCCTCGTGCGGGCCCGTTCCGCCGTTTCTCGGGGGTCGATCACCGAGGTGACCAAGCTCATGTGGGAGCGTCTGCAGCTGCGCGAACCCTCGCTGGGCTGCAAGGTCTCGTCCAGCTGGGCCGCCGCCAGGCAAAGCGTTGGCCTCGGCGCACAAGCCCGGGCCTGACGGCGGCGGCCCCGCCGTTTCAGGCCGTGCAGCGCCCGGGCCTCACCGGGCCCCCAAGCGGGCGGCCCGCAAACCCAAGACGGGGA
>CBIHOH010000065.1:0-26816 GCA_966211755.1 uncultured Rhizobacter sp. | reverse complement strand
CATCGGCGGCACCGTCAACGGCGCGACGGGCGGCTGCACCTCGGCCGATGCCCGGGCGGGAGCCGGCACGGTCATCGCGTCCGCATCCGTGCCGGCCCCCGATGCCGACGACACATCGAAATCGACATCGACATCGACGCCGGTGACGACCGTGGCTTCATCGGCGGCCAGTGCCAGCGCGGCCGGCACCGGCGGCGGCGGCACGATGGCTTCGGGCACCTGCAGCGTCTGGGCCCAGCCCGACGGGGCGGCCCGCGAGGGCTCCCGGCTCAGGGAGCCGACGTCGATCATGGTGCGCTCGGGCGGCTCGAAGCGGCCGTCGAGGGCGTCGCGGAACTGCTTGACGTTCTGCGGCCGGGTGTGCGGGCTCACCGTCAAGGCCCAATCGATGGCCTTGAGGATCTTCATCGGCAGCGAGCCGGTCTGCTCGGGGCTCAACGAAGCGAGCGGCTTCTGGTCGTCGTGCACGGCGCGCGAGGCCGAGGGCACGGGCGGGCGGCCGGTGACCACGAAGTGCAGCACCGCGCCGAGCGCGTACAGGTCGGTCCAGGCGCCCTGGCGCAGGTGGCCGACATCGGCATATTGCTCGATGGGCGCATAGCTGGGCTTGAGCACCGCGGTGAGCGACTGGGTGCGGTCGCCGATGACGCTGCGTGCCGCGCCGAAGTCGAGCAGCACCGGCGGGCCGTCCGGCAGCAGCAGGATGTTGTCGGGGGCGATGTCGCGGTGGTACACGTCCTCGCGGTGCAGCACCTCCATCGCGCCCAGCAGTGGATCGACCACGCTGCGCAGCCAGGCCTCGTCGGGGATGTGCAGCATGGAGCGCCGCTCTTCCTTGAGCGTGCGGCCGGGGTAGAACGGCATGGCCATGTAGGCGGTGCCGTTGGCCTCCCAGAAGCGATAGACCTTCACCAGCGAGGCGTGGTTGAAGCGCGCCAGCAGCTTGGCCTCGTTCACGAAGGAGCGCAGGCCGATGTTGAAGGTGTCCTGGTGCATGCTCGAGCGTAGCGACACCTGGGTGCCGCGGCCTCGCGCGGCCATCATCGACGGCATGTACTCCTTGACCGCCACCAGCCGGTCCAGGGCATGGTCCATCGCCAGGTAGACGATGCCGAAACCGCCCACGCCCAGCACGCGCAGCAGCTCGAACTCGCCGAGCCGGGTGCCCGCGGGCAAGGCGTCGTGCTCGTCTTGCAGCGGGG
Source organism: uncultured Rhizobacter sp. (assembly GCA_966211755.1). Classification (GTDB taxonomy): domain Bacteria; phylum Pseudomonadota; class Gammaproteobacteria; order Burkholderiales; family Burkholderiaceae_C; genus Rhizobacter. The sequence goes on along the minus strand of CBIHOH010000065.1, from coordinate 25,614 downwards.
CGCTGGCGCCGGTGCTGGGGGAAGAGGAGTTGCTCATGCGCCGGACCGGGGGAGGTTGCACTTCATAGACCGCGAGCTTATCCCAGCCGGACCCGGCAAAGCGCACCCACCCCCTTAGGTGGGGCCCTGGAAATCGGCCGGACAGGGCGCAGGGCGAGACGGATTGCACGGCCGGCGGAGTTGGGCGTCGACGGACGCCCGCCGCGCCCGCCCGGGCCGCGGAGCCCCTTAGAATGTGCGTTTTCCCCAGAACTCGCAGCCGCAACATGTCCAAAGCCAGCAAAACCGCGTCTTCTTCATCCGCACCCCGCAAGGTGGTCCTGGCCTATTCGGGCGGGCTCGACACCTCCATCATCCTCAAGTGGCTGCAGGACGAGTACCAGTGCGAGGTGGTGACCTTCACCGCCGACATCGGCCAGGGCGAGGAGATCGAGCCGGCACGCGCCAAGGCGATCAAGATGGGCATCAAGCCCGAGAACATCTTCATCGACGACCTGAAGGAAGAGTTCGTCCGCGACTTCGTCTTCCCGATGTTCCGCGCCAACGCGCTGTACGAAGGCGAATACCTGCTGGGCACCTCGATCGCGCGCCCGCTGATCGCCAAGCGCCTGATCGACATCGCCCGCAAGACGCGCGCCGACGCCATCAGCCACGGCGCCACCGGCAAGGGCAACGACCAGGTGCGCTTCGAGCTCGGCGCCTACGCGCTGATGCCGAACGTGAAGGTGATCGCCCCCTGGCGCGAGTGGGACCTGCTGTCGCGCGAGAAGCTGCTGGCCTATGCCGACAAGCACCGCATCCCGGTCGATTTCAAGAAGCGCAAGGGCGGCGCCCCGTATTCGATGGACGCCAACCTGCTGCACATCTCCTATGAAGGCGGCGTGCTGGAGGACCCGAACTTCGAACCCGAGGCCAACATGTGGCGCCTCACCGTCAGCCCCGAGAAGGCCCCCGGCAAGCCGCAGGTGGTCGAGCTGACCTACGCCAAGGGCGACATCGTCGCCATCGACGGCCAGAAGCTGAGCCCGGCCAACGTGCTGGCCAAGCTGAACGAGATCGGCGGCAAGCACGGCATCGGCCGCCTCGACAAGGTCGAGAACCGCTATGTCGGCATGAAGAGCCGTGGCTGCTACGAAACCCCGGGCGGCACCATCATGCTGGCCGGCCACCGCGCCATCGAGTCCATCACCCTGGACCGCGAAGTGCTGGCCCTGAAGGACGACCTGATGCCGCGTTATGCGCGCATGGTCTACAACGGCTACTGGTTCAGCCCCGAGCGCCAGCTGCTGCAGGGCCTGATCGACGCCTCGCAGGCCAGCGTCAACGGCACGGTGCGGCTCAAGCTCTACAAGGGCACCATCCTGTGCGTCGGCCGCGAGTCGAAGACCGACTCGCTGTTCGACATGAACATCTCCACCTTCGAGGACGACGGCGGCGCCTACAACCAGGCCGACGCGGCCGGCTTCATCAAGCTGAACGCGCTGCGCCTGCGCATCGCGGCGAATGTGAACTCGGCGCGGTCCAGCGCCGCGAAAAAGCCGGCCTCCCGGAAGGCCGCAGCCAAGCCGGCTGGCAAGACCGCTACCAAGACCGCCGCCAAACCCGCAGCCAAACCGGCTGCCAAGCCCCTGACCCGGAAGAAGTGATCGAATGAGCACCCCCACCACCACCCTGGCCGGCAAGGTCAACACCAAGGCCAATGTCTACTTCGACGGCAAGTGCGTCTCGCACACCGTCGAGCTGGCGGACGGCAGCAAGAAGAGCGTCGGCGTCATCCTGCCGGCCAGCCTGAACTTCGGCACCGGCGCGCCCGAGGTCATGGAGCTGGTCGACGGCGCCTGCCGCGTGAAGCTGGCCGGCAGCAGCGAATGGCAGAGCTACAGCGGCGGCCAGTCGTTCAACGTGCCCGGCAATTCGTCCTTCGACATCGAGGTGACGCAGACGCTGCACTACATCTGCCACTTCGGCTGAAGCCGTCCCTGGCCCGGCGGGGGGCGCACGCGCCCCGCCGGCGCTTTCACTCCGGCACGAAGCGGCGGCTGAACGCCCGGCAGAACTCGGGCACGCCGCTGATGGTCAGCGTCAGCGCATGCCGGGGGATGCCCGGCGCCTGCAGCCGCGAGTCGAACACCCGCGCGACCGGGTCGTAGTCCAGCTGCTCGACGGCGCTGAACTCCTGCTGCGCCTGCAGCTCGTAGTCCCACTCGCCGCCCTCCTCCACCGGGCCCCGGCTGTGCGGGAAGTTCGCCGTCGCCCAGTCCAGCACCTCGGCGACTTCGGCGCGCAGGGCGGCCACCTGCCCCGGCCCGGTCGACGCCATGGCCTCGAAGGTGCCCAGCCCCTCGCTGTCTTCGCTGTAGTCGAAGTCGAGATATCGCAGCTTCATCGCGGCTCGCTCCTGGCGGCATCCATGCGGTCCGGCGAGGAAAGGTCTTGCGCCGCCCAGCGGGCTTCGGGGACATCGGTCATACGTACGGCACGGCGGAACGGAAGGAGCCCGAAGTGTAGGCCCCTCCCGCACCCGGGCTCAGCTCGTGGCCGCGCTGAACCGTTCCTGCGCGCGCCGTTCGATCTCCTCTGGCGACACCTCCTCGACATGGGTGGCCACGATCCACTTGTGGCCGAACGGGTCCTTCAACGCGCCGCAGCGGTCGCCGTAGAACTGGTCCTCGACCTCCATCGTCAAGGTGGCGCCGTGCTCGACCGCGCGCCGCACCACCGCATCGACATCCGGCACGTACAGCATGATGCTGCAGGGGGAGTCGCCGATGGTGCGGGCACCGAAGGCCTTCCACTGCGGGGCTTCGTCATGCAGCATGACGACCGCGCCGCCGATGCGGATCTCGGCATGCATGATCTTGCCGTCCGGCGCCGGCATGCGCATGACCTCCTCGGCGCCGAAGGCCTTTTGGTAGAACTCGATGGCGGCGGCGGCGTCGTTGAGGGTCAGGTAGGGCGTCACCGCGGTGTAGCCATCGGGAATGGGTTGGACGGATGCGGGCATGCTGGTCCTCCTTGAAGTGGTGGGTCGACCGGCGCGGCCCCGACGGCCGCGCCAGCTTTCACCGTAGCGCCGCAAGCCCCCGTTTTCAAGCCCGGAATCAATCCTCGTAGAGCTCCAGGGGCAAACCGTCGGGGTCGGCGAAGAAGGTGAACCGCCGGCCGGTGTACTCGTCCACCCGGATATCCTCGACCGCCACGCCGTGGCCCTGCAGGTGGCGCACGGCGGCGTCCAGGTCGGGCACCCTGAACGCCAGGTGGCGCAGCCCGCAGGCCTCGGGACGGCTGGGACGGGGCGGCGGCGAGGGGAAGGAGAACAGCTCGATCTGCGTGCCGTCGGGCAGGCCCAGGTCGAGCTTCCACGAGTCGCGGGCGTCGCGGTACGCCTCGGCCAGCACGGGCAGCCCGAGCACCTGGGTGTAGAACGCCTTGGAGCGCGGATAGTCCGAGGCGATGATGGCGACGTGGTGGGTGCCTAGGAGGTGCATGCCGGTGGTTTCGGTGATCATGGTGGGACCTCAGGATGCTTCACGCTGCTCGGCCGGACAGACGCCTGCGGCGGCCAGGCTCTGCTGCAGGCGGCGGGCGCGGTCCGCGCCCCAGGTCTTGCGGTCCGAGGGGGCCCGCAGGCAATAGGTCTCCCTCCAATGCGACCACGCCTGAAACTCGAGCCGCAGCTGCCGGGCCAGCGCGTCGGCGCGCCCATCCTGGCTGCGGGCGAAGACATCCAGCCTCTGGACCTGCAAGGGCACCGGCGCGCGCCGCTCCTGGTCGCCCCCTTTCGACATGGCCCAGCGCATCACCCTCATGATGAACGGTGTAGACGGCGGACCTTGTTCGGCCCGATCGAGTATGGCGAGCGCCGCTGGCCAGTCGCCCGACGCCGCGGCCGCATCCGCACGGGCCAGCTCGAACGGCAGCGACAGCGCCTCCTGTGCCCGGGACAGGTCGACAGCCGCCCGGTTGGAAAAATCGAAGGCCTCGCGGGCCTGGCCGCGATCCACCCGGATCAGGCCGATTTCAGCCGCAGCCTGCATGGCCTGGTAGTGCTCGCCCGTTCTGGATGCCGGGGAAGCGTCTCCACGCCACCCGGCAAGGCCGTCGCGGTAGTTCTGCATCAGCAGCCCCTCGGCATCCTCGAGCCTCGCCTGTGCGTAGCGAAGCCGGGCCAACTCGGCCCGGATCAAATAGGCCAAGTCCGAGGGCGGACCGGGAACGACAAGTGCCGCCAAGGCGGCCTCCAGATCGGCCTCGCGATGCGGGTCCTCGTGGGGCGCCGACTGGTACAGCTCGTGCCCCAGCAGCGCCCGCTGCTCCGGATCCAGCCCAGGGGTCCGGGCCATCTCGTCGCGCACCTGTTGACGCAGCCGGGCGGATTGCTCCAGCGCCGTGCTGTCGGCCTGGTCACCCGTCAATCGCCTGGAGCGGACGATCAAGGTCTGCAGCCGCCTGGTGTCACCGGCCGGCCAGGTCTCGGCGATGGCCCAGGCGGCGTCCAGCGCCTCCCGGGCCTGCGGCGACGAGGGGGCCAAGGCCGCGGAGGATTTCAGGTGGATCTCCCAGCGCTGCTGGTCGGAAGTCGCTGCGGCCAGGTTCGCGGAACGTTCCGCCGCAGCCCGCGCGGCTTCACCCTCGCCTCGCCTATGAATCTCCGCCGCCGAGGGACCAGGACCCGAAGAGTGGAAAAGAACCACCAGGACCGCGGCCGGAGCCCCCAGCATCAGTGCGGCGTACAAGCCCAGGCCGGCCAGGGTGTCGCGCCAGCGAGGCAGTGGGTCCTGCAGCGCCAGCAAGGCTGCCTTCGCGGTCTCGACCCGCTGGGCGAACGTGCCGGGCGCGGCCCCGGCTTGCACCTGCAGTCCGTACAGGCGCTCGATCGTTTCCCGCCGACTCACCCGGAGCGGGCCGAAACGCTCGAGGTAGGTCGACAACAGGCGCGACATCCGCCGCTGGAAAGGCAGGCCAAGCCCGATGAGGACACAGATCACCACCAGCGCGCGATCGGCGAACGCCCAGGCCGCCGCGACCAGCGCCAGCAGGGACAGCAGCGCGAACACGAAACGCACCCTGGGCCAGCGGGTGAACAGCAGGCGCTCCACGACCCGTCCCCCGTCCAGGGGCACGAGGGGCAACAGGTTCAGGTAGTTGATGAGCAGGCTCATCCGGACGAAGCTGTCGAGGGGAGATCTCCAGACACTGTCGCCGGAAACAAACGGCATCAACGCCAGGCCGCAGAGCCCCAGCACGATGCCCGGCACCGGGCCGGCCAGGTAGATCAGCACCGATTGCCACGCCGGCACCGCCTCCTTGCGGCCGCTGGCCAGGCCGCCCAGGCCGGGAATGAAGAAGACCTTGAGGTGGCGATAGCCGCAGGCCAGCATCGCCAGGAAATGCCCGCCTTCGTGCAGGCCGATCACGGCCAGCAGGATCAAGGCGACCTCGAGCGAGAACATGGCGGAGGCCACGGCGACGAAGGCCATCGCCGTCAGGCCCGTGACCATCCACCGGCTGCGCGCGGATGGTTCGACCGGCGGCTTGTCCTCCAGCTGCGCCAGGAACGCGGCGCGCTCCAGCGCTGCCGGATCGGGCAGCGGCCGCTGCGGCCCGCCGGTGGAGGCGGCAGGCGTGGCCTGCGTCAGCCGCTGCATCTCCATGAAGATCGGAAAGGCCAGCGCCGAACGCTCCGCCAGCATCCCGGTCAGTTCCTCCAGCGTGACCCAGCCGATGGCGGCACGGTGCGCCGAGCGCAGGGCCTGCAGGCGGTCCTGCAGGGCCAGGGCCCCGTCGATGCCGCTGACCGGCACGGCCTGCAGCCCGCCGTCCGCCGCCAGGCGGGCGGCAAGCCGCTCGCGGTGCCGGGCCAGCAGCTGCCCGGCCGGCGTGCCCTTCGGATGGAACTCCCGGTCGATGGCCGGGTGCTCCTCGATGAATTCGTTGGGAAACTCCTCGACGGTCACGATGAAGGATCCATCGCTCAACTCCGTCTCGAAGGCCCTGCAGCGCACCGGCCGCATCCCGTCCAGCAACACCTTGGGCGCGGTGATCCAGCGAAGCGTGCGCACACCGATCCAGGTGATGCGGGCCAGGGCCGGCAGGCCGAGGCGCTTGACGCCCAGGCTCGCCTGGATGGTGCCATCGGCGGAAAGCAGGACCCTGACGAACACTCCGGTCCGGATCGTGGTGGACCGATCTGCCGGCGCCTGAACCTTCAGGTCGGCCAGGAAGCGGAACCCCTCGGCTTCGAGCGCACTCCGGAAACCCCGGTCCTCGTCGGCCAAGGGGGGAAACTCGCCCTCCCGGCCGACCCGGTAGGGGATCTTGTTCGGACACGCGTTCTTCGCAAGCTGCAGGATCTGCTCAGCCGCCACGGTCATCGGATCTGCCACTGCCCACCCCTTTTACTGCCCACCACGCCGAGGTCGCGGCTCGACCGGGCGCACCAGATGCGCAGCGATCATCGCACCGAACCGGCGGCCCGTGGCCGGCTCGCCGGCGAAGGATCAGACCACCACCGGCTCGGTCTCCAGCCGGATGCCGAAACGCCCGTACACACTCTCCTGGATGGCCCGCGCCAGCGTCATCACCTCGGCCCCGATGGCCCCGCCGCGGTTGACCAGCACCAGCGCCTGCTTCTCGTAGACCCCGGCGCGGCCGATGCTCTTGCCCTTCCAGCCGCAGGCGTCGATCATCCAGCCCGCCGCCAGCTTGACGCTGCCGTCGGGCATGGGGTAATGCACCACCTCCGGGTCGCGGCCGATGATGTCGCGGCATTGCTCCATGGTCACCACCGGGTTCTTGAAGAAGCTGCCCGCGTTGCCGACCACCGCCGGGTCCGGCAGCTTGGCGCGGCGGATGGCGCAGATCCAGTCGAAGACCTGGCGCGCATCGGGCTCGCGCACGCCGGTCTCCGCCATCTTGCGTTCGAGCTCGAGGTAGCCCAGCACCGGCTGCCACGGCCGCGGCAGCCTGAAGCGCACCCGGGTGATCACGCTGCGCCCGGCCAGCGAATGCTTGAACACGCTGTCGCGGTAGCCGAAGGCGCAGGTCTCGGGATACAGCGTGACGCTGCGGCCGGTCACCAGGTCGACCGTGTCCAGCGAGTGGAAGCGGTCCTTCAGCTCGACGCCATAGGCGCCGATGTTCTGCACCGGCGAGGCCCCGACCGTGCCCGGGATGAGGGCGAGGTTCTCCAGGCCCGGCAGGCCCTGGGCCAGGGTCCAGGCGACCAGCTCGTGCCAGCTCTCGCCGGCCCCGGCCTCGACGATCCAGGCGTCGGGCCGGGTCTCGACCAGGCGTTTGCCGGGCACCTCGACCTTGAGCACCACCTGCGGCATGTCGCGGGTGAGGACGATGTTGCTGCCGCCGCCCAGCACGAACTTCGGCGAACGCCCCAGCTCGGGGTGGTCGACCACCTGGCGCACGTCGGCATCGGTGGAAATTCGCACAAGGGTGTGGGCTACGGCGGGGAGGCCGAAGCTGTTATAGGGTTTGAGGCTGGCGCCCGACTCGATTTGCATGGCAGAATTTTCGCTGATTCAGTGACAAGAGATTACCAATGCCCAGATTTGATGTCGTGCTAGATACCAACCTGGACGAAGTGCGCAATGCCGTCGACCAGACAGCCAAGGAAAACGGAACCCGTTTCGACTTCAAGGGCTCGTCCGCCCGCGTCGAGCTCAAGGACAAGGAACTGACCGTCTTCGCCGACAGCGACTTCCAGATCGGCCAGGTCCTCGACATCCTGATCGCCAAGCTGACCAAGCGCAATGTCGACGTCCGCTACATGGACCGCACGGCCAAGATCGAGAAGATCGGCGGCGACAAGGTCAAGCAGCTCATCACCGTCAAGAGCGGCGTCGACACCGATACCGCCAAGAAGATCCAGGCGCTCGTCAAGCAGAGCAAGATGAAGGTGCAGGCCTCCATCCAGGGCGACATGGTGCGCATCACCGGCGCCAAGCGGGACGACCTGCAGGCGGCCATCGCCCTGCTGCGCAAGGACGTGCCGGACGCCCCGCTGTCCTTCGACAACTTCCGGGACTGACCCGTGCGCGCCCTGCTTGCCGTCGCCGCCAGCCTGCTGGCGGCGGCCGCATCGGCTCAAACCGTTTCCTTGAGCGGCAGCCTGGGCAGCAAGGCCTTGCTGATGATCGACGGCCAGCCGCGCACGCTGGCCGTGGGCTCGACGCTGCAGGGCGTGAAACTGGTCGCGGTCAGCGCCCACGACGCCACGGTCGAGGTCGGCGGCAAACGTTTCAACCTGCGCCTGGGCGAGGCCCAGGTCAGCCTGGGCGCGACGGGCGCGGTCGGCGCTGGGGTGGCCGGGGCCACCCGCATCGTGCTCAGCGCCGGACCGGGCGGCCACTACATCGCCAACGGGGCGATCAACGGCCATGCGGTGCAGTTCATGGTCGACACCGGCGCCACCAGCGTGTCGCTCAGCCAGGCCGACGCGCTGCGCATGGGCATCAAGTTCCAGAACGGCCCGGTCGCCATGGCCTCCACCGCCAACGGCAGGGTGCCGGTGCACCGCGTCAAGCTCGACACGGTGCGGGTGGGCGATGTGCTGGTCCAGGGGGTCGAGGCCGTGATCATGCCGGGGGAGATGAGCCACATCCTGCTGGGCAACAGCTTCCTGTCGCGTTTCCAGATGAAGACCGACAACCAGGTGATGACGCTCGAGCGGCGTTTCTGACCGCACCCGAACCTGCCGCTACGCGCCAGGCTCCCCGAGGGGGGTCAAGCAAGCCCGGTGGCGGCCCATCACTTCCTTGAGACACCTCAGCCGGCGCGCGGCGGGTGTGCCAGAGCGAAGGCCAGCAGGGCCAGCGCGGTCAGCGCCGACAGTCCCAGCATCAGCTCGCGGTAGCCCGGCAGCGCCATCAGCGCCCAGGCGCCGAGCAAGGGCCCGGCGGCCCGCGGCATCAAGGTCAGCACCGACATGGCACCGCTGATGCGGCCCACGTGGGCGCGGCCGAAATACAGCGGCACCATGTGGCCGCGCACGATGGTGAGCAGCCCGTTGGCGGCACCGAACATCAAGGCGAACAGCAGCAGCAGGGCCAGTCGGTCCGTCAGCGCGAACAGCAGCAGCGCCAGCGGCAGGCAGGCGAAGACGAGCAGCCCCAGCACGCGTGCCGACAGGTGGCGCCCGCCGCCGAGGAAGGCCAGGCGGCCCAGCACCTGGGCCGGGCCGATCCACATCAGCACCAGCAGGGCGTCGGCCTGCGGCGTTCCCTTGGAGGCGAAGGCGGGCATCACATGCGACCAGAAGGTGGCGGTGACCACCGCATGCAGCATGAAGGCGGCGGCCAGCAGCCAGAATGCCCGCTGGCGCAAGGCCTGCGACAAGGTGGCGTCGCGGCCGCCGTCGAGGGCGGCGACGTGCAGCGGCGGATCGTCTCCGCGCAGGGCCCAGGCGTTGAGCGGCGCCACCCCCGCCAGCAGCACCGCGCCGATGCAGGCCAGTGCGCCGCGCCAGCCCCAGGCCGAGATAAGCCAGGCCACGGCCGGAAACGACAAGGTGCTGGCCAGGCCGCCCACCAGCGTCAGGCCGGTGATGGCACTGCCGTAGCGGCTGGGAAAGCGCCGCGTCACCGCGCTGAAGGCCGGCTCGTACAAGGTCATGGCCATGGCCGCCCCCAGCAGCGCCCAGACCGCATACAGGCCCCACAGGCTGTGCACCTGCGACCAGCCGAGGAAACCCAGCCCGGCCAGCGCGGCCCCCCCGCCCATCAGCGCCCGCCCATGGCCGCGGTCGATCGCCGCCCCGGCGGCGTAGCTCGCGGCGCCCCAGGTGGCCAGGCCGAGGGTGAACGCCCCCATGATGTCCGCGGCGGCCCAGCCCAGGCTGTCCTTCATCGGCAGCACGAAGGATGAAAAGGCGTAGTAGAGCGCCGCCCACGACAGCAGCTGGCCCATGGCCAGCGCCGTGACGGTCGGGTAGAACGCGGGCACGTCGGCGGTGGCGGGCAGGGAGCGCGGCTGCATGGGCCGATTATCGGACCCGCAGACCGGCCGGCTCCCGCAGCGCAGCCGCGCGCAGGCCCGGCGGCGGAATCGGCAGGTATTTCCGCCTGTTGTCGAGGCTTGGCCGGCCGCGGCCTGGAACAGACTCGGGGCACCTGGGTTCTGGCCACCACGCCGCCGTGACAACGACACACCATCCGCCCATCCTGTTCGTGCACGGCAACGGCGACACCGCCGCGCTGTGGCACACGACCGTGTGGCGTTTCGAGTCCAACGGCTGGCCGCGCGAGCGCCTGTTCGCGATCGACCTGCCCTACCCCGTGGCACGCGACGAGGAGACCTGCGCCCAGCCGGGCCGCAGCTCCAGCGCCGAGCAGATGGCCGAGCTGGCGGCCCAGGTCGAGCGCGTGCTGCAGGCCACCGGCGAACCCCGGCTGGTGCTGGTGGCGAACTCGCGCGGCGGCTATGCCGTGCGCAACTACATCGCCAACGGAGGCGGCGCGGCCAAGGTGTCGCACGCCATCCTCGGCGGCACCCCCAACCACGGCGTGTGGGCGCTGCCCGAGTACCGGCCGCACAGCGAATTCAATGGCGCGGGCCCCTTCCTGCGCGGCCTCAATGCGGCCGGCGGCGACGGCGGCGAGGTGACGCCGGGGGTCGCCTGGCTCACCCTGCGCTCCGACCACAACGACAAGTACGCCCAGCCGGACGGCGAGTGGATCGGCCATCCCGGTCTGCCGACCGGGGTGCTGCCCACCGGGCCCGCGCTCGCCGGCGCCACCAACCTGGTGCTGCCCGGGCACGACCACCGCGAGCTGTCGTTCAGCCCGCAGGCCTTCGCGCACACCTGGCGCTTCATCACCGGCCACGATCCGGCGACCCTGCAGGTGGTGGGCGAACAGCAGGTGCGGCTCGACGGCAAGGTGAGCGGGCTGGGGGTCGACAACCGCGTGGGCGACGACGTCAGCAACCTGCCGCTGGCCGGGGCGCAGGTGGAGGTGTACGCGGTCGACGCGGCCACCGGCGAGCGCCTGGGCCCGGCCCTGCACCGGGCGAGCGTCGACGGCAGCGGCCGCTGGGGCCCGATGCACACCGATGCCACCCAGGCCTGCGAGTTCGTCGTCAGCGCCGCGGGCTATGCCACCACCCACATCTACCGCTCGCCCTTCCCGCGCTCGTCCGGGCTGGTGCACCTGGTCGCGCAACGGCTGCCGGCGCCCGAGCCGGGCGTGCTCGCCTGGGTGACTCTAAGCCGCCCGCGCGGCTATTTCGACCGCGAACGCGACCGGCTCCAGCTCGACGGCCGCCAGCCGCCGCCCGACGTGCCGCCCGGCACCGCCGGCGTGTCGCAGGCCGTGGCCCGGGTGAGCGACCAGGCAGGCCGCGCCGTGGTCGGCGAATTCAACGGCGAACGCATCGTCGGGCGGGCCTGGCCGGCGAGCGGGAACCACGTGGTGCTGCTCGAGCTGCACCACTGAAGCCGCGCGCCGCACGACGGCACCGCGATAATGGCGGCTTCCGCCACGCCTCCACCGCGCCACTGCCCGATGAAACTTTCGCAGGTCCTGTTTTCCCAAGGTTTCGGCGCCCGCCGCGAGTGCGAGGGCCTGATCGTCTCCGGGCACGTCACGCTGGACGGCCGCGTCTGCGACGACCCCTTCCTGGAGGTCGATCCGGTCGGCCTGCACTTCGGCGTGCGCGGCGAGACCTGGCCGTTCCACGAGAAGGCCCTGATCGTGATGAACAAGCCGCAGGGCGTCGAGTGTTCGCAGAAGCCGAAACACCACCCGAGCATCTATTCCCTGCTGCCGGCCCCCTTGCGCCGGCGCGACCTGCAAAGCATAGGCCGCCTCGACGAGGACACCACCGGCCTGCTGCTGTTCACCGACGACGGCGCGCTCATCCACCGCCTGACCTCGCCCAAGAAACACGTGCCCAAGGTCTACGAGGTCAGCTGCAAGCATCCGGTGACGCCGGAGCAGGTCGAGCGGCTGCTGGCCGGGGTGAAGCTGGTCGACGACCCGGCCACCGTGCGGGCGGTGGCCTGCGAGCCCACCGGCGAGCTGAGCCTGCGCCTGACCCTGGTCGACGGCAAGTACCACCAGGTCAAGCGCATGCTGGCCGCGGTGAGCAACCGTGTCGAAGGCCTGCACCGCAGCGGCTTCGGCGCGCTCACCCTGCCCGCCGACCTGGCACCCGGGCAGTGGCGCTGGCTGCCCGGCCCGCAGGCCGTCACGCCGCCATAATGAGCCAGGCGGCCCGGACACCCGGCCCCCACCGACGTTTTCCACCGCCGCCCCATCCAGCACCACCCCATGCAAGTCTTCAGAGGCGTCCACCACCCCGGCATCGCATCCTCCTGCGCGCTGACCATCGGCAATTTCGACGGCGTGCACCGGGGCCACCAGGCCATGCTGGCCCTGCTGCGCTCCGAGGCCCAGCACCGCGGCCTGCCGTCCTGCGTGATGACCTTCGAGCCGCACCCGCGCGACTATTTCGCCCGCAAGGCCGGCAAGCCCGAGCTCGCGCCGGCGCGCATCGCCACCCTGCGCGACAAGCTGAGCGAGCTCGAACGCTGCGGCATCGACCAGGTCGTGGTGCTGCGTTTCGACCACCCGCTGGCCACCCAGCCGGCCGAGGCCTTCATCGAGGACATGCTGGTGCGCGGGCTGGGCGTGCGCTACGTGCTGGTGGGTGACGACTTCCGCTTCGGCGCCCGGCGTGTCGGCGACTACGCCATGCTCGACGACGCCGGCGAGCGCCACGGCTTCGACGTGGCGCGCATGAACAGCTACGAGGTGCACGGCCTGCGGGTGTCGAGCTCGGCGGTGCGCGAGGCGCTCGCCAGCGGCCAGCTGGCGCAGGCCGAGTCGCTGCTGGGCCGCCCGTACAGCATCTCCGGTCATGTCATCCACGGCCGCAAGCTCGGCCGCGAGCTGGGTTTTCGCACCCTGAACCTGCGCTTCGCCCATGCCAGGTCGGCCGCCATGGGCATCTTCGCGGTGCGCACCCACGGCCTGGCCGACGTCCCGCTCGACGGCGTGGCCAGCCTGGGCGTGCGGCCCACCGTCGACGACAGCGGCCGGGTGCTGCTGGAGGTCCACTGCCTCGATTGGCCCGCCGCGCTGGGCGCCGAAGGCGCCTACGGTAAACTCGTGCGGGTGGAACTCCTGCACAAACTGCGCGATGAAGCCCGCTACGACGGGCTCGAAGCCCTGACGGCGGCGATCCGTCAGGATGCCGCCGATGCGCGCGCCTTCCTGGCCTCCCATTCGGCGCTGCCCGCGGCCCCCCATGCCGCCACCGGCCGCCAGACCACCCGCGACCGAATTTAACGCTCGCCCGCCCCTGCTGTCCGCCCTGCGAGCTCCGGCATCCCCACGCCGGTCCACCCTTCCGAGGCGCGCCCCCGCGGCGCGCAAAGTGCCATGACCGACAAAGCCATCGACTACCGCGCCACGCTGAACCTGCCCGACACCCCGTTCCCCATGCGCGGCGACCTGCCCAAGCGCGAACCCGGCTGGGTGAAGGAATGGGAGGACCAGGGCATCTACCAACGCCTGCGCGACGCCCGCTGCCACTCCCCCAAGTTCGTGCTGCACGACGGCCCGCCCTATGCGAACGGCCAGATCCACATGGGCCATGCGGTCAACAAGATCCTCAAGGACATGATCGTCAAGGCCCGCCAGCTGCAGGGCTTCGACGCCACCTACGTGCCCGGCTGGGACTGCCACGGCCTGCCGATCGAGAACCAGATCGAGAAGACCTTCGGCCGCAAGCTGGCGCGCGACGAGGTGCAGGCCAGGAGCCGGGCCTACGCCGCCGAGCAGGTCGACCTGCAGCGCGCCGACTTCAAGCGCCTGGGCGTGCTGGCCGACTGGGACCACCCGTACCGCACGATGGACTTCGTGAACGAGGCCGGCGAGATCCGCGCCCTGAAGAGGGTGATGGAGCGCGGCTTCGTCTACCGCGGGCTGAAACCGATCTACTGGTGCTTCGACTGCGGCTCCTCGCTGGCCGAGTTCGAGATCGAATACGCCGACAAGGCCTCGCAGACGCTGGATGTCGCCTTCCTGTGCGCCGAGCCGGCCAGGCTGGCCGCCGCCTTCGGCCTGCCGTCCATCGACCGCGAGGCCTTCGTGCTCATCTGGACCACCACCGCGTGGACCCTGCCCGCCAACCAGGCCCTGAACCTGAACCCCGGCCTCGACTACGCCCTGGTCGACACCGAGCGCGGCCTGCTGCTGCTGGCCGCGGCCCTGGTGGACAAGTGCCTGGAACGCTACGGCCTGCAGGGCAAGGTGCTGGCCACCACGGCCGGCAAGGCCCTGGAAGGCCTGCGCTTCCACCACCCGCTGGCCCATGTGGACGCCGGCTACGACCGGCTCAGCCCCATCTACCTGGCCGACTACGCCACCGCCGACGACGGCACCGGCATCGTGCACGCCGCGCCCGCCTACGGGGTGGAGGACTTCAACTCCTGCCGCGCCCACGGCCTGTCGATCGACGACATCCTCAACCCGGTGCAAGGCAACGGCGTCTACGAGCCGGCCCTGCCGCTGTTCGGCGGCCAGCACATCTGGAAGGCGGTGCCGCTGGTCATCGACGCGCTGCGCGACGCCGGCCGCCTGTTCGCCACCTCCAAGCTCACGCACAGCTACCCGCACTGCTGGCGCCACAAGACGCCGGTGATCTACCGCGCGGCCGCGCAATGGTTCGTGCGCATGGACGAGGGCGAGGGGGTGTTCACCGTCGACAAGGCGCCCAAGACCCTGCGCCAGACCGCGCTCGACGCCATCGAGCAGACGAGCTTCTACCCGGAGAACGGCAAGGCCCGCCTGCGCGACATGATCGCCGGCCGCCCCGACTGGTGCATCAGCCGCCAGCGCAACTGGGGGGTGCCGCTGCCCTTCTTCCTGCACAAGGACAGCGGCGAGCTGCATCCCGACACCCTGGCCCTGATGGACCGGGCGGCCGACCTGGTGCAGCAAGGCGGGGTCGAGGCCTGGGCCAAGCTGAGCCCGGCCGACTGGCTGGGTGCCGAGGCCGGCTCGTACACGAAGAGCACCGACATCCTCGATGTCTGGTTCGACTCCGGTTCGAGCTTCTTCCACGTGCTGCGCGGCAGCCACCCCGGCGCCGGCCATGCCGGCGGGCCCGAGGCCGACCTCTACCTCGAAGGCCACGACCAGCACCGCGGCTGGTTCCACTCCTCGCTGCTGGTGGCCTGCGCCCTCGAAGGCCGCGCCCCCTACCGCCACCTGCTGACGCACGGCTTCACCGTCGACAGCCAGGGCCGCAAGATGAGCAAGAGCCTGGGCAACGGGGTCGACCCGCAGGAGACCAGCAAGACGCTGGGCGCCGAGATCATCCGCCTGTGGGTGGCGGCGAGCGACTACTCGGGCGACATCGCCGGCGACAAGAAGATCCTCGACCGGGTGGTCGACGGCTATCGCCGCATCCGCAACACGCTGCGCTTCCTGCTGGCCAACACCAGCGACTTCGACGTCGCCCGCGATGCCCTGCCCCTGGACGAACTGCTCGAGATCGATCGCTACGCCCTGGCCCGCGCCGCGCAGTTCCAGGCCGAGCTGCTGGCCCACTACGAGGTCTACGAGTTCCACCCGGTGGTGGCCAAGCTGCAGGTCTACTGCTCGGAGGACCTGGGCGCGTTCTACCTCGACGTGCTGAAGGACCGGCTCTACACCAGCGCGCCGGCCTCCAAGGCGCGTCGCAGCGCGCAGACCGCGCTGTGGCACATCACCCAGGCCATGCTGCGCTGGATGGCGCCCTTCCTCAGCTTCACCGCCGAGGAGGCGTGGAAGATCGTCTCGCCCGGCCGCGGCCCGTCGATCTTCATCGAGACCTACAGCGACACCGGCGCATGGCACGACGACCCGCTGGTCGCCAAGTGGAGCCGCATCCGCGAGATCCGCGAAGCGGTGAACAAGGAGATCGAGACCCTGCGCGCCGGCGGGCAGGTCGGCTCGTCGCTGCAGGCCGAGGTGCTCATCACCGCCCCGGCCGCCGACCACGCGCTGCTGGCCTCGCTCGGCGAGGACCTGAAGTTCGTCACCATCACCTCGCAGGCGCGCGTGGCCGAAGGCCCGGCACTGGCGATCGGCGTGACGGCCTCGAGCGCCCTCAAGTGCGAGCGCTGCTGGCACTACCGCGAGGATGTCGGCCAGGACCCGGCCCAGCCCACCATCTGCGGACGCTGCGTCGCCAATCTCTCCGGCGCCGGGGAACCTCGCAGCGTCGCCTGACTCCCTTCGACAGCCCCGGGCGGCGCGAGCGCAACACCCTGCGCGCGCCGCCGCCCTCTCCTCGTTTCATGGCGCCCCGCCCGGCGGGCACGACAGCACTCCCCATGGCCTCACGCACCCCCACGAAAACCTCCTCGCAACTGCTTCCCTGGCTGGGCATCGCCCTGGTCGTGATCGTGCTCGATCAGTTCACCAAGACACTGATCCTGCAGTATTTCCACTACGGCGACACCCGTTTCGTCAGCTCCTTCTTCAACCTGGTGCGCCACCACAACCCGGGCGCCGCCTGGTCCTTCCTGGCCGATGCCTCGGGCTGGCAGCGCTGGTTCTTCATCGGCCTGGGCACGGTGGCCGCCGTGTTCATCATCTGGATGCTGCGCAGCCACGGCGGCCAGCGCCTGTTCTCCTGGGCCTTGTCGCTCATCCTCGGCGGCGCGGTGGGCAACGTGATCGACCGGCTGCTGCACGGCTACGTGGTCGACTTCCTTCAGTTCCACTACGCAGGCAGGGCCTTTCCCTCGTTCAACGTGGCCGACAGCGCCATCTCGCTCGGTGCCGTCCTGCTGGTGCTGGACGAGCTGCGCCGGGTGCGCAAAACGACGTGACGAAAATTTTTGTAACGTCCGGGGGCTATACCCTGGCCCGGAAAGGCCGGCTTCGGGCATGATCCTGCGCTACTGCGTCTTCCTCCAGACAATCTCCGGGCGGCCCCGCGATTGATCTGCCCTTGCGGGGGGCCTAGGCCCGGGAGCGCCGCGTAGCCTGGACGCACAGATGCTCAACTTCAGTTGCTTGCAGTTCTATGAGTGGCTCGAAGCCCCGCTGTGGGTATTCGACGCGCAGAAATTCCGCATCGTCTGGGCGAACCGGGCGGGCCTGCGCTTCTGGCTCGCCGAGTCCGAGGCCGAACTCTTCGAGCGCGATTTCTCCGATGTCAGCGAAGGCGTGAGGACCCGGCTGGCGCTCAACCAGCAAGCGCATGCACGCGGCGAGATCGCCCGCGATTCCTGGACCCTGTATCCCAAGGGCGTGCCCTTCACCTCGGTGCTGGTCTCGCGCGGCATCCTCCTGCCCGACGGGCGCCAGGGCATCCTGTTCACCTCCGAACCCCTGCCCGCCGGTTTCGATGCCCATACCTTGCGAGGTGTCGAGGCCATCGCCCACACCAACGTGCGCATCGCCCTGCATTCGCTGCCCGAGGGCGTCGCGCTGATGCGCAACCCGGCCGCGGTGCAGACCTTCGGCGCCATCTCCGGCAGCGGCACCCAGGAGCCCGACTTCGACCGCATGTTCCCCGAACCCGGCATCGCGCTGCGCATCCTCGCGCAGGTGCGCAAGGGCCAGAGCTTCAGCGCCGAACTGGAACTGCAGACCCTGCAGGGACGGCGCTGGCACGCGGTCGATGTGCGACCGGTCCTCGACCCCGTGTCGGGCCGCCGCGCGATGCAGGTCAACGCGCGCGACATCGGCGACCTGAAATCGTCGCAGAAGGCCCTCGAAGGCGCCCGGGTGGCGGCCGACAACGCCAACCTCGCCAAGAGCGCCTTCCTGGCCAACATGAGCCACGAGATCCGCACCCCGATGAACGGCGTGCTCGGGCTGACCGAACTGGTGCTGCACACCGAACTCACCGAGCGCCAGCGCCAGTACATCAGCCTGGCCAACCAGTCGGCCAAGGGCCTGATGGTGATCATCGACGACCTGCTCGACGTGGCCAAGATCGAAGCCGGCCAGATGGTCATCGAACAGCGCCCGTTCTCGGTGCGCAAATGCCTGGAGGAAGCGCTGTCGCCGCTGCTGCTGACCGGCCAGCAAAAAGGCCTGGAACTGCTGTGGCAGGTGGCCGACGACGTGCCCGCGACCCTGCTGGGCGATGCCGTTCGCCTGCGCCAGGTGCTGATCAACCTGGTGGGCAATGCCATCAAGTTCACCGACCACGGCAGCGTGCAGGTGCATGTCGACTGCCTGGTGCCGCCACACGCCGAGGACCGTTTCGTCACCCTGCGCTGCAGCGTGCGCGACACCGGCATCGGCATGTCGCCCGAGCAGATTGAACGGGTGTTCGAACCCTTCGCCCAGGCCGACACCAGCATCACCCGGCGCTACGGCGGGACCGGCCTCGGCCTGGCCATCGTGGCCCGCCTGGTCAAGCTGATGGGCGGCGAGGTCCAGGTGAGCAGCACGCCGGGTGAAGGCAGCTGCCTGAGCTTCACCGCCGAGGTGGGCCGGCCGCCGGAGCAAGCGGGCGCCGAGCCGGCGGATCCGGCCGACACCCCGCAGGAGACGCCGCCGCCCCCGCGGACCCGATTCGAACGTGCCTGAGGGCAGCCGCCACCGGGGAGGCCGCCGCGTGGCGCTGACGCGTGCTGCGCCGGCACCTCCCACCGGCCGTCCGCGCCGGCCACCTCGCGCCCCGGTCTGGAGCCCCGGCACCTACGGCCGACATCGACGCAGCGGCTTCTCGGGCGCCGCCTGACGCGCCATCCCCGGCAGCGAATGGCCGAACGGATGAAGCAGGCGCAAAATCCGCCTGCCGTGGCCTCCGGGCCACTCCCGGGAAACCTGAAGAAATGAACGGAATCAGAATCGTGGCCCTCGCGCTGATCGTGGCCGGCACCCTCGGGCTGATGTACGGCCGCGTCACCTATACCAAGGACACGCACGACATCAAGCTCGGGCCGCTGGAGCTGTCGATCAAGGAAAAGGACAGTGTCGATGTGCCCATGTGGTTGAGTGCCGCAGCCATCGCGGCCGGGGCGGCCCTGTTGTCGTGGGGCGGCCGCAAGCGCTGAGGGCGCCGGCCGTCCCGGCGATCAGACGACCACGGCGGGCTCGTCCTCAGGGCTGACCGTCACCCGGTTGCGCCCGCCCCGCTTGGCCTCGTACAAGGCCGCATCCGCCTGCTGGATCGCCTGCTCCAGCCCGCCGGCCAGGTTCAGCTGGTGCACGCCGAACGACAGGGTCACCGTCAGGGCGACGCCGTCGGCGACTTCGCAAGGCGTGTTCTCGACCCGCTCGCGGATCCGCTCGCACAGCTGGGCCGCGCCCTGGCGCCCGGTCGACGGCAGCAGGATGATGAACTCCTCCCCGCCCCAGCGGCCGACCAGGTCCATGCTGCGCAGGTGCGCCACCAGCAGGCTGGAGATATGCCGGATGACACTGTCGCCGGCCGGATGGCCGTGCTGGTCGTTCACCTGCTTGAAATGGTCGATGTCGGCGAGGATCAGCGTGAGGACTTCGCCATAACGCGCGGAGCGTTCCATTTCCGTGGCCGCGAGCTGCAGGAAATGGCGCCGGTTCGACAGCCCCGACAGATGGTCGGTGGTCGCCGCCTGGCGCAGGCGCCGCTCCGCCAGCAGCACGTGCTCGACGTAATACCGGCCGGTGTAGCCGAACATCACGAACACCACCGAGATGGACAGCCAGCGCAAGGCAGTGGCCACCCACGGATCGAGCGCATACGCCGGAGGAATCGCCTGCGACACGGCATCCAGCCCGAGGTAGACGAACAGCAGGAAGCCCAGCGCCATCGAGGCCTGCCTCGGCGAGCGGCTGAGCGCGACCGCCGGCAGGAACACCAGCAGGAAATAGTGCGTGCCGCTGGCCCAGCCGAGCAGGATCGTGCTGACGCTCGAATGCACGAGCACTTCCGTCCACATCAGCAGCACCGCCGGCAGGTTGCGACGCCGTCCCAGCAGCCAGTAGGCCGCGACATACATCGACAGGCTCAAGAGGTTGGGCCAGGCCATGCCCGGCATGCCCAGCACCAGGAAAACGACCAGGTAGGTGAGGTCCACGCAGCCTGCGAGCACGGCGATACGCCGCAGCATCAGCCAGAAGGGCGCCCTCGACAAGGCCGTGTCGATGCCGGACGAGGGACTGGATAAGGGCATGAGCGGTGTATCAAAGCGAGCCAAGCCCTTTCTTTCGGCTGGATAAGCGCCGGATGAATGAGGCAAGGGGCTTCGGCCCCCGCCTGGGCGTGACTTAGTACGCCCTTGGGGCCGCGGCATGCGCCCGGACCGACCCGGGCGGACGGCCCGGAACCCCTTACAGTCGAGCCACCTCGTCCACGGAATCCTGCATGTCACCCGACCCCGTCGCCATCCCACCGGGCCCGCGCGTGCCCGTGCCTCCCGCCGCCCGCCGGCGCCGCGAAACCCGGCCGCGATGAGTCCATCATGGTTCGAACTGGCCGATTCGGAGCTGCTGTCGGTGGCCCCGGCCGGTGACCGGCGCCTGCGGCTGCTGCTTTCGGCCGCCCGGGCCGAGCACGAGGGCGTGCCGGGTTTCCTGGGCGGGGTCGAGATGCTGTTCGGCGAGGCGGTCTGGAGCGGCGACCTGGCGGCCTGCGTCGGCGCGCTGGCCGGCGGCGAGCTGGACCTCGCCGGCCAGCCGCTGCGCCGGGTGCCGCTGCCGCTGGCGGCGGCCGGACCGGTGGCCGCCGAGATCCGCTTCAAGGCCGGCGCGCTGCTGTCGGTGCGTGCCGGGTCGCTCGCCTGCGCCAGCCCGGACGGATCGCGTTTCGTCGAATCGTTCGCCTGCTGAAGGCCCGCCGTCCGGCCCTTCAGAAGGTGCCGGGGTAACTGCCGCCGTCGAGCAGGATGTTCTGGCCGGTGAGGTAGCCCGCCTGCTGGCTGCACAGGAAGGCGCAGACCGCGCCGAACTCCTCGACGCTGCCGAAACGCTGGGCGGGAATGCTGCGCCGGCGAAGCTCGGCCGCCTGGTCCGCATCCTGGCCGGCCTGGAGCGCACCGGCGCGCAAGGTGGCCTGCAGGCGCTCGGTGTCGAAGGCGCCGGGCAGCAGGCCGTTGATGGTCACGTTGCGCGCGGCGATGGCGCTGCGGGCTAGGCCGGCGACGAAACCGGTCAGGCCGCTGCGCGCGCCGTTGGACAGGCCGAGCACCGGGATCGGTGCCTTCACCGCCCCCGAGGTGATGTTGACGACGCGGCCGAAACCGCGCGCCGCCATCGCGTCGACGGTGGCCTTCATCAGCTCGATGGGGGCGAGCATGTTGGCGTCCAGCGCCCGGATCCAGGTGTCGCGATCCCAGTGGCGGAAGTCCCCGGGTGGGGGCCCGCCGGCGTTGTTGACCAGGATGTCGACCTGCGGACAGGCGGCCAGCGCCGCCGCGCGGCCCTCCGGCGTGGTGATGTCGCCGGCCACCGCGCGCACCTCGGCGGCGCCCGGCAAGCTGCGCAACTCGGCCGCCGCGGCCTGCAGGGTGTCGGCGCCGCGCGCCGTGATGACCACGTTCACGCCTTCGCGGACCAGCGCCGCGGCGCAGCCCTTGCCCAGCCCCTTGCTGGCGGCGCACACCAGCGCCCATTTGCCTTCGATCCCGAGTTTCATGCAGGTCTCCCGATTCGTGGATGTTCGATGCCGAGGACAGCGGCCGGCCTCAGCGCCACTTGGCCAGCAGCCAGATGCCGCCCATCACCAGCACGGTACCCGCCACGATCCAGGCCGTGAAGGGTTCGTCCAGGATGAGCACGCCCATCAGGATGGTGGACAAGGGGCCGATCATGCCGGTCTGCGCCACCATGCCGGCGCCGATGCGTTCGATCGCCATCATCACCATCAGCACCGGGCAGAAGGTGCACACGGTGGCGTTGAGCAACGACAGCCAGATCACCTCGGGCGCGACCAGCGCGGCCGACAGTGGGCGCAGCAGGACGAACTGCAGCAGGCACATCGCGCAGGCCACGCTGGTGGCCCAGCCGCTCAGGCGCAAGGCGCCGAGCCGCCGGACCTCTTCGCCGCTGAAGGCGAGGTAGGCGGCATAGCTGACCGCGCTGCCGAACACCAGCAGCGAACCCAGCGCGGCGTTCGGCCCCTGCAGGCTGGCCTCGTGCCCGAACACCAGCAGCACCCCGCCGTAACTCACGGCCAGCGCCGCCAGCTGGCGCCGGGTGACCCGCTTCTTGAACAACAGCACGCCCAGGGCCAGCACCAGGGTCGGGTTGAGGTACAGGATGAGACGCTCCAGGCCGGCGCTGATGTAGGCCAGGCCGGCGAAATCGAGGAAGCTCGCCAGGTAGTAGCCGCTGAAACCCAGGCCTGCGACGACCAGGCCGTCGCGCCGCGTGAGCGGCGGCTTGCCGCGCCCGGTCCACCAGGCCAGCAGCACGAACAGCGGCAGCGCGAACAGCATGCGGTACATGATCAGGGTGACCGCATCGACCCCGTGCCGGTAGGCCAGCTTGACGATGATGGCCTTGCCCGAGAACGCGATGGCCCCCAGGGCGGCGAGCACGAGGCCGGCGCGGGCGGAGCGGGAAGAAGACGACGCCTGCGCGGCCACGGAGGAAGAGTTCATGGCAGGATTTTAGGCAGACGCGCCGGCCCGCCCATGGCGACGCGGGGCCCGGCGTCGTGGAGCCGGCACGGCCACGGCCATGCGCCACGGCCATGCGCCAGGGCAGAATGCGCCATGCGAAAACTCCTGCTCTCTCTGGTGCTGGTCCCGGGCGCCGCGGCGCTGCTCGCCTGGGCCGTCACGACCCAGCCCTTCGTCTCGCCCATCCGTTCGCAGCCGCCCGCCGTCGACCTAGCCCGCCTGCGCGCCGACGTGGTCCACCTGTCGCAGACACTGCACCCGCGCAGCTTCGATCATCCCGAGAAGCTCGACGCGGCCGGCAGCTACATCCAGTCGGCCTTCCAGGCCACGGGCGCCGACGTGGCCGAACAGGAGCTGCGCGTGGAGGGCGAGCGCTACCGGAACATCGTGGCGCGTTTCGGGCCGGCGAGCGGACCGCTGCTGGTCATCGGGGCCCACTACGACTCCCACGCCAACCCCGGCCCGGGATCGGACGCGGACAGCCACACCCCGGGAGCCGACGACAACGCCAGCGGGGTGGCCGGGCTGCTCGAGCTGGCGCGCCTGCTGGCCAAGACGCCCCCGCCCCGGCCGGTGGAACTGGTGGCCTACACCCTGGAGGAACCGCCCCATTTCCGTACCGGGCACATGGGCAGCGTCCACCATGCCAAGGCCCTGGCCGCGGCCGGACGCCCGGTGTCGCTGATGATCTCGCTCGAGATGATCGGTTTCTTCAGCGACGAGCCCGGCAGCCAGCGCTTCCCCTTGCCGGGCATGGACCTGTTCTATCCGGACCGGGGCGACTTCATCGCCATCGTCTCGCGGCTGCAGGACTGGTCGCCGGTGCGCCGGCTCAAGGCCGCGATGGCCGGGGCGAGCGACCTGCCGGTCTTTTCCATCAACACCTTGCCCGCCATCCCCGGCGTCGACTTCTCCGACCACCGCAGCTACTGGCACGAGGACATGCCCGCGCTGATGGTGACCGACACCGCCTTCAACCGCAACCGGCACTACCACGGCGCGGGCGACACCGCCGAGCGGCTGGACTACCCGCGCATGGCGAAGGTGGTGCAAGGGGTGTATGCCTTCATCCAGCAGCCCTGATCGCCCCGCATGAAAGCCTGGAGAGTTTGCCTTCTAGCGGCCGTGGCCGTGTCGACCGCCGCCGTGTTCGCTGCCGGCGAGATGCTGAGCCGGCCGGCGCGGGCCGTGGTCGGGCCGCCGCCCGCCGACCTGCACGCCCTCCCCGTCAGCCTGCGGACGGCGTCGGGGCTGCGTGTGTCCGGCTGGGCCATGGCGGGCCAGGCCCGGGCCGGCGTGGTGCTGCTCTTGCATGGCGTGCGCGGCGACCGCCGCGACATGCTCGGGCGGGCGCGTTTCCTGAATGCGCTCGGCCATGCCGTCCTGCTCATCGACCTGCCCTCGCACGGCGAGAGCGAGGGCGAGCGCATCAGCTTCGGCCTGCGCGAGGCCGAGGGGGTGCAGGCGGCCCTGGCCTGGGTGGCCGAACGGCATCCCGGCGAACGGGTGGGGGTGATCGGCGTGTCCCTGGGAGCGGCCTCGCTGGTGCTGTCGCCACCCCGGCCCGCCCCGGCGGCCGTGGTGCTCGAGTCGATGTACCCGACCATCGAGGAAGCCGTGTCGGAACGGCTGCGCCTGCACCTGGGCGCCGGCGGGCCGGTGCTGGCGCCGCTGCTGCTCACCCAGCTTCCGCTGCGTCTCGGCGTGTCGCCGGACCAACTGCGCCCGATCGACCACACCGCCGGGCTGCAGGCCCCGCTGCTGATCGTCTCGGGCGCGCTCGACCGGCACACGACCGAGGAGCAGACCCGGCGGCTGTTCGCCGCCGCGGCCGAACCCAAGGCCTTGTGGATCGTCGACGGCGCGGCCCATGTGAACCTGCATGCGTTCGCACCGGCCGCCTACGAGGCCAGGGTCTCGGCGTTTTTGTCCACCCACCTGCGCCAGCGGGCCGGCGACTGAGGAAACCACCCGCGGCCAGCGGCGGCGGACCACGCAGGAGACAGGCCCCCTGGCCCGCCCGCACGGCGAACGAGTCAGCGCAGGGCCCGGCACTGCGGATGCCGCGAGAACCTCGCCTGCCTGCACTGGGTCTGCATGCAGTATTCGAGCGAGAAGTTGGTGCGCGAGCCGCAGGCCGCGCGAGGAGAGGCAGCAACCGTCTCCGCGCCCGCGGCATCGGCGGAGGCCACCGCACGGCTGCGCGAGCTGCTGCGCCCGGCATGCCTGGAACGCGCCGGCGGAGCGGACGCGGGCGTTGCCGCCTCGGTGGCGGCTGCCGCCTTCGCACCGTTCTCTTCGGGCGCCGAGGCGGCTGCCGCGGTGGCCGTGGCGGCGGCCGCCTCGACGGCTGCAGCCGAGTTCAGCACCGCGGCCGAGGCGCTGCCCGGGACGATGGGGCCCGAAGCGACGGGCCCGGCGCCGGTGGGCGCCTCGGGCAGGACGAAACCGGCACCGGCCGTCGCCTCGGCAACGGTCTCCGCCGGCCGGGTGGCCGCGACAACCGGCGGCGGTTCGGCGCGAGGCGTGGCCTGTGGCGCCGAAGCGGCCCCGGAGCCGGGCGCCCGCGCCAGTGGCGCCGGGCTTCCAGGCTGGAGCGACGACAGGTACCAGCCACCGAGAACGGCCACCAGCAGGCCGGCCGTGGCCGCCGCCCAGCGGCCGGCACGCCGTGGCGCACGCGGCGCGGCAGACTGGACACGCGCGCCGGCGCCGCGGTCCGCAGCGGCCCCCGCCGACAGCGCCGGTTCGAGCGCGGCGGCCGGCGATGCCTGGACCCGCAGATCGAGCGGCTGCGGCACGGAGCCCGCCGGCGCGGGGCTGCCGCCCAGGGTCGGCTCGTACTTGGCATCCCAGGGCAAGGACGAGATGGCCAGCGCGATGGCCGCACTCACCGCCGGATCGACGGCCTCGGTATCCGCGGGGACGGGAGCCGCCGACGTGGCGACGGGCTCGTCCAGCGGCGGCTGGGCGAGCGGCGACACGGCGGACTGCGCGGCCTCGGACGGCCAGGGAGCGGGCGTGGCGGCCGGGGCGGA
>CBIHOH010000064.1:0-26862 GCA_966211755.1 uncultured Rhizobacter sp. | reverse complement strand
GACGGCCTCGCCGCGACACCCTCCTGCACTGGCGGACGCAGGCCGGGTGCCGACGCGGCCGCGGCCGGCACCCCGGCCGCCAGCGGCGGCCGCGCGGCGGCGGGCACCGGCAGCGCGGCGGCGTCGGACAAGGCCAGCAGGCGCTGGAAGGCGGCCACGCTTTGCGGGCGGTCCTTGGGGCGCACCGCGAGCGCCTGGTCGATGGCGGCGACGAAGGCCGGGCTGTAGGAGACGTCGCTGCGGCCGGCCAGGCTCTCGGCCAGCGTCGCCAGCCGGTCGTCCGGCCCCAGCACCGCCGCCGACACCGGCGGGCGGCCCAGCATGGCATGGTGCATCACCGCCGCCAGCGCGTACAGGTCGGACCAGGGCCCGGTGCCCAGATCGGCCCCATGGCTGAACTGCTCGATCGGCGCGTACAGGCGGTCGAGGCTGTCGGCGTCGGCCGACCGTCGCCCCTCCGTCACCAGGCTGGCGGACGACAGGTCGAGCAGGATGGGCCGGGCCCCGGGCAGCAGCGAAATGGTCTCGGGCGACAGGCCGAGGTGCCAGCAGTCCTGGTCGTGCAGCACCTGCAGCGCGCCCAGCACCGGGCCGAGCAGCGCGCGCAGCCAGTCTTCGCCGGGCGGCCGCTCGAGGCGCTGCAGCACGACGGCCAGGGTCTGCGACGGCTGGAAGGGCAGCATCATGTAGGCGGTGCGATGCTCTTCCCAGAAGCGGTGCACCCGCACGATGGCCGGATGATCGAGCCGGGCGAGCAGCCGGGCCTCCTTCAGGAAGGCGTCCAGCGCCTCGGCGCCTTTTTCCGCGTCGGCGCCCGGCAGCAGCGACACCGCCAGGCCCTGCCGGCACACCAGCCGCGCGGGGAAATGCTCCTTGATGAGCACCTGGCGCTGCAGCGCACCGTCGCTGGCGAGGTAGACGATGCCGAGTTCGTCGCTGCCGATCGCCTCGATGATCTGGCAGCCGCCCAGCAAGCTGCCGGGCGGCAGGGCATCGCGCTCCAGCGGTGACATCATTTGTTCGGTGTTGGGACCGGAGTCCCCGAAGTCGGACGTCTGGACAGGCTGCATCTTGAGAATTCCCCTCTAGGCGTGTGCGACGGCAGGCCGGCGCAGAAGAAAATCGACCCGCATGATAGGCCGCATCGAAGGCGGAAAGGCCCCACGGAAACGTCTGCTAACGCGCACGCCGGGCCCCTGCCCTGGCGCCGCGGGCCGTCACCGCCCGGCCCGCCGGATGTGCGGGGCATGCGGCGGGCCCGCGCAACGCACGCAATCTCCGGGCCTGCCTGGCGCGGGCCGGCCGCTCACCAGGCGGCGGCCAGTCCGTCGCGCCGCGCATCGCTGGCGGCCACGTAACCTTCCACCGACGGGGTTCCCAGGCGCCAGATGAACTGCCCGGCACCGAAGTCCTGGTAGCTGTCGCGGATCACCTCCACGCGGTGGCCCCGCTGCAGCAGGCCTTGCACGGTCGACGCGTCCATCGAGCGCTCGACGTTGATCTCCAGTCCCTGGTTGTAGCGCCAGCGCGGCGCATCGCAGGCGGCCTGCGGGTGCTGGCGATGGTCGAGCATGCGCACCAGGGTCTGCAGATGGCCCTGCGGCTGCATGTTGGCGCCCATCACGCCGAAACTCATCACCGGCAGGCCCTGCCGGGTCAGAAAGGCGGGAATGATGGTGTGGAACGGCCGCTTGCCCGGCGCCACGCAGTTGGGGCTGGCGGGGTCGAGGCTGAAGGCATGGCCGCGGTTCTGCATCGACAGGCCGTACCCGGGCACCACCGCCCCGGAGCCGAAACCCAGGTAGTTGCTTTGGATGAAACTGACCATCATGCCGTTTTCGTCGGCAGCGCTCAGGTAAATCGTACCGCCCTTGACCGGATTGCCGGCGCCGAAGTCCTGGGCCTGCCGGGGGTCGATGAGCTTGGCGCGTGCCGCGTGGTAGCCGCGGTCCAGCAGCTGCTCGACGCTGACACGCATGCTCTGCGGCTCGGCCACGAAACGATGGACATCGGCAAAGGCCAGTTTCATGGCCTCGATCTGCAGGTGCTGCGCCTCGGCGCCGTCGACCGGCATCGAGGCGATGTCGAAGTGGGACAGGATGCCGAGCGCGATGAGGGCCGCGATGCCCTGGCCGTTGGGCGGGATCTCGTGCAGCCGGTGGCCCGCGTAGGCCTGGGAGATGGGCTGGACCCACTCGGGTTCGTAGCCGGCGAAGTCCTCCACCGTGATGGCCCCCCCATGGGCCTGGGCGTGCCGCACCGCGGCCTGCGCCAGCTCGCCGCCGTACCAGGCCGCGCCGCGGCTGCGGGCGATCAGCCCCAGGCTGCGCGCGGCGTCGCGGAAGAAGAAGAGTTCACCCACCTGGGGCGCCCGGCCGCGGGGCAGGAAGGCGGCCGCGTAACCCGGCTGGTTGAGCAGCAGCGGTGCCGCCGCCGCCCATTTCTGCTGGACCACCAGGGGCACCGCATAGCCCCGCTCGGCGATCTCGATGGCCGGCGCCATCAGGTCGGCGAAGGGACGCCGGCCGAAACGCTCGCTCAGGGCGACCCAGCTGGCCACCGCCCCCGGCACGGTGACGCTGTCCCAGCCGCGCTGCGGGGGCGTTGTCGCGTCGGCGCCGTACTTGCGCCTGAAATACTCCGGCGTCCAGGCCGCCGGAGCCCGGCCCGAGCCGTTCAGGCCATGCAGGGCGCGGCCGTCCCAGAGCAGGCAGAAGGCGTCCGAGCCGAGGCCGTTGCTCACCGGCTCGACGATGGTCATGACGGCCGCGGCCGCGATCGCCGCGTCCACCGCATTGCCGCCCTGGTGGAGCACCCTCAACCCCGCCTGCGAGGCCAGGGGATGCGAACTCGAGACGATGTTGCGCCCGAACACCGGCAAGCGCTGGCTCGGATAAGCGGATTGCCAATCGAAACCGCAGGAACACCCGCAGGCCAAGCCGGAGGAAACCGTCACGTCATCACCCACCCTTGCTGAAGCACCCCATGCGGCGCCGAGGGCCACAGCCTCCCACCGCTGGCGTCCGAGGTCAATTGCGAGGCGCCCTGAGGCGTCCCGAGGAATGACTTGCCCAGCGGACCGTCCGGCCGAGCTCGCCATCGCCAGCCAGAGACGCGGAAGCGGTTGGCAAGGACCAACTCCCGTTCGTCGCACAGGCGCCCGGATGGCTTGTGCCCGGCCGGATGGGCAAATATACTTCCGAACAAGCGGAGGTATTTAGCCATGCGAACGCTCCCGTTCGTCCCCATCGCCGAAGCCGCGTTCATTGCAGGCCTCAACGACCGGCAGATGAGCCGTATCGTGGACGAAAACCTCGTCCCGGCCACCCTTCTCGGCCAACAAGGATCGGCTCGTCTGTTCGCGCGCCTCGTGGCGGCCTTTGCCCATTTCTATTTCGATACGGAGCAGACGCTCGTTGCTTCGGCACGTCGGGATATCGTCCAGGAACTGGCCGCACGGGTGCAAAACCTGCAGAAGCAAAGCGACGTGCTCGCGCTCCTGGTCATGCCCACCGAGATCGACTGGAAGGTCGCCCGCAAGGCCGTCGAGATCGACATCTTCCCGTATGTCACGGAGGCGTTCGTGCGAGCCAAGGAAGTGGACGCAGCCGAAATGCTGGTGACGGAAGATCCCGAGGGCATGGGAGGCATGCCGTGCTTTGCCGGAACTCGCGTGCCTATCGAAATCGTGCTGGCCTCCCTCGAAGAAGGCATGGGCCTGGAAGAAGTGCGCGACTCGTACCCCTTCCTCAGCGACGCACACATTGCAGCGGCGCGGGTCTATGCTGCCGTGCATCCGCGGCGCGGCCGTCCTCGTCGGATGCGCGGGCCCTGGTCCGGCAGACGTCTCAGTGAGAAGGTGCTCATTCGCTCGTCCGGAGCATGAGCTACAAGTTCCTCATCGACGAGTGCCTTTCTCCGGCACTCGCCCGGCAGGCCCTGGATGCGGGCCACGCCGGGTCGACCTGTGTACGTGACCGCGGCTGGATGGGAACGAAGGACTGGCACTTGGTCGAATTCGTCCTGGCAGAGGATTTCACACGGGTCACTCACAACTCGGTCGATTTCCGAGGCAAGGGAGCCGACGCGCCCGGCGGCCACTATGGCGAGCTGGAAATTCATGCCGGGCTCGTGTGCCTCAACAGCGTTCACGTGATGACCATCCCTCGCCAGAAAGGACTGTTCCAGCACGCGCTGGAGACGCTTGCCAAGCGGGCCGACCTGGTCAACGCCTCGCTCGAGATCTTCGAGGATGAGGACGGGACGGTGCACATCGACATCTACGACATCCCGGAGTAGCTGGCGAAAGGCGAGCCCTCACGCGCCTGGCAGGAGAAGAATGCCGAAGCCGCGACCAGGCGCATCGACAACATTCGTGGCGGGCGGCGTCCGGCCTCGAACAACAAGGTTTCGTGGCCACCGCGCACGACAACCCGGGGCCAACGGCAGGCGGTGTCCGCAAGTGACCAGCGCACCCCCACACCAAAACGCACAAAACAACAAAGCCGCTCGAAAGCGGCTTTGCAGGACAGGCGTTCAGGCCGGGCTCAATCGTCGGCGAAGGCCACTTCGCGCTTCTTCTTGATCGAAGGCAGCAGCACGACCACGATCATCAGCACCGAGGCGATCAGCAGGCCGGCCGAGAGGCCGCGGGTCGCGAAGGTGCTCCAGTCGCCGCGGGAGAACAGCAGGGCGCGGCGCAGGTTCTCTTCCATCAGGGGCCCGAGGATGAAACCCAGCAGCAAGGGCGCGGCCTCGCACTTGAGCTTGTAGAACGCATAACCCACGACTGCGAAGATGGCCGTCAGGTAGACGTCGAAGGTGTTGTTGTTGAGCGTGTAGACACCGATGCAGCAGAACAGCGTGATGGCCGGGAACAGGTAGCGATAGGGCACCGTCAGCAGCTTGATCCAGACGCCGATCAGCGGCAGGTTCAGGATCACCAGCATGGCGTTGCCGACCCACATGGAGGCGATCAGGCCCCAGAACAGCTCCGGGTTGCTGGACATCACCTGCGGACCCGGCTGGATGCCCTTGATGGTCATCGCGCCCACCATCAGCGCCATCACGGCATTCGGGGGAATGCCCAGGGTGAGCATGGGGATGAACGAGGTCTGCGCACCGGCGTTGTTGGCGGCTTCCGGACCCGCCACGCCGCGGATGTCGCCCTTGCCGAAGCGGCCGCTGTCGCCGGCCACCTTCTTTTCGAGGGTGTAGGCCGCGAACGAAGCCAGCAAGGCGCCGCCGCCCGGCAGCACGCCGAGGATGGAACCGAGGGCGGTGCCGCGCACCACCGACGGCCAGGCCATGCGGAAGTCTTCGCGGCTGGGCCACAGGCCGGTCACGTTCTTGGTGAACACTTCGCGTTTTTCCGCCGGCTGCCCCAGGTTGGCGATGATCTCGCCGAAGCCGAACACCCCCATGGCGATCACCACGAAATTGATGCCGTCGGTCAACTCGGGCAGCACCCAGGAACCCGACGCGAAGGCAGGCGGCCAGACGGAAGTCAGCTGCAGCAGGGGAATCTCGGAATAACGCGGCACGCCGCTGATCACGTCGGTGTTGACCTGCGCCAGCAGCAGGCCGAGGACGATCATGGCGATGGCCTTGATCAGCGAACCCGAGGCCAGCACCACGGCCCCGACCAGGCCCAGCACCATCAGCGAGAAATACTCGGCCGAGCCGAACTTGAAGGCCAGCTCGGTGAGCGGCGGCGCGAAGGCCGCGATGACCACGGTGCCCACGCAGCCGGCGAAGAACGAACCCAGGCCGGCCGCCGCCAGGGCGGGACCCGCCCGGCCCTGGCGAGCCATCTGGTAGCCGTCGATGGCGGTGACCACCGAGCTGGACTCGCCCGGCACGTTGATCAGGATGGCCGTGGTCGAGCCGCCGTACTGGGCACCGTAGTAGATGCCGGCCAGCATGATCAGGGCCGGCGTGGCGTCGAGGTTGTAGATCGAGGGCAGCAGCATGGCGATCGTGGCGACCGCGCCGAGCCCGGGCAGCACGCCGATGAGGGTGCCGAGGATCGCGCCGAAAAACGCATACAGGAGGTTCGATACCGTGAAGGCGATGCCGAAGCCTGTTGCCAGGTTGTTGAAAAGATCCATGTGGACTCCGGATTCTCAGATTGATACGGTCAGCCGAGGAAGGCAGGCCACATTGGGATGACGAGCGACAAGCCCTTCACGAAAACGGCCCAGGCGAACACGGTCAGCACCACGGCCGCGACCAGCACGCCCTTCCAGCGGAAGTCGTCGCCGGCCAGGCTGACCATGAAGATCAGCAGCGGCACGGTGAACACGAGGCCCATGCGCGGCAACAGGAAACCGAAGGTCGTGATGGATGCCACGGTCACGAGCAGGGGCCGCCAGGCGATCGCGCCGATGGGATCGCCGCCTTCGGCCTCGATGGTGAGCGACTTGAACAACACGATGCCACCGAGCCCGGCCAGGATGATGCCCAGCATCAGCGGGAAATACCCCGCTCCCGGGTTGGCCGAGGTGCCCATGCTGTAGCTGGTCGCACCCCAGGCAAACAGACTGCCGACCACGAGGAACATCAACCCGGAATAAAAGTCGCGCTGGCTTTTGATTTTCATGACCGAAGGCCTCAAAGTGTGTGCATCTGCGTCGGAATTCTACGGAGCAGACACCCCTTGCCTTGTGTGGTTTACACGTATCGGTACGGTACGAACCCCTTCTTGACGCGCCTTCTTGCCAGCGCGGATCCGGGCCCTGCGGACCCGCCCGCGGATCAACGGATCAATGATCCCAGCGCGGGGTGGAACGCAAGACCTCCTCGATCGTGGTCTGGCCTTCGGCCACTTTCATGGCGCCGGCCAGCCGCAGGGGCCGCAGGCCGTCGGCGAGCGCCTGCTGGCGGAGTTTCGAGACGTCGGGAACCGGGCTGATGGTGCCGCGCGCCGCCTCGGTGATGTCGAGCAACTCGTACAGGCCGGCACGGCCGCGGAAGCCCGTCATGCGGCATTCGAGGCAACCCACCGGCTTGTACGGCCGTACCTTGCCGTTGATGGTCCAGGGCTTGATCACTTCGTTGATGGCCTCGCTGCCGGTGGCCTCGTCGGGCTGCTTGCAGGCCGGGCACAAGGTGCGGACCAGGCGTTGCGCCAGCACGCCGATGACGGTCGCCCCGATCAGGTAGGCCGGCACGCCCAGGTCGACCAGCCGCGTGATGGCCGAGGCCGCGTCGTTGGTGTGCAGGGTGCTGAACACGAGGTGGCCGGTGAGGGCGGCCTGGATGGCCATCTCGGCGGTCTCCAGGTCGCGGATCTCGCCCACCATGATGATGTCGGGGTCCTGCCGCATCAGGGCACGCAGGCCCTCCGCGAAATTGAGGTCGAGCGCCGGCTGGACCTGGGTCTGGTTGAAGGCCGGCTGGATCATCTCGATCGGGTCCTCGATGGTGCAGACGTTGACCTCGTCGTTGGCCAGCCGCTTCAAGGTCGAGTACAGCGTGGTGGTCTTGCCCGAGCCGGTCGGCCCGGTCACGAGGATGATGCCGTGCGCGCGGCCGACCAGGGCCTCCCAGCGCTGCGCATCGTGCGAACCGAAACCCAGCGCGTCCAGCGGTTTCACGGTGGTGTCGGGATCGAAGATCCGCATCACCATCTTCTCGCCGAAGGCGGTGGGCAGGGTCGACAGGCGCATCTCGATCTCCTCGCCGCCCGGATTGCGGGTCTTGATGCGGCCGTCGAGCGGACGCCGGCGCTCGACCACGTCCATGCGCCCGAGCAGCTTGATGCGGGCGATCATGGCGTTCATCACCCCCGGCGGCAGCTGGTACACGGTGTGCATGACACCGTCGATGCGGAAACGGATCACGCTCAGTTCGCGGCGCGGTTCGAGGTGGATGTCGCTCGCGCGCTGGTCGAAGGCGTATTGCCACAGCCAGTCGACCACCTGCACCACGCCCTGGTCGTTGGCATCGAGCTGCTTGTTGCTGCGGCCCAGTTCGACCAGTTGCTCGAAGTTGGCGGTGGCCGCCATCTCGCCCGTCTTGCCGGCGGCCCTCACCGAGCGCGACAAGGTATAGAACTCGGTGGTGTAGCGCGTCAGGTCCTGCGGGTTGCACAGCACCAGGCGCAAGGTCTTGCGGGTGTGCGCCTCGATCTCGGGCACCCAGGCCAGGTCGAAGGGCTCGCTGGTGGCCACCGTGATGTCGTTCAGGCCGACCTGCAGCGGCAGGGAGCGCCGGCGTTCGGCATAGCTGATCGACATCACCTCGGCCACCCGGCCGACGTCCACCTTGAGCGGGTCGATGCGCAGGTAGGGCAGCCCGCTGCGCTTGGCCAGCCACTCGGTGAGCAGCTCGGTGTCGAAGGGCTTGCCGGTGCGCGCATGGGTGAGCCCGGCCAGGCCCAGGCGCACCAGCGGATGCTGCACGCTGTCGCCGGCGGCGAAGCGGCGCTCGGTGCTCTCGTGGTCGCCCGCGCTGATGAGGCCGTCCTCCTGCATCCACTTCAGGATGACCCGCCATTGCAGGCGTCCGGCCG
Organism: uncultured Rhizobacter sp.; assembly: GCA_966211755.1. Classification (GTDB taxonomy): domain Bacteria; phylum Pseudomonadota; class Gammaproteobacteria; order Burkholderiales; family Burkholderiaceae_C; genus Rhizobacter. The sequence goes on along the minus strand of CBIHOH010000064.1, from coordinate 18,347 downwards.
GATGGGCGGCCACGGGGATGGAAGGCTTGAGTCGGGGCACGGCAGCATTCATGGCGCGGCGGGAGCAGGGGTGGGCAGTTCGGGGACGGAGGACACGCAGGCAGGCAAGGCGCGGATCATGCGCAACCACTTGCGCGCGGGCAGGGCGAACCTAGTTTCAATGTTTTCGGCACGCCGGGCAAGCGTGTCGCGGTCCGGCAGGCCGACGCCCTTCATGGCCACCACGATGGTGTTGCCTTCCTTGGTCGGGCGCATGCTCCAGACCGAGCCGGCGCCGAACACCGCCGCGATGCGCGCCGCGCTGCGCTCGAAGCTGGCATCGCGGCCGAACAGGTTGATGGTCATCACGCCGCCGTCGCCCAGCAACTGGTGGCAGCCGCGGTAGAACGGCTCGTCGTCCAGCACCGGGCCGGCGGCGTCGTGGTCGTAGAGATCGACGTTCAGCACCTGCGCCGTCCCGGCGTTCGCCGCGTCGGCGACGAAGCGTCCGGCATCCTGGTTGAGGACCGTCAGCCGGGCATCGTCGTCGGGCAGGTGGAACCACATGCGGCAGGCGGTGATGACGGTCGGGTTGAGCTCGATGGCGGTGGTCTTCATGCGCAGGTTGCGATGGCAGAAGCGCGTGAGGGCCGCGGCGCCCAGGCCGAGCTGCACCGCGTGCCCATCGGTCACCGCCTCGCTCTCGCGCAACAGCATCCAGACCATCATGCGCTGGATGTAGTCGAGTTCCAGGGTGTGCGGCTTGCGCACCCGCATCGCCCCCTGCACCCAGGGCGTGCCGAGGTGCAGGTAGCGCACCCCATCGGCCTCCGACATCGTGGCCGGGGCCATCTCCGGTTCGGCTCTTCTGCGACTCATGCAACTCCGTGTAGGGAAAAGAATTCGCGCCAGGCGACGAGCTTGCGCTCGAAGGACCAGGCGGCATGGGCTGGGCTGGTGGACGGCAGGCTGGCCACCGCCACGCCGAGGCTGGCGGTGAAACGCCGTCCCCGTGCCGATTCGGCTCCATTGTGAACAATCGCGGCCAGGCGCGGGGCGATCCGCCGCAGGCCGGCGAGATCGTTGAAGGCGGCCTCGCGGATGGCGCTGTCCAGGCTGCCTTCGCGACGGCAATGGGCGTACACGTCCCACAGGCCGACACCGCGTGCCGACATCGCCGCCAGGCGCTCGGGATAGGCCAGCGCGCGCAGGTCCAGGCCCCACATCGCCGACAGCAAGGGCCAGAACTGGTTGCGCGGATGGGCATAGTATTCGCCGGCACGCAACGAGGCCACGCCGGGGAAACTGCCCAGCACCAGCAGCCGGGTCCGCTCGTCGGCCACCGGCGGCAGGCCGCGCAGCAGTGCGCCGGTGCCGGTGGAGGCAGGGGAAGCGGTCGAGGCCATCAAGGCGCCGGGCCGACCAAGGCGCCCAGGCGCGGCAAGGCGGCGCATGCATTGGCGCTGCACAGGCGCGCGGTTTCGGCCAGGCTCCAGCCGCGCAGCCCGGCCAGGACCTGGCCGATGCGCGGCAGCTCGGCCGGCTCGTTGCGCGACTGCGCCCCACCCGCCCGTTCCTCGGCGCGGCGATACAGCCAGTGCGGCGGGATGTCCGGGGCGTCGGTTTCGAGCACCAGCGCCTCGGCCGGCAGGGTTTGCGCCAGGCGGCGGATCTGCAGCGAGCGATCGAAGGTCATCGCGCCGCCGAAGCCGAGCTTGAAACCCAGCGACACGAAGACCGCCGCCTGCTGCTCGCTGCCGTTGAAGGCGTGGGCGATGCCGCCGACCGGCGTGCGCCGGAGGTATTTCAGCAGGCTGTCGGCCGAGCGGCGGACATGCACGATCACCGGCAGCCCGAACTGCTGTGCGAGCCGCAGCTGCGCCTGGAAGAAATGCTCCGCCTTGGGCTGGTCCAGGCCGGGCACGAAATGATCCAACCCGATCTCGCCGACCGCGACCAGGCGCGGATCGTGGCGACGTGCTTCGAGCGCCGCCCGCAGGCGCTCGAGATCGGCCTCGCCAGCCGCGTCGACACACAGCGGATGGATGCCCAGCGCATAGCTGAAGCCGTGCGCATGGGCGAGCTCGCGCACCGTGTCGAAGTTGGAGGCGGCCACCGCCGGGATCACCACCGAGCGCACGCCCGCGGCCAGCGCGCGCCGGACCACGGCCTCGCGGTCGGGGTCGAACTCGGCGGCGTCGAGGTGGCAGTGGGTGTCGGTCCAGGGCATGGGTGACATCATGCCCGCAGCCGGGCCGTGCGCAAGCCGCATGACTTCCCCGGCATCCCCGAAGGCCCCCCGCCCGTCCAAGGGGGGACCCCGCGAGCGCGTGGTTCAAGGCCGCGGCACTTGCCCGCACACTGCGGCGATGCACTCTCCCCTCCCTCCAGGTTCCTGCCGTCGCGGCCTGCTCGCGTCCGCCGCCGTTCTGCTGCTGTGTGGGCCGGGGCTCCCGGCCAGCGCCCGGGGGCCGTATTCGGTGGACGAACGGCTGGCCCAGTACGGCCCGGCCGTCGCCGCCCGGCTGCGCGACGATTTCCGGGCCGCCGGCCTGGCCTGGCCGCCGCAGGAGCTCGCCTACCTGGTGTTCAAGGACAGCCGCCAGCTGGAGGTCCATGCACGCGCCTCGGCGGGCGCCCCCTGGCGTTTCGTCAAGCGCTATCCCGTCCTGGCCGCCAGCGGCGGGCCCGGACCGAAGCTGGCCGAGGGCGACCACCAGGTGCCCGAGGGGCTGTACCGGGCCGAGTCGCTCAACCCCAACAGCCGTTTCCACCTGTCGATCCGCCTCAACTACCCGAACGAGTTCGACCGGCGCATGGCGCGCGCGGACGGCCGCACGCGCCTGGGCGGCGACATCATGATCCACGGCAACGCGGTCTCGATCGGCTGCCTGGCCATGGGCGACCGCGCCGCCGAGGAGCTGTTCGTGCTGGCGGGGCTGGTGCGGGAGCGGCCGCTGCAGGTGCTCGTCAGCCCCACGGACCTGCGGCGCAAGCAGCCCTTGCCGAACCGGCGCGGCCCGGCCTGGCTGCCTGGGCTGTACGAGAGCCTGCGGGTGGAGCTGAAGAAGTTCCCGTCGTCGCCGGCCCCACGAGGGCACTGAAGTCGAGCTGCGCCCGGCACGTGGAGCGTGCGGCGCTCCCCCGCCGAGCCTGTTCCGCGGCCATCGCCCGGCAGGGTACTGCGCGCGTGCAAGCATCGATTGCCGCGGCGCCTATTTCCATCCCGTGCCCGCACGCATAGATTGACCCATCGCCTCCCTCCGATGAGTCCGTCCATGACCGATACCTCCCTGCCCTCCCCCCACCTCACCCTCGTCTCGCACACGCTGTGCCCCTATGTGCAGCGCGCGGCCATCGTGCTGGCCGAAAAGGGCATCGCCTTCGAGCGCCGCTACATCGACCTGACCCACAAGCCGGACTGGTTCCGCGCCGTCTCGCCCCTGGGCAAGACGCCGGTGCTGCTGGTGGACGACACGCCGATCTTCGAGTCGGCGGTGATCTGCGAATACCTGGACGAAACCCGTGCGCCCCGGCTGCACCCGGCAGACCCGCTGCAACGCGCCAGGCACCGCTCGTGGATGGAGTTCGGCTCCACCCTGCTGCAGCAGATCGCCGCCTTCTACAACGCGCCGGACGAAGCCGCGCTGTCAGCGCGCCGCGACGAACTGGCCGCCCGTTTCCTGCAACTGGAAGCCGAGCTGTCCGCGGCCCCGTTCTTCGCCGGCCCCCACTTCAGCCTGGTGGATGCGGTCTTCGCGCCGGTGTTCCGCTACTTCGAGCTCATCGACACGCTGGGCGACTTCCGCTGGTTCGAGCCCACCCCCGCCGTGCGCGCCTGGCGTGCCGAGCTGGCGGCGCGGCCGTCCGTGCGCGCGGCCGTCCAGCCGTCCTATGCCGAACAGTTGCGGGCCTTCCTGATCCAGCGCGGTTCGGCCCTGAGCCGCCGCGTGGACGCGGCCGCGCCCGCTGCGCCGCCCGCCTGACACCTCCGCATGCGTTGCGGCGCAGCGGGCGGGGACCCGGTGCCGCGGGAAAGGCTGAGAAAATCACGCCCGAATCCAACCCGCGGCGGACACGCCTGCCCCTACTCGACAGCACAATCAATGAATATCACGGTCAACGAGGAACTTCGCGCCTACATCGACCCCCTCACCCCGGACGAATACGCGGCGCTCGAACGCAGCCTGCTGGCCGAGGGTTGCCGCGACGCCCTGGTGCTGTGGGGCGATGTCCTGGTCGACGGCCACAACCGGTACGCCATCTGCCAGAAGCACGGCATCGCCTTCAACACCGTGCAGAGCGACCGTTTCCACAGCATCGACGACGTGCACCTGTGGATGATCGACAACCACCTGGGCCGGCGCAGCGTGTCCGACTTCCAGCGCGGCGTGCTGGCGCTGCGCAAGAAGGACATCGTGGCCGCGCGCACCAAGCCCGCGCCGGACGGCGCGGCCCCGCCCGCCGCCCCCCAGGGCCTGGACCCGGCACCGCTGCAGACCCGCGAGGACATCGCCAAGGCCGCGCGCCTGAGCAGCAACACCGTCAGCCAGATCGAGAAGATCCAGAAGACCGCCACGCCCGAGCTGGTGGCCGCCGTCAAGTCGGGAACGATCTCGATCAACGCGGCGGCCGCCGTCGCCTCGCTGCCGAGCGAGGAGCAGGTGGCTGCGGTGGCCGGCGGCAAGAAGGAGCTGCGCCAGGCGGCCAAGCTCGTGCGCGAGTCCAAGGCCTCGGCGCGCAGCGTGCCGGCCAGCCCGCCCGAGGACGCGGCCCCGGCCGAGCTGCCGCCGCCCGACGAGGCCCCGCGGACCATGGCCGAGCTGCTCGAGGAGAACGCCGCCCTGCGCAAGAAGATCGTGCAGCTGACGATCGCCCTGTCGGAAGCCCGGCGCGGCAGCTGAACGCCGGAGGCGGCCGCTCAGGACCCGTCCGGCCCGTCCGCGGGCGGCAGGTCCAGGCGCGCGTCGAAGCCGAACAGCTCGCCGGCCCACAGAAACACCACCCACACCAGGATGCCGAAGGGCAGGTAGCCGAAGTAACCCAGCAAGGGCATTTCGGAAAAGATGTGGATCACGTTCACATAGGGAATGTCATAGATCCAGTAGTTGGGATTGGTCGGCGGCACGTTGCTCGGGTGCGCGCTGCCGTAGTTCCAGAACTCCCACAGGAAACCGTTGAACAGGGACGCCAGGGCCACCAGCACCGCGGGCGACCAGTTGCCCTGCGCCATGGCGCTGAACGGGGTCCAGATGTTCAGCCGCAGCATCTGGCCGACGATGACGGCCATGGGCCCGATCCAGACCACCCAGAACAGCGGCCGGGGGAAGAACACCATGGCCGCGATCGAGGCCAGGCCGGCGAGCATCAGCAGCCCGCCCGGCAGCGCGAGCTTGGGGCCGTCGGCGTAACGCGCCACCAGGCGCGGGAAGCTGGCCAGCAGCGTGTACCACTCGAAGATCACCGGCCAGACCGTCGTGTAGGCGACCAGGAACAGCAGCACGATCGTGGCATGGCTCAGCTCGGGCATGAAACCGTTGGGGTAGTACCAGTTGCCGAGCACGAAGTAGTCGGCGTATTCGAAGTACAGCCAGCCGAAGACCGACACGGCCGCGCTGATCGCCAGCGTGACCGGCCGGCTCGCCAGCAGCGAGGAGCCGCCGGTGCGGTGGTACACCCACCCGTCCAGCACCAGGATGAAGCCCCACCACAGCGGCGAGAAGGCGTAGTAGACCAGCGGGCCGAAGACGGTGTACTGGGCGAACATCAGCCAGAGGAAAAACGCCGTCACCACCGAGCCCGCCCAGAACCACCACGGCCACTTGCCGGGCACGGGCGCTGGCGCCGGCGCCACGGGCTTGAAGCCGAACAGGCGCGGGAACAGCAGGAACAAGGAGATCAGGATGACCGCGCCCAGCATCAGCAGGAAGTACGGCAGCCAGAAGGGCGGCGGCTGCGGTACCACGACCTGCGGCGGGAAGACGCCGAAACCCGGCGGCAGGTGCGTGGGGTAGACGAACCAGGCCGCGACCAGCGGCACGACGAGGGTGGCCAGGACGGGCCAGATCAGACGCCAGGGACTTGCTGCTTTCATGGTGCTTCCCGCAGTGGATCAAACCTGATCGGACCGGACTCGAATGTCGGTGCGGGCGACTGCTCGCGCGCACGCCGGCGTCTCTTGTTCTCGTACATGCGGGAGTCGGCCACATGTTTGAGCTGGTCGCGCTGGGCGCATTCGAAGACGCGCACCGAGCCGCAACTGGCTCCGCTGAATTCGTAGCCCGCGTCGCGCATCGCGGCGACGGTCTCCAGCAGCCGGCCCTCGAGCCAGTCCACCGCGCCGTCGCGGCTGGTGGCGGCGAATTCGTCGCCGCCCAGCCGGTGCAAGGTGGCGCGGCTGCCGAGGCGCCCGGCCAGCGCCATGGCGAATTCGCGCAGCAGCTGGTCGCCGCTGGCATGGCCGAAGGTGTCGTTGTAGTGCTTGAGGCCGTCGAGGTCGACGAAGGTCAGCGCCCCCATCTGCGGCAGCTTCGCCAGCTCGATGTCCAGCGCATAGCGGTTGGGCAGGCCGGTGAGCGCATCGGTGCAGGCCAGGCGCAGGTTGCCTTCGGCACGTTCGAGCGCGCTCGCCTTTTCCCGTTCGAGCAAGCCGAACTGGTACGACAGCACCAGCGCCAGCAACAGCACCTCGATGGCCACCGCGAGCAGGCCGATGTGTTCGATGTAGATGGAAAACACCCCCTGCAGGTCGAGCAGGCTGATGGAGGAGACACCGGCCAGGAAGAACCCCACGTTGGCCAGCAGGTACAGGCGGGCGAGCACATTGCCGCGCAGCGCCTGCATCACCCCGGCGACGAGGCCGAAGCACAGGAACAGCCCGACGCCGGCGCGGTCGAGTTCGAGCGACCAGCGGGGCACCGCCAGGCCGAGCAGCAGGAAGGCCGCCATCAGGGCGACCAGGCCGCGGCCGGCAAGGTGCAGGCCACGCGCGTTCTCCGCATGGATGTCGAGCAGATCGACCACGAAGAGGACGTAGGCGATGTTGGACAGCAGGATGGGCATGCTGATGAGGTAGAACCAGCCCTGGCCCAGCAGATCGTGCGTCACCAGCAGCGCCGTGCCGTTGTAGAGCAGGTTGCCGAGGATGAACAAGGCGTACATGGCGTGCATGCGCTGGCGCCGGATGAGTGCCAGGCTGGCGTAGTAGAGCCCGAGGCCGAGGAAGACCCCCAGGCAGACCAGCACCAGCGCATTGCCCGGCTTGATCGACTGCCGGTAGTCGTCCAGCCTGTCGAGATAGGGTTCGGGCTGCGCCAGGAAAAACGGGGCCTGAAGCTCGCTCACCAGCCGGTAGCGTCCCGGCGGCAGGTCCAGCTCGCGGCCATGGCGCAGGAAGAACGGGTTGGCGAGCTCGCTCTGGATGCCCCCCGCGGACTGCGCCACCAGCACGCCGTTGCGGTCGTAGACCCGGTGCTCGAAGCGGCCGATGACACTCGAGTTCTTGAAATCGATCACGTGGATGCCGCGCTCCTCGATGGGAAGCTCGGCCTCGTAGCGGAAGCGCCCGCCGGTGGCGGCGATGCGATCGACGGCGCGGCTGCTCCCCTCGGGCGACAGCACCGACCACTGCCCGTGCAGGTCCAGCGGGGCCGCCCATGCGACGGCCGCCGGCAGCCAGCACAACACCCAGCTGGCAAGCCAGAAGCCACAGCGAAAGGGTCCCCACCCGGACGTTTTCTTCATCGGCATGAGATCGTTCTTGTTCGTTGCCTTTGCACCCTGGGAGCGGCGCGGGAAGGTGTCGCCGCCCACCTTCGCCCAGACCGTCCGCGGACTGGCCGTGCAATGCAAGGAAGTACACCACAGCCGGGGCCGATTGCTCAAGCAAGGTAACCCCCGCCCGTGCGCGCACCGGCCTCGGGATGCCGAGCCTCGGGCGGGACCTGCCGGACTGTTGCGGAGCCACCACTGGGCCGTGCGCCGTCCGACGGCCGGACGGGCCGTCGAGGCCCGCGTGAAACCACCCTGCCCCGTGCGCTAGCGAAACGGCCTGCTCAGGAAACGCGAGCCCTTCAAGCCGAAGCGCCAGGGCAGGTCCACCGCCTTGGAGATGCCGATGCGCGGGCCGGCCAGCAGCTCGGCCGGGGCCTCGCCGCACAGCAGTTCGAACGGCGGCGCGTCGAGCGGGGCGCCGTTCAGGGCCGGCGTGATGCCCAGCGCCTGCCCGAGGCGCCCGGGCCCGGCGCACAGCAGCCGCAGGTCCTCCAGCCCGCGCCGCCGGCGCATCGAGTCCAGCCCGGCCGTCGGCTCCAGCGCGCGGATCAGCACGCCCGCCCCGTGGCCGGCCTCGCGACAGACGAAGTTGAGGCACCAATGGATGCCGTAGGAGCGATACACGTACGCATGCCCGGGCGGCCCGAACATCGCGGCATTGCGCGGCGTGGGGCCGGCGAAACTGTGCGAGGCCGGATCTTCGCCGTCGTAGGCCTCGGTCTCGACGATGCGCCCGCCGACGCCGTCGACCAGCAGCAGCGTGCCGATCAGGCGGCGCGCGACTTCGGCGGAGTCCGCCCGGAAGTCGATGCGCGCGCGCTGCCCCGCCATGCCGGCCTCAATCGAGCAACCGGCCCTGGTGCAGCCGCAGCACGCGGTGGCAGCGCTTGGCCAGCGACTCGTCATGGGTGACCATCACGAAGGCCATGCCCTGGCGCTCGGCCAGGCCGAGCATGAGCTCGAACACCCCGCTGGCGGTTTCGCGGTCGAGGTTGCCGGTGGGCTCGTCGGCCAGCACGCAGGCCGGGCGGCCGGCCAGCGCCCGCGCGATCGCCACGCGCTGGCGCTCGCCGCCGGAGAGCTGGGCCGGCCGGTGCTGGACCCGGTGACCCAGGCCGACCTGGTCCAGCACCAGCTGCGCCTGCTCGCGTGCCTCGGCGTGCGGCAGTCGCCGAATGCGCAGCGGCATGGCCACGTTGTCCAGCGCGCTGAACTCGGGCAGCAGGTGGTGGAACTGGTACACGAAGCCGAGCTGCTGGTTGCGCCAGTCGCCCTGGGCCGAGGCGCCCATCTTCGACAGGTCGCGCCCGCCGAGCACCACGCGGCCCTGGCTCGGGGCCTCCAGGCCGCCCAGCAGGTGCAGCAGCGTGCTCTTGCCGGAACCGGAGGCACCGACGATGGCGACGGTCTCGCCGCGCCGCACCTGCAGGTCCACGCCCTGCAGCACGTGGACGTCGAGGCCGCCTTCGGTGAAGCGCTTGTGCAGCTGGGTGGCGGCGATCACCGGCGCGGGGACGGGCTCATTCATAGCGCAAGGCCTCGGCGGGTTGCACCCGGCTGGCGCGCCAGCTCGGATAGAGCGTGGCCAGGAAAGCCAGCAGCAGGGAGATCACGATGATGGGCAGGATGTCGTTCCATTGCGGGTCGCTGGGCACATGGTCGAGCAGGTAGACGTTGCCCTGCACGAAACTGGCGTTCAGCGCCCGTTCGATGGCCGGCACGATGACATCGATGTTGAACGAGACGAGCAGGCCGAACAGCACGCCCGACAAGGTGCCGATGAATCCCGACAGCGCACCCTGCACCATGAAGACCCCCATGATCGAGCGCGGGCTCGCGCCCAGCGTGCGCAGGATGGCGATGTCGGCCCGCTTGTCGGTGACGGTCATCACCAGGGTGGAGACCAGGTTGAAGGTGGCCACCGCCACGATGAGCGTGAGGATGATGAACATCAGGCGCTTTTCCATCTCCACCGCGTCGAACCAGTTGCGGTTGGTGCGCGTCCAGTCGCGCACCCGGTACTCCGGCCCCAGCGCGGCCGACAGTTCGCCCGCCACCGCGCGCGCCTCGTGCAGGTCTTTCAGCCGCAGCTGCACGCCGCTCGGCCCGTCGAGGCGGAACAGCCGGGCGGCGTCCTCGATGTGGATGAGCGCGAGCGTGTTGTCGTACTCGTAGTGGCCCGAGTTGAAGGTGCCGACCACCGTCAGCTGCTTCAGGCGCGGCACCACGCCGGCGGGGGTGACCTGCCCGCCCGGCGCCACGATGGTGACATTGTCGCCGACGCGCACGCCCAGCGCGCGCGCCAGCTCGCTGCCGAGCACGATGCCCCAGCTGCCCGGGCTCAGCTGGCGCAGGCTGTTGTCCTGCAGCAGCCCGGCGGCGATGTCGGTGACGGTGGACTCCTCCTGGGGAGAGACGCCGCGGATCACCGCACCGCGCATCTCGTCGCCCCGGGCCACCAGGGCCTGCACCGCGATGAAGGGCGCGGCACCGATCACCTGCGCGTTGTCGCGCGCCTTGGCCGCCACGGCCCGCCAGTCGGGCAGGCCCTCGCCGGCAGCGTGCATCAGCTCGACATGGGCCACCGCCGACAGCATGCGGTCGCGCACCTCCTTCTGGAAGCCGTTCATCACCGACAGCACGATGATCAGGGCGGCCACGCCGATGGCGATGCCGAGCATCGAGACCCCGGAGATGAAGGAGATGAAGGCGTTGCGCCGCCCGGCGCGACCGGCGCGCGTGTAGCGCCAGCCGATCTGGAGTTCGTAGGGCCAATTCATAGTGCGAGCGATGCTACCTGAGGAACTGCGGGGGCGCCCGGCCCGGGCCATCCGGCCCCGGAAGCCGACACCGGCCCCGCCTGGCGGCCGTGCGTACGCGAACAGCAGGGCGACCGCGGCCGGGCCGCCGCAAAGGAGACGCCGGCGCCGAGGCCGGCCGGATCAGTGGTTGGCCGCCGGCCGCAGCAAGGTCGGTCGGCTGCCGAAACGCTTGGTCACCGAGGCTTCGATGCCGGCCGAGTCGAGGCCGCACTGGCTCATCAGCTTGGCCGGATCGCCGTGTTCGATGAACTCGTCGGGCAGGCCGAGCACCAGCACCGGAGTGGACAGCCCCGCCGCCTGCAAGGCCTCCAGCACGGCGCTGCCCGCGCCGCCGGCGACGCAACCGTCCTCGACGGTCACCAGCGCTTCGTGGCTGCGCGCCAGCTCGGTCACCAGGGCCAGGTCGAGCGGCTTGACGAAGCGCATGTTGGCCACCGTCGCGTTCAGGTTCTCGGCGGCGGCTAGCGCCGGATAGAGCAAGGTGCCGAAGGCCAGGATGGCGATGCGCTCGCCCTGGCGGCGGATCTCGCCCTGCCCCCAGGGCAGCGTCTGCAGCACAGCGTCGACCGGCACGCCGACACCGGCACCGCGAGGATAACGCACCGCCGCCGGATGCGGATGGGCGTAGGCGGTGCTGAGCAGCTGCCGGCACTCGTTCTCGTCCGACGGCGCCAGCACGCTCATGTTCGGGATGCAGCGCAGGAAGGCGATGTCGTAGTTGCCGGCATGGGTCGCGCCGTCGGCGCCCACCAGACCCGCCCGGTCGAGGGCGAACAGCACCGGCAGGTTCTGGATGGCCACGTCGTGGATGAGCTGGTCGTAGGCCCGCTGCAGGAAGGTCGAGTAGATCGCGACCACCGGCTTCAGGCCTTCGCAGGCCAGCCCGGCCGCGAAGGTGACGGCATGCTGCTCGGCGATGCCCACGTCGTGATAGCGCTTGGGGAAGCGCTGCTCGAACTCCACCATGCCCGAGCCCTCGCGCATCGCCGGGGTGATGCCGATCAGGCGCTCGTCGGCGGCGGCCATGTCGCACAGCCACTGGCCGAACACCTGGGTGAAGGTGGTCTTGCCCGGCGTGGCCGGTGTCTTCAGGCCTTCGGCCGGGTTGAACTTGCCGGGCCCGTGGTAGGCCACCGGATCGGCCTCGGCCAGCTTGTAGCCATAGCCCTTCTTGGTGACCACGTGCAGGAACAGCGGACCTTTCTGGTCACGCAGGTTCTCCAGCGTGGGCACCAGCGAATCGAGGTCATGGCCGTCGATGGGTCCGAAATAGGTGAAGCCGAACTCCTCGAAGATGGTGCAGGGCACGACCATGCCCTTGGCATGTTCTTCGAGCCGCCGCGCCAGCTCGAACAGCGGAGGAGCGTTCTTCAGCACGTTCTTCGCGGTATCGCGGGCGGCCGAATAGAACTTGCCGCTCAACAGGCGCGCCAGGTAACGGTTGAGTGCGCCCACCGGCGGCGAGATCGACATGTCGTTGTCGTTCAGCACCACCAGCATGTTGGCATGCGAGACGCCGGCATTGTTGAGCGCCTCGAACGCCATGCCGGCCGTCATGGCGCCGTCGCCGATGATGGCCACCGAACGGCGGTCCTCGCCCTTGAGCTGCGCCGCCATGGCCATGCCGAGCGCGGCCGAGATCGAGGTCGACGAATGCGCCGTGCCGAAGGTGTCGAACTCGCTCTCGTCGCGCCGCGGGAAACCCGACAGCCCGCCCTGCTGGCGCAGACTGGCCATGCGGTCGCGCCGGCCGGTCAGGATCTTGTGCGGATAGGTCTGGTGGCCCACGTCCCAGACCAGACGGTCGCGCGGCGTGTTGAACACATGGTGCAGGGCGATGGTGAGCTCGACCGTGCCGAGGTTGGACGACAGGTGCCCGCCCGTCTGCGACACGCTGTGCAGCAGGAAGTCGCGCAGCTCGGCGGCGAGCTGCTTGAGCTCGAGGCGCGACAGCGTGCGCAGGTCGGCCGGGCTCTGGATGGTTTTCAGTAGCGCATGATTCATGTCAATTCCCGCCGGTCCACCACAAGAGGGCCGTAAACGAAGTGGTCGCCAAGCCGCCAGCCGGGCGCGAAAGCGACGTCGAGGCTCATCTCTGCAGCACTCTAGCAGTCCCGCTCCACGACCTTGTCGGCCAGCACCCGAAGCCATTCGGTGTCGTCCAGGCCGCTGCGCGCCAGGGCCGCCTGCGCCGTGTGGCGAAGCTCCTGTGCATGGGCGCGCGCGGCCTCCAGGCCGAGGATGCTGACGTAGGTCGGCTTGTTGTTGTCCAGGTCCTTGCCGGCCGTCTTGCCCAGCGTCTCGGACGCCTGGGTGACGTCGAGGATGTCGTCGACCACCTGGAACGCCAGCCCGACGGCGTCGCCGTAGTCGGACAACGCCTGCCAGGCCACCGCGCTCGATTCGCCGCAGGCCGCGCCCATCAGCACGCTGGCCTGCAGCAGCGCACCGGTCTTGCGGTGGTGCATGTCGCGCAGGGCCTGCTCGTTCAGCGGCACGCCGATGCTGGCCAGGTCGAGGGCCTGGCCGCCGGCCATGCCGGCATGGCCGGCCGAGCGGGCCAGCAGCGAACACAGCCGGGCCTGCAGGGCCGGCGGCACGCCGCGGTCGGGCGTCAGCACCTCGAAAGCCAGCGCTTGCATCGCATCGCCGGCCAGCATGGCCTGTGCCTCGCCGAACTGGACATGCACAGTGGGCTTGCCCCGGCGCAGCACGTCGTCGTCCATGCAGGGCATGTCGTCATGGATGAGCGAGTAGGCATGGATCAGCTCGACCGCGCAAGCGGCCCGCAGAGCCGCCTCGCGCAGCCCGCCGACCGAGTGCGCCGCGGCCAGCACCAGCAGCGGACGCAGGCGCTTGCCGCCGTCCAGCACCCCATAGCGCATGGCATGGCCGAGGCCGGCCGGCGCGCTCGAACCGGGCACCCAATCGGACAGGGCGGCCTCCACCGTGCGCAGCTCGTCGCGCTGCCAGGTTTCGAAATCGCCTCGATGCACAGCCGGGGCCGCGGAACCCGTCAACATACTCATTCGTCACCCCAGGGTTTCAACTGGCCGTCCTCGAGCAGCTGGACCTGGGCCTCGACGGCCTCCAGCCGCGAGCGGCAGAAATTCAGCAGCTCCGCGCCCCGCTTGTAGCTGCCCAGCAGCGCATCCAGCGGCAGTTGGCCGCCCTCCATCGCGCCCACCAGGCGCTCGAGTTCGGCCAGGGCCTCTTCGTAGCTGGCGGGCGTGTCGGTCGCGGGAGCGGCGGCTGTCGTGGGGGAGGAAGCTTTGGCCATCTTGCAAGGTAAAACGGGGATTGTAGTCAGGCCGCAGGGTCATTTTCTTGCAGCTGCAACTTAAGCCTCTTTCCCGACCGCCCGGGGTCGCGCCCACGCCCTGCCCGAGCCTCTTCGTGCGCCGCCGTCCCGCGCCCGACCCTCGCAAGCGGGGGGCTTCCGGCGCGATCGCGCCCCCGAACGCCCCGAGATGGGTACAATCCCGCCCTCGCTGACCCAACGCGCCGTGCGCAGCGAAAACATCCCACACGTGCGGGCCCGCCCGCCGGGTGGCACGTTGACATCGGTTTTAGGAGATCCTCGGGATCATGTCTGACCTGAGCCTCACGCTCCCCTCCCTAGAGCAGCCCGGCTGCTCGCAACTCCCGGCCGCTTCCTATTTCGACGACGATCTGTATCGCCGCGAGATGGAGCTCGTCTTCCAGCATGGCCCGCGCTACCTCGGGCACGAACTGGCGGTGCCCGAACTGGGCGACCACTACGCCTTGCCGCAGGAAGGCGAGGGCCGCGCCCTGGTGAGGACCGCCAGCGGCGTGCAACTGCTGTCCAACGTCTGCCGGCACCGCCAAGCGGTGATGCTGCGCGGCCGGGGCAACACCGGCAAGCACATCGTCTGCCCGCTGCACCGCTGGACCTACGACCTCCAGGGCCAGCTGATCGGCGCCCCCCATTTCGCCGAAGACCCCTGCCTGCACCTCAACACCTACAGGACACGCAGCTGGAACGGGCTGATCTTCGAGGACAACGGCCGCGACGTGGCGGCCGAGCTCGCGGGCCTGGGCCCGCGCGCGGCCTTCGATTTCAGCGGACACGTGCTCGACCGGGTGCACGTGCACGAATGCGACTACAACTGGAAGACCTTCATCGAGGTCTACCTCGAGGACTACCACGTCGGCCCGTTCCACCCCGGCCTGAGCCAGTTCGTGACCTGCTCCGACCTGGCCTGGGAGTTCGGCCGCCACCACTCGGTGCAGACGGTGGGCGTCAACAAGGCCCTGGCCAAGGCCGGTTCCGACGTCTACCGCAAGTGGCACGACGCGGTGCTCGCCTTCCGCGAAGGCGTGCCGCCGACCACCGGCGCCATCTGGCTGACCTACTACCCGAACGTGATGATCGAGTGGTACCCGCACGTGCTGGTGGTCTCCACCTTGTATCCCAAGGGCCCGCAGAAGACCGTCAACGTGGTCGAGTTCTTCTATCCCGAGGAGATCGCCGCCTTCGAACGCGAGTTCGTCGAGGCGCACCAGGCGGCCTACCTGGAGACCTGCGTCGAGGACGACGAGATCGCCATGCGCATGGACGCCGGCCGCCGCGCGCTGCACGAACGCGGGGACAACGAGGTCGGGCCGTACCAGTCGCCGATGGAGGACGGGATGGAGGAATTTCATCGCTGGTACCGGAAAAAAATGATGAAGCCCCCCACGTCGATCTCGCTCCTGCCCCCCCAAGGGGGGCGCCTCCCATCGGGCCGGGAAACCCGTCCTTTGGGAGTGGCTTGAATGTTGGCCCCCGCGTCGCTCTCGCTCCTGCCCCCTAGGGGGCGCCTCCCTTCGGGCCGGGAGACCCGTCCTTCGGGAGTTGCTTGATGGGGCACTTCGCTTCGCTCGTGCTGGGCTCGCTTCGCATTGCATCGCCGCCACGGCTCCGGCGTTTTTAAGGCACTTCGCTCCGCTCGTGCCTGGATTGCTTCGCGTTGCGTAGCCTTGGCCGGGATCGCAGGGGTTGCGTTCCCGCCCTGGCTAGGTCGGTCCCATCTCTGGCATGATTTCCGCCGATGTTGATCTGCAGATGGCCGCACGCGGGCGCATCGGCGGTGCGTGGCCTGGATCGTCGGTGCCGAAGCGGCCGCGACGGGGCTGCGCGGCCGGGCCCGCCCCGGGCGGCTCCTTCCTCCCCTGACGCGAGCTGACACCATGTCCCTGTCTCCCTTGATTTCCGCCCCGGACCTGCAGGCCCTGCTGGCCCGCGAACCCGGCACCGTGCTGCTGGACTGCAGCTTCGACCTGGCCGATCCGGAGGCCGGCCTGCAGGCCTGGCGGCGCGGCCATCTGCCGGGTGCCCGCTACCTGCATCTCGAACACGACCTGGCCGGCCCGAAGACGGATGCCGCCGGGGTGTTCCGCGGCCGCCATCCGCTGCGCCCGCGCGCCGAGTTCGCGGCCCTGATGGGCGAGCTCGGCATCCGCCCGGGGACGCGGGTGGTGGCCTACGACCGCCAGGCCGGCATGTTCGCCGCCCGCGCCTGGTGGGTGCTGCGCTGGATGGGCCACGCCGAGGTGCAGCTGCTCGACGGCGGCCTGGCCGCCTGGGAGGGCGCCAGCGGTGCGCTCGACACCGGGGCACCGCCGCCGCGCCCGGCCCCGCCCTACCCGACGCTCGCCCCGCAGGCCCCGACCATCGAGGCCGATGCCTTGCTGGCCCGCCTGGGCACGCCGCTGGTGCTCGACGCCCGGGCCCCCGAGCGCTACCGCGGCGAGGTCGAGCCGCTGGACCGGGTGGCCGGCCACATCCCCGGCGCGCGCAACCGCTTCTTCAAGGACAACCTCCAGCCCGACGGCCGCTTCAAGCCCGCGCAGCAGCTGCGCGCCGAGTTCGAGCAACTGCTGCAGGGCCGGGCTCCGGCGGAGGTGGTGCACCAGTGCGGCTCGGGCGCCACCGCCTGCCACAACCTGCTGGCCATGGAAGTGGCCGGACTGGGCGGCGGCAGCCTGTATCCCGGCTCCTGGAGCGAGTGGTCGCACGACCCCGCACGCCCGGTGGAAACCGGGCCGGCGGCCCGGGATTGACCGGCGCCGCCGCCGGGACTACCCTGGCGGCGAACGGGGAGACCGCATCGCGGTCGATCCCGGCGGTTCATCTAGGAGGTCATCATGTACCAACGCATCCTGGTTCCGACCGACGGCTCCGACATCACCGAGAAATCCGTGGCCGCGGCGGTCGGCCTGGCCAAGTCGCTGGGCGCCCGCCTCTACGCGCTGAGCGTGAAGGAACCCTTCCCCTACAGCGCCATCTCCGAAATGCAGCCCACGCCACCGCAGGAGTTCTTCCAGACCCAGGACCGCCTGGCCGCCAGCCGGGTCCGCCAGGTGAGCGAGGCGGCGGCGGCCGCCGCCGTGCCCTGCGAGACCCTCACCGTCGAAGCGCTGCACCCCTGGGAAGCCATCATCGAGCAGGCCCGGGCCCAGGCCTGCGACCTGATCGTCATGGCCTCGCACGGCCGGCGCGGCGTGACGGCCCTGCTGCTGGGCAGCGAAACCCAGAAGGTGCTGACCCACACCAAGATCCCGGTGCTGGTGGTGCGCTAGGAACGGCCCGGCCGACGAGCCGGCACGCAGGCGACGCGGCCGGCAAGCCCGCCGTGCCCGCCCTTTGCCGGCAGCCCTGTTCCCGCCCGCAGCCCGATCACCCGGCCGAGGGACCGCGCTCCGTCAAGAACCGCTCGTCGACGACGAAGGCCGCCACGGCGCCAAGCAAGTACATCAGCAGATCCATGGGGCTGAAGGAGTTGCCCAGGAGAATGTAGAGGATTCCCCCCGCGGGAAGTCCGAGCACCTCGGCCAGGTGGAAGTATTGCGCCACCTCGACGGCACACGCGAAAAGGAACACGCCGACCGAAAGGGTCGCGGGCTCGACCCGCCGGAAGGCCTGGATGGCGAAGCAGATCAAGGGCACCACGAGGAAGTCGCTCACGCTGCCGCGGACGAAGCGGATATGCGCCAGCCGGGTGGCCACGAGCACTTCGAGAACGAAGATGGCCAAGGCCAGGCCGAGGTATTTTTTTCGGAGGCTCATCGATGGACCGGCCCGCAGGACGATTGGTTTTCCTTCATTCACGAGCCGAAGCCGTATCCGGTGCCATGACGACCGCAGGCTCGGCGCCCGGCCGCCCTGGCCCCAGGGCGTCCGCCGCCGCGGCAGGGCGGGCCCGCACGGCCGGCCCCCGGGCTCAATGCAGGCTGCCGACGATCAGCTTGACCACCGCCAGGCCGGCCGCCAGCCAGGCGATCTGCGCCAGCGTGGCTTTCAGGGGCAGGCGATGCTGCAGCTGGGGGATCAGGTCGGCCACCGCCACATAGATGAAGCTGCTGGAGGCGACGACCAGCAGGTAGGGGAACATCGCCTCCCAGGGGCCGACCACGAAATAGCCGAGCACCCCGCCCGCCACCGCGGCCATGCCCGACATGCCGTTGTAGAGCAAGGCCTTGGAGCGTGACAGGCCGGCGTTGAGCAGCACGATGTAATCGCCCACCTCCTGGGGGATCTCGTGCGTGATGATCGCCGCGGCGGTGACGATGCCCAGCTGCACATCGGTCAGGAAGGCGGCGGCGATGATGATGCCGTCGCAGAAGTTGTGGATGCTGTCCCCCACCAGCACCGTCCAGCCGCCGCGCCCGGCCTGTTGCCGGTCGAAGCCGTGGTGATGGTGGTGCTCGTCCTTCTCGTGGTGGTGGCCATGGCGGTACAGCTCGGCCTTCTCGAGCAGGAAGAAGAAC
>CBIHOH010000063.1:0-27033 GCA_966211755.1 uncultured Rhizobacter sp. | reverse complement strand
TCTTCTAACCAGCGAGCACGGCCTCGAACCACCCCTTCCGGGGGCGTTCGGCGAAGCCGACGCCATCGCTAAAGGGACGCGCTGCAAGAACTACCTGTTTTCGGCGAGCCTCAATCCGCCGCCGGATGCGCAGGCGGCCCCAGCCCATGCCCCGCGTCAACGGATGAGCCCCGGCGGCCTGCCGCGCAGGTACGTGCGCCAGGGGTACAGCAGCACGGACAGCACCTGCGTGTCGCCAGGATAGCGCGCGGGGGTGTCCACGCCGATGGCGAGCGGCGCCTGCGCCGGACGGTAGACGAAGGTTCCGAAGAGCTGATCCCAGACCGACACCACCGCGCCGAAGTTCTTCGCGTCGGCGGCATCGGCGCTGTGGTGATGGCGGTGCAGCTCGGTGCCGATCAGGACGTAGTTCAGCCAACCGACACGGCTGTCCACATTGAAGTGAGACACCAGGCCCTGGAAGTTCGTGACCACGGCGGCCACGAAGACCACCTCCGGAGAGAACCCCAGCAAATAGGACGGGACGGTCAGGATGGCGCGTACCAGCAGCGTGTTCAGGGGATGGGCGACGGCATGCATCATCACGTACACCTGCCTCGGCAGGTGGTGCGCGACATGGATGCTCCAGAGAAACGAGCCATGGCGGCCACGCGCCTCGTGGCTCAGCCGATGGACCCAGTACCAGAGCAGGTCGGTGAGCAGGATGCAGAGCACCACGCCCGGGACGAGGGGCAGGTTCTTCAAGGCCTGCCCCGACACCACGGCGTGGCGGATGAGAAAGTGCGTGACGAAGAAGTTGGCCAAGCCCAGCGTCGCGGCACCGATGAGCAGGAAGGGAAGGTCGCGCCGCCAGAACGTGTTCCGCGTCATGCGCCAATCGGCTCGCAAGGCATGGGTCGCTTCGATCATGACCATGGCGGCGATCAGGCCCGCCAGGAAAAGACCGTGGTGGTGGCCAAGGGAACTCGCCGGCCCTTGCAGCTCATGCACCAGGTAGAGGATCGTGATCAGCGCGAGGACGGGGTACAGCAGGTAGCGGACGGCTGCGTTGAAGAGATGGACGGATGGCTTGGACATCGAGATTCCAGACTTGGACCTTGGCACTCGTTCACGGACCGACATGTCCAATGACGAACCGGACTCTTCCAAGCAAGGTCGAGGCCAATGCAGGCCGCTCGGTTCACGGCTGCCTGGTGGAATGATCTGCTGGGGCCGGCCACCCATCGTCGCCGCGCATTGTTTCGGCCCCGTGACCGACAGGAAGCGGTCTTCTCGATGGAGGCCGCGGACTGGCGGTGCTCGCACGGCCCCGGACGACGCCTTGCACCGGAATGAAGATCCGGGCCCTCAGGCGCACCCGGAAAGGGAGCCGGTCCGGCCGGCCCTGCACAGCACATGGCTGCGGTCCCGGGCAGGACAACCCGTCACCGGCTGTCGCGGGACGAGCCGCGCTGCGGCCTCATTTCATGCCGAGGAAATCCCCTTTGCCCAGCTCCACCCCGTTGTGCCTCAGCAGCGCATACGCCGTGGTGAGATGGAAATACAGGTTGGGCAGCGCGAAATGATTGAGATAGGCCTCGCCCTTCATCAGCAACGGGCCGTCGCGCCGCGGCACGGTGATGTCCTTGTCGTCGCTGCCGTCGATCCGCTCGGGCGCGACCGATTGGACGAAGGCCAGCGTCCGGGCGATGCGCTCCTTCAGCTCGGCCATCGTGGTCTCCTTGTCCTCGAAGACCGGCGCCTCGATGCCGGCCAGACGGGCGACGCAGAACTTCGCGCTGTCGCAGGCGATCTGGATCTGCTTGGTGAAGGGCAGCATGTCGGGCGCCAGCCGTGTCGCCAGCAGCACGTCGGCATCGAACTTCTTCGCCTCGGCATGGGCCTCGGCCTTGAGCAGCCACTGGGCGAGGCTGGACAGGCTGCGCACGAACACCGGCACGCTGGCCGAATACATGGTGAGGGACATGGTCTCTCCTGTTGTTTATCGTCGGGGCGATGCTACCGCGGTGCGCCGGCCGCGCCGCAACGTGCACAATCAGGGAAGCTGCCTCAATGCCCGACCGCCCGTGAACATCATCATCCTCGACGACTACCAAGACGCGGTGCGCAAGCTGAAGTGCGCCGCCCACCTCGAGCACCTGAACGCCAAGGTCTTCACCAACACGGTGAAGGGCATCGGCCAGTTGTCGGTGCGCCTGCGTGACGCCGAAGTGCTGGTGCTCATCCGCGAACGCACCCAGTTCCCGCGCCAACTGCTCGAAAAACTCCCCAAACTCAAGCTCATCGCCCAGACCGGCCGGGTCGGCAGCCACATCGACGTCGACACCTGCACCCGGCTGGGCATCGCCGTGGCCGAGGGCATAGGCTCGCCGGTGGCGCCGGCCGAGCTGACCTGGGCGCTCATCATGGCCGCGATGCGCCGCCTGCCCCAGTACGTCGGCAACCTCAAGCACGGGGCCTGGCAGCAGTCCGGCCTGAAGGCGGCCTCCATGCCGCCGAACTTCGGCATCGGCATGGTGCTGCGCGACAAGCAGCTGGGCATCTGGGGCTACGGCCGGATCGGCCGCTTGCTGGCCGGCTATGGCCGCGCCTTCGGCATGCGGGTGGTGGTCTGGGGCAGCGCCGCCTCGCTCGAACGCGCCCAGGCCGACGGCTACGAGGCGGCCGCGTCGCGCGAGGCCTTTTTCGAGACCTGCGACGTGCTCTCGCTGCACCTGCGCCTGGTCGACGGCACCCGCGGCGTGGTCAAGCCGGAGGACCTGTCGCGCATGAAACCCACCGCCCTGCTGGTCAACACCTCGCGCGCCGAGCTGATCGAAGAGGCGGCCCTGGTCTCCGCCCTCAACCGCGGCCGTCCCGGCATGGCGGCGGTCGATGTCTTCGAGAGCGAGCCCATCCTGCAGGGCCACCCCCTGCTGCGTCTCGAGAACGCCGTCTGCACGCCGCACATCGGCTACGTCGAGCAGGAAAGCTACGAGCAGTATTTCAGCGCCGCGTTCGAGAACGTGGTGAACTTCATCAACGGCACGCCGAGCAACATCGTCAATCCCGATGCCCTGAAGGTGATGCGCGGATGAGCGCCGCGACAGCGGGCCGCCCGCAGGCCGCAGGCGCACGCCCGGCATGAAGCCGGCCGACGCGCCGGCGCTGCGCCAGCCGGCTTCCTGCGGCGAGCTGTTCCGGGTGTTCACCGGCTTGGCGCTGCAGGGTTTCGGCGGCGTGCTCGCGGTGGCCCAACAAGAGCTGGTCGAACGCCAGCGCTGGCTGTGCCGGGACGACTTCCTCGAGCTGCTGTCGGCCGCCCAGGTGCTGCCGGGCCCGAACGTGGTCAACCTGTCGCTGATGATCGGCGACCGCTTCTTCGGCCTGCGCGGTGCCGCCTCGGCGCTTGCCGGCATGCTGCTGGTGCCGCTGGTGCTGATGCTGGGACTGGCCGCCGCCTACGCCCGCTTCGCCGACAACCCCAGGGTGGGCGGGGCGCTGCGCGGCATGGGCGCGGTATCGGCCGGGCTGGTGCTGGCCACGGCCTTGAAACTCTTCGGCAGCCTGAGGAGGAATGCACTCGGGTGGCCGGCCTGCGCCGGCATCGCCGCCCTGACCCTGGGCCTGGTCGCCGGCCTGCGCTGGCCGCTGGCCTGGGTCATCCTGGGCCTTGGCTCGGTCTCGGTGGCCTGGGCCTGGTGGCAATTGCGATGAACGGTCCCGACTTGAGCCTCGCCGATCTGGCCGCGCTGTTCGGCCATTTCGTCGTGCTCAGCCTGCTGGCGGTGGGCGGGGCCATCACCACCGCGGCCGATATGCACCGCTACCTGGTGGACCAGCACGGCTGGCTCACCGATGCGCAGTTCAACGCCTCGATCGCACTGGCACAGGCCGCCCCCGGACCCAACGTGCTGTTCGTCGCCGTGCTGGGCTACAACACCGCCGGCCTGGTCGGTGCGGCGCTCACCATGCTGGGCATGCTGCTGCCTTCGACCACGCTGGCCCTGTGGGCCTCCCGCTGGGGCCGGGCGCGTCGCGAGACGCGGGGCCTGCGCGCCTTCACGGCCGGCATGGCCCCGCTCACGCTGGGCCTGTTGCTGGCGACCGGCTGGCTGCTGACCGAACCCTCGCGCGAGCGTCCGGGTGCCCTGCTGCTGGTGGCGCTGTCGACGCTGGTGATGGTGCGCACGCGCTGGAGCCCGATCTGGCTGGTGGCGCTGGGGGCCGGGGTCGGTGCGCTCGGCTACGCCTGAGATCGCCGGGGCCGCGAGCGGATGAGGGGCGACGCCCGGAGATACACGCCCGGCCGGCTCAGGCGGCGAGCGCTTCGTCGACCACGACCGGCAGGTCGGCCAGGTCGTGGCGCACTTCGGCCGACATCGCCTCGGGCAGCTCGTCGAAACTTCCTGCCGGCAACAGCACCTCGGTGTAGCCGTTGGGCCCGAGTTGCACCACCACGCTGAGCAGCAGGGCCGGACGGCCGTTGGCCGCGTCCATCGCCACCGGGGTGCCGCCCTGCGACGATTCGAGCACGATGACCAGACGCGAACTCGCCGGGCGCTCGGGGCCTGCCTGCTGCGGCAGCCGTGCCAGCACCGGCAGTCCGTGACGCTGGGCCGAAGCCTCGATGCGCGAGACGGTCTCGGCCATGCCGTACCGGCTGAGCCGTGTCGGTGGCGTTCGCTCTTCCGCGCCGGCGGCACGGGCGCCTCCGCTCAATGCGGCGAGAATCATCGCCGCCCCGCCAGTCATCCAAAAGCGAAACGGATTCTTCATGAGAGTTCCTTCGCGGCAGAAGGATGGACCATACGAGCCTCAAGCCGTCTCAGCAAGAGCGTTCCCCAGACACGTTGACGTAATTGTTTGTAACTCCCTTCTGGCCCGGAAAACGGCCCTCCGGGGGCCCCGGTCTGCTGCGGTGC
The DNA here is from genome assembly GCA_966211755.1 of uncultured Rhizobacter sp. Lineage (GTDB taxonomy): Bacteria > Pseudomonadota > Gammaproteobacteria > Burkholderiales > Burkholderiaceae_C > Rhizobacter. Next base: position 22,129 of record CBIHOH010000063.1, on the reverse strand, counting down.
AGCAGGCGCACACCGGCCGCCGGGACCGATGCCCCCAGCGCCGGTCGGGTCTTCGAGGTTCCGGTCGCGCGCCGGCCGGCGCGGGGCGCGGCCGGCGCCGCCTCAGGCGTTCTTCTCTTTGGCCTGGCGCTGGCGCACCGCCTCGTACAGGCAGATGCCGCTGGCGACCGACACGTTCAGGCTTTCGACCGCGCCGAGCATCGGCAGGCGTACCAGGTCGTCGCAGGTCTTGGCGGTCAGCTGGCGCATCCCGCTGCCTTCGGCCCCCAGCACCAGCGCCACCGGACCGCTCAGGTCCAGGTCGTACAGGGACTGCTCGGCATCGCCCGAGGTGCCGATGATGCGGATGTCGCGTTCCTTCAGCTCTTTCAGCGTCCGCGCCAGGTTGGTGACCATGAAGTACGGCACCGTCTCGGCAGCGCCGCTGGCCACCTTGGCCACCGTGGCGTTGACCCCCACCGCATGGTCCTTCGGGGCGACGACGGCGTGGACACCGGCACCATCGGCCACGCGCAGGCAGGCGCCCAGGTTGTGCGGGTCGGTGATGCCGTCGAGCACCAGCAGCAAGGGCGGGCCTTCGACCGCATCCAGCGTGTCGTCCAGCGAATGGCTGAGGGGGACGGCCTCGACCCTCGCCACCACGCCCTGGTGGCGGTGGGTGCCGCACATCTTGTGCAGCCGCTCGTCATCGCTGTCGACGAGCCGGATGCCCGACTCCTTGGCGCGGTCGACGAACTGGCGCATGCGCTGGTCGCGGCGTGAGGTGTCGAAGTGGATCTCGAGGATGGACTTGGGCGCGGTCTTCAGGCGCACGGTGACGGCATGGAAGCCGAAAAGAATCTTGTTGCTCATGCGGCGATGTTAGCGCCCCGCCCCGCGGCCGGGCGGCCGCCCCCCGGCCGAGCTCAGGGGCCGTCCTCGGCCCCGCCCAGCTGCTGCTCCACCACGGCCATCAGCTCCTTGTAGTGGAACGGCTTGGCCAGGTAGGCGGTGCAGCCGGCGGCCAGCATGCGCTGCTCATCGCCTTTCATCGCCAGCGCCGTCAGGGCGACGACCTTCAAGTGGGCGGTGAGCGGATCGCGCTTGAGCAGGCGTGTCGCCTCCAGGCCGTCCATGCCGGGCATCTGCACGTCCATCAGCACCAGGTCGGGTGCCTGCTCGCGTGCCAGGCGCATGCCGGCCTCGCCGCTGTCGGCGCTGAGCACCTCGTGGCCCGCTCGCTGCAGCAGCAGCTGCGCGAGTTTCAGGTTCTGCACATTGTCCTCGATGACCAGGATCTTCGCCATGAACTCTCCCTGCTGCGAATCTCACGGGCCATGTGACTCGATGCCGGCGCCCCTGCCCGTGGAGAGCGCCCGCCGTACCTCGGCGATCAAGCTCGCCGGATGGAACTCGGACTTTTCCATCACCTGCTGCACCCGGCCGTTGAGCATGAGGCGGTCCTCGGCGGTCAACAGCTTGGCGGTGAGCACGATGATGGGAATGTCGGCCGTGTCGGAACGGGTGCGCAGGCCCTGCAGGACGTCGAAGCCGGACACCTGGGGCATCATCAGGTCCAGGATGATCAGGGACGGTGCCTGGCTCTGCACCAGCTCGAGCGCTTCCTGGCCGCCGAACGCGGCCACCGATTCGAAGCCGGCCACGGCGAGATGCTTGCTCACCAGGGTGATGGCCTTGGGGTCGTCGTCCACCACCAGCACCCGGCCGCCGGGCGCCAGGCCTGCGGGCTGCACGGCCGCTATGGCGCCGAGCAGGTTCTCCATCGACACCGGCTTGGTCAGCACCTGCGAGGCTCCCAGTGCGAAACCGCGCCGCGCCTCGTCGGTGAGCGACACGATCACCACCGGAATGTGGCGAGTCTCTTCGCGCTCCTTGAGCCGGACCAGCATCTCCCAGCCGTCCATGCCGGGCAGCATGATGTCGAGCACCAGGGCCGCAGGCCGCAGGACGGCGGCTTGCACCAGCCCCTCCTCGGCCGAGCCGACCGAATCCACCCGGTAGCCGCTGGATTCGAGCTGGGCACGCATCAGGGCCACGGCCCGGGCGTCGTCCTCCACCAGCAGCACCAGCGGCGCCGCCGTGCCGGGCGGCTCGTCGACCACAGGCAGCGCGGTGCCGGGCTCGACCGCTGCCGGCTCCAGGACGGCCGGCACCACAGGTTCCGGCTCGACCTCCCGCCACGGCAGCCAGACGGTGAAGTCCGACCCGCGGCCTTGCTCGCTGCGCAACATGAGCCCGCCGCCGTGCAGCTCGGTCAGGCGCTTGACCATGGTCAGCCCGAGGCCGGTACCGGCGTATTTTCGCGACAGCGAGGAATCGATCTGGACGAAGGGCTGGAACAGGCGCTCGAGGTCGTGGGGCGCGATGCCGATGCCGGTGTCGGCCACGTGGATGGCCAGGTACTCGGCAAATGACGCCATGTCCTCGGGCAGGAACACCCGCGTATGTGGCAGGCCGGCGGCGGTCTGCAGCTCGCTGCACGGCACCCGCTTCATCATCATCGTGACTTCACCGCCCTGGCCGGTGAACTTCACCGCATTGGCGAGCAGGTTGTAGACGATCTGCTTGGCCTTGCGCACGTCCACGCGCAGTGCGCCCTGCCCGGGCGGGCACAGCATGCGCAGGCGCACCTGGTTGGCGCCGGCCTTTTCGCGCATCACCGACATGCCGCTGGCGGCCAGCTGCGCCGGCTCGATCGGCTCCAGCTCCAACGGAGAATGGCCCGACTCCACCTTCGACAGGTCGAGAATGTCGTTGATCAGGGACAGCAGGTGCGTGCCGCTGCTGAAGATATCGCCGATGTAGTCGGCCTGCTCCAGGGTGAGCGGGCCGACCAGGCCGTCCTTCATGATCTCGGAGAAGCCGATGATCGCGTTGAGCGGCGTGCGCAGCTCATGCGACATGTTGGCCAGGAACTCGCTCTTCATGCGGTTGGCCCGTTCGAGTTCGGCGTTCTTCTGCTGGATGTCCTCGCCGCGCACACGCAGCTGCTCGGCCAGCAGGCTGAGCTCCTGCACCTGTCCGAGGTTGTGCAGCGCCAGGGCGAACTGCGCGCTGACACGATGGATGAAGTTGACATCGCGCTCGCTCAGTTTCGCCGATGCCGCCACCCCCAGCACCCCCAGCAGCCGCCCCTGGTGGCTCACCGGGCTCATCAACACGGCGGCGGGCGACAGACTGGCCAGGCCGGTCTCGATGCGCAGCTCGCCGGCGGCGTCCAGGCGGTCGAGGTACACCGGCGCGAGGGTGCGCGCGGCCAGGCCCGGCGGCCCTTCGTCGAGACGCAGGGTGGCACGGGTGTCGGACGGTGCCGCATGACTGGCCGCCAGGCGCAGCACGCCGCCCATCTCTTCGTAGGCATAGAACACCAGCACGGGAAACAAGGGGTGCTCGGCCAGCAGGGAGAGCGTGCCGTTCATCACCCCTTCGCGCGTGGGCTGCGAGTTGTACAGGGTCAGGGCCCGGGCATGCAGATCGTCATAACGCCGCTCTTCGGCCACCTGTCGCTCGGCCTGCCAGCGAGCGCGGAAATCGCGCCGGATGCGCCAGAAGACCGCCGGCAGCACCAGCAGCAGCAAGCCCATGAACACCAGGAAAAACACGCCGGCCAGGACGGCACGCTGCTGCTCGACGGCGGAACGGCTTTCGAGCAGGCGCCGCTCCTCGCTCAACATCTCCTGCAGGAGACGTTCGATCTCTTTCAGCAAGGGCCGGCTGCGGGCGACCCGCTCCGCCTCCGGCGGCGTGACCTGCGGGAACGCCGAGCCGACGGTTTCGTGGAAAAAACCGATGCGCTGGTTCAGCAAAGGCCGCAACTCGGCCAGCCTGCGCTGCTGCGACTGGTTGTCGGAGGTCAGCCCGATGAGTTCGGCGAGACTTTCGCCGATTCGCTTGATGGAGTCGTCGCGTTCGGCGAGCTGACTCATGTCGCCGAGCACCAAGACCGCACGATGCGCCGCCTCGGCCTGGTACAGGCTCGATTCGAGCATGCTGACCTGGCCCATCACCCGATGGCTGTGTGCCACGAAACTGGAAGCGGCCAGGGTCTGTTGTGCGAAATTCCAGGCGAAACCGGCCAGGGCGAACACCGTGACGGCAGCGGCCAGGAAACCCTCCACCACCCATCGCTGCACTGATACTCGATCCATCGCCGCTCCCCGGGGGCACCACACGTCGCGAGACGGCACCGAGGAAATCGGTGCCCTGGAACCAAGATCCCGGTGTAGCACAACTCGGTCTTTTGCAAGAGACGTGGAAGCGAGAACCGGCGCGGGCGCGATTCCTGCACACCCGCAGCGTCAAAGGGCGCTGCGCAGCCACACCACGAGCATCAACAAGCCGATGAAGATCGGCTGGTGCAGCATGTAGACGGTGAGCGACCAGCGCCCCAGCCTGGCCAGGGGCTGCCAGGCGGCCGGCACGCTCCCCGCCATCCAGGCGGGCCGGTGCGCCAGCAGCCACTGCCCGCTCGCCATGCCCCAGTACATCACCCCGATCCAGGGCAGCAGGGGCACCCAGTCCTCGGTGACGGGCTTGCGGGTGACGAGGCCGATCCAGTGCGGACCGGGCGCATCGAACCAGGGATGGCGCCACCACAGCGGCAGGCACAGCGCCAGCAGGCCCAGCAGCCAGAGCCAGCGGCCGGCCCCGGCGCTCAGTCGCAGCAGCAGCAGCATCGCCGCGATGCCATGCAGGACACCGAAGGTGATGTAGCTGCGTGGAAACATCAGGTACGAGCCGGCCGTGACCAGCAGCGCACAGCCGGCCACCTGCGCCCAGCGGCGCCAGAAGCGCCTCCACCCCTGCCCCTGCCGCCAGGCCACGGCCTGCCCCAGCCCGGCGCAGAACAAAAACAGCGAGACGATGCAGGCACGCTGCCAGGTCCAGACCGGGTCGCGGTAGAAATTCTGCTGGATGAAACGGAAGTGGTTGAGATCGAAGCAGAAGTGGAAGGCCAGCATCCAGACGATGGCCACGCCGCGCAGGGCATCGAGCCGGTCGAAGCGGGTGGCGACGGGAACGACGGACGCTGCGCTCACGGGACGCTTCACCGGGGGCGCAGCAGGCCGTCGATGCGGGCCAGGTGCGCCAGGAAGTCCGGCGCCGACTGGTAGCCGATGACACGCGTGCCGCCGGCCTCCCCGCCCCCGGCGGGCATGAACAACAGGGCCGGCGGGCCGAACAGATGGTATTTGCGCAGCAGCGCCTTGTCATGTTCACTGTTGGCCGTGACGTCCACACGCAGCAAGGTCATGCCGGCCAGCTTCTCGCGCACCCGGGCGTCGCTCAAGGTGAAACTCTCGAACTCCTTGCAGGCGACACACCAGTCGGCGTAGAAGTCGACCATCACCGGCCGGCTGGAAGCCGACACGGCGGCTTCGAGTTCGGCCACGGTCAGCACCCGCTGGAAGTCCAATGCGGGGGAAGAGGAGCCCGCGGCCGCGGACGAGGTCGGCTCCGATGCCCGGGCGGACGCGGCCAGATGCCCCAGCGGCTGCAACAGGCTGCGTCCGCCGGAGGCGGCCCCGACGAGCTGCATCGCCGCGGCCAGCGCCAGCAACAGGCCCAGCCCCTTCACCAGGGTGCGGCCGGGATGGAAATGGCCGTGCAGCGGCTCGAACGCACCGGCATAGACCGCGCAGGCCAGCAGCAGCAAGGCCGCCAGCACCATCACCAGCCACATCGGAATCACCGGCGACACCATCCACAGGGCGACGGCCAGCAACACCACACCGAAGAAGTGCTTGACGTGTTTCATCCATCCGCCGGAACGCGGCAGCAAGGCGCCGGCCGACAGGCCGACCAGCAACAGCGGCAAACTCATGCCGCACGCCAGCGCGAACAGCGCGACGGCACCGAGGCCGACATCCCGGGTCTGGCTGATGTACACCAAGGCGCCGGCCAGGGGCGCGGCGATGCAGGGGCTCACGATGACGGCGGACAGGCCCCCCATCACGAACACCCCGGCGAAGCGCCCGCCCTTGAAACGGCCGCTCCATGCCGACAGCCCGTTGTGCAGCGCCTGGGGCAGTTGCAGCTCGTAGACATCGAACATGGACAGCGACAACAGCACCATCAGCAGGCCGAAGCCGCCCAGCACCCATGCGTTCTGCAGGGCGGCGCCCAAGCCCCCGCCGACCAGGGCGGCGGCGATGCCGAAACCGGTGTAGACGAGGGCCATGCCCAGCGAATACGACAGCGCCAGCGCGAACCCGCGGCCCTTGGACACCGGCTCCGACTGGCCGACGATGATCGACGACAGGATGGGCAGCATGGGCAACACGCAGGGCGTGAACGAGAGCAGCAGGCCGGCGAGCAGGAACACCCCGGCCACCGTCAGCAGGTTGCGTGATTGCAGGGCCAGGGAAAAGCGTTCGTCGGCGCCCGACAACCCGCTCGCCGGGATGGCGGAGGAAGTGGCTGGCGAGCTGCCGGCCGACCCGGCCGAGCCATCCGGCGGCCCCGAAGGCGTGGCCTTGGAGGAAGTCACGGCCGATACCGCGGCGCCCAGCCCCGCGAGCAAGCCCCCCTCCGAAGCGGCCCCCGCCAAGCTGACCCGCGTCATGCCGGCCGGGCCGGATTCGACCTGCACGCCGCGTTGCATCGGCGGATAGCACAGGCCCTTGTCGGCGCAGCCCTGGTTGCCGACCTGCAACGTGAAGCCGGTGGTGCCGGGCGTCGGCACGGGCACGACCATGGTCACGCTGTCGCGGAAGTACTCGACGTCCTTGCCGAAAGCCTCGTCGAACTTGACCTTGCCTGGCGGCACGACCGGGGGCGCCAGCACCACGCCCGCGCTGTCGGTGGCCGCGCTGAGCTTGTCGCGGTAGAGGTAATAACCGGGTGCGATGTCGAAGCGCAGCTCGATGCGCTGCGCGTCGAGCAGGCGGGCCGACAGCCGGAAGGCTTCCGCCGGATCGAGGAAATCGCCCGCCGCGCGAGCCAGCGAGGCGCCCATCGCCATTGCGAGCAGCAGCGCGGCCACGGCACCGGCGCGGCTGAAAAACCTGAGCTTCTTCATTTCTTCTTTCGTTCCATCTCGCCTCCCGGGACCGGCCTCGGTGTCCGGATGAACCGCCCGGCGCAAGCACCGCCAGCCACCCTCGCCCCTTGTGATGGCAAAAACGCCAAGGCGTTCCCGCCTTGTGGCAAGGCCTGCATACTCGGCGCGCCGGCCGCCAAGCAGGCCGGTGCCACCCCGTTCACCCAACGCCAGCCCGAGACCGGCCCGCCGTTGTGAGAGGCCAGCAGAAGGCTGCAGCGTTCCTGGTGGTCGCCGCGAATCCCCAGGGCGCCATCGTACAGGCCCGGCCGCGCCAGCGGGCGCGCGGGATTTCGCGGATATCGAATACCTACTACCAGATACCGGATATCGGATATCGAATGCCGACTCGGCGGACACGGTCATGGTGCCCTGTGACCGTCTGCGCGGCTCCCCCGAATCAGGGCAATACGGAGCCGGCCGATGCGGCGGCAGGGTTCACGGTCGCGGGCCAGGTGTATCCCACACCGGCGAGTGGCCCGCGACACGCGCCCGGTTCACTCCAACCGCCGTCGGCCGGTGATGCGCGGCGCCGCACCGACCGAGGCAGCCGAACTCACGCCGCCGAAGGGAACGATCTCGAAATCGAGACCGGTGCGGTTGGTGCTCAGGTCGATCACGCTCAGGCTGGCGCCGAGCTGCGGATAGGCGCCGCAGGCCTCGCCACGCTGGCACAGCAGGCTGTCGTTGTCGATGTCGGTACCGGCGACCACCTGCACCCGGGGCAGCTCCACCCCGGTGAAACTCCAGCTGTAGCGACCGTTGACCACGTGCGCCGAGGTCTGCGCCACGGCTCGGTCGGTGTCGGGATCGACCAGCAGCACATAGACCTGCCCGAAGTCGGCACTGGTCGCGGCACCAGCGGGGTTCTTCTGAACGCTGATCTGGACATCGAACGAGCCGGTGGTGGTGGTCACCAGCAAGGTGGCGAAACTGCTGCCCAGCGGTAACCGGTTGCGGTCGACCGTGACGGTGTACGTGCCCAGCTTGGTGTCGGCATCGATGGTCTTGGCCGCCACCGTGACGGCGGGCAGGCTGCTGGACACCCCCACCACCTTCTCCGTCGAGGCGGCACTGACCCGCAGTTCCAGGTCGGCACTGGTGCGCAAGGCACCGAAGTCGATGCTCGACGGCAAGGCCACCACCGTGCCGGTCACCGGTGGCGGCGCGCCCCCCGCCGAGGCCAGCGCCTCGTCGACCGCCTTGCGGGCATTGATGAGGCCGTGGCCGAAGGAACTGTCGCGCCCCACGACACCGATGTCGTCGGTCAGCTTGCCTTGGGCCAGCAGGCTGTCGATCTGGGTCACGGTGATGGCCGGATTCGCGTAGCGCATGAGCGCGATCACGCCGACGACGTGGGGCGTTGCCATGGACGTGCCCTGGTTGCCCCCGTAGCTCGGCACCCGCGTGCCGGCGGCGTTGAAGTCGCCCAGCGTGCTGAACACGAGATCGGGCAGACCGGTACCGGTCGTCGACACGCGCCCGTCGCCGCCGGGTGCGGCCACGCTCAGCGAGGCGCTGGTGTTGGAGAAGTAGCTCCTGCCGCGACGGGCATCGACCGCACCCACCGAGATGACACCCGGGCAGTTCGCCGGAGTGTTCAAGGCGGCGGAGGCCTCGTTGCCGGCTGCGGCCACCACGACCACCCCGGCCGCGCGGGCCCTGCCGATGGCGTCGGAATAGATGGACGGGCAGGCGGTTTCCCCGCCCAGGCTCAGGTTGATGACATCGGCGCGCCGCGCCGCGAGGACCCCGGAGCTGTTGGCCAGCCGGGAGGCGTACAGGATGCCCTGGGCGATGTCGAAGCGGGTGGCGCCCTGCGCGCCCTGGGCGAAGACTCGGATAGGCATCAGCTGCGCCATGGGCGCGACCGCAGCGACCCCGTCGCCGTCGAAGGTGACGGCGGCGATGGTGCCCGCCACGTGCGTGCCGTGGAAGCCGGTCGGGTCGCCCGGGCGGCTGGGGTCGTCGGCGCTGGCCGTGGACTGGCCCGAATTGATGAAGCTGCGCTGGTCGGCGATCTGGGCGGACAGGTCGGGGTGGTCGGACACGATGCCGCTGTCGATCACGGCCACCAGCGGCCGCACGGCGGGCAAGGGGCTCAGGCCGTTGAGCCGGGCCATGGCGGCCGGCATGTTGATCATCTCGTAGTGCCAGCGCTGGTTCGCGTACAGCCGGTCGTTCGGCGGATAGGGCGCGACCAGGGTCTTCGGGCGGTCGATGCGGTTGGCCTCGGCATAGGCGAACGCGCCGCTGCGTTCGAGGTGCTTGGCGTAGCCGATGGTGTCGATGGTGTCGCGCAACAGGGCAGGCAGGTGCTCGGTATCGCTCTGCACCGTCGCGCCAGTGGCAGTCGACGCCCGAAGGGACTTGGTCACCCCCGAGGCCGCCGAGGATGCCGGCAGGGCCGACAGGCGTTGCAGCGCACGGACGCGGGCCGCGGCATCGACCGGCATGCGCAGCAAGCTGGGCATGGCATCGCTGACCTCGGTGCCGGCCGGCTGGCCGGCGGCGCTCAGGACGGCGGCACGAGTCTTGGTGGCCTGAGCACCCGAGGTGGATGCCTCGAAGGCCTTGGCCACCACCTCGCCCGGCACGACCCGGCTCAGGCCGCTGGTGCTGTTGTCGCAGGTGCTGGTATCGCTCGGCGAACCGATCCGCATGTTGTAGATCGACGCGCCGGAGAAGGCCTGGACCGCGATGTAGTAGGTCCCGGCGCTGGCGATGCGCACGCATTCGTAGCTGTTGCGCCCGACCGAGTCGCCGATCTCGACGCCGTCCTGCCGATAGATGTACAGGTCGAGGTCGTTCTGGTCCGGATCGGCGCTGAACTCGAGTTCGACGACCTGGTTCTGGAGGAGTTCGACGGAGAAGTAGTCGTAGCGGTCGCCGTTGGCGTAATTGACGCCGTCCTCGGAACCTGCTTGCGCCTCGTTCACGCTGCCGATCAAGTACACCGGGGACTTGATCACCTGCGCGTTCGCCAGGGCGTTGTTCGGACGCCGTCCGACCTGGTTCGGATCGTTGGTGTCGGAATCGACCTGGCTGGTTTCGGCAAGCAGGATGCTGCCCGACAGGGAATGGCCCGCAGCGGGAGGAGGTGTGGGTGAAGTGTCGTCCCCGCCTCCGCCGCCGCCACAACTGATCAGTGCGGCTGCGGTGGCGCTCGCGACAAGCGTCTTCAAAACGTTATTGAACATTACATGCGAGCGCCGTCGGCCCGTCTCGATAGAAGTTGTGCAAATGGTATCGCGCCGGGCCGGCGCACCACCCTCAGCACCTGCGTGGAAACAGGGGCATTGGGGGTTTCCATAACATTGCGTCAGCTTGCTTACGAATCGTCACGCCAGCAAACCACAACCTCGCGCGAATCTTCAGGCCGGCGACCCCTTGCCGGCGGCGATGGGCGGGGTGGCCACCCGCACATCGGCATTCTGCGCGCGGTGGCGCAGCGCGTGGTCCATCAGGACCAGGGCCAGCATGGCCTCGGCGATGGGGGTGGCGCGGATGCCGACGCAGGGGTCGTGCCGGCCGAAGGTTTCCACCGTGGCGGGCTGGCCCTGCAGGTCGATGGACTGGCGCGGGCTGCGGATCGAGCTCGTGGGCTTGATCGCGATGCTGACGGTGATGTCCTGCCCGGTGGAGATGCCGCCCAGCACACCGCCGGCATGGTTGCTGGCGAAACCGGCCGGGGTCAGCTCGTCGCCATGGCTGGTGCCGCGCTGCGCCACGCTGGCGAAGCCGGCGCCGATCTCGACCCCCTTGACCGCGTTGATGCCCATCATGGCGTAGGCGATGTCGGCATCGAGCTTGTCGAACAGGGGCTCTCCCAGCCCGACGGGTACCTGGCGCGCCATCACGCTGATGCGGGCACCGCAGCTGTCCCCCGCCTTGCGCAGCTCGTCCATGTAGGCCTCGATGCGCGGGATGTCGCTCCGGTTGGCCGCGAAGAAGGCGTTCTCCGGCACGTGGTCGAAGGACTCGAAGGGAACGACGATCTCGCCGATCTGCGTCATGTGGCCGAAGAAGCTCGTGCCGTACTGCAGCTGCAGCCATTTGCGCGCCACCGCGCCCGCCGCCACCATGGGGGCGGTCAGGCGCGCCGACGAGCGCCCTCCGCCGCGGGGGTCGCGCAGGCCGTACTTGTGCCAGTAGGTGTAGTCGGCATGGCCGGGGCGGAAGGTCTGCAGGATGTTGCCGTAGTCCTTGCTGCGCTGATCGGTGTTCTTGATCAGCAGGCAGATCGGCGTGCCCGTGGTCCGGCCCTCGTACACCCCGGAGAGGATTTCCACCGTGTCGGGTTCGTTGCGCTGGGTCACGAACCGGGAGGTGCCCGGGCGGCGCCGGTCGAGTTCGGGCTGGATGTCGGATTCCGACAGCGGCATGCCCGGCGGGCAGCCGTCGATCACGCAGCCGATGGCCGGGCCGTGGGATTCACCGAAATTGGTGACGCAAAACAGGGTGCCGAAGGTGCTGCCGGACATGGGTGCCTTGAACAAAATCCCTCGTGCGCGCACGAAGGCATGGAAGAGGCTTCCGATTTTACGGGCAGCGGCGGCTTCCCGGGCGAGCGCGCGCTTTCGAGCGGCGGCGACACGGCCGCCACCGGCCTGCCTCAGCCCTGTACCGGCTCGTCGGTCTGCGCTTCGACCGGCCAGTCGCGGATGTAGGCCTTGAGCATGCGGTTCTCGAAGTCCTGGCTGTCGACCACCGCCTTGGCCACGTCGTAGAAGGAAATGACGCCCATCAGCGTACGCTGCGACATGACCGGCATGTAGCGCGCATGGCGCTCGAGCATCATGCGGCGCACTTCGTCGATCTCGGTGTCGGGCGTGCAGGTGAGCGGATGGTCGTCCATGACACCGCGCACGGTGGAAACACCGACCGTGCCGCCGTTGCGCACGATGACGAGGATGACTTCGCGGAAGGTCAGCATGCCGACCAGCTCGCCATGGTCCATGACCACCAGCGAACCGATGTCGCGCTCGGCCATGGTGGCCAGGGCCTCGCCCAGCGGCTGGTCAGGGGAGACGGTGTAAAGGGTGCCGCCTTTGACACGCAGAATATCGGAAACTTTCATAGGGGAACTCCTGAACGCGAACGGTTCGAGCCAATATAGCCGACATTCCCGGGCCGCGACACCCCATGCACACCCTCGGTGCATGGCGATGCGCGAAACGGCGGCCTCCCCCGTCGCCGCCGGACGGCGATGCCGCAGCGCAGCATGGTCACCGTGCTTCAGTCGGGTTCGATGAGATCGAGCAGGCTCATGTCGTCGAAACGCGCGCGCTTCCAGAACGGCTGCAGCTCGGGCGCCGGGTCGAGCAGCACTTTCCCGAGCAACGGCGCAGCCGGGGTGCGCGCGGGGTCGCACAGCAGCACATAGCGCGCCCCGCCCTCCTCGTCCAGCCGTCCCACCCAGTCGAGCCCGACCAGGGTGTCCAGCAAAGGCTCGATCTGCAGCGGATCGGTGCGCATGATCTCGGACAGCTCCGCCGAGCCCAGGCCGTGCGCGCTGTGCAGGCGCGCCTTGGCCAGCTCGCGCAGCATGCCAACCACCAGGTGGAAGCGATAGCCCGGCACCGCGGCACGGCGCACCGCGCGCATCTGCAGGCTGGGCGCGTAGGCGGCGATCACCGCGCCGAGCAGCACGATGACCCACCCGAGGTAGATCCAGATCAGCAGGATGGGGACGGTGGCGAAGGCGCCGTAGACGGCCGAATAGGTCGGCACGCTGCTGAGGTAGTAGCCGAGGCCCTTCTTGGCGACCTCGAACCCGGCCGACACGAACAAGCCGCCGCCCAGCGCATGGCGCCAGCGCACATGCGTGTTGGGCACGTAATGGAACAGCGCCGCCATGGCCGCGGCCAGCAGGAAGAATTCGAGCACGTTGAGCAGGAAGCTCACGCCGCCGGGAAGGCTGCCGACAAAACCTCGCGACGCGGAGATCGCATACGAGGTCATGGTGAGGCTGACCCCCAGCAACAAGGGCCCCAGGGTGACGGCCGCCCAGTACACCAGCACCCGCTGGGCGATGGGGCGCGGCTTGCGTACCCGCCAGATGCTGTTGAGCGTGCGGTCGATGGTCAGCATCAGGGCCAGCGCGGTGAACACCAGCACCACCAGGCCGAAGGTGCCCAGCCGGTTGGCCTTGCTGGCGAACTGGGTCAGCGCCGACATCACCGGCCGGGCGATGGTGTCGGGCACCAGGGCCTGCAGGAAATATTTCTGCAGCGCGTCCTGGAACTTGGCGAACATGGGAAAGGCCGTGAACAAGGCCAGCATCACCGTGAACAGCGGCACCAGCGAGATCAACGTGGTGAAGGTCAGGCTGCTGGCGGTCACGCCCAGGCGGTCCTCGCGGAAGCGCTGGCGCAGGGTGCGCCCCGTCTCGCGCCATGGCCAGGTCTGCAGGGTGGCCAGGGTCTGCGAAACTTGTTCGCGCCAGTTGGCCTTCGTTCGTATCAAAGCATTCATTGCTGGCATCATAGCCAGCGATGAAAACCGATCCTGTGGTGAATTTGACCCGCGGCCTGGCCGTGGGAAGTCTGCTCGGCCTGATTCTGCTCGGTCTGGCGTGGGAACTCTGGCTCGCCCCGCTGCGCCCGGGCGGGTCGTGGGTGGCGCTGAAGGTGCTGCCCCTGCTGCTGCCTCTGGCCGGCCTGTGGAGGCACCGGATGTACACGCACCGCTGGGTCAGCCTGCTGGTCTGGCTGTATTTCACCGAAGGTGTGGTCCGGGCCACCAGCGAAAGCGGCCCGGGTGCCTGGCTGGCCGGGCTCGAGGTGCTGCTGTGCCTGCTGCTCTTCTCTGCCTGCGCCCTGCACGTGCGCTGGCGCCTGAAGCACCCCACGCCGGCCGGCGACAAGGGAGCGACGCCATGAGCGCGCTGCTGGACGAACTGCGCGCCGCCGTGGGCCCGGCCCAGGTGCTCACCGAAGGCGACCTGAGCGCCTGGGAACAGGACTGGCGCAAGCGCTACCGCGGCCGTGCGCTGGCCGTGGTGCGGCCCGGCAGCACCGAAGAGGTGGCCGCGGTGGTGCGTGCCTGCGCGGCATACGCCACGCCGCTGGTGCCCCAGGGGGGCAACACCGGGCTGGTGGGCGGGTCGGTCCCCGATGCCAGCGGGACCCAGGTGCTGCTGAACCTGGGCCGGATGAACCGGGTGCGCGAACTCGACGGCTCCAACCTGACCCTGACGGTCGAAGCCGGTTGCATCCTGCAGACGGTCCAGGAAACCGCGGCCGCCCGGCGGCTGCTGTTCCCGCTGAGCCTGGCGGCCGAAGGCAGCTGCACCATCGGCGGCAACCTGGCCAGCAACGCGGGCGGCACCCAGGTGCTGCGCTACGGCAACGCGCGCGACCTTTGCCTGGGGCTGGAGGTCGTGACGGCCTCCGGCGAGATCTGGAACGGCCTGGCCGGGCTGCGAAAGGACAACACCGGCTACGACCTGCGCGATCTTTTCATCGGCAGCGAAGGCACGCTGGGGATCATCACCGCGGCCACGCTCAAGCTCTACCCCGAGCCGGCGGCCGTCATGACCGCACTGGCCACCCTGCCCTCGATGGCCAGCGCCGTCGAGCTGCTGCAGCTCGCGCAGGCCCGCCTGGGGCCCGGGCTGACCGGGTTCGAGGTGATGAACGCCTTCTCGCTGGCGCTGGTGCGGCAGCATTTCCCGCAGCTTCGCCAGCCCCTGCCCGCCGCCCCCTGGACGGTGCTGCTCGAGCAGTCCGACACCGAAAGCGAGGCCCATGCGCGCGGCCTGTTCGAAGGACTGCTCGAGGCCGCCCTCGAAGCAGGCCTGATCACCGACGCGGCCGTGGCCGAGACACTCGAGCAGTCGCACGCGATGTGGCATCTGCGCGAGTCGATTCCGCTGGCCCAGGCCGAGGAAGGCCTCAACATCAAGCACGACATCTCGCTTCCGGTGTCGAGGATTCCCGCCTTCGTGGCCGAGACCGACCACCTGCTGCAGGCGGCCTACCCCGGCCTGCGACTGGTCAATTTCGGTCACCTCGGTGATGGCAACCTGCACTACAACGTGCAGGCGCCCACCGGCCATTCGGCGGCCGAGTTCCTGCAAGCGCACGAACAGGCCGTCAACACCCTGGTCTACGACGCGGTGAGCGCCCATGGCGGCTCCATCTCGGCCGAACACGGCGTCGGCAGCCTGAAGCGGGACGAACTCGCACGGCGCAAGTCGCCGGTGGCGCTGGGAATGATGCGGGCCATCAAGTCCGCTCTCGACCCGGCGGGCCTGCTCAATCCCGGCCGCATGCTTTGATCTTGACGCAGATCGAGAGATAAGACCTGAATTCAGGCAAATTTTCATCCGGCCGGCGCTGACAGCGTGCCCTGCCGCCATCGAAAATCGGCTTATCCCACAGGCGTCGACTCCGTGCCTGGCCTCCACTGCCCGGCCCGAAGGCGCGTGGCGACCACGAAGAACATGACTGCAGTACCCGCGGATTTCGACCAAGCCAACCCCCACGCCCTCGCCGCCATCGTCAACGCCAGTGCCAGTTGCTCCATCGTCGCGTCCGAAGACATCTTCGACGAGCGCGGCACCAAGCTCTGGGCCAAGAACCAGCCGATCTCCTACGCCCTGCAGCAGCGCCTGCTCGAACGCAGGCTGAAACAACCCCTCGAAGCCTGCCTGCGGGCCGAGGACGGTGTCTCGGCCTTCGTGCTGCACGAGGCGCTGGAGGCCTTTCTCTCGTCCGGCAGCCCCCTGGCGGAGGCCGTCGCTCCATGGGCATCGACGATCGCGACCGCGCTGAAGCAGGTGCCCTTGCACCCATCGGTCCAGCTGCTGCTGACCGCCGCCCGGGCCACCCAGCCCCAGGTCTTCGAGCATGCCGTGATGGGCATGGCCCTGGCCGGGGCCATGCAGGCGAGCGCGAACGCGGGTCAGCGCGAGCTCCGCCTCGCCCTGCTGGCCGGGCTGCTGCACGATGTCGGCGAGATCTACATCGATCCGCAATACCTGAACGGCACCCACACCCTGGACGAACAGGGCTACCGCCATGTGATCACGCATCCGCGTGTCGGTCAGAAGCTGCTAGCCACCCTGACCGACTACCCCGCGGAACTGGCCCGTGCCGTCGGAGAGCACCACGAGCGCCTGGACGGGACCGGCTACCCGACCCGCGCCCTGGCCGACGCCCTGTCGCCCCTGGGCCGCCTGCTGGCCGTGGCCGAGACCACCCTGGGTGTCGTCTCGGCCACCCCTTCCGTCGGCCTGGTCCGCGCCAGCCTGGCCTTGCGCATGATTCCCGGCGAGTTCGACGGCCGCTGGGTGGGTTTCGTGGCCGAGGCGGCACGCCGTGCTGCGCCCGATCTCCCGCTGCTGGACAGCAGCGAAGCCGAACGCCTGCTCGAGGACCTGAATCTGATGGACTCCGCCCTGGCGACGGCGCAGCAGAAAGCGGCAGCCCTGTCCGGGCGCAGCGGCCTCCCTCCCTTGGTGCACCAGGTCGCCACACGGGCCGACTTCCTGCTGACCCGGCTGCGCGTGGGCTGGAATGCGATGGGACTGTGGTCGGGACGATCGGCGTCGGAGTCGCCGCAGGCCCATTTCGAATGGCAGGTCGCCAAGCGCGAACTCGGGTACCGCATGCAGGCCATACGACGCGAATGCCTGTGGCCTCACGCCGGCCTGTCGAAGGAGGATGCGGACTCTGTCGGGGTGCTGTGGAGCGGCGTCGCCGCCTGACACCCGCCGCTGGCCGCCCGCTCTCCCGTTACTGGAGGGTTCCCTTGGCCGCCAGCGGCAAAGGCATGGACAGCACCTCAATGCCCTCTTCCTGCAGGGCCTGGGCGTCGGCCACGCTGGCCTTGCCGCGGATCGCGCGCTCCTCGGTTTCGCCGTAGTGCATGCGCCGTGCTTCCTCGGCGAAGCGCTCGCCGACGTCATCGGTGCTGGCCAGCACATGCTGCACCGCACGAAGCCACATGTCCTGGATGGTGTGCGCCTCGGGCGACACCGGCGGGCTGGAATCGTCGGACGGCGGCGCGACCAGGGCACGCGAGCGCGACACGTTCAACCGGGGTGCGGTCGGCAGGCGGGTGATGCTCTTGCCGCCGCAGAGCGGACATTCGACGAGCCCGCGATCGAACTGTGACTGGAAATCGTCTTCGGACGCGAACCAGCCCTCGAAGGAGTGGTCACGCTCGCAGCGCAGGTTCAGGACTTTCATGTCGGCATTATCGACATTTGGCCGATCAGGGGGCTGGCTGCCAGGACAATTTCCAACGGCCGGACTGCCAATTTTGCAACCACAACAGGCCGATCAGCGTTTTGGCATCCGTCAGGTCGCCGCTGCGGGCGAGTTCGTCGAGTGCCTCCGCCGTGCCGAGGGTGACGTCGAGGAACTCGCCTTCGTCGAGCCGGTTGTCGCCCGGGGTCAGGCCGCGGGCAAACCAGATTTCGATGCCTTCGTTGGAATAGGCGATGGCGTTGTGCAGGATGCCGGCATAGGCCCACTCGCGGGCCCGGTAACCGGTTTCCTCGGCCAGTTCGCGCACCGCGCACTGCAGGCCCGGTTCCCCGGCGTCGAGCTTGCCGGCCGGAAACTCCAGCATGACCCGGCCCATCGGATAGCGGTACTGGCGCTCGAGCACCAGCCGCCCGTCGTCCAGCATGGGCACGATCATCACCGCCCCCGGATGGCGCACATGCTCGCGGGTGGCACTGCGCCCGTCGGGCAGGCGGACCTCGTCGCGCCGGACGTCGAGAAAACTGCCCTGGTACACCTGCTCCGAGCGGATGCAGGTCTCGACCAGATGGGTGTCGGCCGGATCGACGGCGGCAAGTGGCTTGTTCATCGGTGCATCAGGTAACGCCAGACGAAGCCGGGAAAGGCCAGCGTCAGGAACAGGCAGGCCATGGCGGCATAGAACTCCCAACCCTGGCGCTGCACCTGGCCGAGGTGCGATTCCAGCGCGACACCCAGGCCCAGCGTCAGCAGGAACAGCAGCATGAGCTCGAGCAGGCGCCAGCGCAGGCGTTTCTTGGCCGGGCGAGGCCCCACCAAGGCCAATCGCTCGCTGAAGAACGGCAGGTTGGCCGCCACCAGGGCCAGCAGCAGCACCAGCCAGGTGGCGGCGGTGGAGTTCATGGCTCAGTTGTTGATGGCGTTGAGCACCGCGCGCGAGCAGAGCTGCATCAAGCCGCTGGGCCACAGGCCGAAGCCGAGCACCGCCACGCCGTTGAGGGACAACACCAGGCGCACGTCCAACGGCGACACCAGCGGCGAGGCGTCGGCGGGCTCGTCGAAGTACATCACCTTGACCAGGCGGAGGTAGTAGTAGGCGCCGATCAGCGACAACACCACGGCGATCACCGCCAGGACGATGTAGGCCTCCTGGTTGGTCGTCACGATGGCCTGCAGCACCGACAGCTTGGCGAAGAAGCCCACCGTGGGCGGCAGCCCTGCCAGCGAGAACATGAAGGCCGCCATCACCGCCGCGAACCAGGGGCTGCGCTTGGCCAGGCCCTTGAAGTCGTCGAGCTGGTCGGCCTCGAACCCCTGGCGCGACAGCAGCATCACCATGCCGAAGGTGCCCAAGGTCGTGAACACGTAGGTCACGATGTAGAACATGGCCGAACCGTAACCGTTGGGGGCCGACAAGGTGTTGCCGGCGATCACCGTGGGGGTCAGGCCGAGCAGCATGAAGCCGACGTTGCCGATGGTCGAATAGGCCAGCATGCGCTTGAGGTTGCTCTGCGCGATGGCGGCCAGGTTGCCGATCAGCATCGAGCCCACCGAGAGCACGATCAGCATCTGCTGCCAATCGACCGCCAGGCTCATCAGCCCTTCCACCAGGAGGCGGAAGGTGATGGCGAACGCCGCCAGCTTCGGGGCGCCGGCGATGAGCAGCGTGACCGCCGTCGGGGCACCGTGGTAGACGTCGGGCACCCACATGTGGAAGGGCACGGCGCCGAGCTTGAAGGCCAGCCCCGCCACGATGAACACCAGCCCCAGGGCCAGCACGGCCCGGTTGGCGTCGCCCGCGGCCAGCGCGCTGAAGACTTCCGGGATCTCGAGCGAACCCGTGGCGCCATACATCATCGACAGTCCGTAGAGCAGGAAGCCGCTGGCCAGCGCGCCGAGCACGAAATACTTCATCGCGGCCTCGGTCGCCTGGGCATGGTCGCGGCGCATGGCGGTGAGCGCGTACAGGGACAGCGACATCAGCTCGAGCCCGAGGTAGATGACGAGGAAGTTGTTGGCCGACAGCATCACGTTGATGCCCATCAGGGAGAACATGCTGAGGGTGAAGAACTCGCCCTTCAGGATCTCGCGTTCGGCGGCATAGGGACGTGCGTAGACCAGGGTCACGATCAGGGCCAGCGCCGCGAAGAAGCCGAGCAGGTGGCCGAGCGAGTCGCTCACGACCATGCCTTGCATGGCATAGATGGCGGGTGCGTCGACGTTCGACAGGTGCAGGCCGCCCACCACCGCCAGCGTGAGCTGGGTCAGCCAGTAGGTCGGAGTGCGCCTGGGGCTTTTCACCCACAGGTCGACCATGGCCACCACGCAGGCCATGACCAGCAGCACAAGCTCGGGATAGATCGCCAGCCAATTCATGTTGTTCATCTTCTTGTTCCCGAGGTTTTCAGTTCAACTTCGAGATGGCGACGTGCTTGAGCAGCTCGGTCACGCTGACCTGCATCACGTCGGTGAAGGGTTTGGGATGCACACCCATCCAGAGCACGGCCACGGCCAGCACGGCGAGCATGAGGTATTCGCGGGCGTTGATGTCGCTCAGTTCGCGCACGTGATCGTTGGCCACCGGACCGAAGTAGACCCGCTTGACCATCCACAGCGTGTAGGCCGCACCGAAGATCAGGGCGGTGGAGGCCAGCGCGCCGAGCCAGAAGTTGGCCTTGACGGTGGCCAGGATGACCATCCACTCGCCCACGAAACCGGCCGTGCCCGGCAGGCCGCAGTTGGCCATCGCGAAGAACACGGCGAAGGCGGTGAACTTCGGCATCGTGTTCACGACCCCGCCATAGGCGGCGATCTCACGCGAGTGGACCCGGTCGTAGAGCACGCCGATGCAAAGGAACATCGCGGCCGACACGAAACCGTGCGACACCATCTGCACCAGCGCGCCGGCGACGCCGAGATCGTTGCTGGTGTAGTTGGGCAGGAAGAAGCCGAGCGTGACGAAGCCCATGTGGGCGATCGACGAATAGGCGACCAGCTTCTTCATGTCCTGCTGCACCAGCGCGACCAGGCCGATGTAGACCACCGCGACCAGGGACAGGGCGATGATGACCCAGCCCCACTCGTGCACGGCGTCCGGCACGATGGGCAGCGAGAAGCGCAGGAAACCGTAGCCGCCCAGCTTCAGCATGATGGCCGCCAGCACCACCGAGCCGCCGGTGGGCGCCTCGACGTGGGCGTCCGGCAGCCAGGTGTGCACCGGCCACATCGGCACCTTCACCGCGAACGCGGCGAAGAAGGCGAAGAACAGCAGGGTCTGCACCGGCATCGCCAGCGGCAGCTTGTGCCAGGTGAGGATGTCGAAGCTGCCGCCGGACTTGTAGTACAGGTAGATCAGCGCGATCAGCATCAGCAGCGAGCCGGCCAGCGTGTACAGGAAGAACTTGAACGCGGCGTACACCCGGCGCGGGCCGCCCCAGATGCCGATGATGATGTACATCGGGATCAGCGTGGCTTCGAAGAAGATGTAGAACAGCAGGCCGTCGAGCGCGCAGAACACGCCGATCATCAGGCCGGACAGGATCATGAACGCGCCCAGGTACTGGTTCACGCGCTCGGTGATGACCTCCCAGGCGGCGATCACGACGATCACGTTGATGAACGCGGTGAGCGGCACGAACCACACCGAGATGCCGTCCACGCCCAGGTGGTAGTGCGCGTGGAAGCGATCGATCCAGAACTGCGTTTCCGGATCGGCCGCGTTTTCGACGAACTGCATCAGCGCGGTACTGGTGTCGAAACCGGTGATCAGCGGAATCGTCACGGCGAAGGCGACCAGCGCCGCGGCGAGCGCGAACCAGCGCACGGCGCCGGCGAAACGGTCACGGCCGAAGACCAGCAGCAACAGGCCGGAAAAGACCGGCAGCCAGATAGCGAGACTCAACAAACCCATGTTCTTGTTCTCCGTGACCGTTCACTTGCTCAGCGGGTTGCTGAGGTAAGGCCACAACTGCCAGGTCATCAGGCTGACAACGCCCAGAATCATCACCAGCGCATACCAGTACAGGTAGCCGGTCTGCACCAGGCGCACCACGGATGCGATGCCTCCCACGGTGCGGGCCGACCCATTGACCACCAGGCCGTCGATCAAACCGACGTCGCTGCCCTTCCACAGGCCGCGGCCCAGCAGGCGAGCGCCGGCGGACAGCACGTTCTCGTTGAACCAGTCGAGGTAGTACTTGTTCTCCAGCACGCGGTTGATGAAACCGGTGCGGGCCTTGATGGCGGCCGGGATCTCCGGCTTCACCAGATAGAACACGTAGGCCAGCGCCACACCGGCCACCGCGAGCCAGAACGGCAGCGTGCTCAGGCCGTGCACCGCCATGGCCCAGGCGCCGTGGAACTCTTCCCTCAGCTCGTGCATGGCCGGATGGACATGCAGGTTGTAGAAGATCGCGTCCTTGAAGAAGTCGCCGTAGAGCATCGGCTCGATGGCCAGGAAACCGACGATCACCGACGGCACCGCCAGCAGCACCAGCGGCAAGGTCACCACCCAGGGCGATTCGTGCGGCACGTGGTGGTGGCCGTGGGCGTCTTCCTCGTCGTGATGGTCGTGCTCGCCCGGGAACGGCTTGTCGTGGAAACGCTCCTTGCCGTGGAAGACCAGGAAATACATGCGGAACGAATAGAAGGCGGTGACGAACACCCCGGCGACCACGGCGAAGTAGGCGAAGCCCGAACCCCACAGGTGGCTGGCGTGCACGGCCTCGATGATGCTGTCCTTGGAATAGAAGCCCGAGAACAGCGGCGTGCCGATCAAGGCCAGCGAACCCAGCAGCGAGGTGATCCAGGTGATGCGCATGTACTTGCGCAGGCCGCCCATGTTGCGGATGTCCTGGTCGTGGTGCATGCC
>CBIHOH010000062.1:0-27281 GCA_966211755.1 uncultured Rhizobacter sp. | reverse complement strand
GACGCACCGACGGCCCTGAACGACCTCAGGCCAAGCCCAGATGGAAGACGCTGACCGCCTCGACCAGGCGCTGCGTGTGCTGCGACAGCGATGCGGCCGCGGCGGCCGACTCCTCGACCAGTGCCGCGTTCTGCTGCGTCACCTGGTCCAGCTGTTCGATGGCCGTGTTCACCTGCCCGATGCCGCTCGACTGCTCGGTCGTCGCCGTGCTGATCTCGGCGATCAGGTCGGCCACCTTGTGCACCTGCTCGACGATGTCGTTCATGGTGGCGCCGGCATCGCTGACCAGCCGCGAACCGGCCTCCACCTTCTCGACGCTGGCGCCGATGAGTCCCTTGATCTCCTTGGCCGCCTGGGCGCTGCGCTGCGCGAGGCTGCGCACCTCGCTGGCCACGACCGCGAAGCCCCGCCCCTGCTCGCCGGCGCGGGCGGCCTCCACCGCGGCGTTCAACGCCAAGATGTTGGTCTGGAAGGCGATGCCGTCGATCACGCCGATGATGTCGGAAATCTTCTTGCTGCTGTCCGTGATGTCGCTCATGGTGGTGACCACCTGGGCCACGACCTCGCCCCCCCTGGCCGCCACGGAACTGGCCGCCGCGGCCAGCTCGGTGGCCTGGCGGGCCGTATCCGCATTGTTCTTCACCGTGGCATTGAGCTCCTCCATCGACGCGGCCGTCTGCTCCAGGCTGCTCGCCTGCTGCTCGGTGCGCTGGCTCAGGTCCGCATTGCCCGAGGCGATCTGCGAGGCCCCGCTGGAAATGCTTTCACTGCTGGCCCGGACCGTGCCCACGACCTTGACCAGGCTCTCGTTCATGAAACGCAGCGCCACCAGCAGCTCGCCGGTTTCATCGCGGCTGCCGACCTCGATGCGCGAGCCCAGGTCACCGGCGGCCACGGTCTGCGCCACCTTCACCGCCACCGCGAGGGGCCGGGTGATCGAGACGGTGATCCACCAGGCGGCGAACGCGCCCAACGCGACGCCCGCCCCGCTGAGGAGAATCATCCAGAGCCGCGCCTGCCGGTAGGTCTGTTCGGCGGCCACCGCATCCGCCTCGCTGTGCCGGCGCTTCAACTCGGCCAGCTCGCCCAGCGCCTGCAGCCACTTCTTCTGGGCCGGTTTCATCTCCTTCATCAAGACCAGGATGGCCTCCTCGTTGTTGTTCGCCACGCTGAGTTCCAGGATCTTGTCCACCAGCGGACGGGTGAGGTCCTTCATCGCCCTGACCTTGACGAACAGCGCGCGCTCATCGTCGGAGGTCTTTTCTTTCCGATCGAACATGTCGCCCAGGCTTCTCTCCGCGTTGTCGTAGTCGGTGCGCGACTGCTTCAAACTCTGCGCCACGGCCCGCGCCTCGTCATCGTTGGTGAGCAGGACGATGTCACGCAAGGCGGCTCCGACCTGGTTGACGGAAATCCGCATGCTCACGGCCAGTTGCGTTTCCTGGTTGTTGACCTCGGCGACCTCTTCCAGCTGCGAATGGATGCTGCCCATCTTGGCGACGGAGAGAAGGGCGACCGACATCAAAAGCACAAGCAGCAGGCCAAAGCCAAGACCCAGGCGGGCACCTAATTTCAGATTCTTGAGGGCGTTCATCGGACTCCAGGGAGGTAACGGTCTTTCTCGCTAACGTCAGGACTACACCGGCCGCCGCGCTAGCCCGATTGCGACGAACCGACCCGCCCCATCGTTGCAAGTCGACAGGGATTGAACGTCCATCATTCCTTGCCTTGCCCAGCCTGATCCATCGAACAGGCATGCCATCGCCGCCCAGTTCCGAGGTTCACGGCGCCGAGATTCGGGACAGGAGGTCTGCGTGAGCTGGCGGATGCGGGTGCTCCATGACGCGGTTTCGCGAGCACGTGGGCGAGGCCTTTGTCGGTGACGCGCCGAAGATCGCCTATCGGGACCAGGGGTTCCCGGAATACCTGGCGGAGTTCATGCGGGTGCGGGCGCGGTTTCAGGCTGGGCCGGTGCCGCGCCGAACTTGTGGCAGGCTGTCGACGGCTTCGTGTCACGGTCCCATTCGGCCAGGAGCCGAGCTTGGTCGCAGTCTGCTTGTTTCTACAGCACCGACATCATCCCGTGATCGGCGAGCCATCCGACGGGCTCGCGCGGCACAACGCCAAGCCTGCTCGATCGGGCCGCGCTCTTCCTATTTTCCCTGCGCCTTCTTCTCGGCCTGCGCGGCCTCCAGTTCCAGCCGCTTCTTCTCGCGCAGCTTCTCCAGTTCGGCCTCCTCGTACCGCTTGCGGGATTCCTGCTGGCGCTGCTGCTCCTGGTGGCGTTGCTCGGCCAATTCCTGCTCGTTGGGGCCTTCGTCCAGGGTCAGCGACATGAACGCCGACGAAGGGGGCTCGCCGCGCTCGCTCTTGAGCTTGATGTGCAGGCGCAGCTCGTTGGCGGAGTCGGCATTGCGCATCGCCTCGTCGAAGCTGACCAGGCCCTCGTTGTAGAGCTCGAACAAGGCCCAGTCGAAGGTGCGCATGCCCAGCTCGCGCGAGCGGGACATGATGCCCTTGATCTCGTGGAACTGGCCGGTGACGATCTTCTCCGCGATGGTCGGCGTGTTCAGCAGGATCTCGATCGCCGCGACCCGCCCGTTGCCGTCCTCGCGCCGCACCAGGCGCTGCGAGACGATCGCACGCAGGTTGGCCGACAGGTCCATCAGCAACTGGGTGCGCCGCTCCTCGGGAAAGAAGTTGACGATGCGCTCTATCGTCTGGCTCGCGCTGTTGGCGTGCAGCGTTCCCAGGCAGAGGTGGCCTGTCTCGGCGAACGAGATGGCGTGCTCCATGGTCTCGGTGTCGCGGATCTCGCCGATGAGTATCACGTCGGGCGCCTGGCGCAGCGTGTTCTTCAGCGCGTTGTGCCAGGACTTGGTGTCGACGCCGACTTCCCGGTGCGTGACCAGCGACATGCGCGACGGATGCACGTACTCCACGGGGTCCTCGACGGTGATGATGTGGCCGCCCGAGGTGCGGTTGCGATGATCGACCATCGCCGCCAGCGTGGTCGACTTGCCCGAGCCCGTGGCACCGACGACCAGCACCAGGCCGCGCTTGGTCATCATCACGTCCTTCAGGATCTCGGGCAGCTTCAGCTTCTCGAAGCTCGGGATCTCGGAGGCGATGGTGCGGATCACCATCCCCACGGACTGCTGCTGCATGTAGACATTGACCCGGAAACGCGAGACACCGGGAATGCTGATCGCGAAATTGCACTCCATCTCGCGCTCGAACTCCTCGCGCTGGCCGGCGTTCATGATCGACCGCGCCAGCATGCGGGTGAACTCGGCCCCGAGCTTCTGGGTGGTCAGCGGCTTCATGCTGCCGTGGGCCTTCATGCTGGGCGGGAAGTCGGCGGAGACGAACAGGTCCGAGCCGCCGGCCTGGTTCATGGCGGTGAGCAGCTTGTGCATGTAGGCTCGCGCCTGATCTTCGGTAAGGGTCGTCATCGACATTCCTCCAGGAGACGCCGCAGTATGCCGCCCGCGCCCCTCGAGGGAATCGCCATGGCAGCGCCGTCGCCGGGCAAGGGCGGCAATTTTTCCGCAACCCGCCGATGCAGTGCCGGGCGACGGTCGAGGCCGGCCGCGAGAATGCACTGGCGGGCGGCTGCAGCCGCCGGGCCTGCGCTGCCGATGGCCGAGGCGAACCAGGCCCGGCGGGAATCTTTCACCTCCCGACCCTGTAGTGCGACACTCGGCCCCAGCCCTCGCCGCTGGTTCGTCCACCCACATTCCCGCCTTCCGCCTCGTCAGCTCCCGTGTCCTACGCAACCTGCGGCTCGCTCCTTCCCGAGGGCGCGCTCGAACTTTGGCGCTTCACCTCCGTCTCCCGGTCGCACGGACTGGTGTTCCCGGATGGATGCCGCGACCTGATCGTCAGCATGCCAACGCATTCCAGGCCGGCATGCTTCGTCACCTCGGTGGCCGACCAGGTGGAGATGCCCGAGTTCATGGCCGGCCAACGTTTCGTCGGCGTGCGCCTATGCGCCGCTGCGCAGTTCGACGAACACGCCTTGCTGGGCCGATTGGCTGGGAAGGAGCGGTTCGACGACAGCGACCTGCTCTCGGCGGTCGGGGACGAGGTTCACGTCGAGCCGCTGGTCCACGAGGCCCTGGCCTGGCTTGCAGACGCACCGCGGCTCGACGCCGCACGGACGAGCCTGGGCCTGTCCGTACGCAGCCTGGAGCGCCTGCTGATGTCCCGGACCGGCCGGACACCTGTCTTCTGGAGAAGCCTGGCGCGGGCGCGAAGTTGTGCACGGGCGATCTTCGGCGCGGAGCCACTGATCGCGATCGCGGCCGACCATGGATACGCGGACCAGGCTCACATGACCAGGGAAATGCAGCGATGGTTCGGCGCTTCGCCTGGCCGGCTCCGGTCGGAAGCGGGGCGATTCGAAGCGCTCAACCATGCCGGCTTCGGCTGAAACAGCCGCCCGACCTCAACCCATCGGCGTACAGAGCTCGACCAGGAAACCGTTCAGGTCCCGGACATACGCGATGGTCTGCCCCCAAGGCATGACTTTCGTATCCTGCACGAGCGCCGCGCCGGCATCCAGGGAACGTTTCAACGCCCCTGCCACGTCGTCGGTGGTCAAGGCGATCTCGAACGACGGCGCATCGGGGCTTGGCGGACTGGTGGGCTTGTGCATCTCGCGCAGCATGCCGCGGGAGGCGAACGCCAAGGCCGTCGCGCCTGTTTCCAGTTCTCCGTAGCCACCGCTCTCGTGCAGGAAACGCTCGGTCAAACCGAACGCCTGCTGGTAGAACGACAGCGTCGAGGTGACGTCCTCGACGTACAGGATGGTGTAGCCAAATTTCATGATCGAATCTTCTGACGCTGCCGAATGCAGCGAGCGGACGATAGGCAAGGGCCGCCTCCTCGTCTTGAAGAAATGCGACACGCGCGCGGGATGCGAGTCGGGCCCGCACCGCCGATAACGGCTTCGGGAGACGGAGGCCAGGGGCGAGTTCGAGGCCGGAAGGTTTTGGCGTGCCGTATCGGGGCTCTCAGGCCCCGAGGATGAGCCTCACGGATCGATATCGATCGTCGACAATCGCGAAACCATGCCGACGGGTAACTGAAGCGTTGATCCGGCACCAGCTGGAGCAATCCGCCACGACACCCGGGATGGATCGTTTCCCCAGGAGGACCATTGTGTTTCACCAGACCGACATACACGACCTTCGGCCAGGGCTCACGGCATTTCCCACCGATGTGTTTGCCCCTGAACAGCCCTGGCTGGCTGATCACCTGCTGCCGCTCATCTCCATCGATCTGGGCATTCTGCGCCCTGAGCTGGCCGGCACTGCGGCGCACATGCTGTGCCCGATCGAGCCATGCGAGGGGTATATCGGCGACGGCACGGAGCATTGTCACAATGCCTATGCGGCGCACAACTGGTTGGCGTTCAAGTTGACCGAAGACAATCGTTACCTTTTCCTGGGGAACGAAGGCTATTTCCTTGGCGCGCCGGAGCACGAGGGCAGGCTTGCGCAGGACCCGTTCGCCAAGGAGCACTTTACGCACGTTTCCGCCATGCGGGAGAGCTACGCCAAGGCACGAGCCTATTTTGAAGCGAATGGGCGCTTGGCCAGCTACTCACTCTACGGTGATGGCGAGGCCATGGAAAATGCCTATCTCGACAGCTTGGGAGGAGAGATCTGGTACGGCAACTGGACTGGCCATCCGCCGCCTCCTTCGGCATTCGTGCTCACGGACGAAGCCGGCACTTACCAAAAGGGCGACCACACATATCGCCACGACAGTGAAGAGCTGACCGATGACGGCATCCGCATCACCTACGAAGGCAAGCCCTTCCTGTTCGTGGCCAGCGTTGCCGGCTACAACTGGTGTGCCACCGGCGCTGACAGCATTCTGCTGTTCTACGAGCCGGAGAATCGAATCGCGCTGTTCACATTCGATTGGACATAAAAGCTTCATGCCTCTGGAACGGACGCTTCGAGAAAACGTGATCATCCCTTGTCGGCCGGATGCTGAGGGCAAGCATCCGCGGCATCGCGGTTGAGACGGATACGGCCTGCTGAACGACCGCAAGGCGGCCGGGACCGTGAGCATCGCGTTCAACTGCCACCGACCGCAGCAGTCCAGGTTTATCCAACACCTGCCTTCAGATGGGCATGACACGCAGTCCTTTCACGCGACGGGCAGATGTCGGACAAACCTAAACTGAAGCGAAAGCCCGCCAACGGAGGACACCATGGGACTCTTGACCTTCAGTATCAACCTCACCCTGGACGGCTGCGTCGACCATGGTGAAGGAATCGCCGACGACGAGACACACGCCTTCTTCACCCGCCTCATGGACGAGAGCGGGGCGATGCTGTGGGGCCGCGTCACCTACGAGATGATGGAGAGCTACTGGCCTGCGGTCGCCCGCGGCGACGCGGCGGCCCCGCCGGCGATGCGCGAGTGGGCGGTCAAGCTGGAGGCCAAGCCGAAGTACGTGGTGTCCTCGACGCGAACGGACTTCCCGTGGTCCAACAGCCACCACCTCACCGGCGACCTGCGCAAGGGCGTACAGAAGCTCAAGGACGCGACCCCGGACGGCGTACTCGTCGGTAGCGGCCAGCTCGCGACCCAGCTGGACCGGCTGGATCTGATCGACGAGTACCGATTGCTCGTCCATCCCAGGATCGCCGGCCACGGCCCGACCCTGTACGAGGGCGGGCTGCCCGGCACGCGACGGCTAGAGTTGATCTCGGCGAAGCCGCTCCGCAACGGCGCGGTCGCCATGCACTACCGGCGCGCGCGCTGAATCGGAGATAGCTCATGTTGACCTGCTCGGCTTTTTCGAACCAATCATTCCTGTAAGACGGCTCGGTTGTGACCTTGGCCATTTCAGCCAAGAATGCCGCCCGGCGCTTCGTCTTCACATGGCGTTCCGCGCCTTTGTTGGCCAAATCCGTCTGTTTCACAGCATGACCTCTCGTCGCCCGACTCTCCGCGACACGTCAAACTACGATCCGGGTTCTAAATCGGAGCTTCCTTTGCGGTCTCGGCCCCGCCTGATAAGCGGACCTTGACCTTTAGCCCGCTCGCTGACGCCATCGCTTCGGGTGCGAGGCTTGAACCACTGCACCAGAAACTCCACGGCGACACGCAGCTTCGCCGAGCGCTCCAGGCGCACCGGATACACCGCCCAGACGTTGGCAGCCTGCACACATTCCGGCAGCACCTGCACCAGCTTGCCTTCGCCGAGCGGTTGAGCCACCTGCCACATCGATC
The DNA here is from genome assembly GCA_966211755.1 of uncultured Rhizobacter sp. Classification (GTDB taxonomy): domain Bacteria; phylum Pseudomonadota; class Gammaproteobacteria; order Burkholderiales; family Burkholderiaceae_C; genus Rhizobacter. The sequence goes on along the minus strand of CBIHOH010000062.1, from coordinate 20,024 downwards.
GCAACACGATGCCTCGCCCGTCCAGGGCCCAGCGCAATGCCACTTCGCCATTGTTGCTCGACAGCGGACCCGACACCTTGACGCTCCGATCGCGTCCTTCGCACTGAAGTCGCCAGACGCCGAACGGATGGTCGCGCTCCTTGATCGCCAAGCAGTCGTGGCCGGCCAGATCGTCGAGCGTGCGCGGCGTGCCGCGTTGCGCCAGGTAGTCGGGAGAGGCGCATAGCACCCGGTGGTTGTCGGCGAGCCGGCGTGCGATCAGATGCGGAGCGATCTCGTCGCCCACGCGAACGTCGAGATCGAAGCCTTCGGCGGCCACGTCCACTAGCCGGTCGAACAATTCCAGCCGGACTTGCAGCCTGGGATGCCGTTGCGTCAACGCATTCAGTGCTGGCGCCACCTGCATTCGGCCGAAGCCGAAGCTGCTGCTCACGCGCAAGGCTCCTCGGGGTTGCGCCCGGGTGCCGCCAAGCTCCTGCAACAGTTGATCGACGTCGTCCAGGATCCGCTGCGCCCAGCGGAAGGCCCGCTCGCCGTCCTCGGTCAAGGACACGCGGCGTGTCGTTCGGTGCAGGAGTTGCGTCCCGAGCTGCTCCTCGAGCACGCGCACGCGCTTGCTGACGTACGCGGCGGACATTCCGAGATCCTCCGCGGCTGCGGCGAAGCCAGACTTGAGCACTACAGCAGAGAAGACCCGCAGGTCGTCGTTGCTGGGCGAGGAATTGACCATGAATCGTGCGCAGTGTGATCACGAATAGAAGCATTGTGCATGAACCGGTCGCCTCATAAGCTGTCGCACCGACACAGGAGACGACAACGTGACGCAGACTCATCGCATAGCAGTGATCCCAGGCGACGGCATCGGCAAGGAAGTGGCGCCTGAAGGCGTCCGGGTGATCGAGGCCGCCGCGCGGCGCTTCGGCATGGGGCTCGAACTGATCCCCATCGACTGGGGAAACTGCGATTACTATCAGCAGCACGGCAGCATGATGCCGGTCGACTGGAAGCGACGACTGCAAGGCATCGACGCGATCTATTTCGGCGCCGTGGGCTGGCCGGCGACTGTGCCGGACAACGTCTCGCTGTGGGGCAGCCTGCTGCAGTTCCGGCGCGAATTCGACCAATACATCAACCTGCGGCCGGTGCGCCTGTTCGATGGTGTCCCCTGCCCGCTGGTGGATCCCGAGGGGCGGCCGCGCAAGCCCGGCGACATCGACTTCCTCATCGTGCGCGAGAACACCGAGGGCGAATACACCAAGCTTGGCGGCATCATGTTCGAGGGCACCGAGCGCGAGATCGTGATCCAGGAGTCGGTGTTCACCCGTCATGGTGCCGACCGGGTCCTGAAGTTCGCATTCGATCTGGCGGCGCAGCGCCCGCGCAGGAGCCTGACGGTGGCGACCAAGAGCAACGGGGTCGCGATCAGCATGCCTTGGTGGGATGGTCGGGCCGACGCGGTGGCGCAGGGCTATCCGCAGGTCCAGGTCGACCGGCAGCACATCGACATCCTCACCGCGCGTTTCGTGCTTCAGCCGCAGCGCTTCGACGTGGTGGTGGCCAGCAACCTGTTCGGCGACATCCTGTCGGACCTGGGTCCGGCGTGCACCGGCACGATCGGCCTGGCGCCCTCGGCCAACCTCAATCCGGAGCGCAGGTTCCCGTCGCTGTTCGAACCGGTGCATGGTTCGGCGCCCGACATCTACGGGCAAAACATCGCCAACCCGATCGCGATGATCTGGTCCGGCGCGCTGATGCTCGACTTCCTTAGCGGCGGCAAGGGCGCAGGCCGGGCGGCGCACGACGCGATCGTCGAGGCCATCGAGACGGTCCTCGTCAAGGGACCTCGCACGCGCGACCTCGGAGGCAGTGCGAGCACGACGGAGATAGGCAAGGCAATCGCCGCGCTCATCTGACATGCCGTCGGCTCCAGGCTCCGCCGCGGTAGGACCGTCTGCTTCAGGGCTGGAAGGCGAACGGTTCTTATTGGCCTATTGGCCTATTCCGTTGAAAAACTCTGCCGGATTCCTGGGCAGACCGTCCTCACCGATCGCGCAGTCCCGGATCCGCCGGACCTTGGAGGGTCTTCACTGCCACCAACGCCTCGGTATGGTGATGCCCCGTATGCGCCACGACCATCTCGCCGGTCGCTACGACAACGGCCCCGACCAGCCCCCGATACTTCGCGTACTCCGCGCCGGAAGTGAACACGAGCTGGAATCGAGTCGCCGCCTTCACGACTTCGTAGGGGGCGCCGCCTTCCATGGAATCCTCGGTCACGCAGCGTGCCTTCGCCACCGTCAGGATCCAGACGGTTTCCGGGGCATCGCCGCCAGCGATGCTCTCGTAGTTGGGCGGGCCGGGAAACGTCTCACGCGACACCGAGCCGGTCAATGAGACGTTCTCCCCCTCCTTCAGACATGCGGACTGTCCGGACGGCATCGCGCTCGAGTCGGCCTTGCTCATCGTCGAGAGCACTTGCCTTCTGTTCGCATACCAGCCCAGGAGACAGTCCTTCGTGCGGCAGTTGGCCTCTCGCCACTGCCAGGCGGCCCGTGTCTGCGCCTTGAACGCCGCTTGATCCGGTACGGACGCCTTGGCCCGCCGGTAGACGAGGCTCAGCTCGTCGTCGAGTTTCGAGAGCTCCGTGTCATTGCAGATCAGTCTTTCTGTCGGCGATGCCGCGTTTTTGCAATCGAAGCTTGCAGCGACAGACGCCACTGGAGAAGAACATGCCACCAGGGCGGCGATCAAGAAGTGCGGTCTCACGAACCTCTCCCAGGAAAACCAAATTGACTGTGGGGCCTCACCTTGACCTTGGTACCTCCCAGATTACCCATTCAAGACTGCATCAGTGAGGTGGTCGTCGTCATGCGGCTCTCGACAGGCCAACGTAGGTTCTAGGCCGAAAGCGGACGTTGCCGATCTATCGCCGGCCAACAAGCTGCTCGCTTCTCCATGCCAAGTAGCCTGGATCGTAGTAGTTTCCACGCTGCAGGTAGACGCAGTAGTAAGCACCCATCGCGATGTCCTGAGGACCCTGATGTGCGACCAAGTCGGCGAGTTCCCCCATCGTACGCTCCTGCCGCCGCTCTTCCACGAAACGCTCGACCACTCCGAGCGCCTCCGGATAGGACAGCGCAAAGTATTCTTGGACATATTGCGTCGAATGCCTGACGCCGTCCGCAATAATGACCTCATGAGGCGGAGCTTCGGCAAACTCATCCGCCCAACGCTGAATGATCTTTGAATGCAAGCTATCGGCAAGTTTGAGCGGAGCGGTATGGATGATGACCAGATCACCGGACTGCTCCAGTTCTAGCAGCCCTTCAAGTAGGACTCGGGAAATTTCATTCGCGTCCATGATTCCTTTAAGCTTCGCCGACAGCTTGCCGTTCGAAGGTTCGATTCGGCACTGTCAAATCTGCGTGGCGTCGTCGGCTTGCTCTCCGTACCGGATTACTATCGCAACCCTAACGAGTGCCGAAAATGCGAACCAGTACTGGCGCCGCACTGCGTCTTTGACGAAGGTTTCGCCGAACGATTCCGATAAGTGCCGGATCTCCCATGCAGCCAAAGGATCACGATCAATCTTCAAAAGTTGGCGCCTAAGGCTTGTCATGAAAGACCGAAACTTGCCGCACGTGCAAATGCCGACACGCTGTAGCTCCGGCACCAGCTCGTCGAAGTCACTAGTCCCGTAATCGTTCCTTTTGGGAAACGTCCGGGTCATTATTCTGTGAATTCGCTGGCCGGAGAGCGGCTCGTTCTGCTTGCGTTGCCGAGCGGACAATCGTCTCATAGCTGGACATCCTAAAACGTCGGTGGCGCGTCGTCGCACCGCGGGAGGGAAGCAGTTTATGACGGCACCAAGACCCTCAGCAAGGGATGAGGTTTCATGGACCAGGCCACTGGCTGCTGCTGGCGTTCCAAGGCCGCCAATCCGCTCGGTTTCGGCTGGTCGGTGACGCGGTTTCGGAAGCATGTGGGAATGCCTTCTCCAGCGACGCTTTGAAGATCGCCTATGGGAAACAGGGGTCCCGAAGTACCTGGCGGAGTTCACGCGGGTGCGGGCACGGTTCCAGGCCAGGGCGGTGCGGGTGCGGCATGCTGCGACCGCGGCACGCCTCAGGGTACGGCAAGGTAGGCCGCCCAAGCCTCAAGAAACCTCTCCTCAGCCCCAGCCTCCCCCCCCGCCAGCGCCGGAATCAACGAGCAAAAAACCCCCATATCCTCAGCCGCCCCATACCGCCCCAACACCAACTGCCCCATGTTGGAGGCACACTCCGCCACCTGCCCCGCCTGCAACTTCCCAAGCCGGCGTCCAGCGATGGCCAACGCGAACCACGCAAGGTGGGACCGCTTCACCTCCCTCCCCTGCAACTGCTGCGTGTTCTGCCCGGGATTCAACCTAAATTACCCAAGGTGTTCATTGATGAAGCAAAGCGGCCGGCTCAAGGTGCCATGCAGAAAGGTCCCCATGTCCTCCAACCCGGCATAGGAAATCCCCCCCAGCTCAGGCACACACAGCTTCTCCCCCAGTTCGGCCCGCATCACCGTATTCGACACCTCCCCCAGCCAGTTCCACCCAAGCGCCGCAGTCTGCGCGAACATCACCTCGGCATCCAGCACCAACATCCGCTGCGGATGCTGCCCCACCAGCGGAGGAACAGGCGGATCCCGCAACGGCTGCCCGCCCTCGGAAGCCGTCCAGCGCCGGCTCACCGTGGAGCTGAACTCTCCCGCCCGATGCGCCTGCAGATGACGTTCATAGAAGCTGGGATAGACGATGTCGTCATCGCACAGCATGTGGAACAGCTCGGTGGCGCCGCCCCAGCTCTCGACCACATGCTTGCAGTTGGCATGCGCCCCGCGCCTCGGCCCCTCCACGACGGAGATGTCGAGGTCGGACAGCACCGCCTTCAGCTCGGGCGCGTTCAGCTGCCGGCTGAAGGCGCCGTCGGGCGAGTCGTCGGAGAACAGGATCTTATGCGGCTTGACCGACTGGTGGCGCAGCGCCGTCAGCAGCTCGAACAGATATTTCGGCTTGTAGGCCGGGATCAAGGTAGTGATCTTCATGCCGCGGCAAGCGCGCACACCGCCTCGGACACGCCGAGCACCTCGGCCCGGCTCAGGTAGGGCGCCATCGGCAGGCTGAGCACCTCGGCCTGCAGGCGTTCGGCGATGGGCAGGGCCGGCCAGGCCTGGTGGGCATAGGCCTTCTGACGATGGCAGGCGATCGGGTAGTGCACCATGCTGCCGATGCGGCGATCGGACAGGCCGGCCTGCAGGCCCTCGCGCTCCCGGCTGCGCAGCACGAACAGGTGCCACACGGGCTCGACGCCGGCCAGCACGGCCGGCAGGCCCACCGGCGCGTCGCGCAGGGCGTGCAGGTAGTCGGCGGCGCGCTGGCGGCGGAGCTCGTTCTCGGCGTCGAGATGCGGCAGCTTGGCGCGCAGCACCGCCGCCTGCATTTCGTCCAGCCTCGAGTTCACCCCCGGGATGTCGTGCCGGTACTTGACGCTGGAGCCGTAGTTGCGCATCTTGCGCAAGGTGGCGGCGAGTTCGTCGTCGCGCGTGGTGATGGCCCCGCCGTCGCCGAGCGCGCCCAGGTTCTTGCCCGGGTAGAAGCTGAAGCCGGCCGCGTCGCCCAGCGACCCCGTGCGCCGGCCGTGATAGCGCGCACCATGGGCCTGCGCGGCGTCCTCGATGACCCGCAGGCCGCGCGCCCGCGCGATGTGCAGGATGGGGTCCATGTCGGCCGGCTGGCCGTACAGGTGCACCGGCATGATGGCCCGGGTGCGCGGCGTGATGGCGGCCTCGATGCGCGCCGGGTCGAGGTTGTGGGTGCGTTCGTCGGGCTCGACCGGCACCGGCGTCGCCCCCGCCTGGCTGACCGCGAGCCAGGTGGCGATGAAGGTGTTGGACGGCACGATGACCTCGTCGCCCGGGCCTATGCCGTAGGCGCGCAGGATGAGGTGCAGCGCGTCCAGGCCGTTGGCCACGCCTATGCAGTGCCCGACGCCGCAGTAGGCGGCGAACTCCTGCTCGAAGGCCTCGGTCTCCTGCCCGAGCACGTACCAGCCCGAACCGACGACACGCCGCATCGCCTCGAAGATGGCCGCCTCGTGCGGCGCGTTGACTCGCTTGAGGTTCAGGAACTCGATCATGGGGTCCTCAGTTGTTCTTCTTGCACCAGCGCGCATGCATGAATTCGCCGTAGTCGCGGTAGTAGTCCCCCTCGTCGTAGCGGTGCGACGCGAGCACCATGCAGACCGAGCCGGAGGAGAAGTTGTCCAGCTCGCGCCAGATCATGGGGCAGACGTACAGGCCGTTGTAGGAGCGGCTCAGGTGGACGCGTTTCTTGTCCTTGCCGTCGTCGAGCACCACGTCGAAGCTGCCCGACATGGCGACGATGAACTGGTGCAGGTTCTTGTGCGCATGCCCGCCGCGGTCGGAGCCGCCGGGCACGTCGTAGAGGTAGTACACCCTGGCGATGTCGAAGGGCACGTGGACCTGCCCTTCGATGAAGGTCAGGTTGCCGCGCGGGTCGTGGATCTTCGGCAGGTCGAGGATCTTGCAATCTTCGAGGGACATGGTCAGGGGCTCCAAGTGGTCTTGGCGCCGAGTATCCGCCGGATCTTCAGCCCGCGATACGCGCGCGAACCGCCAAATTGGCCTGCATTTCGGCCGGCAGCTGGTCGCCCAGCACGTTCAGGGCGCGGATCAGCTCGGGCGAGTGCGACAGCATCATGCCGTTGGGCAGGGTCTTGAGGAAGAAGCCGCGCCGCTCGAAGGGCTCGAAGCCCGCCGCCCGCAGGTCGGCCTCCAGGCCGGCCAGGTCGTAGACCCGCTGGTGCCCGACGAGGTGGTCGCGCGGGCTCAGGGTGTCCAGCGCCGGCGCCAGGCCCATCAGCACGGCCAGGCGGCGGTGCAGCGACTCCTTGTTGGGCACCACCACCACCAGCTCGCCGCCCGGCTTGAGCCAGCCGCGCAGGTGGCGCGCCAGCGCGACCGGGTCGTCCACGTGCTCCATCACGTGCAGGGCGAGCAGCTTGTCGAAGGGCTGCTCCGGCCGGTAGTCCTCGAACAGGGCCTGCACCGCCTCGACCTGGGGATGTTTCTCGCGCACGAGCTTCACCAGGCTGGGAGCGCCCTCCACCACCGTGTAGTGGGCCGCCTTGCCGGCCAGCCGGGCCAGGGTGATGCCTTCGCCGTAGCCGAGTTCGGCCACGCGGTCGCCGGCCCCGATCAGGCTGCCCAGCCACTCGCAGCAGTGCTCCTGGCAGATGTCCTCGATGAACTTGTCGGGGACCTCGTCGTTGAGATGGTAGTCGGAGGCGATGCGCTCCAGTTCCGCCGTGCGGGTCGGGTTCATGCGAATTCCCCTGCGATTTTCAAGCCTTGGACCAGTTGGTCGTTCAACGATGCCACGCCGTAGCCCAGCAGGTTGCCGGTGAGGATGGCACCCGGCGCAGCCTCGGCGAAGGCGGCGTGCGCGGCCTCGAGTTTCGCCACCTGGGCGGCGGTCGGCAAGGCCAGCGCGTTGTGCGCCGTGATGCACTTGAGCACCCGCACCGCGTCCTCGTCGCCGGCGGGCACGCCCATCAGCCGGGCGAGTTCTTGCCGCAGCGCGGCCTCGGCGCCCAGCGTGGGGTACATCGCGGCCAGGCGGTCGGGCGCGGCCTCGATGGTCACGCGGTGGCGCTCGGGCGCGAGCCCGGCCAACGCATCCTGGTCGCTCAGCCGGTAGGCCGCATGGTCCTCGTCCAGCACCATCAGGCAGCCATGGGCGCGGCCGATGGCGTCGGCTCGCACGCTGGCGAACAAGACGCTGACCGAGGCGGCCGCGCCGGGCGCGGTCGGTGCCGTCCCGAGCAGGGCCTGCGCACGCTCGGGCACCAGGCCCAGCGCCAGCCGTTCGCCGCCGAAGGCGGCGGCGCCCTCGACTTCGGCCGTCCAGCGCGCGCCCTCGCGGCGCAGCGACCGCAGGGGCTGCGTCGCCAGGGTGACGTTCGGCATGCCGGCGAGCCGCTCGCGCAGGTCCTTCACCAGCTGTCCGACGAAGCCGTTGTGCGTGGTCCAGAACGGGTACTCGGCCAGGCCGGCCGGTTCGCCCTTCAAGGCCTTGGCCAGGGTCTCGGGATAGAACAGGGGCACCCAGGCGGCGCGGTGGTAGCGGGCGAGGAAGGCCTCGGACGACACCCCGAGCAGCTTGCGCACGAAGGGCTCGATGAAGCGCTCGTGCAAGGCCGGGCCATGGTTCAGCGCCGCGGCCTCGGCATACGTCATCTCGTCGTAGACGGCGGCATCGCCCTTGTGCGAGGCATGGCGCGGGTCGCCGGCGGGCAGCGCCGCGGGGGGCGGCACGCCGGCCCCGGCCAGGGCGTCAAGCCGGTTGGCGATCAGGAAATCGGGCACGGCCACGCCTTGCAGCAGGCAGGCCGGGGTCGGCACGCGGCGCAGTTCGAGCTGCTCGTCGAGCCAGCGCGCGGCGTGGTCGCCGAAGCGGGTCCAGTCGTTGCGCTGGCCGGGGTCGTAGCCGCGCAGGTCGGCACCGGGGCGGGCGGGCGTGTGCTTCTCGAGCATCACCATGCCGATGTCGAAGCCCTGGCCGTCGATCAGCATGCCGGCGAAGTGGCCGCCCAGGGGCTTGCCGTCGCTCAGCAGGGTCAGGCGGCGGCCGCGCCGGGCCAGTTCGTGCGCCCCCACCAGCAGCGCCAGGCTGTTGCCGATCAGAAGCGGCTCGTTCATCCCACCCTCCTCGCGTTGACCCAGATCTCGGAACCCAGCTCGGGCAGCCATCGCACCAGGCCGTCCAGGCCGTCGAGCATGGCCGGGGTCATGAAGCCCTCGTCGACCAGGCGCTGCATCTGGGCATGGGTGAAGGGCTTGACGAACAGGCTGCCCTGCTCGGCCACGGCGAAGCCCGCCTGTTCCAGTTCGGCCTGCAGGCTGGACGCGTCGTAGGTGCTGGCACGCTGCTGCATCGTGCGCTGGGTGTCGGACTGCGCCCCGGGGTCCGGGATCAGCCCCATCGCCACCGCCAGCAGGCGGTGCAGCGAACGCGCGTTGGGCACGTTCACGTGCAGCACCGTGTCGCGGCCGCACAGGCGGCGCACCGCGGCGAGCATGGCCGCCGCATCGGGCACCTCGTGCAGCACGCAGCTCAGCAGCACCATGTCGTAGGCGCTGCCGTCGGGCTCGAGCTCCTCGACGAAACCCTGCAGCACCCGCACCCGCGCGCGCCCTTCGGCGAGGCGGCGGGCGTTGGCGGCGAACTCGGCCGCGGGTTCGATCACCGTCGCCTCGACCTCCGGCGGCAGGTCGGTGAACAAGGGCCGCTCGCCGCACCCGATCTCGAGCAGCCGCCGCGGGGCGTGGCGCGCGATCTCGCGCAGCACCAGCTTGCGCCGGTAGGCGATCTGGATGGCCTCGAACGGCAGGGCATGGTACTGGGCCGTGTAGTCGGCCATGTCGCGCGGGGAGGAGGGCTGGTTCATAGGGTCTTGCTCATGCGCACCTTGAGGGACTCGGTGAAACCCAGGCCGCGCTTGAACTGGATCAGGCCGAAATTGGGGTCGCGGTCGACGGTGGAGGTGCCGACGTCGAGCTGCTTCAGCCCCTGCTGCTGGCAGTAGGCGTAGATGGCATCGGCCACCGACACCACCGGGCTCAGCGAGGCGTAGCCCGGCTGGTCGCCCCAGTAGAAGACGTACAGCACCGCCGGGCTCAGGCGCAGGCACAGCGCCGAGGCCGCCAGGCGCTCGCCGTCGCGGCTGCCGAACAGCACGACGGCCTCGGGGAAGGTGTCGACCATGGTCTGCAGCTGCGCCAGCGTCATCGACATCGCGTGGCCCTTGCTGGCCCGGTTGGCCGCCAGCGTGTCGTACACCTCGGCCAGCGCGGACAGCGGCAGCGGCCCGGCCACCAGGCCCTCGCGCTGGCACTTGCGCAGGCGCTTCTGGTTGCCGTAGGTCATGCGCTCGGACAGGCCGCGGGCGTCGACCTCCAGGCTCTGGTTGAGGTCGCAGTGGCTCATCTCGTAGCCGCGCGCGCGCAGCAGGTAGAGCTGGTTGGCGAAGGCGGCCGGGTCGTGGGCCATGGGCGCGGGCAGAACCTCCAGGCGCGTGGCGCCTTCGGCCCTCAGCACGGCCTCCACCGCGTCGTAGAAGGCGAACAGCTCCTCGGAGCGCAGGCCGGCGTCGAAGGCCAGGCCGGCGAAGGTGCCACGGGCCGGACTGCGCCACAGGCCCTCGCCCACCGGCGTGAAATGCAGCGAGGCCTCCACCCGGTCGCCCTGGGCCCATTCGAAGAAGCGGCCCTGCCCGCCGGCGTGCAGGCGAAAGAACCCGGCCTGCTGGAACAGGCTGCCCGGCCCGCCGCCGACAAAGGCGTTGTCGTGTAAACGGTAGTCAGCCATGCAGATCGGTCCTCCGGCAAGCGCCCCTGACGACGGCGGACGGCAGCAACGCCGGCCGCGGAAAATGATGACGAACGAGTCCCGGGCGGAAACGCTGCGGGCACCCGGCCCGCCCGGTGGCAGGGCGGCGGGCGCTTTCGGCGGCGCGGGCAGGCATGGTCGAAAAGATCATACCGCCATGCCGGGCGGCAAGGACGGGCGGGCGCAGGCGCTCACTCACTGCAGGCGCGACAACACCCCGAGCCCCAGCGACCACAGCAGGGCCGTGGACTGCTGGCCGTCGTACAAGGCGTTGACGTAGCTCACCCGCAGCGAGTAGTGGTCGCTCTCCGCGCCCATCACGTCGAACAGCGAACGGCGGCCCAGCTGCTGCCATTGCTGCAGGGTGAAGTTGCGCAGGCGGTCGCTGTCGCGCACCACCTCGACCACCCGCTTGGCGCGGTCGAAGGCGCTGGCCGCCTGCTCGTGCACCTCGGCCATGCGGAACTTGCGCGCCTCCAGCGCCTCGGCACGCTGCAGCCGGGCCGCCTGCGCGCGCTTGGCCGCGGCCGCGGCGCTGTAGTCGTTGCCGGCGTTGTACAGCGGGATGTTGAAGCTCAGACCCGCGAAGTAGGCCGACGAATCGCTCATGCCCTTGACCTTCGAACCGGTGATGGACACCCCGACCTGCGGCCGCTGCCCGGCCACGACGGCGCGCGAATAGGTGTCCGAGGCATCGGCCTGCGCGGTCAGCTGGGCGATCTCGCTCGAGCGTTCGGCCTCGTTGAGCAGGTCGGCCAGCGGCGGCAGCGCCAGCAGGCCGTTGGGGATGGCGTCGCTGTCGGGCAGGGCATCGCCGACGAAACGACGCAGGCGGACCTCGACGGTGCGTATGGCCGACAGGGTCTGCGACTGCGACAGCTCGGCCTGTTGCAAGGTCTTGCGCGCCTGCACCAGTTCGCTGGCGCGCCCCTTGTCGGCGCGGACGATGGTCTCCAGGGCCTCGACCAGGCAGCTCATCTTGCGCGCGTATTGCTGGTACACCTGCATCTGCACCCGGTAGCGGCCGCGTTCGAGCACCAGCCCGACGGTCTGCAGCCCGACCTGCTCCTCGGCGCTGAGTTCGGCCAGGCGGGCGGCCTCGGCCAGCTGGGCTCGCCATTCGCCCAGGCGGTTGATGCGTCCGCCGTCGTACAGCGGCATGGTGATGCTGAGCGTGGCACGGCCCTGCGTGCCGCTGTCGGCGGTTCCCGGCACTTCGTTACGCGCGCCACCCACGGTGCCGCTCAGGCCAGCCTGCGGGCGCCAGGCCACGCTCGCCTCCTGGGCGTCGGCGGCGGCGGCCTCGGCCAGCAGCTTGGCGGCCCCGATGGCGTGGCTGCGGCGCACCGCCTCCTTGACCAGCCCCTGCAGGTTCATGCGCGGCCCCTTGCCCTCCTCGGGAACGGCCACGACGCCGGTGCCGATGCGGTTCTCGATGTTCTCCTCGTCGATGCAGCGCCCCGCCGCCGGCCACGCGACGCAGGCGACGACCAGGGCGGCGCACAGACGCAACTGAAGAGGTTGGGGGTGATTCATGCCATCGCTCCGGAACTCACGCTGCCGCCCACGGCGGCCTCGTCCAAGTACACCCCAGGCAGCGCCCGGGCGATGGCGGAAAAAGCGGGGCCTTTCACCGGCCATTTTCCGGCCCCCTCCCCGCGCCCGCGCTCCGCAGGCCGCGCGACGCACGGGCATGTCCCTTGCCCGCCGTGGAGACACGATCCCGGCCCATGACCCACCGCCGGAGGCCCGCCATGAACAAACGTCTGATGCTGTCCGCGACCCTTTGCGCCAGCCTGCTCGCGCTGGGCGCCTGCACCACCACCCAGCCGGCGGCCGAGACGCCGCGCAGCCGCCGCAACGCCATCGACAGGCAGGTGGACCGTGCCTTGTGGAAGCTCTACAACCAGGTCCGCGGCTCGCGCGAGCTGGTGGCCGCCGCGCGCGGCGTGCTGGTGTTTCCGCGGGTGATCTCGGCCGGCCTGGTGGTGGGCGGCTCCTACGGCGAAGGGGCGCTGCGCAGCGGCCCGGTCACGTTGGGCTACTACCAGACCGCGGCGCTGGCCGTCGGCCTGGTCGCGGGCGCCCAGTCGCGTGCCATGTACCTGCTGTTCATGACCCCGGACTCGCTGGAGCGCTTCCAGTCCAGCCGCGGCTGGACGGTCGGCGTGGATGCGTCCGTCGCCCTCGCCACCCTGGGCTCCAACGGCGAGGTCGACACGCGGACGCTGCAGCAGCCCATCATCGGCTTCGTGCTGACCAATGCCGGGCTGATGGCCCAGCTCAGCATCGAGGGCACGAAGTTCACGCGGCTCGAACTCTGAAACGCCCCGGCGGCGGGCGGGAACCATGCGTGTTCGCCGCCCGCGCCGTCCAAAACCGCCGGCTCACGGAAAGCACCACCCCTCGCGCGCCCGGGGGCCCCACCCCCGTAGCCGTCATGCCGGGCAGCACCTGCAGCGGCTTGTTGCCCTGCTTCAGGGTGGAGCGCTCGCCGCGCACCAGCACGCGGTAGTAGGTCTGGTCGCCGGAGCCCTGGCGCTCGGTGTCGCCCAGCGCGTCGGGGCTGATGTATTCGATCTTGCCCTTCAGCCCGCCGTAGGTGGTGTAGTCATAGGCGGCCAGCTTGACCTCGGCGCTCTGGCCGACGCGGATGAAACCGATGTCCTTGGGCTTGATCCTGGCCTCGATCAGCACCCGCGAGCTGAGGGGCACGATCTCGAGGATGGGCGCGCCCGGGCTGATCACCCCGCCGATGGTGGCGGCACGGATGTTCTTCACCAGGCCGCGCACCGGCGAGGTCAGCACGGTGCGGCGCAGCACGTCGGCGCGCCCGGCCAGTTGCTCCTCGAGCTGCGCCAGGTCGGTCTGCACCCTCACCAGGTCGGTGCTGGCGTCCTGCCTGAACTTGTTGACCCGCTCCTGGCTCTGCAGCTGCAGGTCGTTGACCTGGCGGCGCAGGCGCATCACCTCCACGTCCGACATCAGGCCCTTGGCCGACATCGCCTCCGACACCCCCAGCTCGCGCAGCAGCAGGCCGATGCTGCGCTGGTTCGCCGCCACGGCGGCATCCAGCGAACGCTTGCGCGCCTGGTAGGCCTCGGTCTCCCCCTCGACGATGCTGGCCGACTCCGCCACGTCGGGCGGGAACTTGAGCGGCCGGCCGTTGGCCTCGGCGGTGAGCCGGGCGACCGTGCCGCGCAGCGCCAGGCGCTTGGCCTGGCCTTCGTTCTGCTGCGACTCGAAGCGTGTCGGGTCGAGCTGGACCAGCTCCTGGCCCACCTCCACCTGCATGCCCTCGCTCACATACAACTCGCGCAGCAGGCCGCCTTCCAGGCTGGCGATCACCTGCTCGCGGCCATCGGGCACGACACGGCCGTCGGCGCGGGTGACTTCGTCCACCCGGGCGATGGCCGCCCAGGCGATGGCGCTGGCCACCACGGCCAGCATCAGGTACAGCGCCCAGGTGATGGCGGGCGAGCTCTCGACCACCTGCGCCGCCCGTACCTTGGTGAGGTAGGTGGTGTCGCCGCGGTTCAAGGCCGGGTCGGCCCCGGGTTTCTTCCGTTTCCAGAACATGTCAGATCGACGCCTCCTGCTGCACCGGCTGCGTCGAGGGATGCAGGTGCACGTTCGCCGGCGCGGCGGAGGCGGAAGCGGCCGGCTTCTGGCCCGACAGGGCCGCCAGCACCTGCGCCTTGGAGCCGTCCATCACGATCTTGCCGCCGTCGACCACCACCACCCGGTCGACCAGGTCGAGCACCGCCGGCCGGTGCGTGACCATGATCAGGGTGCGCTTGCCGGCGGCTTCCTTCAGCTGGCGCAGGAACATCATCTCGGACTGGGCGTCCATCGAGCTGGTGGGTTCGTCCATCAAAAGGATCTGCGGCTGCGTCGCCAGGCAACGCGCCAGGGCGACCAGCTGGCGCTGCCCGCCGGACAGCAGGCCGCCCATCTCGCCGACCGACAGCTCCCAGCCCTGCGGGTGCGAGGCCACCAGGCGGTCCAGCCCGGTGATGCGAGCGACCTCGCCCAGGCGTGCCGCGTCCACCGTGGGGCGCCCCATCATCACGTTCTCGCGCAGGCTGCCGTTGAACAGCCGCGGCTCCTGCGACACGAAACCGACGCGGGCGCGGAAGTCGGCCGGGTCGATCTGGCGCAGGTCCAGCCCGTTGGCCTCGACCATGCCCTCGCTCGGCTGGTACAGGCCGGCCAGCAGCCGCAGGATGGTCGACTTGCCGCTGCCGATGCGCCCCAGGATGGCCACCCGCTCGCCGGGTTCGAACTTCAGGCTGACATTCTTCAGCACCCGCGGCGCGCTGTCGGTGCCGGTCTCGGGGTAGGAGAAGCTCACGTCGTGCAGGCCGAGGCGACCGTTGACCTCATGGTTGGCGACGTAGCTGCGGCCGGCCTCGCGTTCGACCGGCGTGGCCATCAGCTTGTCCAGCATGGTCATCGCCGCCCGCGCGCCCTGGTAGCGCGTGGCCAGGCTGACCACGCTGCCGAGCGGCCCGATGGCCCGGCCGGCCATCATCACCGAGCCGATCAGCGCGCCGCCGGTGACCTCGCCCGACTGGATGAGATAGACGCCCCAGACCAGCATCACCAGCGTGACCGCCTGCTGCGCGGCGGTGGACAGGTTGGTGGTCCAGCCGGACATGTTGCGCGCGCGCAGCGCCGATTCGGCCGCCGCGGCGGTCGCGTCCTCGAAACGCTGCAGGAAACGCCCTTGCGCGCCGGACGCCTTCAGGTCTTCCAGGCCCTCGACCGCCTCGACCAGGATGCCGTGCAGGTCGGCCTGGTGCGCCATGTTGTCCGACATCGAGCGGCGCAGGGCCGACTGGATGCCCGCGGCCAGGCCCAGGATGATGGGAATCGCCAGCACCAGCACCCAGCCCAGCGGGCCGCCGACCACGAAGGTCATGCCGACGAACAGCACGATGAAGGGCAGGTCGCTCAGGGCCGACAAGGTGGCGCCGGCGAAGAACTCGCGCACGATCTCGATCTGCGCCAGCTGGTGGGCATAGGCGCCGGCCGACTGGGGCCGGTTCTCCATGCGCACGCCCAGGGTCTGGCGGAACAGCAGCGAGCCGATGATCATGTCGGCCTTGCGCCCGGCGGTATCGATCAGGTGGTTGCGCAGCTGCCGCGCCAGCGTGTCGAACACCAGCGCCAGGAACGCCGCGGTGGCCAGGGCCCACAGGGTCACGAAGGCCTGGTAGGGGATCACCTTGTCGAAGATCACCGAGGTGACCAGGCCGCTCACCAGCATCAGCACGTTGCTGAGCAGCGAGGCCAGCAGCGAGGAGCGGTAATAGGGCACGAAGCGGCGCATCGTGCCCCAGAACCAGTGGCTGTTCGGGTCGCGCAGCACTTCCTCGCGGTGCACCGGGGCCTGCGGCTGCGGCGAGGCCACGAAGGCCACGCCGGTGTATTCGACCTGCAGCTCGGCCTCGGCCGCCTGGCAGGCATGGCACTCGGCGCCCGGCATGACCACGTCGTAGCGGGTGCCCTCCCCCTTGGCGGCCGGCAGGCGGCGCACCAGGATGCAGGCGTCGCCGTTCTTCAGCAGCAGCACCGCCGGCAGCAGCATCGAGTTGATGTCGCCGATCTTGCGCTGGATGAGGCCGGCATTGAAACCCGCCTCGCGCATCACCCGCACCGCCTGGTCGGGCCCCAGGCTGCCCGACAGCGGCAGGCCCGACAGCAGCGAGGCCGCCGAGCGCTCGCGCCCGTGGTGCTTGGACAGCCAGACCAGCGCCTGCAGCAGGGCGTCGTCCAGGGCCGCGCCCGCTGCCGGGCCGGCGGCGGGCTCATCCTGGAGGAAGGGTTCCTGGCGGGCGGACATCGGGCGGTCTCAAGGGGCGTGCGGCATGGGATGCCTCACGCGGCACGTTGGGCCAGGGCCAGACGCTCGAACTCGGCTTCGAGGTCGCGCACCAGGCCCGGGATGTCGAACAAACGGGACTGCCGCCCCTGTTCGGCCAGATAACGCTTGTAGGACACGACGCGCTGCGGGTTGCGGCCGAGTTGCACCGCGAGGCGCTCGTAGTCCTGCAGGTTGAAGGTGACCAGGTCGGGCAGCCCGACGGCCGTCAGCAGGCTGCCGGCCATGCGCGAGATGTAGGTGCGGCCGGAGCAGGTCAGCAGCGGCAGGCCCATCCAGAGCGCGTCGCTGGCCGTGGTGCCGCCGTTGTAGGGGAAGGTGTCGAGGAACAGGTCGGCCAGCTGGAAGCGCGCCAGGTAGTCGGGCGGCGCGACACGCGGGGCGAAGATGAGCCGCTCGCGGGCGACCCCGTGGGCATCGGCCTCGGCCAGCAGGTTCTCGCGCGCCCAGTCGTTGTCGGCCAGCAGCCACAGCACGCTGTGCTCGACCTGCTGCAGGATGCGCATCCACGAGCGGAAGACCACGTCGGTGAACTTGAAGTTGTTGTTGAACGAGCAGAACACGAACGCGTCCTCCGGCAGGCCGTAGTCGGCCCGGGCCGGGGTCGCCCCCACCTCGCGCTTGCGGTCGCTCACCTGGTAGCAATGCGGCACGTAGAGCGGTTTCTCGGTGCAGTACGGCAGCAGCTCGGGCGGCATGACGAAGCGGTCGGCGATCAGCCAGTCGACCCCCGGCAGGCCGGAGGTGCCGGGGAAACCCAGGTAGCTGGCCTGGATGGGCGCCGGGCGCATGCCGAGGATGGCCGGACGCGCGCCGTTGGTCAGGCCTTGCAGGTCGACCAGGATGTCGATGCCGTGCTCGGCGATGCAGCGCGCGGCGGCGGCGTCGTCCAGGCCGCCCAGGGGGATGTAATGGTCCATCGCGGCGAGCAGCCTTGCACGCAGCGGCGTGCCGTCCTCGCGGCTCCAGCTGAAGCCGAAGACCTCGAAGCGGCTGCGGTCGTGGAGCTCGAACAGCTCGGCGGTGAGCAGCCCGACCGCGTGCATGCACAGGTCGCCCGACAGGTAGCCGACGCGGATGCGCCCGGTGCGCGGGGGCCGGCCTTCGTGCAGCGGCGTCTCCGGCGGCTTGGGCACCCGGTGGTGCACGAAACGCTGCGCGGCCATCAGCTGCAGGGCGGGGTCGTCGGTCGCGCCCAGCATGGCCAGGGGCGAGGTGCCGACCACCAGCTGGTTGAGGGTGACCTCTCCCAGCGGCACGTAAAGTGGCCACTCGCACTGCTTCTGGCGCAGGTGGACGTAGTGCTGGATCACGTCGGACTGGCCCGGCTTGAGCTTCAGGCTTTCGCCCAGGGTGTGCTCGGCCTCGTCGTAGCGGCGCATGACTTCCAGCAGGCGGGCCCGGTTGTTCAGCGCATGCAGCCGGATCTCGAGCTGCGCCAGCGGGGCCGCCGCGGTTTCGTCGATGGCCCGCTGCCATTCGGCCAGGGCCTCCTCCTGCCGGCCCTGCTGCTCCAGCTGGTGGCCCAGGTTGACCCGGGCCTGCAGGAAATCGGACTTGAACTCCAGCGCGCGCCGGTAGGCGGCCTCGGCCTGCGGGGCGCGGCGCAGGGCGCCGAGCACGGTGCCCCAATTGAAGCAGGCGATGTGGCGATGCGGCGAATCGGTGCCGGCCACCCAGTTCTCGTACAGCGCCGCCGACGCCTCGGCCAGGCCACGCTGGTTCAGGTGGGCGGTGCGGTCGAGCAGGTCGGCCAGGGGCATGCCGCCGGAGCGTGCCAGTGCGATGGCGCGCTCCAGCTCGCTGGCGGGGCTCGCGGCGGGACTGCCCGTGTCTGGCGGGTTATCGGCGGTCAAGATAGTCATGGGGCAACCACGAGATGGACTCCAGCCCATTGTGGGCAGCCCGCCCTCCTTATGGTCGGCCCAATAGCGGGACGATTCATGCATTATTCCGCGCCGCCGCCCTCTCCGTGCCGCCGACGCGGGCTCCGCCTCGGGCACGGCCCCTGCCCTGCAAGCGAGGCAGAATGAGCGGATTCACCAGGAGAGCAACCCATGGCCCCATCGAAGAAGTCCATAGCGCACGCTTTTGCCCACACCCTCAAGCCCTTCAAGACGGCCTCGGGCAAGACCGGAAAGTTCTTCTCGCTGCCCGAGCTGGCCAAGACCTACCCCCAGGTCCAGCAGCTGCCGGTGTCGATCCGGATCGTCCTGGAATCCGTGCTGCGCAACTGCGACGGCAAAAAAGTCACGGCCGAGCACGTGGAACGCCTGGCCAACTGGCTGCCGACCGCCGAGCGAACCGAGGAAATCCCCTTCGTCGTGGCCCGGGTGGTGCTGCAGGACTTCACCGGCGTGCCCCTGCTGGCCGACCTCGCCTCGATGCGCAACGTGACCGTCGCCATGGGTAAAAACCCGAAGCTGATCGAGCCGCTGGTGCCGGTCGACCTGGTGGTCGACCACTCGGTCATGGTCGACTACTACGGCAGCAAGGACGCGCTGGACCTGAACATGAAGCTCGAATTCGCGCGCAACAACGAGCGCTACGAATTCATGAAGTGGGGCATGCAGGCCTTCGAGACCTTCGGCGTCGTGCCGCCGGGCTTCGGCATCGTGCACCAGGTAAACCTCGAATACCTGGCGCGGGGCGTGCACCAGAAGGGCGAGGTGTTCTATCCCGACTCGCTGGTGGGCACCGACAGCCACACCACCATGATCAACGGCATCGGCGTCGTCGGCTGGGGGGTGGGCGGCATCGAGGCCGAAGCCGGCATGCTGGGCCAGCCGGTGTATTTCCTGACGCCCGACGTCGTCGGCGTCGAACTCACCGGCCGCTTGCGCGAGGGGGTCACCGCCACCGACCTGGTGCTGACCATCACCGAGCTGTTGCGCCGCGAGAAGGTGGTGGGCAAGTTCGTCGAGTTCTTCGGCGAGGGCACGGGCAGCCTGTCCCTGCCCGACCGCGCCACGCTGGCCAACATGGCCCCCGAATACGGCGCCACCATGGGCTTTTTCCCCGTCGACGACAAGACCATCGAATACTTCCGCGGCACCGGCCGCAGCAAGCAGGAGATCGAGTCCTTCGAGGCCTATTTCCGGGCCCAGAAGATGTTCGGCGTCCCCAGGTCGGGTGACATCCACTACTCCAAGGAAGTCTCGCTCGACCTGGGCACGGTGACGCCCTCGCTGGCCGGGCCCAAGCGCCCGCAGGACCGCATCGAACTCGGCAGGATGCGCAGCTCCTTCACCGAACTCTTCAGCAAGCCGACGGCCGCCAACGGCTTCAACCAGCCGCCCGAAAAGCTGCACAAGGTCTACACCACGCCCAGCGGGCTGGAGGTGCGCAACGGCGACATCCTCATCGCCGCCATCACCTCCTGCACCAACACCTCCAACCCGGCGGTGCTGCTGGCCGCCGGCCTGCTGGCCAAGAAGGCGGTGGAAGCCGGCATGAGCGTGGCCAGGCACATCAAGACCTCGCTCGCCCCCGGCTCGCGCATCGTCACCGACTACCTCGACAAGACCGGCCTGTCGCCCTACCTCGACCGGCTCGGCTTCACGCTGGCGGGCTATGGCTGCACCACCTGCATCGGCAATTCCGGAGACCTCGCGCCCGAACTCAACGAGCTCATCATCCAGAACGACCTGGTCTGCGCCGCCGTGCTGTCGGGCAACCGCAACTTCGAGGCCCGCA
>CBIHOH010000061.1:0-27382 GCA_966211755.1 uncultured Rhizobacter sp. | reverse complement strand
AGTTCGGCGAAGTACTGCACCAGGTTGAAGGTGAAGCTGTCGTAGTTGTCGATCATGAGCAGCATCAGAAACCTCCTTCGACCAGTTCGGCGGCGCGCAGCAGGGCCCGCGCCTTGGCTTCGGTCTCTCTCCACTCCAACTCGGGCACCGAGTCGGCCACCACCCCTGCGGCGGCCTGGACGTACAGCACCTGGTCCTTCACGATGCCGGTGCGGATGGCGATGGCGACGTCCATGTCGCCGGCGAAACTGAGGTAGCCGCAGGCGCCCCCGTAGATGCCGCGCTGGATGGGCTCGAGCTCGTCGATGATCTCCATGGCGCGCACCTTGGGCGCGCCGCTGAGGGTGCCGGCCGGGAAGGTGGCGCGCAGCACGTCGAGGCTGCCGATGCCGTCCTTGAGCAGACCCTCGACATTGCTGACGATGTGCATCACATGGGAATAGCGTTCGACCACGAAGGCTTCGGTCACCTTGACGCTGCCGGTCTTGGCGATGCGGCCGATGTCGTTGCGCGCCAGGTCGATCAGCATGACGTGCTCGGCGCGTTCCTTGGGGTCGGCCTGGAGTTCGGCCTCGAGCGCCTTGTCCTCCTCGGGCGTGGCGCCGCGCGGACGGGTGCCGGCCAGCGGACGGATGATGATCTTGTCGCCTTCGGGCGTGTGTTCGTGGCGCACCAGGATCTCGGGCGAGGCGCCGACGATCTGGAAGTCGCCCATGTCGTAGAAATACATGTAGGGCGACGGGTTCAGCGAACGCAGCGCGCGGTACAGGCTGAGCGGCGAGCCGGTGTAGGTCTTGTGCAGGCGCTGGCCGATCTGCACCTGCATCATGTCGCCTGCGGCGATGTACTCCTTGGCGCGCAGCACGGCGGCGATGTAGTCGTCCTTGGCGAAGCTGCGCTCGACCGGATGCGCCTGGCTCGGCTTGACGGCCGGGACGCTGACGCTGTGCTCGAGCCGGGCCGCCAGGGCGTCCAGCCGCCCCTGCGCCTGCGCATAGGCCTGCGGCTGGCCGGGGTCGGCATAGACGATCAGGTACAGGCGGCCCGACAGGTTGTCGATGACGGCGAGTTCTTCGCACTGCAGCAGCAGGATGTCGGGCGTGCCCAGGCCGCCGGGCAGGCGGGTGTCGGCCAGCCGGGGCTCGATGTAGCGCACGGCGTCGTAGCCGAAGTAGCCGGCCAGGCCGCCGCAGAACCTCGGCATGCCCGGGCGCACGGCCACCTTGAAGCGCTTCTGGTAGCTGGCGATGAAGTCGAGCGGGTTGCCCTGGTGGGTTTCGACCACCGTGCCGTCGGTGACGACCTCGGTGCACAGGCCGGTGGCGCGCAACAAGGTCTTCGCCGGCAGGCCGATGAAGGAATAACGGCCGAAACGCTCCCCGCCGACGACCGACTCGAGCAGGAAACTGTGCTTGCCCTGGCCTCCGGCGTAGGCGAGCTTGAGGTACAGCGAAAGCGGGGTCTCGAGGTCGGCGAAGGCCTCGGCCACCAGGGGGATGCGGTTGTAGCCTTGTTCGGCCAGCTGATTGAATTCGGGTTCGGTGATCACGTGTCAGGGCCCTCCACGGCCCGGCGGGTGGCCGCAAGCGGGCCCGCATGGTGATTGATCGGCGGTAGGCTGCTCGAGGGAAGGACCTCTCCTTGCAGCCAGCGGAGCCGGAGGGCGTCGAGGATGCGGAGCACAGGCTCCGGACACGCCCACGGCAAACAGACTAAACCTGCGTCGGCCGGACCCGCCAGGGCCAGGCTCCCCGGTCGTGCGACCCTTTGGTTTGTTTGCGTGGGATGAACATCCAAAAAGTGTACAGCAAAGGCCGTAGGCCCCCACGTCGCTTTCGCTCCTGCCTTGCAGGCCGCGCTGGGCCGGGGGCCCAGCCCTTCGCCAGGCACAAACAGTCCACTGGACTGTTTGTGTCCGGGCTCAGCCCCCCGAGGGGGCGCCTCCCTTCGGGCCGGGAAACCCGTCCTTCGGGAGTTGCTTGATGGGGCACTTCGCTTCGCTCGTGCCTGGGCGCGGCCTTGTGGCCCCTGCCGGGCCCTGGCCTGCTTGGTGGAGCACTTCGCTTCGCTCGTGCCTGGTGCGTGCCAGGCCCTGGCGCAGGGCTCTCGGGCCGGAGCGGTCAGTTGACCCGTCCGGCGGGTACCGGGTTGGGCGACCAGTCGGGCGAGTGCTCGCGCTCCAGGAGTGTGCAGACATAGGACCCGAGGTCGACTCCCAGGTGTTCCTTGGCCGCGGCGGCGCCTGCGTCGTCGCGGCGCGCGGCAAGCGCGAAGTCTTCGAAGCGCGGCCAGTCGGCGGCCATCTGCTGCACCATGAGGCGCGCCAGGTCGTAGGCGAGGCGGTTGCCTTCGTCCGGGCGGAAGAAGGCTTCGCCCGACCAGAACTGGCGGACTTCCTCGCTGCCCCAGAAGCCGCGGTGCTGGCGTCGGAGGTGCCGGGGGTCGTCGCCGGAGCGCGGCGTGCCCGTCAGCCTGTGTTCGGTGTTGACCGCCAGGCCTTCGTCCAGCCAGGTGGGCAGGCGCAGGTGGGCGACGGCCGCATGGCTCATTTCGTGCGCGATCACCGGTTCGATGGCCGCGAGTTCGCCCCGTTGCACGACGAAGTGCCCGCAACCGGCGTTGATGAACATGCCGCTGCTGAAGGCGAACTCGCCACCTTCCGGGTAGTAGCCCGCGACATAGTCGTAGTACAGGTCCTCCTCGTCCAGCACGAGGAGGATGCTTTTTTCACGCTCGGGAAAGTGGGCGAGCCGGCCATGCACGCGCCGGATGCGCTGGCGTGTCGTGGCGATGTAGCGGGCGGTGGCCCTGGCGGTCCCGTATTCGAGCGAGGACAGCACCCAGGAATCGTCCGTTTCGTGCAGATGGAAGTCCGGACCAAGCACTTCCCTCATGTGGAGCAACCAGGCCCGCCGGCCGAGCGCCACGGCAGCGGCGACGCGGGCCGGATCTTCGAGTCCCGAGGCCCAGAGCCCCAAGGCCGTCCAGTCGAGCAGGGGAAGGCCGTGCGGCGCGGCCATGTGGTCGTGCAGGGCGAAGGGAGCGGCCCCCGGCCAGTTCAGTTCGGCAGGCGCAGGCTCGCGGCTGAAGCCCGCTTCGGGCGCCTGCCCGCCCGGGGCCCGGGCCGTGGCCCTCGCCTCTCGCCCGACGAAGTTCAGCGCGCCGAAGACCGGGATCACCCAGACGCCGATGATGAAGAGCCGCTTGCGGTAGCCGAATTCGTCGCTGCCCAGGATGCGCCGGGTGGCCCGGACGTTGAGGGCCACGAGCAAGGCAAGAGCAATGAGGGCGTAGGTCATGGAATGAAGTCGGGGCCTTTCGTCGCCCGGGTGTGTGCGGCCGGCGTGGCGCTCCGCGGCATGTGCTTCGACAGGCGCCGCCCGCCGCCGCCCCTAGCTCACCTGGATCTGGTCCAGCCGGTCGACCACCGCGTCGGCATCGACCTCGCCGACCGGTTCGCCGTGGTTGTAGCCGTAGCTGACCAGGACCACGGGGCAGCCGGCGGCGCGGGCGGCCCGGGCGTCGTTGCTGGAGTCGCCGACCATCAGGGTCTCCCCCGGGCGGGTGCCCAGGGCCTCGCAGGTCTTGAGCAGGGGCAAGGGGTCGGGTTTCTTGCGTTCGAAGCTGTCGCCGCCGAAGACGTGGCCGAAGAAGCCGTGCAGGCCTTTCTTCTGCAGCAGCTCGGTGGCGAACAGCAGGGGCTTGTTGGTGAGGCAGGCGAGCCGCCAGCCGCGCGCCTGCAGGCGGCGCAGGCCTTCGGGCACGCCCGGGTAGACCCGCGAGCACTGGCCGTTCAGCTGCCGGTAGTGGTGCTGGTAGCGAACCCAGGCCTCGTCGTAGGCCGCCTCGGGCGCCCCCACCTGGGCCAGGGTGCGGCGGATCAGGTGCTCGGACCCCTTGCCCACCGTGCGTTCGATGAAGGCCCGGTCCACCCCGGGCAGGCGCAGGTCGGCCAGCATGGCGTTCAGGCTGGCGTCGAAGTCGCCCAGGGTGTCGACCATGGTGCCGTCGAGGTCGACGATGGCGGCCACGGGGCGCAGAGGTGGGGTGTGCAGAGCGTTCACGGCGGTGGAATGAGGTTCGGGAAGCGTGGTGGGGCCGCAGGCCGGGTCCGTGGACGCATGCCACGGATCGGCCTGCGAACCCAGCGCGGATTCTGCCTGCTCCGCGCGGGGCCGCCGCCCGCGTGGCGTGCCGGCTACAAGCCGAGCTTCAGCTTGCGCCCGCCCGTCACCCGGAAGCCCTCGCGTTCGTAGAAGGCCAGGGTCTTGTCGAACTCGGGCAGCGGGGGCGTGGTCACCTCGATGTATTTCCACCCCCGCGACGCCCCGACCACCTTGGCCTGGTCGAGCAGGCAGCGGCCGACGTCGCGCGAGCGGAACGGCGCGCGGACATACAGCTCCGGGATGATGCCGAAGGCGCCCTGGTTGTACAGGGCGTGGCTCTCGGACAGGGCGAGGAACCCGAGCGACTCGCCCGTCCGCGGGTCTCGGGCGACCAGGACCGTGTAGTGCCCCTGGTCCATCAGCCGGGCCAGCCCGGCTTCGGCGTCGGCGCGGGAGAACTCGAAGCTGCCGGCACTTCGGCGCATGATTTCGGCCAGCAGCTCGTCCACCATGGCGGCGACCTCCGGTGCATGCTCGGGGGAGACTCGTTGAATCTGGATGTCCATGCTGTGTCGTGGCGGAAGGAAGGAGGGAAGCACCGGGCCATGCGGCCGGCGCCCCGGCCGCTCAGTTTCGCTGATTCCGCGCCGCCCGCAACAGGCAGTCCATCGCCGTCGTTTCGTCGACGACGACATCGACCAGGTCCTCGCCCAGCAGCAGGGCGATGTCGTTCAGCAACTCCCGCAGCAAACGGGCTGCTTCGGTCGATTCGTCGGGGTGACTGGGTTGGATGCAGATCTTCATCGGGTACGGCAAGGCTGGCCGCAAGGAACGCGGCCGGGTTCGGTCGGTCAGCGGGCGATCGTGGACAGCACCCGCTGCCGTTCATGGCGCGGCGCCACCCCGAACACCGAGCTGTAGGTGGTCGAGAAATGCGAGCCGGAGGCAAAGCCGCACATGAGCGCGACTTGCAACAGGGAATGCCGCGTCTCCCGCAACAGTTTTCGCGCGCGCTGCAGCCGGATGTCCAGGTAGTAGCGCGAGGGCACGGTGCCGAGGTGCTGCTTGAAGAGGCGCTCGAGCTGGCGCCGCGACACCGCCACCCGGCGCGCGATCTCATCGGTCTGCAAGGGCTCCTCGACATTGGCTTCCATGAGGGCGATGGCTTCGGCCAGCTTGGGCACCAGGGCGCCGAGAACACCGCTGGCCGCCGCCCGCTGCCTGGCGCCCGGCTCGCGCAGGCGGTCCATGCACAGGGCGTCCATGACTTGCAGCGCCACGCCGCTGCCCGCCAGTTCGTTCAGCATCAGCAGGCCGAGATCCGCCACGGAGAATCCACCCGCGCAAGTCGTCCAGCGCCCGCTGACCTCGATGATCGAAGGCGACGGCACCACGTCGTCCGCCAGATCCTCACGCGAGGCGGCATCTTCCCAGTGGATGGCGACCCGCTGCCCGCGCACCTGGCCGCTCGAGGCGAGCCAGCGCGCGGCCGGGCCGATCAGCACATTCGGCGCCTTGCGTTCGCCGAGGCGCTGCAGCAGCGATGCAGGGGCATGGACCGCCGGGTCCTGCTGCAGCACCCACACGGCCGAGGGTGGCGGGACGGTCCCGGTGTCGCCCTCGCCCATGGGCATCCAGTGCCAGGACACACGGCCGCTGCCACCACGCAGAGCGCCTTCGTCCAGGACCCTGGCCAGCAGTTGCAGGTCGAACGGGCGGATCTCGCCCCAGTACGACAAGACGATCTCGACCCCCGCCGTGGGCAGGTGCTGCCGCCAGAAGCTGCCGTCCAGGGACAGCGGATCGGGTTCCCGCGGGGAGGAGTCGCCGACGAGGTCGTCCGGATTCATCAGCCCCGCCTTCCCGACTCCGCCTCAGGCGGCGCCCCCGCCCGCGGGCGCGACCAGCAACCCGCACCTCAGGCCGAGCGCGACCGAGGGGTTCGGAAAGAGAATGCATTCTCCCGGGCGGGTGGCGACGATCTCCTGCCCGTCGTCGAACGCGACCGGCTGTCCGAGGGGGAGAGGCTGGAAGTTCGGGGCGTCCGCCGGGACCCGCAACTCGAACTGTTCGCTCTTGCGGATCAGCTCGCGCGTCACGCGGAAGGTCTCGATGGCGCGCCCTTCGTGTTCGAAGATGGGCCAGGTCTGCTCGGGGCGGCGCACCAGGGCGTCCAGCGCGGCGTCGAAACCCGCCAGCAGGCCGAGGTCGTTGGCCCCGAAGGCCTGGGCCTTGCCCAGTTCGACGGTGCAGGCCGCCGCGCCCAGCCGCGCGCTCAGCGAGCTGAGGGTGCTGTTCGGCCCGGGGCTGAGCACGGCGGCATCCAGGCCCGCGGCGCCGAGCCAGCGCAGCAGCGGCGCCTGCGCATCGTCGCCCGGCACGATGGCGAACGTGGGCTTGAGCGAAGGCCTGATCGTGGTGTGCAGGTCGAGGTGCACGCTGGGCACGCCCACGACGCCGCGGATGGTCTCGGTGACGGTCGCGGTGAGCAGGCGGGCCCTGGCGCTTTCCGCCCCCCAGTCCCGGTCGGTGCCTTCGCGGCCGAACATCCGGTTCATGTCGTAGCGGACGAAGCGTTGGCCGGCCTTCACGGCATCGAGGTTGCCGATCGCGACGAACAGATCGACCTTCAGTCGATCCGCCGCCTCGGCCCAGCCGAGCAGGCGGCTGGCCAGCATCTCGATCGGCGCCGTCTCGTTGCCATGGACACCGACGGTGAGCAGCAACTGCAGCCAGGGCACCGCACCCGGGCGGTGGTAGTGCCAGATGGCTTCGCCGCAGCGGGTGGCCTGCCAGCCCCGGGCCCGGAAGCGGCTCGCCGCGCCGTCGAAATCAGGCAGCAGCATGGATCCCCACCCTCTCCAGCACCCACTCCTCGTCGAGGCGGCTCACGATGCCGACGATGCGTTCCAGCCGGCGTTGGCCGTATTCGGACTTGTGCACCAGCCGCAGTGTCGCGATCGCCTGCAGCCAGCCCAGGCGCTGCAAGGCCTGGTCCACGGCGGTGGCGGCCGCGGCCCGGCCACCGGCCTGCAGCGCGTGCGCGGCCGCGGCGACGCGCAGGCTGAGGAGGGCCAGGCGATCCTGGATCCAGCGGGCGAACAGGGCGCTGTGCTCGAACTCGGTCCTTTCGAGCAGCCCGTCCGCCAATCGGTTCAGGCCGGTCTGCTCCTCCACCTTGGCCAGCAGGCCGACCGCGGCCGGCACGGCCAGCCCACGGGCCAGCAGGGGCAGCGCACGGTGGAGATGGGACAACAGGGCGAAACGTCCCCTCAGGCCAGCGATCACCTCGTCCGCCGAAGCCGTCTCCCCGGGGCTGTCGCCCGGCATGGAGCGCAAGGCCTCCCAGAGGACCTGGGTGCGCAGGTCGGGGCTGGCCAGCACCAGCGACACCATCTCGGCCAGGACCCTTTCGATCTCTTCCTCGCGCTCGTGCCGCTCCGGGGAAGGCAGGCGGACCAGGATGGCGTCTCCCAGCGTCCTGCCGTCGATGCGCAAGGCGGTGGTGGCGAAGGCGAAGGCGTCGAGCACCGCCGCCACCGCGCAGCGGTGTTCGCCCGCGATGCGTTCCGCGACGCCGATGCCCATCCGGTTGACGGCATCGTTGGCCAGGCTGGTGGCGACGATCTGCCGGCCGAGCGGGTGCCGCTGCAGGGGCAGACGACGCAAGGGGGCCGGGAAGTACTGCAGCAGCACGGCCTGGTGCCAGGGCGCGGTCTCGGCGGGCGCATGGGCCATCCAGTCCGCCTTCAAGGCCATCTTGGAATGCGCCATCACCACCGCCACTTCCGGCGAGAGCAGGCCCTGGCCGGCGCGGGCGGCCAAGGTGTCGTCGTCGGGCAGGCCTTCGAGCGCGCGGTCGAGCCCGGTGCGTTCGCCCAGCGAATCGAGCAAGGCCTTGGGATCCGGCAGGCTGCGGGGATACTGCACGTGGCGGGCGATGCGGCGCGCCTGCTCGCGATTGGTCGCGAGCACCGACTCGACCACCACCCCGCTCAACTCGGCCAGGATCTTCGCCCGCTCCTGCTCGGCCACGGGATCCAGCCCGAGGGCGATCTTGATGTTGACCTCGTGGTCGGAGCAGTCGACGCCGCCGGAGTTGTCCACCGCGTCGGTATAGACCCTCACGCCACGCTGGGCCAGCTCGACGCGGGCGGCCTGGGTGAGGCCCAGGTTGCCGCCTTCGACCACCAGGCGGGCGCGCAGTTGCGAGGCATCGATCCGGGTCCGGTCGTTGCTGCGGTCGCGCGCCGCCTCCGTGCTCTCGTGGCTGGCCTTCAGGTAGGTCCCGATGCCCCCGTTGTAGAGCACGGTGACGGGGGCCCGCAGGATGGCCTTGATGAGGGCATCCGGCGACAACTCTTCCGCCTGCACGCCGAGGGCGTCGCGGGCCTGCGGCGACAGCTTGATGTGCCGCTCGGCGCGGGACCACACGCCGCCTCCCGGCGAGATCAGCTTGCGGTCGTAGTCGTCCCAGGAGGAGCGCGCGAGCTGGAACAGGCGCGAGCGTTCCTTGAAGGCCGCCTCGGTGGCGGGCTGGGGGTCGATGAAGATGTGCCGGTGGTCGAAGGCGGCGATCAGCCGCATGCGCGGCATGAGCAGACTGCCGTTGCCGAAGACGTCGCCGCTCATGTCGCCGATGCCCACCGCGGTGAAGCCTTCGTTGGCCCAGTCGATGCCTTCCTCGGCGAAATGGATCTTGGCGGTCTCCCACGCCCCCTTGGCCGTGATGGCCAGCTTCTTGTGGTCGTAGCCGACCGACCCGCCCGAGGCGAAGGCATCGCCCAGCCAGAAGCCGCGCTGCGCGGCGATCTCGTTGGCGAGGTCGGAAAAGGTCGCCGTGCCCTTGTCGGCGGCCACGACGAGGTAGGGGTCGGCCGCGTCATGGCAGACCACGCCGGACGGCGGGACGACGCTGCCGTCGCTGCCCTGGTTGTCGGTGAGGTCGAGCAGGCCGTTGATGAACAGGCGGTAGACCTCGCGCCCTTCCCTGGCCATGGCTTCGCGCGACACGTCCGGGGCGAGCGCCTTGCACACGAAGCCGCCCTTGGCACCCGTGGGCACGATGACGGCGTTCTTCACCAGCTGCGCCTTGACCAGGCCCAGCACCTCGGTGCGGTAGTCCTCGCGGCGGTCCGACCAGCGCAGGCCACCGCGCGCGACGGGACCGCCGCGCAGGTGGACACCTTCGAAACGCTCGCTGAAGACGAAGGTCTCGCGGTAGGGCCGGGGAGCCGGCAGGAAGGAGAGCGCCGAGCCGTCCACCTTGAAGGCCAGGTAGGGAGGCAGCGGCCCGGTCTCGGCGAAGCGGAAGTAGTTGCTGCGCACGATGCCGTGGACGAGCTCGCGCAGCCAGCTGAAGACGAGGAAGGCATCGGCATCCTGGATGCCCGCCAGCGCCTCGTCCACGGCGGCGCCGGCCGCGGCCAGGCGGGCCGGGCGCTGGTCCCCGAGGGCCGGGTCGAAGCGGGCGACGAACAGCGCCAGCCAGCTGCGCAGCGCCGCGGGGTGCTGGCGCAGGCGTTCGGCGATGTAGCGCAGGCTCAGGTGCAGCCCGGCCTGGCGAAGGTAGCTGGCGGCGGCGCGCACCAGCAACACCTCCTGGGCGCTGCAGCCGGCCACCAGGGCCAGGCCGTTCATGCGGCCGTCCTCGATCTCCCCCGAGAACATGCGCTTGAGGAATTCGCAGAAGGCCGCCGGGTCCGCGACCGCGGCCACACGCCGCCCCGAATCCGCTTCCAGCCACAGCAGGCAGCATTTGTCGTCGCGCGATGCCTGTTCCTGGCGGGAGACCTGCACCCCCATGTTGTGCAGGGCGGGAAGAAGCGTCGACAGGCTGGGCAGGTCGTTCGCGGTACGCACGACAATGGCCGTTCCGTCTTTCCCATTCTGCAGGGAGACTGCGAGGGTCGGGTCGATCTGATCGGTGGCGGTGAACATATGCTTTGAAACTGGTTGCTGGTGTCCGGATTTTGTGGACTTGTACGGCGCAAGGCTTTCGCTTAGGCGACGTTCGCTTTCACCATTCAGACGCGCGGGACACCAGGCGCCACATGCCTTTGTCGGCGCGGTACACGCTGATGGAACCGTAGCGGGGCTCACCGTCGTCGCGGAAGCGCAGATAGCCGGTCACGGGCAGCGTCGGGTCGACGGTGCGCAGTGCCTTGGTCAAGGCCTCGGGATCGGTGCTCTTGCTCAGCAGCGCGGTCTGCGCGAGCAGGTGGACCGCGTCGTACATGTAGTGGGCCGCATCCACCGGCGCATGGCCGAAACGGTGCGTGTACTTGAGCACGAAGGTCTCCCCGGCCTTCTTGTACTCGCGCACGTCGGTGACCGGGGTCGTGCTCAGGTAGCCCTTGAGCTGCGCGGCCTCTTTCGGGACGGGGCCGGTCTTCAGGGTATCGCCGCCGATGACGGTGACATCCGTGCGGCCCGCGGCGACCAGCGCACGCACCAGAAGCTCGGCCTGCGCCACCTCCATGGTGGTGAGCACCACCTTCGGCCCCTCGGCCGCGGCGAGGGCCGCGATCAGTTCCGGGAAGGCTTTTGCCGCCGGATCGTAGGCGTGTTCGAAGGCCACCGCCTGCCCCGCGGCCTTGAGGATGGAGACCGTGCTGTCGGCCAGGTTCTTGCCGTAGACCGAGCGGTCGTTGACCACGGCGAAGCCCCGCCCCTTGAACTCGGAAAGGCAGTGGCTTCCCAGGGCCCTGGCCTGGGCCTCGTCGCTGGCCAGCAGGCGGAAGGTGGTCTTCAGGCCGAGCCGGGTGTAGCCCGGATGGGTCGCCATGCTGAGCTGGGGAACCCCCGCCTTCGAATAGACGGGGGCCGCGGCCATGCTGGCGCCGGAGGTGAGGTGCCCGATGACGGCCGACATCTTCTTCGACACCAGCGCCTCCGCGGCCGGGAGCGCATCGGCTCCGCCCTTGTCGTCCGCGGGCACGATGGTGACCTTCAGGCCGGCCCCGCCGGGCGCGCCGGCCCTGGCCTGGATTTCCTCGGCCGCGAGCGTGGCCGCGTCCAGCAGGTTCTTGCCTTCGGCCCCCAGGTCGCCGCTGAGCGGAATCGGCACGCCGATGCGAAGCTCCCGCGGCCCCTCGCTGCAGGCCGCCAGGGCCATGAGGCAAGCCACGACAAACAGATGCTGCAGGTACTTCATGTGAGTCTCCGTTGGGAATTCAGGAAAGCTTGAAGGCCGCGACCGACTGCGACAGGCGCTGGGCCTGGTCGCGCAGGCTCTGGGCCGCGGCAGCGGCCTGCTCGACAAGCGCCGCGTTCTGTTGGGTGGCGTCGTCGATGCGCTCCATGGCCGAGCCGATGCCCACCGTCTCGTCGCGTTGGTCGAGCACGGCGCGGTGCGTGGCCTCGATGTGTTCGGAGACCTTCTGCGCATGGGCGATCAGGGCCGCGATGCCATCGCCGGCCTGCCTGGCCAGGCTCAGGCCGTTGTCGGCCTGCGTCGTCGCGGCCGATACCAGGGCGCGCACCTCGCCGGTGGCGGTGCGGCAGCGTTCGGCGAGGTCGCGCACGCCCGAGGCCACGACGCTGAAGCCGCGGCCGCGCTCTCCCGCGTTGGAAGCCTCGATGGAGGCGTTCAGGCCGAGGATGTGTGTCTGCAGCGCCAGGCCGTCGATGATGCCGGCGATGGCCTGGATCTGCTGCGTCGTGGCGTGGATGGCGCGCATGGTCTCGACCACCTGCATCACCCGCTCGCCGTCCGACTGGGCCGCCGCGTACATGGCTTCGGCGCTGCTGCTGACTGCCTGCGCGGTCTGCGCGCTGCTGACCAGGGATTCGGAGATCCGGTGCACCGAGTGGGACGCCTGCTGCAGATTGGCCGCCTGCAGCTCGGTGCGCGTCGACAGGTCGAGGTTGCCGGAGGCGATCTCGGTGGCGGCGCAGGCGACGGACTCGACGCTGCTCCTCACCCCGCTGACCAGTTCCTGCAGATGCATGCGCATGTCGCACAAGGCCTCGAACAAGAGCCCGAACTCGTCCTTGCGCGGATGGGTGGCGGCGTTGGAGAGATCGCCCGCCGCCACCCGGCGCGCGATGACGATCGCATCGTCGAGCGGGCGGATGATGGCGCGCCGGATCAGCGCCGAGCCGACCAGGCCCACGCCGGCGAAGACGGCCAGCAACACCAGCGAGACCGTTCGTGCCTGCTCGGCGGCCACGGCCATCTCGGCCCGCGCCTGGTCGGAGAGTTCGACCAGCGACTGCGCGGCCTTGCCGAGTTGCGTCTCCGCGGTATCGGCCTGCGCACGGGCCTCGGTCATCGTGCCTTCGGCGATGGAGGAATCCGCGACCAGGCCCTTCTTGACCGCGGCCAGGGTCTCCTTGAAGCCGGCCTCGTAGGCCTGGAGGTCCTTGTGAGCCGCCGCCAGCGCCCCCACGGCGGCTTCGCCCTCCACCCCCTGGCGCAGCGCCGCGAGCGACTGCAGGGTGTCCTTCATCGCGTCGGCCCACTGCGAGGCCTTCATGTCCATCAGGTCCTGGTGGACCAGCGCCACGATGGCTTCCTGCTCGTGGCGGCGGGCCCGTGCCAGGGAGGCACTGACCCCCGTGGCCTGGCGCACGGCCTCGACCGCCTGGGCGATCGAGTCCGTGCGTCTCAGCAAGGCCTTCTGCGTCAGCAGGTTCATGGCTGTCAGGACCAAGACGATCAGCACGGCGGTGGCGGCACTGGCGGTGAGCTTGGCGGAAACAGTTTTGAACATGAGACGCTCCCGAAGAACTCAGAACGAATAGCGCCCCATCAGGTCAAGTCGCGACATGTCGCCGCGGTCACCGTCGAAGGTGGAGCGGCGACCGTGCACATACTCGGCCCCCAGCTCGACGTTCTTGATCGGGCTGTAGATGAAGCCGAGATGCGCCTGGCTCAGCAGACGGTTGTCGAACAAGGCCTCGTCGCCGCGCGAGCGCGTCTGCCCGAACACGAGGTTGCTGCGCAGTTGTTCCGAGAAGGTGTGCGCCCAGCCGATGGTGTAGCCATAGGACTTGTCCAGGACCACCGCGCCGCTGGTGTCGGCCGCGGCACCGTTGGAGCCGATCATCATGTCGGCGTCGCCGTCCACGCGCGCGACCTGCCCCATGAGCAGATCGCTGGCGCCCAGCTTGAAGCCGGCGCCGAAGCCCACCCCGCCGCCACGCTTGACGGCCGTGCCGATGCGCTTTTCATGGCCGAGCAGGCGCAGGTTCAGGTTGCCCCAGTCGAAGGCCTTGTCGATGCGGGCGACCAGGTTCGGAATGCGCCCGCCCGAGGCGGGATCCTCCAGGGCGAAGCTCAGTTTCGCGAACTGCGGGTTGTTGTAGGTGTAGCGGATCATGGCCCGGCGGGAGAACGGAACGCCCGGGGTGCCGTTGAAGTCCACCACCTCCGGCAGGTTGTCCAGGTCCATGAAGGTGGACCAGGTCTGGCCGACCAGGAAACCGGCGTATTCGCCGTAGGCATGGCGGATGCGCAGGCGGTCGCGGTTGCACTCCGCACCGCAGTAGGCGTAGAAGTCCATCTCCAGCTTGGTGACGAAGGGCCCGGCCGCCGTGGGGGTCGAGGACTCGAAGCCCAGGCGCGAGGTCTGCGCGGTCAGCCGGGTGCCGTGCTTGGTGTAGCCGGCGTCGCGCTGGTCCAGCGGCTGCTCCATCAGGTTGGTGAAGTCGTCGCCGGGCGCGGTGCCCTTGAAGTCATGGATCAGATGCGCCTCGGCGAAACCGTACACGCGGACCGAGGTCTCGGAGCCGGGAATGCGGAAGGAGCCGGGGATGTCGCCCGCCGAGACGGCCGATTTCTGCTTGAGCTCGACCTGGTCCACACGCTCGGCCAGATGGCCCGTGTCGCCCTGCGCCTTCTGCTGGCTGAGCGTGTTCACTTCCTCGCGCAGGCGCCGCAGCTCCTGGCGCATCTCCTCGACTTCCTTGCTCGACTGCGCATGGCTGGGGGACGCCCCCAGGGCGGCCATCATGCTTGCCATGGCGATCAGCGTGTAGTTCATCCTCATTTCAACTCCTGGTGGTGAAGGTGTGCAGCGATTAATGGGCCATCTGTCCGAGAAAGGCCCGGATGCGCTCGTTGTCCTGGGCCGCGAAGAACTTCTCGGGCACCGCGTCTTGGGCGATGCGGCCCTGGTCGAAGAACAGGATCCTGTCTCCGACTTCCCGGGCGAAACCCATCTCGTGGGTGACAACGAGCATGGTCATTCCGCTTTTGGCCAACTGTTTCATGACGTCCAGCACTTCCTTGACCATTTCGGGGTCGAGTGCGGAGGTCGGCTCGTCGAACAACATCAGGCGCGGCTGCATGGCCAGGGCGCGGGCGATGGCCACGCGCTGCTGCTGGCCGCCCGACAGAGCGAAGGGATGCTTGTGCGCATGGGCCTTGAGGCCGACCCGCTCGAGCAGCTGCAGCGCCTTGGCCTCGGCTTCGTCGCGCCGCATCCTGCGCACGCGCTGCGGCGCCAGGGCCACGTTCTGCAGCACCGACAGGTGCGGGAACAGGTTGAACTGCTGGAACACCATGCCGACCTCGGCACGCAGCGCGCACAAGGCCTTGGGGTCGTCGTTCACCTCGATGCCGTCGACGGTGATGCGGCCGCTGTCGTGGCGCTCCAGGCGGTTCAGCGTGCGCAGCAAGGTGCTCTTGCCCGAGCCCGAGGCCCCGACGATCACGGTGACCTCGCCGGCCTGGAACTGGGTGGAGACATCGCGCAGCACATGGTGGGGGCCGAAGTGCTTGTTGACCTTGTCGACGGTGATCAGCGGTTGCACGGCCAAGGGGGTCGCAATGGCGTTCATGGCAGTTTTCCTTCGACATCGAAGCGCCGCTCCACGGCGTTGGAGATCTGCGTCAGCACGGTGGTCAGCAAGAGGTAGATGGCGGCGGTGGTGAGCAGGATCGGCGGCGGCTGGAAGGTGGCGGCCTGGATGCGGTTGCCCACGTTCGTCAGTTCGACCACGCCGATGGCATAGGCGAGCGAGGAGTCCTTCAGCAAGGCGACGACGTTGTTCACCAGCGGCGGCAGGGAGATCTTGAAGGCCTGGGGAAAGGTCACGTCGATGAAGGTGTGCCAGGGGCCCATGCCCAGGGACCGGGAGGCCTCGAGCTGCCCCTTGGGAACCGCCAGCAGGCCGGCCCGCGTGGCCTCGGCGTTGTAGGCGCCGACGTTGAGCGACAGGGCCACGCAGGCCGAGGCGAAGTCGCTCAGCTGCAGGCTGGGCACCAGGGCCGGCAGCGCGAAGAACACGAACAGCACCTGCACCAGCAGCGGCGTGCCGCGGATGACCCAGATGTACAGGCCCGCGATCCAGCGCAATGGAGGGATCGGGGAGATCTTCCCCAGCGCGGCGAGGACGCCGAGGAAGATCCCGGCCAGGCCCGAGTACACGGTCAGCTCGACCGTGACCCGGGCGCCTTCGGCGAAGAACTGCGCGTTGTTTCCGATGGGCTCGCCGAACCAGCCCAGCGGGATGGGCAGCAGCCACAGCAGCAACAGCAGCACGACGACCGAGGCCATCATGGTTGCGCTGCTGCGCTTCTGTCGCGACCAGTGGCGCGGCCAGTGAAGCAGTGAAAATGTCATGACGGTCTCCTTCGTACTACTTGCTTCTTACAACGCGTTCTCGCCCTGCACCCTCGGATCACTTGCAGCGGACGTCTTCGTTGAAGTACTTCTTGGACAGCGCGGCGTAGCTGCCGTCCTGCATGATCTCGGCCAGGGCGCGGTTGTAGGCCTGGGCCAGCGAGGAATTGCCCTTGGCGACGGCCGCGGCGATGCGCTCCACGAAGACGTAGTCACCGACCTTCAGCCCGAGCGCCGGGTTGGCCTCGGCATTGCGCTTGGCGACGAAGCGGTCCGTCACCCAGACGTCCACCCGCTTGGCCACCAGGGAGGTGCGGGCGTCGGTGTCCTGCGGGAAGTTCTTGACGTCCTTGCCGAGGCCGAGCTTCTTGACGTTCTCGAGGTAGGTCGAGCCGGTCTGCACGGCCAGCACCTTCCCGGCCAGGTCCTTGGGGCCGCGGATGGCCGGATCGACCGAGACCACCACGCCGCCGGAGCAGTAGTGCGGCTCGGTGAAGGTGACCGCCTTGCTGCGGTCTTCGGTGATGCCGTGCGAGGAGATCACCAGGTCCCAGCGGTCCTGGGACAGGCCGGCGAGGAGCGCGTCGAAGCTGAGCGCCTTCCACTCCACCTTCAGGCCCAGCCTGGCGGCGACCAGCTCGGCGACCTCCACCTCGAAGCCGGAGAGCTTGGCGCCCTGGAAGTAGTTGAAGGGCGCGTATTGACCTTCCGAGGCCACGACGATCGTTCCCTGCTTTTTGATGTCGTCGAAGGTCCTGGCGAACGCGGGAGCGGCGCCCACGAGCAGAGCAAGCGAAACGGCGAGTGCTTTGATGGCTTTCATCGGAATTTCCTGTGGAGGGAGGGGTGGGGAATTAAGCGTGGTCGTACAGACCGGGGAGATCGAGCACGGACTCCAGCTCCTTGAGCGCCGCGTTCGCTTCGGCCATCAGCGACGGGTCGGTCAGGTCCTGGGCGGTGAGGCTGTCGCGGTAGTGGCGGCGCACCCAGTCGGAGAGGTCGCCGTGCAGCTTGCGGTTGATCAGCACGCGCCCGCGCACTGCGGCGAGCTGTTCGTCGCTGAGCACGACCCGCAGGCGCAGGCAGGCCGGGCCGCCGCCGTTGCGCATGCTCTGGCGCAGGTCGAAACTCAGCACTTCGCGCACGGGGCCGCCGGAGGCGACCAGGCGGTCCAGGTAGGCGCTGACACGCGGGATCTCGCGGCACTCGCCCGGCACCACCAGCAGCATGCCGCCCTCGGGACGGGCCAGCAGCTGGCTGTTGAACAGGTAGGACTGCACCACCTCCTGCAGGCTGACTTCGTCATTGCCCACGCGCAGGGTCTTCAGCTCGAAGCCCGACTTGCCGCAGGCGGCGCGCAGGCGGCCGAGGCTCGCGGCCTCGTCGACGAAGGCGTCCTCGTGGAAGAAGAGCAGATCGAGGTTGCCCACCGCGATCACGTCGTTGTGGAAGACCCCGGCGTCGATGGCGGCCGGGTTCTGCTGGACGAACACCGTGCGATCGGCGGCGAGCGAATGCCGGCGCGCCACGGCCCGGGAGGCCTCCAGGGTCTGGCGGCCCGGGAACCGCGCGGGGGCCCGGTAGCTCTTGTCGAACTCGCTGCGTCCGAAGACGAAGAACTCGACCCCGGGCGCGCCGTAGGCCGGGGCGAAGCGGGTGTGGTTGGCCGCGCCTTCGTCGCCCATGGCGCCGCAGTCGGGCAGCGCGTCGTGCACCACGAAGTGCCGCGGGTCGCCGAAGATGCGGCGCAAGGCCCTGGCGGTCGAGCGGTGCTCCTGCGAGCGATGCATCTTGGCGTTCAGGTTGGCGGGGGTGAAGTGCACCCGCCCGTCCGGCGTGTCGGCCGAGGGGCTGACGGTCGCGGCGTTGGCCGTCCACATGCTGGAGGCCGAGCAGGCCGCGGAGAGGATCGAGGCTTCCTGCTCGCCGGCCTGGCGCAGCACCTCGGCGTCCGTGCCCCTGAAGCCGAGCTGGCGCAGCAGCCCGAGGTTCGGCCGCGGCAGCGGCGGCAGCACCGCCTGCACCAGCCCGCGTTCGGCCAGCGCGAGCATCTTGTCCAGGCCCTGCAGCGCGGCCTGGCGGGGGTTGGCCTGCGCGCCGCCGTTGCCTGTCGAGGCGACATTGCCGACCGACAGGCCGGCGTAGTGGTGGGTCGGGCCCACCAGGCCGTCGAAGTTCACTTCTTGAAAGTTCATGTGCATCTCAATGGCTGAGGCTGAGGCCGGGAACCGGGGTCTTGGGCAGGCTGACGCGGGGCGAGGCCATGCCGGCGACGGGATATGCGCAGTAATCGGCGG
The DNA here is from genome assembly GCA_966211755.1 of uncultured Rhizobacter sp. Lineage (GTDB taxonomy): Bacteria > Pseudomonadota > Gammaproteobacteria > Burkholderiales > Burkholderiaceae_C > Rhizobacter. The sequence goes on along the minus strand of CBIHOH010000061.1, from coordinate 9,406 downwards.
CGTAGTACGCGCTGGGCCGGTGGTTGCCCGAGCGCCCGATGCCGCCGAAGGGCGCCGTGCTGGCCGCGCCGGTCGTCGGCTTGTTCCAGTTGACGACACCCGCCCTCGCCTCGGACCAGAACTGCGTCCAGTGGGCTTCGCTGTCGGCGAGCAGGCCCGCCGCCAGCCCGTAGGTGCTGCGATTGGCCAGCGCGATGGCCTCGTCGAAGCTGCCCGCGCGTTGCACGCGCAGCAAGGGTCCGAACAGCTCTTCGTCGGGCATGTTGGCGACGCCGCTGACGTCGAGCACCCCGGGGCTGAGGAAGCCCGTGCCGGGCGCCAGCAGGCGCATCGGCACCAGCGGCCGCGCGCCGAGGCCCATCAGGGCCTCCTGCCCCTCCAGCAGGCGGGTGGCGATGGGCGCCGACACGACCGGACCCATGAAGGGTTCGGGCGAGGCGTCCCAGGCCCCCACCCTCACCCCCTTGAGCGCGGCCAGCAGGCGGTCGACGATCCTGCGCCCCTGCTCTCCGTCGGCCACGATCAGGCGCCGGGCGCAGGTGCAGCGCTGGCCGGCGCTGACGAACGCGGACTGGATGATCGCGACGACCGCGGCCTCGATGTCCTCGACGCCCCAGACGACCAGGGGGTTGTTGCCGCCCATCTCGAGCGCCAGCAGTTTCTCCGGGCGCCCGGCCAGGCGGCGCGACAACGCCGCGCCGGTGGCGTGGCTGCCCGTCATCAGGATGCCGTCGACCTCGGCGTTGCCCACCAGCGCCTCGCCCGTGGCACGCCCCCCGTTGAGCAGGTTGAACACGCCGGCGGGCGCGCCGGCCTCCTCCCAGCAGCGCGCCGTCAGGGCCGCCACGCCCGGGGCGTATTCGCTCGGCTTGAAGAGCACGCTGTTGCCCGCGATCAGTGCCGGCACGATGTGGCCGTTGGGCAGGTGGCCGGGGAAGTTGTAGGGGCCGAGCACGGCCAGCACGCCGTGCGGCCGGTGGGTGAGCAAGGTCTTCCCATCCGCGGCCTCGGCCTCTTTCGTGCCGGTGCGTTCGGCATGCGCCTTGATGGAGATGTCGACCTTGTTCACCATGCTGGTGACTTCGGTGCGCGACTCCCACAGGGGCTTGCCCACCTCCTGCGAGATGGTCCGGGCCATCTCCTCGGCCCGCCCGCCCAGCACGGCCTTGAAGCGCTCGACGACGGCGACACGCTGCGCCAGGGGCGCGCGCGCCCAGGCCGGGCTCGCGCGGCGCGCGGCCGCGGCGGCGGTGTCCACCTGCGGGCGCGTGGCGGATTGTCCTTCCCAGATACGGCGTCCGGTGGCCGGGCAGGTGGAGAACAGCGGCTCCCCCTCGCCGGCGACCCACGCCCCGTCGATGTAGTTATGCATTTGGATTGGCTCCAGGATTCAGTGAGGTGAAACGCACCGGGTCGCCGTCGCCCAGGTGCAAGGCCGCGAGCTGCCCGGCGTCCAGTTCTAGGCGGCCGAACTGGGCCGCCGCACGGGCCACGATGACGCGGAAGTCGCCGCGGGTGGTGTTGGCCACCAGCAGGGCGGGCGAATCGGCGGGCGGCGGGGTCGGGCTGCCGACCTCCTTGGCGATGGCCAGGCGCGCCTCGCGCACGATGCGCAGCTCCCTGGTGTGCGCCTGCAGCACCGGGCCCGCATCGAAGATGTCCACATAGCCCTCGTACCAGAAGCCCTCTTGCTCGAGCAGCCGCCGCGCCGGCGCGGTGCTCTTGTGCACCACGCCGATGGCCTCGCGCGCCTCGTCGGTGAGGAAGTCGGTATAGACGGGGAACCTCGGCATCAGCTCCGCGATGAAGGACTTGTGCCCCAGGCTGCTGATGTCGTCGGCCCGGTCGAAGTCCATGCGGAAGAAGTGCCGGCCCAGGCTTTCCCAGAACGGCGACTTACCGTCCTCGCGCTGGTAGCCGCGCAGCTCGGCGATGATGGTCTCGGGCAGGGAGTCCAGGCTGTTGGCGATGAACATCATGCGCGCCTTCGACAGCAGCCGGCCGTTCTCACCGCTGCGGTAGGCCGGGTCGAGGAACAGCGTGCACAGCTCGGCGCAGCCGGTGTAGTCGTTGGTGAGGTACAGCGTGCGCTTGTCCGCGTAGATGCCCAGTTCGCGGCTCGAATGGACCAGGCGCCCGACGCGGAAGTTGTAGAACGGCTCGTCGAGGCCGACGCAGGCCTTCAGGGCGCTCACCCCGGCCACCACCCCCTGCGCCAGGTCCTCCAGCACGAACACATAGTCGGCGTCGCGCGGCTCGATGTCGCCGGCGAAGGAGCGCACGGCGCGGTCGATGCGCTCCTGCAGCGACTTGGGATCGGGCTTCAGCGTGGTCATGCCCGAGCCGACCTTGTGCGCCAGCGCGAGCAGCGAGTCGAGGTCGTCGTGGCGGATGGATCGAAGAACAAACATCGGGTTTCCTTCCTAGGCGGCGGCGACCAGCACGCGGTCGCCCTCTTGCGCAGCCAGGCCGGCCATCGCGCTGGCGGGCAGATGGACGACGCCGTCGTCGGCGTGCACCACCGCGGCACTGGTGCAGCAACGGAAGTGGTGGAAGGGGCTGCCCGCAGCGACCAGGCACACCCCGGCGGCGCCGGCCCCGCTGCCCTCCAGGCGGCGCAGCGTCAGCTCCCTGGCCGTGGCCAGCGTCTTCAGCTTGGAGGCGTGCGCCTCGAGCATCGGCCCGCCGTCGAAGATGTCCACATAGGTCTCCCCCTCGAAGCCTTCGTCGGTCAGGATGTCGTAGGGCAGGCGCGACTGCTCGTGCAGCTGGCCGATGGCCGCGCGCGCCGCCGGCGGCAGCATCGGGACATAGACGGGGTAGTGCGGCATCAGCTCGACGATCAGGCTGCGGTTGCGGCCACCGGACACCGCACGCTCGGCATCGATGAAGTCCATGCCGAAGAACTTGCGGCCCAGCGCGTCCCAGAACGGCGAAGCCAGGTTCTCGTCGCACCAGCCGGCCAGCGAGGCGAAGAAGTTCTGCGAGAACCGGCGCCGGTCGACGGCCGCGAGCGCCAGCCGGGATCGGGACAGCATCAAGGCATCGGCCGGGGAGGCCCGCTGCGCATCGACGAAGAACGACAGCAGCTGGGTATGGCCGGTGAGATCCGAGCTCAGCGACAGCACGTGCACGTTGTTGCTGATCGACAGGTCGCGCGAGGCATGATGGATCACGTCGTTGCGCAGCGCGAAGTAGGTGCCCTGCGAACCGGCGGTGGCACGGATCGCCGCCACGCCGGCCAGCCCGCCGTCGTCGGCCTCGAGCACCAGCAGGTACTGCTCGTCGCCCGGCAGGTCGACGCTGCGCGAGGCGGCCTCGATCGAACGCTCGATCGCCCGGCCCCAGTCGGCTTCGGTGCGGGGAAGCGTGTACACACGCGGATCCGCGTCTTCGCCGAGCCGGCGCAGCGACTCGAGGTCGCCCGCCTTCACCAACCGTGCGATGGCCATGGAATTCCCCTCCGGCGTTCTTTGGCGCGCTGCGATCAGCTGGCCGTTTTCGAAAGAAACTCGCGCGCGCAGCCGGCCAGCCGCCGCAGCGCCTCGTCGATCTCCGCATCGCTCACCACCAGCGGCGGCAGCAGGCGCACGACATCCGGGCCGGCCATCAGGGTGAGCAGGCCCTGCTCCTCGGTGATGCGGGTGAACTCCTTGGCCCGCCCCTGGTGGCCCTTGGCCAGCACCAGGCCGATCATCAGGCCCGAGCCGCGCACGCCGGAGAACAAGGCGGGGAAGTCGGCCTGCAGGCGGTCCAGCCCGGTGCGCAGGCGCTGCGCCGCCTGGCGCACGCGCTCGAGAAAGCCCGGAGCGCCGACCGTCGTGATGACGGCCAATGCGACGGCGCATGCCAGCGGGTTGCCGCCATAGGTCGTGCCGTGCGCGCCGGGCGCGAAGGCCGCGGCCACGCGCGAGGTGGTGAGCATCGCCCCGATGGGAAAGCCGTTGCCCAGCGCCTTGGCCGTGGTGAGGATGTCCGGCGTGACACCGTAGCCCTCGTAGGCGTACAGCGCCCCGGTGCGGCCGACGCCGCACTGCACCTCGTCGAAGATCAGCAGGGCGCCGTGCTCGTCGCACAAGGCCCGCAGCGCCTTCAGGTAGGCGGGGTCCGCCGGCAGCACGCCGCCCTCGCCCTGCACCGGCTCGACGATGACGGCGCAGACGTCGGCGCCGATGGCCGCCTTGGCCGCCGCGATGTCATTGAACGGGATGTGCGAGATGCCCGGAGGCAGGGGCTCGAAGCCCTCGGTGTATTTCGGCTGGCCGCCGACCGACACGGTGAACAAGGTGCGCCCGTGGAACGACTGCAGGCAGGAGACGATGCGCGTCTTTTGCGCGCCGCCATGCAGCTTGCCGTACTTGCGCGCCAGCTTGAGCGCCGCCTCGTTGGCCTCGGCGCCGGAGTTGGCGACGAACACCCGTTCGGCGAAGCTCAGCGAGGTGAGCGCCTTGGCCAGCTGCAGCACCGGCTGGTTGGTGTAGCCGTTGCCGATGTGCCAGATCGCCTGCGCCTGGTTAGACAAGGCGTCCATCACCGCGGGATGGCGGTGGCCCAGGCTGGTCACGCCGATGCCGCTGGTGAAGTCGAGATACTGGCGCCCCTCGGTGTCATGCACCCACACGCCGTCGCCGCGCACCGGGACGACGGCGCTGGGCGCGTAGGTGGGCACCATCAGGGTGTCGAAATCGGCACGCGATACTTTCGCCGTGCCCGCTTGTTCGGTGGCTTGCGCTGCCTGTCGGACGCTGTGACTCATGATTCCTGCCTCTCTTCATTGCATGGAAGGAAGTCTAAAAATCGCAGGCCTCTCGTACTTCCATCAAAGCGACGGCGTCTTTCGTCGGATGCGCCCCCAGGGGTCGGGACAAACCCGTAGGCGGGGCGGAAGCCGCAAGCCATCGAGCCCACTGTCGATACGGGAAAGGGGCGGATGCCCGAGGCCTGCACCGATCGGCAAGGCGACCCATCGGCCGCGTCGCCGAGACGAGAGGCCGGACCGGTGCGTCAGGGCAGAGATGTCGCGGCCACCTGCCGCACCACGGCCGGGCAATGCCCTGCTGTGGTGCAAGGGACGGCAAGGGCTTCCGGCGGGACCGGGCCGCCGGGCCGCAGCGATGAGGGAGGCGCGGCCGCACCGGCATGGCGTCTTGTTCGAGAGACTCTTGATGCAAGGTGTCCTCCGATCCATCCGTCCCCATCGTGTCCGGCAACCCGCCCGGCATGCGCGATGCGGCTCATCATGCGCTTGACGCCTCGCCCGTGGCAAGGACACGGCGGCCTGCCGCGGGCCTGCATGGCGCGCCGATCCAACAGTCGATGCAGCGGGCCCCGGCCTCCGGGGAGAAACCCCTACCTCTCCTGGGCAGCCAGGCTCACTTGCAGCGCACGTCCTCGCCGAAGAACTTGTTCGACAGCGCGGCGTAGGTGCCGTCCGACTGGAGCTCGCGCAAGGTGTCGTTGAAGGCGGCGGCCACCGACTGGTTGCCCTTGGCCACGGCGGCGCCGTTGCGTTCGACGAACAGCAGGGAGCCGATGCGCAGCCCTGCCGACGCGCTGGCCGCGACCGCGGCCTTGGCCACCGCGGGCGCGGTGACCCAGGCATCGGTGCGTCCGGAGATCAAGGCGGCGCGGGCGTCGGTATCCTGGGGAAAGTTCTTCACGTCGCCGACCCCGGGGACCTTCTTCGCCTCATCGAGGAAGGTCGTCCCGGTCTGCACCGAGATGCTCTTGCCGGCCAGGTCCGTGGCCGTGTTGATCGCGGGATTCTTGGTGACGATGACACCGCCCCCGCAGAAGTGCGGGTTGGTGAAGGTGACCGCCTTGGCCCGCTCCGGCGTGATGGCGTGGCCGGCGATCACGATGTCCCAGCGGTCGTTCTGCAGCCCGGCGAGCAAGGCATCGAAGCTCAAGGCCTTCCATTCCAGCGTGACGCCCCATCTCTTGGCCATGGCCTCGGCGAGTTCGATCTCGAAGCCGGAGAGCTTGGCGCCCTTGAAGAAGTTGTAGGGCGGATACTGGCCCTCGGTCGCCATCACGACCACCCCCGCCTTCTTGATTTCGTCGAAGCTGCGCGCCTGCACAGCAGAGACGGCCATCACGGCCAGGAGACCAGCAAGCAGAGTTTTCAGGCTTTTCATCGGGGCAATCCTCGTCTTTCGACAGGTGGGTGAAGGGATGGGAGAGCAGGGAATTTTTCGCAACGGAGCAGCGATCCATTCCCGCTTGGCAAGATAATCGCGGGGCCGCGCGGGCTCCATCTCCCCCTGGGGGTACGGGCCAGGCCCCCCGTTCGACAAGACAAGAAGAGGTTGGGAACCGATGAACTACTCCCCGCACATCAGTCTGTTGCTCGACGACAGCGTCGCGCAGGCCCTGGCCCGGGTGACCTCCGCCATCGGGCGCGGCGACTTCCACGGCAAGATGCTCGACCTGCTGGGCTCGGTCTGCGTGGTCGACTTCTGCGGGGCCATGGTGTTCCATCGCGAACGCCAGGTGGAGCGCCTGGTGCACCGCACCAACTCCCAGGAACGCAAGGTGCCCGACGAGTCCTACCTGAACGGCCCGTATGCGCTGGACCCCCACTACCAGCTGTTCCTGCGCGGGGCGGGCAGCGGGGTCTACTGGCTGCGCGACGTGGCACCCGACGACTTCTTCCAGAGCGAGTACTACCGCCTCTTCTACTCGCAGCTGGGCCTGTCCGATTCGATCGACGTGATGTGGCGCATCGATGACGACACCGCCCTGCTCTACTTCGTCGAACGCAGCATCCGCAACCCGAGCTTCCAGCACGCGGACATCTCCGCGCTCAAGCTGCTGCTGCCCTATGTCGTCGCCGCGGTGCAGCGGCACCACGAGTTGACGGCGGCGGCCACGCCCGACAAGGCGGACTCGCTGGTCCACCGCAAGGTCCGCAACACCATGGAGAATTTCGCCAGCTCGCTGCTGACCCAACGCGAGCGCCAGGTCCTGGTGTACATGCTCAGCGGCTACTCGGCCGTGCTCACGGCGGAGAAGCTGGAGACCACCGAGGGCACCATCAAGGTCCACCGCAAGAACATCCACCGCAAGCTCGACATCGGGTCCCAGGCCGAGCTCTTCTCGCTGTTCATCAACTGCATCCCGTTCGCGTCGCCCGATGGGGATTCGGACCCGCTGCAGGTCTACCAGAAGCGGCCGTCCAGGGAGCACCCGGCCATCGGCTGAGCCGAGGGCCGGCTCAGCCCCACAGCGCGGACGGCGGCGGGCTCACCACGCCCCGCTCGTAGCGCATCGGCGGGTCGCGGTCGGCGAGCTGGAGCAGGGGTCCGTCCAGATCCACGTAGCGGCATTGCTGCCCCAGCACGAAGGACGGCGCCATGGCGAGCGAGCTGCCGCACATGTTGCCGACCATCAGCCCGAAGCCCAGGCGCCTGGCCTCGCGCGCGGTGGCCAGGCCTTCGGTCAGCCCCCCGCACTTGTCGAGCTTGATGTTCACGTACTGGTAGCGCCCCACCAGGCCGGCCAGCGAGTAGCGGTCCCGGCACGATTCGTCGGCGGCCAGGGGGATGCAGGGGACGAAGCCGTCCAGCGCCGCGTCGTCGCCTTGCGGCAGGGGCTGCTCGACGAGTTCGACCTTCATCTCGGCCAGCAGCGGCAGCAGGCGCGCCAGCAGGCCGGGCGACCAGGACTGGTTGGCGTCGACGAGGAGCCGCGCCGAGGGGTGCTCTTCACGAACGATGCGCACCACGTCGAGATGCCTGCAGGCATCGACCTTCAGCTTCAGCAAGGGGTAGTGACGTGCGGCGCGGGCCTTGCGCCGCAAGCCTGCCTCGTCGCACAAGCCCAGGGTCAGCGTGGTGGTGAGCGGGTCGAACGAGGCCAGGCCGGCGCTGCGCCAGGCCGGCACGCCGCTCTGTTTGGCGCGCAGGTCCCACAGCGCGCAGTCCAGCGCGTTGCGGGCGCCGCCCTTGGGCAGCAGGTTCAGCAGCTGCTCGCCGGTGGGCTGGCGGCGCAGGACGGGTTCGACGCCGGCCAGCTGTCCCAGCATGCGCTCAGGCGTCTCGCCGTCATAGTCGACGCCGGCGGCCTCGCCGCGCCCGACATGCCCGTCGGCGTCGCGCAGGCTCACCAGCACCACCGGCTGCTCGGTATAGGTGATGCCGGCGATCTCGAAGGGCTCGAGCAGCTGCCAGCGCTCGATGGCGACATCGAGGATCATGACCACCGCCGCAGCGCGTCGACGAGCGGCTTCACGCCGCCGCGCATGGGGTCGACCACCGGCAGATCCAGCTCGGCCTCCACACGCCGCGCATACGCGGCCCATTGCGCATCGTCGAGGCTCGACGAGTTCACGCTGATGCCGATGCAACGCACGCCCCGGTTGGTCAGCCGCCCGGCCGCGAGGTACTGCTCGATCGCCGAGGCCAGCGGCGGGATCGGGAAGTCCGGGTGCCCTTCGATGCACTGGCGCGACGGGTCGTGGCACAGCACCAGGGCATCCGCCTGCGAGCCGTGCAGCAGGCCCAGGGTCACGCCGGCATAGGCGGGATGGAACAAGGCCCCCTGCCCTTCGATCACGTCCCAGTGGTCGGCCTCGTTGTCCGGCGAGAGCTGCTCGGCCGCACCGGCGATGAAGTCCGAGATCACCGCGTCGATGGCCACGCCCGAGCCGGTGATCATGATGCCGGTCTGTCCCGTGGCCCGGAACGAGGCCTTCATGCCCTGTGCACGCAAGGCCTCGGCCAGGGCGAGCGCGGTGTACTTCTTCCCCAGGGCGCAGTCGGTCCCCACGGTGAGGATGCGCCGGCCCGTGCGCTTGCGTCCCGTGCCGACGGGAAAGGCGCTGTCGCTGTGCCTGACATCCACCAGGCGCACACCATGGCGGTTCGCCGCATCGGCCAGCCGCGGCGAGGCGGACAAGCGGGTGTGCAGTCCGCTGACGATGTCGAGGCCGGCCGCCATGGCCTGCTCCAGCGCGGGGATCCAATGCGCCGGCAGCTCGCCGCCTGCCGGCGCCACCCCGATGAGCAGGGACCCCGCGCCGCGTGCCGCCGCCTGATGCGGGTCGAGCCGGGGCAGGCCCAGCGAGACGGCCGCGGCGGGCAAGGCGAATTCGCCGACGACATGGGCACCGGCCCAGTCGCGCAGTCCGAAGGCGGTCTTTGCATCCGACTTGACGCGCACGTCGCCGAGGAAGAGGAGATAAGGTTGACGAAGCTGCAGCATGGAAACGCTCTGGGGAATGGAAGATGCGTGGCAGCATGACGGCAACGACAGGCGAAGGAAAGAGCCGGCAGGCCTTCCTATTCCCTCCGGTGTATGCAGGGCCGGCCGGGCCGTGGCGGGCCCGCCCGGCGCCCAACCCCCCCCGGGGGGGGCCCCCCGCGCGGGGGGGCGACGTCCCCAACATGGCGGAAGGGCGTGCGGC
>CBIHOH010000060.1:0-27784 GCA_966211755.1 uncultured Rhizobacter sp. | reverse complement strand
GCGCGGCAAGCACAAGGCCATTTACACGCCTCACGTCGACACCGGTGATTTCATCGTCATCGTCAACGCAGACAAGATCCGCGTCACGGGCAACAAGGCCAACGACAAGGTGTACTACCGCCACACGGGTTATCCCGGCGGCATCTACGGCACCAAGTTCAAGGACATGCAAGCCAAGCACCCTGGCCGCGCCATCGAGAAGGCCGTCAAGGGCATGCTGCCCAAGGGTCCTCTGGGTTTTGCCATGGTGAAGAAGCTGAAGGTGTACGCCGGTGCAACGCATCCGCACACCGCCCAGCAGCCTAAAGTGCTGGAAATCTAAGGGAGCCGGTGATGATCGGAAATTGGAACTACGGAACCGGCCGCCGCAAGTCTTCGGTGGCGCGCGTTTTCATCAAGAAGGGCACCGGCCAGATCCTCGTCAACGGCAAGACCGTCGATGAGTATTTCGGTCGCCAGACCTCCATCATGGTCGTCAAGCAGCCTCTGGTGCTGACCTCCAACGATGCTGCATTCGACGTCAAGGTCAATGTGCGCGGTGGTGGTGAATCGGGCCAGGCCGGCGCCGTGCGCCACGGCATCACCCGTGCGCTGATCGACTATGACGCAGGCCTCAAGTCCGCCCTCAAGCACGCCGGTTTCGTCACGCGCGATGCGCGTGAAGTCGAGCGCAAGAAGGTCGGTCTGCACGGCGCCCGTCGCCGCAAGCAGTTCAGCAAGCGCTGATCCTGCGCACCCTGTCTCGGGCAGTGTGTCCGCCCCGCAAAAGCCGCCTTCGGGCGGCTTTTGTTTTGGCGCATCGCGCGGCCGGCGGCGGTGGGCCGAGCCTCGTGCCTTGCCGGGCCTGGCCCGGCGGGCCGGAGCGGAAAGGTTTGGACACAGGGTCGGCTCCGTCCGCTTCTACAATCGCGCACTTTCCCTCTTCGGATGCCTATGCGTTGGAAACTGCTTCGCCGCCGCTTGTCGATCAGTGCGCCCCGCATGATCGTGCGCAGCCAGATTCCCTGGCCTTTGCGCTGGATGGCTTTCGCGTTGATGCTGGGTTTTTCGGCCGCCATCGGCCTGTGGGCCTTCGAATTCGGCAAAGACATCGCCGGCCTGGACCGCAGGGCGTCGGCCGAACTGGCCCAGCTGCGGGTCGAAGTCGCGAAGTTGCGCGCGGAGCGCGAAGGCGCGCAGTCGATCGCCAACACCGCCGAGAGCCTGCTGCGCACCGAAAGGGCCGCGCAGGAGAAGCTGGCCCAGCAGATCAAGCAGGTGGAGGCCGAGAACCTCGGGCTCAAGGCCGACCTGGGCTTCTTCGAACGGCTGTTGCCGGCCAGCGCCTCGGGCGGCCTGACGGTGCGGGCGCTGCAGGCCCAGCCGCAGGCCGCGGGGCAGATGAAGTTCCAGGCGCTGGTGATGCTGATCGGCAAGACCTTGCCTGAATTCGTCGGCCGCTACGAGATCGTGCTGGCCGGCACGCTCGACGGAAAGCCCTGGTCCTTCAGTCCGCCGGGTGGCCCGAAATCGCTGCAAGTGAAACAGCCGATACGGTTGGAAGGTTTGATCGAATACCCGGCGCAGGCCGTGGTAAAAACGGTCCAGATCAAGGTCTTGGACGTTCACGGGGGGGTCAAGGTCAGCCAGGTCGCCAAGCTGTAGCCGTGGTCTCCCCGGCGCCTTTGCAGGTGTCCCGGGGCGCGCTATTCGGGCTGCCTTTTTCCGCAGCTTTTTCCTGCGCTTCCCCGAGCCGTCCCGTCGTAAGTTCTGTCGTGTGTAGTTCTGTCGTGTGACCGCACCCCGCGGGGTGCCATCCCTGGCGTGTGCCGCAGGGGTGTCGAGGCACCCGACTTTGGAGACATTCATGTTCACGAAAAAGAAGCAGCCCCCGATCCGCACCTTGATCGGCGAGGGCACGGTCATCGTTGGGGAACTTCGCTTTTCCGAGGGGCTGCGGATCGACGGCGAGGTGCAGGGCGACGTGCTGGCCACCGGCGAAGGCGGCAGCATCCTGGTCATCAGCGAGAAGGCCCGGGTCATCGGCTGCGTCAAGGCGGGCCACGTCATCATCAACGGCAGCGTGGTCGGCCCGGTCCAGTCCGACGAGCTGCTCGAACTGCAGCCCAAGGCCAGCATCGTCGGCGACGTGCGCTACGAGTCCCTGGAAATGCACCAGGGCGCCACCATCAACGGCGAGTTGCATCCCCTCAAGGTGGAAGAAAAGCCCATGATCGTCAAGTTGGCTGCTGCCAACACCGTGTGAGCGCGCGCCGGACGGTGGATAATCCCGTCCAAGCACATACATCAGGAGCCGCCGTGAGCGCCGTTGCACCCTCTACCCCGAACACCCCCGACGACCAGCCTCCCGTGCCGCTCGTCTTCACCGACAGCGCTGCCAGCAAGGTCCGGGAACTCGTCGACGAAGAAGGCAATCCCGACCTGAAGCTGCGCGTGTTCGTGCAAGGCGGGGGCTGCTCCGGCTTCCAGTACGGTTTCACCTTCGATGAAATCGTCAACGAAGACGACACCGAAATGAAGAAGAACGGCGTCACGCTGCTGATCGACGCCATGAGCCTGCAATACCTGGTGGGCGCCGAGATCGACTACAAGGACGACCTGCAGGGCGCCCAGTTCGTCATCAAGAACCCGAACGCCACCACCACCTGCGGCTGCGGGTCCAGCTTCTCGGTCTGAGGTCCGGCCTGCGCCGCCGGGTCGGTGCCATCATCGACCCGGGAGCTCCGCCCTCTCATGTGGAAAAGCCGCCTCGAGGCGGCTTTTTCAATGGGGCCGTGCCGGCGGCCGTCGCAACGGATTTCAGGCCGGATAGAACGCCCCCAGCACACGCGCACCGCTCGCACCGGTGACGGCGCTGAGGTTGCCCGGCTGCCGGTGGAAGTGGCTGTAGGCGAGCCAGGCGAAGGCGGCGGCCTCCACTTGCATGGCGGGCAGGCCGCGCGAGTCGGTGGGCACCACGGCCACGCGGGGCAGGTGCTGCGCGAGGCGTTGCATCAGGTGGCGGTTGAGTGCGCCGCCGCCGCAGACCAGCAGCTTGTGCGCGGTCGCCGCATGCGCCAGCACGGCGTTGGCGCAAGTCATCACCGTGAGTTCGCACAAGGTTGCTTGCACATCGTCGGCCCGCAGGTTGCTGCCGAACTGCTCCAGCCGGGCGGCCAGCCATTGGGGGTTGAACAGGTCGCGGCCCGTGCTCTTGGGTGGGGGCAGGCTGAAATAGGGCTCCTCCAGCAGCAGGTCCAGCAACCTGGGCTGGACCTGGCCGCTCGCCGCCCAGGCCCCGTTGCGGTCGAAGGGCTGGCCGGTGTGCTGTTCGCACCAGTGGTCCATCAGCACGTTGGCCGGGCCGCAGTCGAAGCCCCGGGTCTGTCCGTCGGAGGAGAGCACGGTGAGGTTGCTGATGCCCCCCAGGTTCAGCACCGCGGCGGCCTCGGCGCCTTTGCCGAACAGGGCGCGGTGGAAGGCGGGCACCAGCGGCGCCCCCTGTCCGCCGGCAGCGATGTCGCGGCTGCGGAAGTCGGCCACCACGCCGATGCCCGTGAGCTCGGCGAGCAGGGCGGGGTTGTTGAGTTGCGCGGTGTAGCCGGCTTCGCCGGCGATGCGCGGCTGGTGGCGCACCGTCTGGCCGTGGGCCCCGATGGCGGCGACCAGGCCTGCGGGCACCCGGGCCTGGGCCAGCAGCTCGGCCACCACATCGGCATACAGCCTGGCCAGGCCGTTGCCGGCCAGGTGGGCCCGGTGCAGTTCGTTCGGGCCGTCGGGTGTGTTGAGCGCCAGCAGCTCGTCGCGCAAGGGCTCCGGAAAGGGGCGGTGGGCATGGGCCAGCACCTTCATGGACAGCGCGGCGCTGCGAATGCCCGTGCCCGGGGGCGGATTGCTGAAATCGGCCAGCACTCCATCCACCCCGTCCAGCGAGGTGCCCGACATCAAGCCCATGAACAATTCAGTCATGGGTGAATTGTGCCTCGTCGCGCCGGCGGGTGCCGGGCGCGCCCCGCTCACTCGACGTAGCTGGCGCTGGCAAACGTGGGGGCTGCGGTCAGCTGCTGGCGCAGGTCCTTGGCCACCGCTGCGAACTGGCTCTGGGCCGCCGGGCTCAGGGTCACCGCTTCGGAGGTCTTGGCGATGAGCAGGGGGTCCTGGTGCTCGCCTTTCACCTTCAGCTCGAAGTGCAGGTGCGGGCCGGTGGCCCAGCCGGTGGCGCCGACCGCGCCGATGACGCTGCCTTGGTCGACCCGCTGGCCGACGCGCACGTCGATGCGGCTCAGGTGCCCGTAGAGCGTGGTGCGGTCGTTGGCGTGCTTGATCTGGACGACGTTGCCATAGCCGTTCTGCCAGCCCGCGAAGTCGACCACGCCGTCACCCACGTTGCGCACCGGGGTGCCGGTGGGCGCGCCGTAGTCGACCCCCAGGTGGGCGCGCCACTTCTGGAGGATGGGGTGGAAGCGCATGGAGAAGCCGGAGGTGACGCGCGAGAACTCCATCGGGCTCGCGAGGAAGGCGCGGCGCTTGCTCTGGCCGTTGAAGCCGAAGTAACCGCCCTTGCTGCCGGGCTCCTTGAACCAGACGGCGGAATGCGCCCGGCCGTTGTTGACGAACTCGGCGGCCAGCACGCGGCCCGAGGCCTGGTTCCAGGTGATGAGCTCGCCGTCGGCGGTGAGGGCCTCGAAGACCACGCTGAAGGTGTCGCCGCGGCGCAACTCGCGGTGGAAATCGATGTCTGTCGCGAACATCTCGGCGATCTGGACGGCCACCGGGTCGGGAATGCGGGACTCGTCGGTCGCGGCGAAGAGCGAGCTGCGGATGGTGCCGCTGCCGACGCGCACCTGGGCCTGCAGGGGCGCGGTCTCGACGCTGGCCTGCAAGCGGCCCTGCTGCGTGCGGGCGATGCGCAGGCGCGAGAAGTGGGTGGTCAGCTGCTCCGGGTTCTCGGCCGGGTAGCGGGCCACGAACTCCTCGATGCGGCCGCTTTCGTCGGTGCGGACCTGCACCATCTTGCCGGCCCGGCCTTCGAGCAGCTTGCGGGCGGTCGGGTCGCTGCGCAGGAAGGCCGCGGCGTCGCTGTCGGTCACGTTGAGGCGGGCGAGCAGGCTGTCGGCGGTGTCGGCGGCGCGGGTCAGGTCGCTGCGGTACAGCTGCATCGAATGGCTGGCCAGGGCCTCGAGCTGCGATTCCGCGTCGTCCGGGGTGACGGTTTCGGTCACCAGTCGCCGCGGAAGGTCGGATGCATCGGGGGCCAGCGGCGCGATGCCGAACGCGGTGACGCCGAAGCCCATCAGGGACATGACCACGGCGGCCATGAGGCTGCGCGGGTGCCGGTGGATGAAATGGCGTGTGCGCGTGAGGGCCGAGGCGACCTCGCGATCAAGGTTTTCCAACGAGCTCAATTTTGTGCGGGGCCACGAGGGCCCGGTCTGCAAGCACCGTACGCAAGCGCGGTGCTCTGGTTTGTCTGGCCACCTGGGGCGTCCACTAGAATCTGGTACGCCGGGCGGAACCCACTTCGTGCAGTGGAGACCTGGCTGCCGCGCAGTATAACGGCCCCCTTCGCTCCATCTTGCGGAAATCCCCTTCCTTCCGAGCCTCTATTGATGTCATCCTCCGAAGCCCCTGCAATTGCCGCCAACGCCGCGCCATCTGCTGACAACTACCCAGTCACCGACCGCGTGCGCGAAGCCATGGCCGTGTCGATGCGGGGGGTGAGCGAGTTGCTGCCCGAGGCCGCCTGGCTCGCCAAGCTCGCCCGTTCGGAAGCAACTGGCGTGCCATTGCGGGTGAAGCTCGGCCTGGACCCCACGGCGCCCGACATCCACCTCGGCCACACGGTGGTGCTCAACAAGCTGCGTCAGCTGCAGGACCTGGGCCACACCGTCATTTTCCTGATCGGCGACTTCACCTCGATGATCGGCGATCCGTCGGGGCGCAACACCACCCGTCCGCCCCTGACCCGCGAGCAGATCGAGGCCAACGCCAAGACCTACTACGAGCAGGCGAGCCGGGTGCTCGACCGCGAGCGCACCGAAGTCCGCTACAACTCCGAATGGTGCGATCCCCTGGGCGCCCGGGGCATGATCCAGCTCGCCTCGCGCTACACCGTGGCCCGCATGATGGAGCGCGATGACTTCACCAACCGCTTCAAGGCCGGTACGCCGATCAGCGTGCACGAGTTCCTCTACCCGCTGATGCAGGGCTACGACTCGGTGGCGCTGCGCAGCGACCTGGAACTCGGCGGCACCGACCAGAAGTTCAACCTGCTGGTCGGCCGCGCGCTGCAGGGCGAATACGGGCAGGAGCCGCAGTGCGTGCTGACCATGCCGCTGCTGGAGGGGCTGGACGGTGTCGAGAAGATGTCCAAGAGCAAGGGCAACTACATCGGCATCACCGAGCCGGCCAACACCATGTTCGCCAAGCTGCTGTCGATCAGCGACACCCTGATGTGGCGCTACTTCACCCTGCTGAGCTTTCTTCCGGAGGCCGACATCGCTCGCCTGCGGGCCGAGGTCGAGGGCGGACGCAATCCGAAGGAGGCGAAGGTGCTGCTGGCCAAGGAAATCACCGCCCGCTTCCACAGCGTGGCGGATGCCGAGGCGGCCCAGGCCGATTTCGACAACCGCGCCAAGGGCGGCATTCCGGACGTCGTCCCCGAGGTGTCGCTGGGGGACGGCCCGCTGGGCATAGCCGCGGTGCTGAAGCAGGCCGGCCTGACCGCATCGACCGGCGAGGCCCTGCGCCTGATCGAGGGCCGGGGCGTGCGGGTCGACGGCGAGGTGGTGAGCGACAAGGGGCTGCAGCTCGGCGCCGGCAGTTACGTCGTGCAGGTGGGCAAGCGCAAGTTCGCGCGCGTGCTGCTCGGCTGAGCCCTGGATCGGTCTTGCGATGATCGCCTTGATCCAGCGGGTGGCCGAGGCCCGTGTCGACATCGCCGGGACCACGGTGGGCGAGATCGGCCGCGGCCTGCTGGTGCTGGTCTGCGCCGAGCCGCCGGATACCGAGGCCCTGGCCGACCGCCTGGTGGCCAAGCTGCTGAAGCTGCGGGTCTTTCCCGACGACCGGGGCAAGATGAACCTGAACCTGGCCGAGGTGCAGGGCGGCTTGTTGCTCGTCAGTCAGTTCACGCTGGCGGCCGACACCTCCGGCGGCAACCGTCCCAGCTTCACCGGCGCGGCGCCGGCCGAGCAGGGGCGGCGTCTGTACGACCGGCTGCTGGCGACGGCGCGCGTGCAGCATCCGCTGGTGGCCAGCGGCGAATTCGGTGCCGACATGCAAGTCCGGCTGGTGAACGACGGGCCGGTGACGATCCCGCTGGTCCTGCGCGACTAGAGGCGGTTCTCTCCGGTGGCCACCGGGCCCGCCTGGCGGGAACAGGCCCTGGCGCAACGGGCCGCCTCCGCTTCAGGGGCCGGGGTCGGTGTCGGGCCAGTCGTTGCCGGGCTGGCTGTCGCCGGACACCTGCGTGTTGCCCATGCCCAGCAGCTCGCGTGCGCGTTCGAGGCTGAGCAGCTGGGGGCGGGCCCGGCGCAGGTGGCCGCGGTGGCGTTCGATCTCCCAGACCAGGTCGATCAACTCGCGTGTGCCCCGGGCGGCGCGCACGCGGTTCAGCACCAGCGGCGCGAACAGCGCGGCATCGGCGCCGAGGGCTTGGATCAGCAGGCCACGCACCTCCTGCAGCAGCTTGATCGCGGCGATGGGGGTGGTGTCGGCCGGGTGGGCCATGGGGTGCGGGGGCTGTCTCGTGACCAGCCGGTCGGCAGCGATCACCGGGGCGAGCCGAGGTGCGGCGGCAGGGGCCGCCGGGTCCGAAGAGGGCGGCGCATTCGACGCCGCTGGCGGGCGGGGCTTGTCGGGTGGACCCGGGCTGGAGGGCGGTGCCTCGGCGGGCGGCGGTGCCAGGGGTGGCGCAGGCACCTGGGAAGGGGCCGCAGCCGCCGGTTCCGCCGGTTCCGCCGGGGCTTCGGGACTGGGCTCGGCTGCGGGTTCGTCCTCGGCCTCGGTGGCAGGCTCGGGCTCATCCGAGCGGACGTCCAGCTCGACATTGGTGAGTTTGGGGACGTCGAGTGCGCCGGGTGCGGTTTCCGCGGCTTCGGGGACGGTGGCAGGGCTTGGCATGTCGATCAGGCCAAGCTGCAGCAGTTCCTCGAAGTGGCTGGTCTGTGCGCCGGCCTGGTGGGCCATGGCGAGGATGTCGCCCAGCGGCCTCTTGCCGTCGACCAGCAGCAACACGGTGCGATGGCGTTGCCCCAGGCCACGGGTGCGGTGGCGCAGTTCATCCTGGCCCGTGGGGGTCTTGACGGGGGGAGAGGGGGGAGGCATCACCGCATTCCAGGCGTGGCAGTGCGCTGATTGTGGCGCGGCCGCGCTGCGCATGCCTGTGCAACAGAGGCGCATTTCCCCGCTTGTTCGACACCTTCCCTCGTGGGGCCGGGAGATGCCAGTCGTAAAAAAGCCACCCGGAGGTGGCTGTGTTCGAGAGGGCGAGGTCGCTCAGTCGGCGTATTGCGCGTTGGCGCGGATGACCGGGCCCCAGCGGTTGATTTCGGCTTCGACGAACTTCTTGTGTTCGGCGCCGTTGGTGCGTGCGTCGGTGGTCACCACCGCGCCCATGGCTTCCTCGGACTTGATGAAGACCGGGTCCTTCAGCACGGCCTTCAGCGCGGCGTTGAGCTTGTCGACGACCGGCTTGGGCGTGCCCTTGGGGGCGTACAGGCCGTGCCAGATGGTGACGTTGAAGCCCTTCAGGCCCACTTCGTCCAGGGTCGGCAGCTTGGCCAGGCTGGGGGTGCTCAGGCGCTTGGTGGTCGTGACGGCGAAGGCCTTGATCTTGTTGGATTCGATCTGCGCGGTGGTGTTGGTGGTCTGGTCGCACATCAGGTCCACCTGGCCGCCCAGCAGGTCGGTCATGGCCGGGTTGGTGCCCTTGTACGGCACGGCGGTCATGTCGACCTTGACGGCGCTCTGGAACAGCAGGCCGCACAGGTGCGAGGCCGAACCGACGCCGGCGTGGGCGATGTTGGTCTTGCCGACGTTGGCGCGGATCCAGTTGTTCAGCTCGGCATAGTTGTTGGCCGGCAGGGTGGAGCGGCCGACCAGGGTCATGGGCACTTCGTTGATCAGGCCGAGGTACTCGAAGTCTTCGAGCGTCTTGTAGGCCAGGTTGCGGTACAGCGCGGGCGAGGTGGCCATGCCGATGTGCGTCAGCAGCAGGGTGTATCCGTCGTTCGCGGCCTTGGCGACCTTGGTGGCGCCCAGGGTGCCGCCGGCGCCGGCCGCGTTGTCGATCAGGATGACTTGCCCGCCGCCGAGTTGCTTGCGAAGGGATTCGGCGAAGTCACGGGCCACCTTGTCGGTCGGTCCACCCGCCGCGAACGGCACCACCAGGTTGATGGGCTTGTCCGGATAGTCGGCAAAAGCGGTGGTGGATGACAGGGCGACAGTGGCGGCCAGCAGCAGCTTCTTCATGGGTAAATCCTTTGCTTTCGCGGTTGTACTCAGGAACGGATGCTACGGAGTCGGGCAGGCTCGTGCATGGCGGAAACTACGTAGCGAAAGCGGTCCTCGGGCCTGGGCCCCGATCAGCCCTCGAGCTCGGCCTTGGCCATCTCGACATCGAGTCGCTCCATCGCATCCAGGGGCACGCAGGCGGCCGCTTGCGCATACAGTTTCTCGGCTTGCTTCAGCTTCTTGTCGCCCTCCAGCATCACCAGGCCGTTGGCGTATTCGACCATCGCGATGGCCGAGCCGGGGTTGAGCTTGAGCGCCGTCTCGAACATGGCCAGGCCGGTGTCCTTGCTGGCCCCTTGGGTGCGTCCCAGCAGGCCGCCGACCTTGTCGATCACCTCCGCGTGAAAGGTGCCCAGGGCGATGTGTGCGTCGGCGTGCCTGGGCTGCAGCCGGATGGCGGTCTCGAGCGCGCTCCTGATCTTGCCGCCCAGGCCTTGGACCAGGGCCTTGGCCACGCTGAGGCCCTGGCTGTAGCGGCCCAGGGCGGATGCCATCAGGTAGTGGGCGTTGGCGTTGCCCGGGTCCTCGGCGGCCTGGGCCTCGGCGCGTTCGGCGGCTTCGAGCAGCAGGGCGAGCTTCGACTTTTCGCTCTTCTCAAGGTAGGTGGCGTGGATCAACTGGGCCTTGTTGGCCACCGTGAGGCCCGCGGCGCCGGCCTTCAGCCCGGCCTCCACCGCCTTCTGGAATTCACCGGCATGGAACAGCGCCCAGGCGGCAAGCAGCTTGTCGTCCTTGGGAAGGGGTTCGGCGTCGCCCGCGTGCAGGCGGCTCCATTTCTTCTTCAGCGCCGCGGTGTCGTAGGTGTAGTCGGCTGCGTCATAGGGAAAGGCGGTCCACTTGGCCATGCTCGGGCGTCCTGATCAGGTTTTCTGGTAGTTGCCGACGAGCCCCAGCAGGTGCTCGCGCTGGTCGGCCACGAGGTACGGTAACAGCAGGCTCAGCGTGTGGAAAGCGCCGCGCAGCAGGGCGGCGCCGGAGCTCTCGGGTTCGAGCGCGTGGCGCGGGTCGCGTACGTATTCGAAACTCAGCCAGTAGGTCAGCACCACCACCATGGCGGTGGCCATGGGCTCGGCTTCGCGCGGGTCGATGTCCAGCGCCCGGCCGCGCGCCAGGCCGGCGAGCACGTCCCGGACGGCGCGTGCCTTGTTCTTCAGCACGGACTGGAAATGGGTTTCCAGCCGGCGGTTCTTCGACAGCAGGTCGTTCAGGTCCCGGTAGAGGAAGCGGTGCCGCCAGATCAGCTCGAACAGCATGTGGAAGAACAGCCAGGCGTCTTCGACGTGGCGCACCTCGTCGGCCGCCCGCAGCAGGCTGCCGATCCCGGCCTCGTAGCGGTCGAACAAGGTGTTGATCAGCTCGTCCTTGGCGGGGTAGTGGTAGTACAGGTTGCCCGGGCTGATGCCGAGTTCGGACGAGATCAGGGTGGTCGAGACGTTGGGTTCCCCGAACCGGTTGAACAGTTCGAGGCTGACGTCGAGGATGCGTTCGGCGGTGCGTCGGGGCTTCGGAGTGTCGGTGGCCATGGGAAGATGGGGAGCCTGGCTGCGACCAATCTAGCAGCAAGCGGCCCCGGCCCCCATGGCGTAACTACCCGGCCCGCCAGCGCGAAATGGCGCGCTTGCCTACAATCGCGCCCTCCATGCCAGCCATTTCATTCCAGAACGTCAGCAAGACCTACCGCAGTGCCGCCCGCGACGTGAGGGCGCTGGACGGCGTCTCGTTCGACATCGAGCCGGGCGAGTTCTTCGGTCTACTCGGGCCGAACGGCGCGGGCAAGACCAGCCTGATCAGCATCCTGGCCGGCTTGTCGCGCGCGAGCGCCGGCCGGGTGGAGGTGCTCGGGCACGACGTGGTGGCCGACTATGCCGCCGCGCGGCGCAGCCTGGGCATCGTCCCGCAGGAGCTGGTCTTCGACCCGTTCTTCAGCGTGCGCGAGTCGCTGCGCATCCAGAGCGGCTACTTCGGCGTGAAGGACAACGGCCCCTGGATCGACGAGCTGTTGCACAGCCTGGGGCTGTCCGACAAGGCCGATGCCAACATGCGCCAGCTGTCGGGAGGCATGAAACGCCGCGTGCTGGTGGCCCAGGCGCTGGTGCATCGCCCGCCGGTCATCGTGCTCGACGAGCCGACGGCCGGGGTCGACGTCGAGCTGCGCCAGACCCTGTGGCATTTCGTGGCCCGCCTGAACAAGGAGGGCCACACCGTGCTGCTGACCACCCATTACCTGGAAGAAGCCGAGGCCTTGTGCGGCCGCATCGCCATGCTCAAGCGGGGCCGCATGGTCGCGCTCGACCGCACCTCGGCCTTGCTGGCCGGCACGGCCAGCACGATGATGCGTTTCAAGTTGGATGCGCCGCTGCCCGAGTCGCTGGCCGCCCAGGCGCGCGTCACCGGCCGCATCGTGCAGGTCACCGCCCACGACGCGGCCGAGGTCGAGCGGGTGCTGGCCACGTTGCGTGCGGCCGGCTGTACACCCGAAGACCTGGAGATCGGCCGCGCCGACCTGGAGGACGTGTTCCTGGAGATCATGAAGTCCGACGCGCAGGGGGCCCGATGAACGGCTTGTTTTCCGGCACAGGGACCCTGCTCTACAAGGAAGTGCTGCGCTTCTGGAAGGTCAGCTTCCAGACGGTGGCCGCGCCGGTGCTCACCGCCGTGCTGTACCTGCTGATCTTC
Organism: uncultured Rhizobacter sp.; assembly: GCA_966211755.1. Taxonomy (GTDB): domain Bacteria; phylum Pseudomonadota; class Gammaproteobacteria; order Burkholderiales; family Burkholderiaceae_C; genus Rhizobacter. Next base: position 15,613 of record CBIHOH010000060.1, on the reverse strand, counting down.
GGCCATGTGCTGGAAGACCATGTGAAGGTCTACGACAGCGTCGGCTACACCAGCTTCCTGATCCCGGGGCTGGTGATGATGAGCGTGCTGCAGAACGCCTTCGCCAACAGCAGCAGCTCGCTGATCCAGAGCAAGATCAGCGGCAACCTGGTGTTCCTGCTGGTGACACCGCTGTCGCACTGGGCCTGGTTCGTGGCCTATGTGGGCGCCTCGATGGTGCGCGGGGCGGTGGTCGGCCTGGGGGTGCTGGCGGTGACGCTGTGGTTCGCGCCGCTGCCGCTGGCCCAGCCCGGATGGATCCTCGCCTATGCCCTGCTGGGCGCGGCCATGATGGGCGCGCTCGGCCTGGTCGCCGGGCTGTGGGCCGAGAAATTCGACCAGATCGCGGCGTTCCAGAATTTCATCATCATGCCCATGACTTTCCTGTCGGGCGTGTTCTATTCGGTCGGGTCGCTGCCGCCGTTCTGGCAGCAGGTGAGCCACCTGAACCCCTTTTTCTACATGATCGACGGCTTCCGCCACGGTTTCTTCGGGGTCAGCGATGTCTCGCCCTGGACCAGCCTGGGCGTGGTCGGCGCCAGCCTGCTGCTGGTCTGCGCGCTGAGTTTGCGCCTGCTTCGCACCGGCTACAAGATCCGTCACTGAGGGCCGCGGCCGCGCCCGCCGGCCACCCGGATGGCCCCGGTCCGGCGCGGTGGCGGCCACCTGGGTGATAATGCGGCACCATGGCCGATCCCACCCCTGCTGAAGTCGAGCGCTACATCGCGCAAGGCCTGGCCTGCGAGCACTTGCAGGTCGAGGGCGATGGCCGCCATTTTTTCGCCACCATCGTCTCGGCCGAATTCGTCGGCGCGAGCCGGGTGGCTCGCCACCAGCGGGTCTACCGGGCGCTGGGCGATAGAATGCGCGAGCAAATCCACGCCCTGTCCATGAAGACGCTGACCCCTGCCGAATGGGCTTCGACCCCCGCCCCGGCGAACCACCCACACCACCACTGAACACCGCCGCAGGCTCCCTGCGGCCGGCAGGCCTGCGCCACGAGCAGGCTTGAGGGTCGTGCGAGCCTGGGCAACCCAAACGCCCATGGACAAACTCATCATCCGCGGTGGCCGGCAGCTCAAGGGCGAGGTCGCGATCTCCGGCGCCAAGAATGCCGCCCTGCCCGAGCTGTGCGCGGCCCTGCTCAGCGCCGAGCCGGTCACGCTGAGCAACGTGCCGCTGCTGCAGGACGTCAACACCACCATGAAGCTGTTGCGCATGATGGGGGTGGGGGCCGAACGCAGCGCCGCCGACCCCGCCGTGGTGACGCTGGACGCCGGCAACGTCACTTCGCGCGAAGCCACCTACGACCTGGTGAAGACCATGCGGGCCTCGATCCTGGTGCTGGGGCCGCTGCTGGCCCGCTTCGGCGAGGCCAAGGTCTCGCTGCCCGGCGGCTGCGCCATCGGTTCGCGGCCGGTGGACCAGCACATCAAGGGCCTGCAGGCCATGGGCGCCGAGATGACGGTCGAACACGGCTACATCGTGGCCCGCGCCAAGCGCCTGAAGGGCGCCCGCATCACGACCGACATGGTCACCGTCACCGGCACCGAGAACCTGCTGATGGCGGCCACGCTGGCCGAAGGCGAGACCGTGCTCGAGAACGCCGCCCAAGAGCCGGAGATCCCCGACCTGGCGCGCATGCTCATCGCCATGGGCGCGAAGATCGAGGGCCACGGCACGAGCCGCATCCACATCCAGGGGGTGGAGCGCCTGCACGGCGCGCAGCACCGCATCGTGCCCGACCGCATCGAGGCCGGCACCTTCCTGTGCGCGGTGGCCGCCACCGGCGGCGACGTGGTGCTGCGCGGGGCCCGCGCCGAACACCTGGGCGCGGTCATCGACAAGCTGCGCGAGGCCGGGGCCGTCATCGAGTCGGGCGAGGACTGGATCCGTGTCGCCAATCACCAGCGCCTGCGCGCCGTGAGCTTCCGCACCAGCGAATACCCGGCCTTCCCGACCGACATGCAGGCCCAGTTCATGGCGCTCAACTGCGTGGCCGAGGGCAGCTCCGAAGTGTCGGAGACCATCTTCGAGAACCGCTTCATGCACGTGAACGAGCTGGTGCGGCTGGGGGCGCGCATCGACGTGCACGGCAACACCGCCTTCACCCGCGGCGTCGAGCGCCTGTCGGGCGCGACCGTCATGGCGACCGACCTGCGCGCCTCGGCCAGCCTGGTGATCGCCGGCATGCTGGCCGAGGGCGAGACCATCGTCGACCGCATCTACCACCTCGACCGCGGCTACGACCGGATGGAAGCCAAGTTGCGCGGCATCGGCGCAGACATCGAACGAGTCAAATCATGATCACACTGGCCTTGTCCAAGGGACGCATCTTCGAGGAGACCCTGCCGCTGTTGAAGGCTGCCGGCATCGAGGTGTCCGAAGACCCCGAGAAGTCGCGCAAGCTGATCATCGGCACCAACCAGCCGGACGTGCGCGTGGTGCTGGTGCGCGCCACCGACGTGCCCACCTATGTGCAGTACGGCGGCGCCGACCTCGGCGTGGCCGGCAAGGATATCCTGCTCGAGCACGGGGGCGCGGGCCTGTACCAGCCGCTCGACCTCGGCATCGCCAAGTGCCGCCTCAGCGTGGCCGTGCGCGCCGACTTCGACTATGCTGCCGCGGTGAAGCAGGGCTCGCGCATCCGCGTGGCCACCAAGTACACCCACTGCGCGCGCGAGCACTTCGCCGAGAAGGGCGTGCACGTCGACCTGATCAAGCTGTACGGCTCGATGGAGCTGGCCCCGCTGACCGGCCTCGCCGACGCCATCGTCGACCTGGTCTCCACCGGCAGCACCTTGAAGGCCAACCACCTGGTCGAGGTCGAGGAGATCATGCAGATCTCCTCGCGCCTGGTGGTCAACCAGGCCTCGCTCAAGCTCAAGCGCGACCCCATCCGCGCCATCATCGACGCCTTCGCTTCCGCCAAAGGGTGATCCCATGACCGTCCGCATCCGCCAGTTGTCGACCGCAGCGTCCGATTTCGAGTCCGATTTCCAGCGTGTGCTGCATTGGTCGGCCGAGACCGACCAGGCGATCGAGCAGCGGGTGGTGGAGATCCTCGACGAGGTGCGCCTGCGCGGCGACGCGGCCGTGCTCGACTACACCCGGCGCTTCGACGGCCTCGATGCCGGGTCGGTGGCCGAGCTCGAGATCGGCCGCGACGAACTGCAGGCGGCGCTGGCCGCCCTCCCGCCCGCCCAGCGCCAGGCGCTCGAGGCGGCGGCGGCGCGGGTGCGCGACTACCACCAGCGCCAGTTGCAGGCCTGCGGCCTGTCGTGGAGCTACCGCGACGAAGACGGCAGCCTGCTCGGCCAGAAGGTCACGCCGCTCGATCGCGTGGGCATCTACGTGCCCGGCGGCAAGGCCTCGTACCCCTCCAGCGTGCTGATGAACGCCATCCCGGCCAAGGTGGCGGGTGTCGGCGAGATCGTCATGATGGTGCCCACCCCCCGCGGTGAGCGCAATGCCATGGTGCTGGCCGCCGCGGCGATCTCGGGCGTCGACCGGGTGTTCACCCTCGGCGGCGCGCAGGCGGTGGCGGCACTCGCCTACGGCACCGCCAGCGTGCCGGCGGTGGACAAGATCACCGGCCCGGGCAATGCCTACGTGGCCAGCGCCAAGCGCCGGGTCTTCGGCAAGGTGGGCATCGACATGATCGCCGGCCCGAGCGAGATCCTGGTGCTCGCCGACGGCAGCACCCCGGCCGACTGGGTCGCGATGGACTTGTTCAGCCAGGCCGAACACGACGAGCTCGCCCAGAGCCTGCTGCTGTGCCCCGACGCCGCCTACCTGGCCGAGGTGAAGTCGGCCATCGATCGGCTGCTGCCGGACATGCCGCGCGCCGAGGTCATCCGTGCCTCGCTGGAGGGGCGCGGCGCCCTCATCCACACCCGCAGCATGGAAGAAGCCTGCGCGATCAGCAACCGCATCGCGCCCGAGCACCTGGAGGTCAGCTCGCGCGATCCGCAGCGCTGGGAGCCGCTGCTGCGCCACGCCGGGGCCATCTTCCTGGGCGCGTTCACCAGCGAAAGCCTGGGCGACTACTGCGCCGGCCCCAACCACGTGCTGCCCACTTCCGGGACGGCGCGTTTCTCGTCGCCGCTAGGCGTGTACGACTTCCAGAAACGCTCCAGCCTGATCGAAGTCAGCGAGGCCGGCGCCCAGAAGCTCGGGCCGATCGCCGCCGAGCTGGCCTACGGCGAAGGCCTGCAGGCGCATGCCCGCGCCGCGGAACTTCGGCTCAAGGCTCGCTGACACCATGGCCGCTTCTCTTCAGCAGTTGCTGGCGCGCACGCTGCGCCCCGAGGTGATGGCGATGCATGCCTATGCGGTGCAGCCGGCCTCGGGCATGGTCAAGCTCGATGCGATGGAAAACCCGTTCCGCCTGCCGGACGCCTTGCGTGCCGAGCTGGGCGCCCGGCTGGGCGAGGTGGCGATCAACCGCTATCCCGGCGAGCGCATCGACGAGCTGCGTGCCGCGCTCGGCCGCCACGTGGGCGTGCCCGAGGGCTTCAGCCTGATGCTCGGCAACGGCTCGGACGAGCTCATCAGCCTGCTCAGCCTGGCCTGCGCGCTGCCCGGCGCCACGGTGCTCGCCCCGGTGCCGGGTTTCGTGATGTACGAGATGTCGGCCCGGCTGCAAGGCCTGGAGTTCGTGGGCGTGCCGCTCGACGCCGACTTCGGGCTGGACCTGCCGGCCATGCTGGCCGCCATCGAGCGGCACCGGCCGGCGCTGGTGTACATCGCCTATCCCAACAACCCCACCGCCAACCTGTTCGACGATGCCGCCATCGAGGCCGTGATCGAGGCGGCCCCGGGCCTGGTGGTGATCGACGAGGCCTACCAGCCGTTCGCCTCGCGCAGCTACCTCGGGCGCCTGGCCCGCCACGAGCACGTCATCCTGATGCGCACCCTGAGCAAGTTCGGCCTGGCCGGGGTCCGCCTGGGCTACATGCTGGGGCGCACGCCGCTCATCGGGGAGATCGACAAGGCCCGTCCGCCCTACAACGTCAGCGTGCTGAACGCCGAGGCGGCCTTGTTCGCCCTCGAGCACGCGGCCGAGTTCGAGGCCCAGGCCGCCGTGCTGCGCAGCGAGCGCCAGCGCCTGAGCACGGCGCTTGCTCGCCTGCCCGGAGTGCGGCCCTATCCAAGCGAGGCCAACATGATCCTGGTCCGCGTTCCCGACGCACCCGCGCTGTTCGCCGCCCTCAAGGCGCGCCAGGTGCTGGTCAAGAACGTCGGTGGCCAGCATGCCTTGCTGTCGAACTGCCTGCGGCTGACCGTCGGCACGCCGCACGAAAACGATCTGATGATTGCTGCCCTGGAAGCGAGCCTGAAATGAGCACTGACCGCATCGCGGATGTCACCCGCAACACCGCCGAGACGCAGATCCGCGTCATCCTCAACCTGGACGGCACCGGTGCCGCCAAGCTGCACACCGGCATCGGCTTCTTCGACCACATGCTCGACCAGATCGCCCGCCACGGCCTGATCGACCTCGATATCCATTGCGTCGGCGACCTGCACATCGACGGCCACCACACGGTGGAAGACGTGGGCATCACGCTCGGCCAGGCGGTGGCCAAGGCGGTGGGCGACAAGAAAGGCCTGCGCCGCTACGGCCACGCCTATGTGCCCCTGGACGAAGCCCTGTCGCGGGTGGTGATCGACTTCTCCGGCCGTCCCGGCCTGCACATGAACGTCCCCTTCAAGAGCGGCATGATCGGCGCCTTCGACACCCAGCTCGCCTTCGAGTTCTTCCAGGGTTTCGCCAACCATGCCCTGGTGACCCTGCACATCGACAACCTGACGGGCGAGAACGCCCATCACCAGTGCGAGACGGTGTTCAAGGCCTTCGCCCGCGCCGTGCGCATGGCGATCGAGGTCGACCCGCGCATGGGCGACACCATTCCATCGACGAAGGGCAGCCTCTGATGGCCAAGACCGTCGCCGTCGTCGACTACGGCATGGGCAACCTGCATTCGGTGTCGCAGGCGGTCATGCACGTGGCATCGGGCTCGGGTTTCGAGGTGCTCGTCACCTCGCGCCCAGAGGAGGTGCTGGCCGCCGAGCGGGTGGTGCTGCCCGGCCAGGGCGCGATGCCCGACTGCATGCGCGAGCTGCGCGAGTCCGGCCTGCAGGAGGCGGTGCTGCATGCCGCGGCCCACAAACCCCTGATGGGCGTGTGCGTGGGCATGCAGATGCTGCTCGCGCACAGCGAGGAAGGCCCGACCGAGGGCCTGGGCCTGATCCCCGGCGAGGTGCTGCGTTTCCAGCTCGAGGGCCGGCTGCAAGCCGACGGCAGCCGCTACAAGGTGCCGCAGATGGGCTGGAACAACGTCGTCCAGGCCCGCCCGCACCCGCTGTGGGCCGGCGTGCCCGACGGCGCGTATTTCTATTTCGTGCACAGTTTTTACGCACGCCTGTCCAATCCTGCGCACAGCTTGGGCGAAACCGACTATGGCAGCCGCTTTACCTGCGCGCTGGCCCGGGATAATATTTTCGCCACCCAGTTCCATCCTGAAAAAAGTGCCGCGCACGGCCTCGCCCTGTACCGTAATTTTCTTCACTGGAACCCGTAGTCTCCTCGTCACGGAGACCTTTTCCCAACCCCCACGATTACCTCGGCCATGCTGCTGATCCCTGCGATTGACCTGAAAGACGGCCACTGTGTCCGCCTCAAACAAGGTGACATGAACGTGTCGACCACCTTCAGCGAAGACCCCGCGCAAATGGCGCGACGATGGGTGGATGCGGGCGCGCGGCGCCTGCACCTGGTCGATTTGAACGGCGCTTTCGCCGGCAAGCCCGTCAACGAGGCGGCCATCAAGGCCATCCTGGCCGAAGTGGGCGACGAGATCCCGGTGCAGCTCGGCGGCGGCATCCGCGACCTCGACACCATCGAGCGCTACCTCGACGACGGCCTCAGCTACATCATCGTCGGCACCGCCGCGGTGAAGAACCCCGGTTTCCTGAAGGACGCCTGCAGCGCCTTCGGCGGCCACATCATCGTCGGCCTGGATGCCAAGGACGGCAAGGTCGCGACCGATGGCTGGAGCAAGCTCACCGGCCACGAGGTGATCGACCTGGGGCGCAAGTTCGAGGACTACGGCGTCGAGGGGATCATCTACACCGACATCGGCCGCGACGGCATGCTCAGCGGCATCAACATCGAGGCCACGGTCAAGCTCGCCCAGGCGCTGAGCGTGCCGGTGATCGCCTCCGGCGGCCTGTCCGACCTGGCCGACATCGAGCGCCTGTGCGCGGTCGAGGACGAGGGGGTCGAGGGGGTCATCTGCGGCCGCGCCATCTACAGCGGCGACCTCGATTTCGCGGCGGCGCAGCGCCGCGCCGACGAACTCAACGGGGTCTGATCCCCAGCAATTGCCGCAACCCGTTTGCGGCCGATCCTCCATGCTCGCCAAACGCATCATTCCCTGCCTCGACGTGACCGGCGGCCGTGTGGTCAAAGGCATCAACTTCGTCGAATTGCGCGATGCCGGCGATCCGGTCGAGATCGCCGCACGCTACAACGACCAGGGTGCCGACGAACTCACCTTCCTCGACATCACCGCCACCAGCGACGGCCGCGACCTGATCCTGCCCATCATCGAGGCGGTGGCCTCGCAGGTGTTCATTCCGCTGACCGTCGGCGGGGGCGTGCGCAGCGTCGACGATGTGCGCCGCCTGCTCAATGCCGGGGCCGACAAGGTGAGCTTCAACTCGGCCGCGGTGGCCGATCCGCAGCTGATCCGCGATGCCTCGGCCAAATACGGCGCCCAGTGCATCGTGGTGGCGATCGACGCCAAGGCCCGTGCCGACGGGCAGGGCTGGGAGGTCTACACCCACGGCGGACGCAAGAACACCGGCCTCGACGCGGTGGCCTGGGCTCGCCGGATGGCCGAGTACGGCGCCGGTGAGATCCTGCTCACCAGCATGGACCGCGACGGCACCAAGATCGGCTTCAACCTGCCGCTGACCCGCGCGGTGAGCGATGCGGTCCAGGTGCCGGTCATCGCTTCTGGCGGCGTGGGCACGCTGGAGCACCTCGCCGAGGGCATCCAGCAAGGCGGCGCGGATGCCGTGCTCGCGGCCAGCATCTTCCACTACGGCCAGCACACCGTGGCCGAGGCCAAGGCCCTGATGGCCAGCCGGGGCATTCCGGTGCGCCAATGAGCGGCCCGCCGCGCGAAGTCCGCATCATCGGGGGGCAGTGGAAACGCAGCAAGCTGCCAGTGAGCGACGCGCCGGGCCTGCGGCCGACGCCGGACCGCGTGCGCGAGACCCTGTTCAACTGGCTGGGCCATTCGCTGGACGGCTGGCGTTGCCTGGATGCCTTCGCCGGCAGCGGCGCGCTCGGTTTCGAGGCGGCATCGCGCGGGGCCGGCGAGGTCACCCTGCTCGAGCGCGATGCCCGGCTGGCGCGCGGCCTGCGTGCGGTGCAGGAGCGGCTCAAGGCCACGGCGGTACGCATCCAGGCCGCTGATGCGCTGGCCTGGATGGCGCGTTCGGCTCCCGAGCAGTTCGAACTGGTGTTCATCGACCCACCCTTCGATGCCGAGCTGTTCGTGCCCGCCATGCAGGCGGCCAGCCGCGTGGTGGTGCCGGGCGGCCTGGTCTACCTGGAGGCCGACCGGGCCTTCGACGGCAGCTCGTTTGCCAATGAAGAACTCAAGCTGCACAAGCAGGGCCGTGCCGGCGCGGTGCATTACCACCTGTTTCAGCGTGCCGTCCCCGGCTACACTGCGCCGGAAATCCCAGCCTGAGCGCTGACCCACTCGAAGGAGCCCGCTTGACCTCCGTGACACGCCTGACCGCCGTCTATCCCGGCACCTTCGACCCCATGACCCTGGGCCATGAGGACCTGATGGGCCGTGCCGGCCGCCTGTTCGAGCGCCTGATCCTCGCGGTGGCGGCCGGGCACCACAAGCGCACCATGTTCAGCCTGGAAGAGCGCCTCGACATCGCCAAGGAGCTGGCGAGTTCCCATCCGAATGTCGAAGTCATCGCCTTCGACGGCCTGCTGAGCGACTTCGTCGTCAGCCACGGTGGCAAGGTGGTCGTGCGCGGGCTGCGCGCGGTGAGCGACTTCGAGTACGAATTCCAGATGGCCGGCATGAACCGCCACCTCATGCCCAATGTGGAAACGCTGTTCCTGACCCCCAGCGACCAATACCAGTTCGTTTCCGGCACTTTTGTGCGGGAAATCGCCATGCTGGGCGGCGATGTCTCCAAGTTTGTGTCACCCTCGGTGCTCGACCGGCTGCAAAAGCGGGTCAAGACCGGCAAGACCTGAGTTCGACCCTGCCATGGCGCTACTGATCACCGACGAATGCATCAACTGCGATGTGTGCGAGCCCGAGTGCCCCAACCAGGCGATCTCGATGGGCGAGGCCATCTATGTGATCGACCCGGGCAAATGCACCGAGTGCGTCGGCCATTTCGATGAACCCCAGTGCGTGCAGGTGTGCCCGGTGAGTTGCATCCCGGTCCACCCGGAGCATATCGAATCGAAGGAGACGCTCTGGGCCAAGTACCGGCGGCTCCAGGGCCAGGTGGCGCCGCCGGCGCCTGACGAGGGCGGCTTGCCGGGGAGCTGAGTCGGGACCGCGGCCGGGCCCTCTGCGGGGCTTTTTGCCGTGCCTATTGCCGGGCCTATTGCCGGGCCTATTGCTGGGCCTATTGCTGCCGGGCGCAGCTTCCATCGCGGTGAGCCGCCTGCTTCACTTTTTCTGCTCCGGCGTGCTGCTCGCCGCCTTCGGCACGAGTGCCCGGAACTCGCCACGCGGCGGCCGGCTCGATCGGCGCCCGGGGGCGACGAGGGCCGGCCCGGATTCCGCCTCGGGCCGTGCCGAAGGCGGGTTGGCATGGAAGCTGAACGCCGCTGCCGGCGCATGGGCCGCCTCGGCTTGTTGCCGTTCGCTCTCGAGCTGGCGGGCGCGCTCCTGCGTTTCCTGGGCCAAGGCCAGGGCTGCGCCCTGCTGCTCGGGCGTGCGACCGTCGGCGACCCGGATTTCGCGGCCGCCCGGACAGGGCGTGTCGGCATAGTGCTGCCCATCGGGGCCGCAGCGGTAGACCACCGCCTGGGCCTGGCAGGCCCCGGCCCAGGCCAGCAGCAGCCCCGGGACGAGCAGCGCACGCAGCGGGGCTGCCCGCAGTGTCATCATGGTGTCGCCGGTTTGGGCGCGGCCGCTGCGCCGACGCCCTCGGGGCGCGGAGGTTTGGGCCGCGGCGGCTTGGCGTTCATTTTCATCAGGGCGCGCTCCATGTTGCCTTCGAGCAGCAGGTCGAGCACGGGCAGCGTGCGGGCGATGCCGTCGTGGATCGCATCGCGATGTTCCGGCTTGGGCTTGCGCAGCACGTAGTCGACCACCTCGGCCTTCACCCCCGGATGGCCGATGCCCAGGCGCAGGCGATGGTAGTCGGCCGAACCCAGCTGGGCATGGATGTCGCGCAGCCCGTTGTGGCCGCCGTGGCCGCCGCCGAACTTGAGCTTGACCTGGCCGGGCTGCAGATCAAGCTCGTCGTGTGCCACCAGGATTTCACCCGGGGCGATCTTGAAGAAGCGCGCCAGTGCGGCGACGGCCTTGCCCGACAGGTTCATGTAGGTCTGGGGTTCGAGCAGCCAGACCGGGCCGTCCGGCCGGTTGACCCGCGCCACCAGGCCGAAGTAGCTGCGTTCGGGCGCCAGCGAGACCTTGAGTTCGCGCGCGACCGCGTCGATCCACCAGAACCCGGCATTGTGGTTCGTGGCTTCGTATTCCGGCCCGGGGTTGCCGAGGCCTACCAGTAGTCGAATCATGGGGTGATTATCCCGGCAGAGCGGGTGCGGCGGGTGTGCGGAAGGCTCCTAAATGCGGGCCTGGCGGAGGCGGTGCTGTCGCGGGGTCTTCGGCAGGGCAGGGCCCTGTCGTGAGTGGCGGGTATCGCCGCGAGATACCGCAGGGACCGATGGGCGCAACGATGCCGAGAGGAGCTGCGCGCGAGCCCTGTCCCGGGCATTCTTCGTTCCGTCCTGACTTGATCGACTGGAATTCCTCATGTCTCTTCGAACCGGGGGGCTGCTCCCCCACTTGCGCCGGATCCTGTGCGTCCTCGCCCTGGCGGGCGCCTCGCAGGCCATGGCCCTTGCCGACAGCACGGCCGCCGCTCCTGCTTCGTTGCCGCTCCCGGTGCTGTCGGCCCGGCTGGCGGTGGGCGACGTGGTCTTCATCCGCGTACCGGCCAGGCCCTTCCTGGAGGTGGCGGACGCGACCGGGTCGTGGACCAACCATGTCGGCATCGTCGTCGACATCGCCGGGCCCGAACCCTTGATCGCGGAGAGCACGGTTCCGCTGTCGCGTACCACCGCGCTGTCGCGCTTCGTCAGGCGCTCCGAGGCGGGCAGGGTGGCCGTGCTGCAGCTCAAGGCCCCGCTGTCGCCCGCGCAGCTCGAGAAGATCAGGCTGGCGGCGCAGCGGCGGGAGGGCATCTGGTACGACACCGGTTTCGACCTCTCGTCGCCACGCCAGTTCTGCTCGCGCTATGTGCGCGAGGTGCTGATGGAGGCCACGGGCATCAGCGTCGGCGAGGTGGAGACCTTCGCCACCCTGTTGTCCAAGCGTCCCGATGCCGACATCGGCTTCTGGAAGCTCTGGTATTTCGGCCGCATCCCCTGGAGCCGCGAGACGGTGACCCCCGCCTCCTTGCTGAACAGCCCGGCGCTGCGCCCGGTGTTCGACGGTGTCGCATCGATCGACGGGAACACGCGTTAGCAGGCCCGTCATGCTGAGTGTCATCTTCGCGGTGTTCGCGGGCTGCTTCGTGCTCGAACGGCTGGTCCCCGGCTGGCCCTTGCCGCGGGTGCGCGGCTGGCCGCTGCGGGTGCTGCTGCTCAATGGGGTGCAGCTGGGCGTGGTGGTGCTGGCCGGGCTGAGCTGGGAGCGCTGGTTGTCGACCTGGTCGGTCTTTCACCTGTCGCGGCACGTGGCGCCGGCCATCGGCGGACTGATCGCCTATTTCATCGCCACCTTCGTCTTCTACTGGTGGCACCGCTGGCGGCACGAGTTCGATTGGCTGTGGGTCGGCTTCCACCAGATCCACCACAGCGCCCAGCGGCTCGAGGTCATCACCTCCTTCTACAAGCATCCGGCCGAGATGGTGGTCAATTCCGTCCTCGGAAGCCTGCTGGTCTATGCCTTCCTCGGGCTGTCGCCCGAGGCCGGCGGGGTGTACACCTTGTGCACGGCGCTGGGCGAATTCTTCATCCATGCCAACATCCGCACACCGCGCTGGGTCGGTTTTTTCTTCCAGCGTCCGGAGATGCACCGCGTCCATCACCAGTACGGCCGCCACAAGAACAACTATGGCGACATCCCGTGGTGGGACATGCTGTTCGGGACCTACGAGAACCCGGCCGAATGGAAACACGCCTGCGGTTTCGACGACGCGCTGGAGCAGCAGCTGCCGGCGATGCTGGCTTGGCGCGACGTGCATGCACAACAGATTAGACCGTCTCCACCGCCTTGAGCCGGGCCTTGGTGCGCTAGCACGCCAAGCTGCATCGCCGGCATCTACCTGAGCAGCGGGGGTTCATTCACAGTGCTACGTACGATAATCGCAGATCCGCAAAGGGGTTGCGGGTGTGTTTATATCAACGCTAGGGGAATGTTTTGATTGGTTCGAGTTTAGCCACCAGAGGTCGGGGGCTCCGTGCAGCTGTCGTCACGATGGTTCTTTTGTTTGGGGTGCTGAGCGCGCTTTCCAGTCACGCAGCAGGCTATGCCTGCAAGGGCAAGGTCAGCGTTGTAACGGTCGATTTGAATGGGCTGGTTACCGCGAACTTCAACTTCGAGGGCGGTGAAATGGGCTGGCAGTACATCTGCAATCTCAACGAGCCGTATGTGGGTATCCAACCCGGCTCCTGCAAAGGCTTGTTGGCGGTTCTGACGGCAGCCAATCTGTCGGGCAAAAATGTGCAGGTCTGGTTCGATAACGCAACCGGATCGAGCTGCAAGGCAACGGCTTGGCGTCCTTTGAAGGACATGGGGTGGTACTGGGGCCCCGCCCTCATGGATTGATGTGGATGGGGGTGTAGATGATGCTTGGTGGGCGCGCGACAGCCATGTCTTGCGCCTGTCGTGCCACGCTGCAAGGCGAATGGAGCACCTCGCGTTCTGCTTCGAGCATGGACTGGAGCTGACGCTTAGTCGTTCGCCCCGGCACGGGCCTCCCAGACCACGACGTCCGAGCAGTCACAGGCAGTTGACATGGCGATGGCATTCGCGCTCAAGCGCCCGCGAGGAGCGCTGGGCAAGGAGCGTAGCCCCAGAGTTAGGGACGCGGAAGGTCTGCCTGATCATAGGGCGGAGTCTCCCCGCGTGGGGCATTGACCACGCGCGGCCCGGATCGGCCAGCGGTAGCGAGGGAATTTAGGCGTCGGATCGCTTCGACCAGCGCATCGGAGGCAAGCAGCTCGTCGCGCATGACGGTCAACGGGGCTGCCTGTTGCTGGCTCTCTACGCTGCAGTGGGTCATCAGACCACTTCGTAAATGACAATGCCCGCCAGGCTAGCGCCTGCGGGCATTGGGACCAAGACTTTGGCAGACTGTTGACACAGGCTGCCGTGCTCGGCTTTGGTTTCTTGCAGAGAAGATTTACTTCTTGTTCTGCTTTTCGCTCTTCTTGGCCTTGGTCTTCTCGGCCGGAGCGGCTTTCACCACGGCGATCTCGGCTTCTTCCACCGGCACCGAGGTGGAGACGATCACCGGGTTCGGCTTGCCCTGGGTCACGACCTTGATGCCGGCGTCGAGCTTCAGGTCGCTGACGTGCAGGGCCGTGCCCTTGGCCAGGTTGCCCAGGTCGACGGTCAGGTACTCGGGCAGGGCCGAGGCCAGGCACTGGATCAGGACTTCGGTGACCACGTGGTTCACCAGGCACTTGTCGGTCTTGACGGCCGGCGAGTTTTCTTCGTTGATGAAGTGCAGCGGCACCTTCTTGGTGATCTTGGTGGTGGCGTCGACGCGCTGGAAGTCGACGTGCAGCACGATCTGGCGGAAGGGGTGCATCTGGTGGTTGCGCAGCAGCACCTGCTCGGTCTTGCCGTTCAGTTCCATCTCGAGGATGGACGAATGGAAGGCCTCTTTCTTCAGCGCGTAGTACAGCGCGTTGTGATCGAGTTCGATCATGGCGGGGGCGCCGGCGCCATAGACGATGCCAGGCACCTTGTCGGCCAAGCGCAGGCGGCGGCTCGCTCCGGTCCCCTGCAGCTTGCGCTCGAATGCTACGAATTTCATGGTTTGCTCCAAAAATGGAAAGACACCCGCGACCAGGTTGTCTGAAGGAGGTCTTGCGACCCGAGGGGCGGCATGTCCCGGGGACACGCCGTTTGCCGGCGGCTCAGAAGTTGTTGTTCTGCTCCGCGAACAGGGACGTCACCGACTCGCCGTCGGAAATGCGACGGATGGTTTCGGCGAAGAGGAAGGCGACCGACAACTGGCGCACCTTGGTGCACTTCTTGCCGTCCTCGCTCAGGGGAATGGTGTTGGTGATCACGACCTCGTCGAGCTGCGAGGCGTTGATGCGCTCGATCGCCGGGCCCGAGAACACCGCGTGCGTGCAATAGGCGTAGACGCTCTTGGCGCCGCGCTCCTTGAGCACCTCGGCCGCCTTCACCAGGGTGCCGGCGGTGTCGATCATGTCGTCCATGATGACGCAGTTGCGGCCGTCGATGTCGCCGATGACGTGCATCACTTCGGAGACATTGGCTTTCGGCCGGCGCTTGTCGATGATGGCCAGGTCGCAATTGAGCTGCTTGGCCAGGGCGCGGGCGCGCACCACGCCGCCCACGTCGGGCGAAACGACCACCAGGTCCGAATAGCGCTTGCTTTGCAGGTCGGACAGCAGCACCGGCGAGGCGTAGATGTTGTCGACCGGGATGTTGAAGAAGCCCTGGATCTGGTCGGCGTGCAGGTCCATCGTCAGCAGGCGTTCGACGCCGACGGCTTCCAGCATGTTGGCGACCACCTTGGCGCTGATGGGCACCCGGGTCGAGCGCGGACGGCGGTCCTGGCGGGCATAGCCGAAGTAGGGGATCACCGCGGTGACGCGGCGGGCCGAGGCCCGCTTGAGCGCGTCCACCATGATGCACAGCTCCATCAGGTTCTCATTCGTCGGCGCGCAGGTGGGCTGGACGATGAAGATGTCGCGGGCGCGGACGTTTTGCTGGATCTCGAGGGCGACTTCGCCATCAGAGAAGCGACCGACCGAGGCCTTGCCCAGTTCGATGCCGAGGTGGGAGGCCATTTCCTGGGCCAGGACCGGATTCGCGTTGCCGGTGAACAGAACGGTGTTGAAAAGCACATTCCCTCCGTCGAGGCTTTTTTGGGGCGCATTCAGGGGCACAGCGCGCCCTTTCATATCAGCTCCGGTGTGCCCTGGAAGGGCACCGGGAATCAAAGCACTCACGGGCACCGGGGACGGTGCTCACGGGCACCACAAATCAAGGCCTTGCGGACACCGGTAATCAAAGAATTTGGCAGGGGAAGAAGGATTCGAACCTTCGCATGTCGGAATCAAAATCCGATGCCT
>CBIHOH010000059.1:0-28052 GCA_966211755.1 uncultured Rhizobacter sp. | reverse complement strand
CCGCCCTTGGGCGGCGCCCAGCCGCAGCCCGGAGGCAACCGCGCCTTCGGCAGCCGCCAGGCCCCGGCCGACACGCGCGAGCACGAGCGCCGGCCGCTGCCGGGCCGCGGCCCGCAGCAGGCGCCGGCCCACGGCCCGGACAGCCGCCGCGAGGACCATCGCCGCAGCACTGCCTCGCGGGCGGCGCCGCAGCGCCCGTCGCGCGACGAGGACGACGAGGACGGACCCATGCACGCCGAGCAGCCGGGCAGCATGCGCCTGTCCAAGCGCATGAGCGAGCTGGGCATGGCCTCGCGCCGCGAAGCCGACGAGTGGATCCCCAAGGGCTGGGTGCGCGTGGACGGCCGTGTCGTCAAGGAACTGGGCTCGCGCGTCATGCCGGACCAGCACATCACCATCGACGCCAAGGCACGCAAGCTCCAGTCCCTCAAGGTGACGGTGCTGATCAACAAGCCGGTCGGCTACGTCAGCGGCCAGGCCGAGGACGGCTACGAGCCGGCGGTGGTGCTGGTGACGCCGCAGAACCAGTGGCGCGAGGACCGCTCCGGCATCCAGTTCGTGCGCGAGCACCTGCGCAGCCTGGCACCGGCCGGCCGGCTCGACATCGACTCGGTCGGTCTGCTGGTGCTGACCCAGGACGGCCGCATCGCCAAGCAGCTGATCGGCGACGACAGCGAGATCGACAAGGAATACCTGGTGCGTGTGCAGACGCAGAACGGGCAGCCCCTGCCCGAGAGCGACCTGGCCCTGCTCAACCACGGCCTCGAACTGGACGGCGAGGCCCTGCGCCCCGCCCTGGTCGAATGGGTCAACGACGACCAGCTGCGCTTCGTGCTGCGCGAGGGCAAGAAGCGGCAGATCCGCCGCATGTGCGAAGCCGTGGGCCTGACCGTGCTCGGGCTCAAGCGCGTGCGCATCGGCCGCGTGATGCTGGGCGACCTGCCGCCGGGACAATGGCGCTACCTGCGCGGCGACGAGAGCTTCGCGGCGCCGGTCGCCAAGCCGGCGCAGGACTGAGCCGGCCGGCCACGGCTCGTGGCATGCTCGGGAGATCGTTTCCACGGATTTCCCCATGCGTTCCTCCGAGCCGGCAAGCCCCTCCGTCCTGACACTAAGCCTGCTGGCGGCCGCCCTGGCCGCCCTCCTCGTCCATCCGGCCGCCGCGGCCGAGCCGCCGTTCGAACGCGACGGCCTGCTGGAAGACACACGCGTCAGCCAGGCGCTGCAGCTGCTGCAACGCCAGCCGGCCCCCGAGCGGCTGGCCCCCGAGACCTTCGGGAACACCTGCTGGCAGGCTGCCGCCAGCGAAAAGACCCGCGACGCCCAACGCATGGCCTGCCTGTCCGCGGCGGCCCAGCTGTTCGGCAAGGAAGCGCGTTTCCTGGTGGCCAAGGAAGCCAGGCCGGTGAACGCCGGTCCCCAGGGCATCACCGGCATCGGCGTCATCATCAAGAAGTCCGACGCGGGCATGGAAATCACGGACCTGCTGCCGCAGGGACCGGCCCATCGGGCGGGCGCGGCGGTCGGCGACCGGCTGACGCACGCCGACGGCCAGGCCCTGGCCGAGCTGCCCATCGAGGAGGTGACCGCCCGGCTGCGCGGTGAACCCGGCAGCCGGCTGCGCCTCGACGCGGTCTCCAAGAGCGGCCTGCAGCGCCATCTCGACATCGAACGCCGCAGCTTCACCTGGCCGGGAGAAATGGCGCGTCCGATCCGCGGCGGCTGGTACCTGCAGCTGCGCGTGGTGGACCGTGGCGCGGCCGGCCGGGTGCGCGAGCTGATCGAGCAGGCCCATGCGCGGGGCGAACTCGTCGGCACGCTGGTGCTCGACCTGCGTGGCAACTCGGGCGGAATGGTGGAGGAGATGGTCGATCTGGCCCGCGTGCTGCTGCACCGCGACGACATCGACATGACCATGCTGTCGATCACCGAGACCGGCCGCGCTGCGGTCGGCCGCAGCGGCGGGTCCGGTGAGCCCGGCGAGCGGGCCGCCGGCGCCGCCTACCGGCAGGCCCAGACAGTGTTCCAGGCCCTGCCCCTGGTGGTGCTGACCGATGAAGAGACCGCCAGCGGCAGCAGCTGGCTGCTGGCCACGCTGCGTGCCCACCGGAACGTCCATACCCTGGGCGGGCGCACCTCGACCTCGGCGGTCGTGCTGCAGCAACTCAACGCGTACGGCCGCGGCGAGGGGCTGTTCAGGCTGCCCACCGCCTACCTGTACGCCGAGGGCGGCGAGCCGCTGCACGGCGTGGGCGTCGCCCCCGATGTGCCCCAGGCCGCCGAAGCGGTGATCAGCGGCCAGCCGCCGAGCTGGCTGGAGGCCGCGCTGGCCGCGCACGCGCCCCGGTTCGCGCAGCCGCGGCTGACGCCGGCGCCGGCGCCCGGCGGCGCGGGCGCCGGCGAACGGCCCCGTCAGTGCGTCGGCCCGCTGAGCCTGGCGGCCGACACCGCGCCGCGCTGGGTGTGGCTCAAGGAGCACGACAACCGCATCTCGCTCGGCGAGGACACCCGCTTGTTCGTCTTCGAACACAGCCGGGCCGAACACCAGGCCCTGCTGGCACGCAGCCGCGACAACCTGCTGGACATGCGGCAGGCGCAGATCCGCAACGAGACCGAGCGCCTGGCGGCGCTGCCCGCGAAGCGCCCCCCGAGCGCCGCCGAGAAACGCGAGCTGCAGCGCATGCAGGCGGACCTCGACCGGCTGCGAAACGCCCCCGGCGAGGAAGTGCCCGGCCATCCCGGCGCGGTCCTGCTGAACCGGGTCGACCTGCGGGAGCGGGGCGACAGCAGCCTGTGGTGGTGGCACGACGGCTTCACCTACGTGATCGAAGGCCGGCTCGAGGACAAGGCGGATCCGGCCGCACTGACCGCCTGGCTGGAGCGTTTCGTCCCCGGCACGCCGGCAGGGGACGAGGCCACGCCGCGCCTGTGCCTGCCGAACGCCACCCTGGCCCTGCCGCCCGGTGTCGGCCCGGTGCAGGGGGGCATCCGCTTCCGGCTGGCGGCCACGGGCGACGCCACCTGGTTCCTCGGTTTCAGCAGCGAGTCCGAGGAGCCGCCGCGTGAGTCGCGCCTGGACGAGTGGTTGCTGCGCGGCGAGTACCGGCCCAGCAACCATCTTCTCGCCTATACGGATTGCGACACGCCCCGCCGTCCCCTGCAACGGCCCCCCGCGCCGCAGGCGATCGCGGGACGTCCCGGCATCGCCCTGCAGCTCGACGGCGGCCGCTGCGGGCTGGTCCGTGCGGCCATGCTCCCGGCGCTGGACCAGCCGGATCCATGGCACCTCGCCTTCGGCCTGCGCCATGAGATACCCGCACAAGGCGCCGCAAGCGCTCTCGACGCCTGGTGGCAAGCGCTGGGCAGCGTGCGCTGGGGAGCGCTGCCTTCGCCCTGAGGGCGCAGCGGTCCTCGGTTCAGCGCCCGCCCAGCGCGCGCCTGGCCTCGTCCAGCACCTCGGCCGTCTGCGCCGCCCACGCGGGGTCGCCGCTGGCCGCTGCCGCCTGCGCGGCCTGCAGCGCGGCTTGCGGACGTTGCAAGGCGAGCCAGGTGGTGGCGAGGTTGATCCAGGCGGCGGCACTGCCGTGGCGGCGCGCGGCCGCCTCGAACACCTCCGCCGCCTGCGGCAGCTCGCCGCCCGCGAAGTGGCTGTTGCCCAGGCCCATGGCCAGGGTCAGGCTGTCCGGCCAGCGTGCCAGCGCAGCGGCATAGGCCGCCCGTGCGGCGGCAGGCGGGGCGCCGCGTTCGAACGCCAGGGCCGCCGACACCACCGCGCCTTCATCGGCCGTGAGCGGCCACTCGCCGGGCAGGGTCGCGGCGAAAGCCCAGGACTGCGAGCGGGCCCAGGTGAATTCGAAGGTGCGCAAGGGCAGTCGCTCGCGCCGCACCGCCCCCGAACGCAACAACAGCTCGCGGGCGGGCAGGTCGTAGCCGACGACCACCGCGTAATGCCAGGCCGGCGCCCAGCTCAACCCCAGGTTCTGCAGCACCACGACCGGCCGGCCGGCCGCGACCTCGCGCAGCAGCGCCTCCAGCCGGCCGGGCAGCCGGGTCGCCAGCGCACCGTGGCGCCGCACCGCGGCCAGCAATTCGGTCTGCAGGCTGCCGCCGCGCGCGGGCACGAACACCTCGTCGGCCAGGCGCGCCGGGTCGGCGGGCAGGCCCAGCGGCTGCAGCACGGTGGCCAGGGCGGCCGGGCCGCACAGCCGGTCGGTCTGCGGGAAGAACGGTGCGGCGACGATCTCCGCCCGCTCAGGCAGGCCGGCGGGCGGACGCTCCAGCAGTTCGCGGGTCTGCGTGGCGCAGCCGCCCAGGAGCCCGCAGGCCACCAGGGCCAGCCACGGCGCCCAGCGCCGCAGGGCCCGCCAGCTCACTTGGCCGGATGGATGAACGGGAAGATGTGGGTGTAGCCGAGGATGTCGGAGAACACCAGGATCACGAACACCAGCACCAGGGTGCCGACCAGTTCGCCCGCGCCGGCCGGGGCGCGGTCGACCTCTTCGGCCAGCAGCGCCGCCTCGGCGTCGGTCAGTGCGGCGACGCGGGCACGCGCCTGTTCGACATCGACACCGCGCTCGGCCAGGGCCTGCGCCACCTCGGCCCGCGCCAGCGCCGCCTGCAGGCGGGCCTGCGCACTGCCGGCCCCGCCCGGGCGCTGGCTGGCTGCGACCTGCTCGGTGCCGATCAGGGCCGCCTGCGCGCTCTGCACCGACCCGGCGAGGGCGATGCAGGCAGCCATCAGGCCGGCGATGACACGCTGGGGTCGAATCATGGAAAAGTTCTCCTGCTGGAAATCAAACGCGGTGCCGCCTCGGCACCGCCAACCGCCGATCGTACCAACAGCCGGGCCGCCCATCGTCCTGCCCCGGCGTGCCGGCGCGCAGCCGGGCGGGGCCGGAATGAGAACAAGGTCGCACGCGCCGCCCGTCCGATCCGCGGTCGCCTCAAGTCGCGCCCTAGGCGTCCGAAGTCAGAAGATGCGTTACCCCTTCCCACGAGCCTGGACATCGGCCCGGCGCACCGTGCTGACCGACAAAGAGCGCAAGCTGCAGCGTCACCGGCGACGGATGACCAGGCTCTCGATCGTCAGCTGGGGCCTGCAATCCCTGGTGGTGGGGCTGTTCGCCTGGGACGGCCAGGTGAGCTGGCCGCAGGCGGCGGCCGCCGCCGCGCTCGGCCTGGGGCCGGCCGCCCTGTTCTACCTCCTCATCGCCACCCACCTCAATCTGCGCCTGCCCGAACCGGGCCTGCTGATGCCCCAGCTGCTGAGCGGCTTCGCCGTCCAGCTGGTGCTCATCGTGATGCTGCCCAAGCTGTGGCTGCTGTTCCTGCTCGGCATCCTGTGCACCTACAACTTCGCCATGCTCAGCTTCACGCCGCGCCAGTTCACCCGCACCTGGATCGGCCTGGCCGCGGGCATCGCAGCGGCCATGTACCTGGGGCGCGACAAGATCGGTTTTCCCGAACCCGGCGCGCTGGGCATGGGCCTGTTCTGGTTGATGTTCGTCGCCGCGCTGAGCCGGCTGTCGGTCATCGGCGCGCAGTTCAGCGGGCTGCGCCAGCAGTTGTCGCAGAAGAACCGCCTGCTGACGGAATCGCTGGCGCAGATCGAGCGCCTGGCCAGCCATGACGAGCTCACGGGCGCCTACAACCGGCGCGGCTTCATGACGCTGATGGCCGAGGAACAGAACCGTGCGACCCGCTCCGGCCGCAGCTTCTGCGTGGTCATGTTCGACCTGGATCACTTCAAGTCGATCAACGACCGCTTCGGGCAGGCGACCGGCGACGAGGTGCTGTGCCGCTTTTCCGAGCTGGTGCGGGCCAGGATGCGCAGCACCGACCGCTTCGGCCGCTGCGGCGGCGAGGAGTTCGGGCTGCTGCTGAGCGGCACCTCCCTCGAAGAGGCCGGCCCGGCGGTGCACCGCATCTGCAAGGCGGTGGCACAAACCCGCTGGTCGCCGCTGGCCGCCGAGCTGAAGGTCACCGTCTCCGCCGGCCTGGCCTGCTACCGCGACGCCGAGTCGGCCGACAGCCTGCTCGACCGCGCGGAGCAGGCCTTGCAGGACGCCAAGCGCCGCGGCCGGGACCGCTGCGTGGTGGCCGACTGAGACACCCAGTGTCCCAGGGACGGCATTTACACCCGCCGGGCATTCGGTGAGAAA
Organism: uncultured Rhizobacter sp.; assembly: GCA_966211755.1. Lineage (GTDB taxonomy): Bacteria > Pseudomonadota > Gammaproteobacteria > Burkholderiales > Burkholderiaceae_C > Rhizobacter. The sequence continues at coordinate 21,891 of CBIHOH010000059.1, read as the reverse complement.
GAATGTCGGTGAGCGCCCCGGCAGCCATGCCCTGCAGGCCCCGGCCACGCCGGCAGCTTCAAGTTTTCAGAAGACGGTCATCGCCTGCGGGCGGGGCGTGTCCGGGGCGACGGGCGCGGCGTCATCGCCGGCCCCGTCTTCAACGCGCTTGAAGACGGCTCCCCGCGGCACATCGGATGCAAGGGCCGAGGTTTCCCACTCTTTCCTTTCAGGAGCATCTCATGGCCAACCTTCAAACCGAGACCCGCGACATCTCGGGTCACACGTCCCATGCCGTGTCGAAGACACTCGACATGATCGCGCTGATCCTCATGATCATCGGCGGACTGAACTGGGGGCTCGTCGCCCTCTTCAACTTCGACCTGGTGGCCACGCTGTTCGGGCCGATGAGCACGGGCTCACGGGTGGTGTACCTGCTGGTGGCCCTGGCCGCCATCTGGGGCATCGTGACCGCCGTGCACGTGGCCAGGCCGGAGCGATAAGCCGGCGCGCGGATCGCGGCGACCAGGTCGAGCCGTCCCGGCAGGGCCGGCCCGCGGGCGGTACGAGGCCCAAATACCGCCCCCGGCCTGCCGCCAACCTGCTAGGCTGACCGCCCTGAACATCGTTCCAGGCGCCCCAGACGCCCCCGTTGCCGTGAATCCGACCCCTCCTCTTCCCGCCAGCCGGCGCTACCTGTGCCTGGCCGGCCCGACCGCCTCGGGCAAGACCGCGGCCGCCCTGGCGATCGCCTCCGCCTTCGCCGCCATCCGGCCGGTGGAGATCATCAGCGTCGACTCCGCACTCGTCTACCGCGGCATGGACATCGGCACCGCCAAGCCGACGCCCGCCGAACGCGCGCTGGCGCCGCACCACCTGATCGACGTCATCGAGCCCTGCGAGGCCTACTCCGCCGCCCGTTTCGTGACCGACGCCGAAACCCTGATCGACGAGGTCAACGCGCGCGGCCACGTGCCGCTGCTGGTCGGCGGCACGATGCTGTATTTCAAGGCGCTGTTCGAGGGGCTGGACGCCATGCCCGCGGCCGACCGGGGGGTACGCGCCGAGCTCGAGGCCCAGTGCGAGCGCGAGGGCCTGTACGCGCTGTACCGCGAGTTGCAACGGGTCGACCCGGTCACCGCCGAGCGGCTCAAGCCGGCCGACCAGCAGCGCATCCAGCGCGCGCTCGAGGTCTACCGCGTCAGCGGCCAGCCCATCTCGACCTTCCACCGCGAAAAGCCGGACATCGAACTGCCGACCCTGCTGTCGCTGGAACCCCTGGACCGCGCCTGGCTGCACGCGCGCATCGAAGCCCGCTTCTTCCAGATGCTCGAACGCGGCCTGGTGGAGGAGGTGCGCGCGCTCGGCGAACGCGGCGACCTGCACGCCGACATGCCGTCCATGCGCTGCGTCGGCTACCGGCAGACCTGGGAGGCGCTGGTCGAGGGCGACCTGTCCGAGCTGCCCGAACGCGGCATCGCCGCCACCCGCCAACTGGCCAAGCGCCAGCTGACCTGGCTGCGCAGCATGCCGCAGCGGCACATCATCCCTTGCGACGCCCCCGATGCCACCGTGCAGGCGGTCCAGGCGGCCCGGCGGTGGCTCGACCATGCCAGCACCCCTGCTTGAGCTGAAGGGGCTGGCCAAGCACTACCGCGACACCCCCGTGTTCAGCGGCGTCGACCTGGCGGTGGCGCCCGGCGAATTCGTGGCCATCCTCGGCGAGTCGGGCGTCGGCAAGTCCACCCTCCTCAATTGCATCGCGGGGCTCGACACGGTGGACGCGGGGACGGTGCAACTGCTCGGCACCGAACTCGGCACGCTCGACGACACCCGGCTGGCGCTGTTCCGGCGCCGCCACCTGGGTTTCGTGTTCCAGGCCTTCCATGTGCTGCCGCACCTCAGCGTGGCGCACAACGTCGGGCTGCCGCTGCTGCTGCAACGCCAGCCCGACGAGGCGCGGGTACAGGCGCTGCTGGACCGGGTCGGGCTCACCGGCATGGGCGCGCGCCTGCCGCAGACCCTGTCCGGCGGACAGCTGCAGCGCGTGGCCATCGCCCGCGCGCTGGTGCACCGGCCGCAGCTCATCCTGGCCGACGAACCCACCGGCAACCTCGACCCGCAGACCGCCGAGCGGGCCATGGACGTGCTGGTCGCCCAGGTGCGCGAAGGCGGCGCCGCCTGCGTGTTGGTCACGCACTCGCGCACCGCGGCCGCCCGCGCCGACCGGGTGCTGACCCTCACCGCCCGCGGCATGCAGGCATGAGCCCTCGCGCCGCCCCCGCATCGCCGCCGTGCCGGGCCCGCGGAGGCCGCGCATGATCGCCCTGCTGCGCGACCTGTCCTGGCCCGAGTGGCGCCACCATCCGTGGCGGCACCTGGCCGCGCTGCTGGCGGTCGTGCTGGGCGTCGCGCTCGCGTTCTCGGTCCATCTGATCAACAGCTCCGCGCTGAGCGAGTTCAGCTCGGGGGTGCGAGCCGTGAACGGCGAACCCGACCTCGAGCTGCGCGGGCAACGCGGCGGCTTCGACGAAACGCTGTACGAGCAGGTGGCGCGGCACCCGATGGTGGCCCTGGCCAGCCCGGTGATCGAGATCGACACCTATGCGCTGGACAGCCAGGGCCGCCAGCTGCCGCTGCGGGTCCTGGGCATCGATGCGCTGGCGGCCGGCCCCATCTCTCCCGGGCTGCTGCCGCAGCCGGCGGCGGGTGCGCCGCGCCTGGCCCTGATCGATCCGGACACGGTGTTCCTGAATGCGCAGGCCCGGCAGCGGCTGGGCCACCCCAACCGACTGCTGCTGCAGGGCCGCGACGGCCCGGTCGAGCTGCGCGTGCAGGGTGGCATAGGCGCCGACGGTCCGGCCCTGGCCGTGATGGACATCGCCGGGGCGCAGGCGCATTTCGGCTGGCTCGGCCGCCTGAGCCGCATCGACGTGCGGCTGGCCAGCGGCGCGCAGGCGCAGGCGGTGGCCGCCGAGCTGGCCCTGCCGGACGGGGTGCATGCGGCCTTGCCGGACGATGCGGCACGACGGGTGTCGAACGTGTCGCGGGCCTACCGGGTCAACCTCACGGTGCTCGCCCTGGTCGCCTTGTTCACCGGCGCGTTCCTGGTGTTTTCCATCCTGTCCCTGTCGGTGGCGAAACGCCATGCCCAGTTCGCCCTGCTGGGGGTGCTGGGCATGAGCGGGAAGGAACGGCTCGCGCTGGTGGTGGCCGAGTCCGCGGCGCTGGGGGCCCTCGGCAGCGTGCTCGGCATCGCCCTCGGCAGCGGCCTGGCCGCGCTGGCGCTGCGCCTGCTGGCCGGTGACCTCGGCGGCGGCTATTTTCCCGGCGTGACGCCGCGCCTCCAGTTCTCCCCCCTTGCCGCCGCGGCCTACGCCCTGCTGGGCGTAGGCGCCGCCGTCGTCGGCGGCTGGCTGCCGGCGCGCGCCGCCCAGCGGCTGGCCCCCGCCCTGGCACTGAAGGGGCTGGGCAGCGGCGACACGCCGCCCTCGACCCTGCTCGGGCCCTCGCTGTTGCTGGCCGGCGCCTTGCTGGCCCTGCTGCCGCCGATCGCGGAAATCCCGCTCGGCGCCTATCTGTCGGTGGCCTGCCTGCTGCTGGGAGGGATCGCCTGCGTACCGGCCGGCGTGGCCCTGCTGCTGGCGGGCATCCGGCCGCCGGAGCATGCGCTGGCCCTGCTGGCGGTCGAACGGGCGCGCCACCAGCGGCACACCGCCACCATCGCCGTCGCGGGCGTGGTGGCCAGCCTGAGCCTGGCGGTGGCCCTGACGGTGATGGTCGGCAGCTTCCGGGCCTCGGTCACCCAGTGGCTGGACAGCGTCCTGCCGGCCGACCTGTACGCCCGCGTCGCCCCCGGCACCGGCGCGGGTGACCTGGTCGCCCTGCCCGGCACCCTGAGCCAGGCGGCCGCGGCGCTGCCGGGCGTGTTGCGGGTGGAGTCGCAGCGTGTCTCCCAGGTCCAGCTGGACGAGCAGCGCCCGGCCGTCGCACTGATCGCCCGGCCCCTGCCGCAGCCCGACAAGGAGCTGCCGCTGGTGGGCGAGCTGCTGCCGCTTCCACCCGGCGATACCGCCGCCTATGTGAGCGAGGCCATGGTCAGCCTCTACGGGACCGCGCCCGGCGCCCGCTTCACCCTGCCGCTGCCCAGCGGCGAGAAGCTGCTGGTGTACGTGCGCGGCGTCTGGCGCGACTATGCGCGGCAGCACGGCGCCGTCGCCCTGCACGCGGCCGACTACCAGCGCGTCACCGGCGACACCCGGACCAACGACCTGGCGCTGTGGCTGCGGCCGGCGACCGACACCGCCGCCCTGCAGGCCTCGCTGCGCGGGCTGGCCGAGCGCGAAGGCATGGACGGCGAGCTGATCGAGTTCGCCTCCCCGGGCGAGATCCGCGCCGTCTCGCTGCGCCTCTTCGACCGCAGCTTCGCCGTCACCTACTGGCTGCAGGCGGTCGCCATCGCCATCGGCCTGTTCGGCATCGCGGCCAGCTTCTCGGCCCAGGTGCTGGCCCGCCGCAAGGAGTTCGGGCTGCTGGCCCACCTCGGCCTGACCCGCGTCCAGGTCCTCGCCGTGGTGGCGGCCGAAGGGGCGGTCTGGACGGGGGTGGGCGCCCTGCTCGGCCTGCTGCTGGGCCTGGCCGTCAGCGTGGTGCTGGTGAAGGTGGTCAACCCGCAGAGTTTCCACTGGACCATGGACATGCTGCTGCCCTGGGGCCGGTTGATCGCGCTGTGCACCGCCGTGCTGCTCGCCGGCACCCTGACCGCCTGGCTGTCGGCCCGCAGCGCGGCCACGAGACAAATGGCCCTGGCCGTGAAAGAAGACTGGTGACCCGATGAGCCCCGATGCCCTGCCCCCCCTGCCGCCGGCCCTGCTGGAACGCTTGAAGGCCCGCTACGCCGAAGCGCAGCGCCACTACCACACCCTGGCCCATGTCGAGGCCCTGCTCGGCCACCTGGAGCGGCACCGCTCGCTCGCGGCCCGGCCCGCCGAGATCGAGGCCGCGATCTGGTTCCATGACGTCGTCTACGACCCGCGGCGCAGCGACAACGAAACCCGCTCCGCCGAGGTGGCGCGCGCCGAGCTGGACGCTCTGGACTGGCCCCCGGGCCGCGTCGAGCGGGTGGCGGCCATGGTCGAGGCCACGCGCCGGCACCAGGCGGACGAGCGCGATGCGGACACCTGGCTCTTTCTGGACTTCGACCTGTCGGTGCTGGCCGCGCCAGCCGCACAGTACGACGCCTACAGCCGAGCCATCCGCGCGGAATTCGCCTGGGTGCCGCCGGCCGACTACCATGCCGGGCGAGGCCGCGTGCTGGCCTCCTTCCTCAGCCGCGAACGCATCTACCGCACGCCCGTCCTGCAAGACCTCTGGGAGGGCGCCGCCCGCCGCAACCTCGAGCGCGAGCTGGAGAACTGCCGTGCCGCCGAAGCGGCGTCCCCCCCGAGCAAGGGTTGAATTTCCGCACATCATCGGGAAAATTACCGGCTTGCATTCCCTCACCTTGTTCCCCATGAAATCGATACGACATCTCTTGCTGCCGACCCTGGCCGCCCTTGTGTTCTCAAGCGCCGCCCATGCGGGTCTGGCCGAGGGCCAGGAGGCCTTCGACAACCAGGAATACGCCACCGCGCTGCGCGAGTGGACGCCGCTGGCCAAGCGCGGCAATGCCGCGGCGCAACTCGGCCTCGGCTACATGTACGACACCGGCAGCGGCGTCAAGCAGAACTATGCGACCGCGATGCAGTGGTATCGCAAGGCGGCGGCACAGGGCAATGCCGCGGCGCAAAGCAACATCGGCGTCCTGTACGAGATGGGCCAGGGCGTCAAGGCCAACCCGACCGAGGCGGCCAAGTGGTACCGGCTGGCCGCCAACAAGGGCAACGTCAAGGCCCAGGCCCTGCTGGGCACCCTGTACATGGACGGCAACGGTGTCCCGCAGGACGACAAGCTGGCCATGAAATGGCTGAGCTCGGCCGCGGAGTCCGGCGACGACGAGGCTCAGCTGAAGGTCGGCTACCTGCATGACATGGGCCGCGGCGTGCCGCGCGACCGTGCCCTCGCGATGGAGTGGTACCTCAAGTCGGCACAGCAGGACAATGCCGCCGCCCAATACAACCTGGGCCTGATGTATTCGCTCGGCCAGGGTGCACAGCGCGACGAGGAAGAAGCCACGCAGTGGTACCGCAAGGCGGCCGACCTGGATGACGGCGACGCCAAGCTCGAGCTGGCCTACCGCTACCAGCGGGGCATCGGCGGCCTCAAGCAGGACTACGCGCAAGCCGCGGAAATGGCCGCGCAGGCGGCCGACCAGGACGTCGCCGGCGCCCAGCTCCTGCTCGGCCAGCTGACCGCCAAAGGCCAGGGCGTGAAACGCGACCCCGAGCAGGCCCAGAAACTGTACACGGCAGCCGCGGACAACTACCGTCGGAGCGCTGCTATCGACAACGACCTGGACGGCCAGTTCGGCTACGGTGTCATGCTCGAGAACGGATACGGCGTGAAGAAGGATGTCGTGAAGGCGATGATCTGGTACCAGAAGGCCGCCGAGCAGGGCAACTGGACGGCGATGTACGCCATCGGCTCGCTGCACGAACATGGCATGGGCGTGCCCAAGGACGACGCGCTGGCCCTGACCTGGTACTGCAAGGCGCTCGACCACCTGGAAGACCGGCGCACGCCCGCCTGCGAAAAAGGCCCGGACAACGCCGGCCTGATGCGCCTGTTCGAGCGGATCGCGGAAGACCCCGAGGACGCCCTGGCGCTGGAGCGCCTCGGCCGCATCCATCAGCAAGGCGAGTTCGGCGTCAAGCGCGATCCGAAACTGGCGCAGCAGTGGTTCGACAAGGCCAAGGCCGCACGCGCCGAATAAGCTGCAGCGGCACTTCGGCCAGGCCGGCGCTGCAGGCCTGGCCACTGCCGGGGCCTGCCCGACCGGCCCTGCCTGCCCCGCCGGGGAAGGCCGATGCGAGGCGATGGCAGGCCACCGATCCGCCTGGAACCCGGCCTGTCCGCCCGGGCCGTGAAAGGCCCCGGCACCGCGGGAGCCCGGCAAGCGCCGGATCGAGCGTCGAAGCGCCCTCGACTCGCCGGGCATCCTGGCCCGCGCCCCGCCCGGCACGCCTGCGCGTGCCGTTCTTCTTGATCGGCCATCGGCCGGGCACGGATCCGGTCGCCTGCCCGTCCGGACGGGCCACGGCCGTCCCGGACATCCGGACCGCGGCCTTCATTCGCCGCCGGCCCGGTCCCTCCAGGTCAGGTACAGCCGCAGGTCGAACTCGTACTGGTGATACTGCGGCTCCATGTGCTGGCACAGCTGATAGAACGCCCTGTCGTGCTGCTTTTCCTTCAGGTGGGCCAGTTCGTGCACGACGATCATCTTGAGGAACTCGGGCGGCGTGTCCTTGAACAGGCTGGCCACGCGGATCTCGTGCTTGGCCTTCAGCCGGTTGCCCTGCACCCGCGACACGCTGGTATGCGTGCCCAGCGCATGCTGGATCACCTTCAGCTTGTTGTCGAACACCACCTTGGCCAGCGGCTCGGCATGGCGCAGGTAACGGTTCTTGAGGGCCAGCGTGTAGTCGTACAAGGCCTTGTCGGTGCGCACCTCGTGGCACGCTGCGTAGCGCCGTTCCAGCGCCTCGCCCAGGCGGCCCTGGTCGATCAGCGCCTGCACCTGGACCAGGACCTCGGGAGAGTAGCCGGCCAGGTACTTGAGGACGGGCAGGGGCGGATGGGAAGCATGGGTCACGGCGCCGATGCTAACCGCAAGCCCGCAAGACCGCGCCATCGCGTCGCGGCAGCACGCTGCGCAAACACGGTCAAACCCGGGGGCGCGGCGCAGGGGCGAGGCCTGACAATAGCGGCCGTGCCCGTCCCTGGGCCCGTCCTTGGGCCCGTCCTTGGGCCCGTTCCTAGACCCGTTCTTTAGGCCCGTCCTTGGATTCGCTCCTGCGTCCTGCCCGGGCCGCACCCGTGCCCCCAACCCCGCCGGTCGACCGGCCCGCCCTCGTCCCGTCCTCATGAAAATTCCAAGCCGACTGCAGCCCTTGCTCGAAGACGGGCTGATCGACGATGTGCTGCGCCAGCTGATGAGCGGCAAGGAGGCCATGGTCTTCGTCGTGCGCTGCGGCGACGACACCCGCTGCGCCAAGGTCTACAAGGAAGCCCACAAGCGCAGCTTCAGGCAGGCCGTGGACTACACCGAGAACCGCCGGACCAAGAACAGCCGGCAGGCCCGCGCCATGGCCAAGGGCAGCCGCTACGGCCGCGAGTCGCAGGAAGCCGCCTGGCAGAACGCGGAGGTCGACGCGCTCTACCGGCTGGCGGCCGCCGGCGTGCGGGTGCCCAAGCCCTACAACTTCCACGAGGGCGTGCTGCTGATGGAGCTGGTGACCGACCGCCACGGCGACGCCGCCCCGCGCCTGAACGACCTGAGCTTCAGCGAACAAGACGCCCTGGCCCACCACCGGTTCCTGGTCATGCAGGTGGTGCGCATGCTGTGCGCCGGGGTGGTCCACGGCGACTTGTCGGAGTACAACATCCTCGTCGGCACCGACGGGCCGGTCATCATCGACCTGCCGCAGGCGGTGGACGCGGCCGGCAACAACCATGCGCAGGCCATGCTCGACCGCGACGTGAACAACCTGAAGAATTACTTCGGACGTTTTGCGCCCGCCTTGCTGAAGACCGACTACGGCCGCGAGATCTGGTCGCTGTTCGAGCGCGGCCAGCTGCACCCGGAGGTGACGCTGAGCGGCCGTTTCGAACGCAGCCACAAGGCGGTGGACCTGGGCGGCGTGATGCGCGAGATCGACGACGCGCGAGCCGAGGAAGCGGCCCGCAGGCTGAGGCTGACACAGCCCCGGTGAGCACAGGGCGCCGGCTTGGACGACGCAGCGACGAGCGCTCCGCGTACCGACAGACAGTCAGTCAGCGGCAGCAGACACCGACGACAAGCAGCTCCCGGCACACCAGCAGGCACCGGTTCACTCCCAGGAGACATCGCCACCATAGAACGAGGACAGTCTCGCGACGTCCCGGATATAGAGAACGCCCTCGCTGTCGCGCCAACGCACGTAGCGCAGGCCCCGCTGGCCTTGCTCGTTGAGTTGCCGCAGCCAATCGGCACCCGCGTCGGCAAGGAGCTCGTAGGCGACGGTGGCATCGGTGCGAGAGGAATCCTGCATGTAGGTGCGAGCCAGGAAATCACCTCTGAATCGATAGCCGTCCGCCAGGTGTTCGTTCAGGTCTTGCAGCAAGGGGCGGCTCGTGCTGCCGTACTCGTACTGGAAGATCGAGGCCTGGGCCAGGTCCTTGACGAAGACGGACCCCTGGACTCCCGGGGTCCAGAGGTAACGGAACCCATCCGCCCCCTGGGACTCGAGCTCGTCGAGGAACTCGGGCGAAGACGGCAGGGCGGCGAGGACGCGGTAGGTGTAGACGGTTTCGATGCCGGGGTCCTTGATGTAGCTGCGCGCATCGGCCCGGCCGTTGGGCAGGCAGCGGTACCCTTTGCGGCCCATGTCGTTCAATTCCGCGAGCAGGGCCACCGGAGCGCCCTCGTGGCCGGCATAGACATACCGGGCCGACGGCATCGCATGGTCCCTGACGAAGACACCGTAGTGGCCCTCGAACCGATCGCGGACGAAGACGGACTTGATCATCATGAACCGATAGCCACGCTCGCCCCGCTCGTTGGCGTCGGCGTGGAAGCTGACGAGTCCGTCATGTGTCAGGCCCCAAGGCACGGCCTCGTAGCTGAAGACCCGGTCGGCCAGGGCCCCGGCCTCCTCGGTCGCGGCCAGCGGCTCATCGGAGCCGCCGCAACCGGGCAGCACGGCGGAAGACAAGGCGAGCGCGGAAAACTGGGTGAAACGTCGACGAGATAACATGGGGCTCCCTGGTGAGGTCGGTTTTTGTGGGATGCGGTACGCACGACGGTCCGGGTCGAGCCGTGTGCGCCGTGTCGCGAGGTCAAGCAGCGAGGTCGAATTCCAAGCGAGCTCCGAGCTTAAGAAGCGCAACCACCCGACCCCCTTCAGAATCACTGCCATAAGTCGACCGCGCCAAGTGGCGCCTTCCTGCCTTAAACGATTCCCTCGCCCCAGGTTCCGACAGGCCGCACCGGGCCTGCGGGCCGTCCCATCCGAAAGCCTCCCATGCCTCCGAGTCCCGATTTCGCCATCGCCCACACCCGCGCCTGGATCCGCCGCGCGGTGGTGGGCCTGAACCTGTGTCCGTTCGCCAAGGCGGTGGAAGTGAAGGAGCAGATCCGCTATGTCTTCACCGACACCGACGACGTGCAGGCCCTGCTCGACACCTTGTGCACCGAGCTGCATTTCCTGGCCGAGGCCGATCCGGCCAAGATCGACACCACGCTGATCATCCATCCGCAGGCACTGACCGATTTCGTGGACTTCAACGACTTCCTCGACGCGGCCGACGCGGCGGTCGAGGAGCTCGGCTACGCCGGCGTCCTGCAGGTGGCGAGCTTCCACCCGGACTTCCAGTTCGCCGACACCGATCCGGACGACGTGACCAACGCCACCAACCGGTCGCCCTATCCCACCCTGCACATCCTGCGCGAAGAGAGCGTCGACCGGGCGGTGGCGGCCTTTCCCGAGGCGGATGCGATCTTCGAAACCAACATGAGCACGCTCGAGACGCTGGGCGCGCCGGGATGGGCCGAGCTGCAGCAGCGGTGCCTGGACGACGCCCAGGCGCCCGGCAGCGGCGGCGGCTGAAACGCGGGAATCCCCCGCGGCGGCGCGCCCGTCAGGCACATGAGGCGGACCAAAGACCGGCTTTTCCATCGATCCGCGGAGCGGGCCGGGCCGGACACTGCATGCCAGCCCCAGGCCCTGCGGAGCCCCCCGTGATTCACACCGCCTTCGACACCCCCCAGTTCCAACCCAGCCTGCCGACCTGGCGACCGATACCGGCCCACGAGCCCTGCGTGATGTGGTTCACCGGCTTGTCGGGCGCCGGCAAGTCGACCATCGCCGGCCGCGTCAAGCGCGAGCTCGACGGACTAGGCTGCTACACCGTGCACCTCGATGGCGACGAACTGCGCGCCGGCCTGTGCCGCGACCTCGGGTTTTCCGATGCCGACCGCATGGAGAACGTGCGCCGCGTGGCCGAGGTGGCCAGCCTGATGGCGCAAGCCCGCCTGATGGTGCTGGTGACCCTCATCTCTCCCTTCAAGGCCTCGCGCGCGGCCGCCCGCGGCATGGTCCACGATGCCGATTTCATGGAGATCTTCGTCGACGCCTCCCTCGACACGGTGACGCGGCGCGACACCAAGGGTTTGTACGCCAAGGCGGCCAGTGGTGCCGCCATCCAGCTCACCGGGGTGCAGTCGCCCTACGAACCGCCCGAAGCCCCCGAGCTGCACATCGATTCCGCCGCCTGCACGCCCGACCAGGCCTGCGCCGAGGTGCTGGCCCTGCTGCGCTCGCGCCGCCTCATCGGGTCCGGGCTCCCGATGTAGGCCCGCGCGGCACTCGCCGCGCCTCGCAGGAGCCCGCTGTCCCACCGGCGCAACGGCCGGGCGGCACGAAGCCGGCCGCTTGTCGGGCAGGCCCGGTTCAGCGAGTGGAACGGGCCCTTGCCCCATTCCGGGCCGCAGCGGCCGCCCCGGAGTCCTGTGGCATCGGCGCACACCAGAGGACGCCGCGATCGCGCTGTCAAGCGCCGCGGCGGACACGAAACACGCACGCAAATGCCGATTTAAGGCCAGGTCCGGGTCGAGCGGGTGTAACGTATGACGGTGTGACGAACCGCCCTCAGGCCCGACACTGGTGCACATGCCCGACCAAGCCGCTCCTCCTCCAGCGTCCCCCGCGCAAGAAGACATCCGGACCCGCGTGCGTGTCGCCCAGATGTCGATGCTCTTCGAGCAGACATCGGTGGCCAGCATCGCCGCGACCGTCTTCGCGTTCGCGCTGTGCTTCCATCTCTCCGACAGCATCCCGCCGCGGGCGCTGGGCCTCTGGCTGATGCTCAAGGTGCTGGTGGTGATCCCCCGCATCGTGCACGGCCGCCTGTTCCTGCGCCGCCACAACGACTCCCTGGGCTGGATGAACGCCGGCAAGCTGATGCTGTTTCTCGACGGCCTGGTCTGGGGCTCGGCCGGTGTGCTGTTGATGCCGGCCCACGACACCGCCACCATGACGGTGCTGGTGGCCGCCCTGTCCGGCATGAGCGCGGTGGCCGCCTTCGTGCTGCATGTGGAGTGGCAGGCCTGCGTGCTGTACACCGTGCCCTCGCTGCTGCCCGGTGCGCTCTACCTGCTCGGCCGCGGCGACAGCTTCGGTTTCTACTGCGGCGTCTCCATCCTCATCTTCCTGGCGCTGCTGCTGCGCGCCACCCGGCGCTCGGAGCGCCACGTGGTCGAAATGCTGATCCTGCGCTTCGCCAACGAGCGGCTGATGCACGAACTCTCGGAGGCCCTCGCCCTCGCGCGCGAAGAAAACCGCGCCAAGAACGAGTTCGTGGCCAACATGAGCCATGAACTGCGCACGCCGCTGCACGGCATCCTCGGCATGTCGAACCTGCTGCTGTACGAGGACAGCGCCACCAGGCGCGCCAACGGCATGGCGGTGCTGCGGCGCTGCGGCGAGCACCTGCTGGGGCTGATCAACAACATCCTCGAGTTCTCGCGCTTCGGGGCCCACGGCATCGACCTCCACCCCGAGCCGGTCGAGCTCTGCGAGCTGCTGGAAGACACGGTCCAGATGTGCCGGCCCTCGGCACACGAAAAGAGCCTGGCCCTGAGCTGCCGCATCGAGCTGTCACGGCCGCGCTGGCATCTGGCCGATCCGTTCCGGCTGCGACAGATCCTGTTCAACCTGATCGGCAACGCCATCAAGTTCACCGACAGCGGCGGCGTGCAGGTGACGCTTTCCGAGGACGGCGGCCAGCGCCTGTGCCTGCGTGTCGAGGACACCGGCATGGGCATGACCCCCACGATGCAGCAGCGCATGTTCGAGCCCTTCGTGCAGGCCGACAGCTCCAACAGCCGGCGCTACGGCGGCACCGGCCTGGGCCTGAGCATCACGCGCGACATCTGCCAGGCCATGGGCGGGCAGATCGCCTGCCACAGCACCATGGGCGTCGGCTCGGTGTTCGAGGTGACGCTGCCGCTGCCCGTCGCCGACGGGCCGCCGCAGGCCGCGCCTGCCGGCCACCCGTCCGACACCCCGGCGGCCTTGCCGGGCACGGTGCTGCTGGCCGAGGACAACGAGGTGAATGCGCTGGTGGCCGCTGCGGCGCTGCGCCGCTTCGGGCTGACGGTCGAGCACGTGGGCAACGGGCGCGAAGCGGTCGAGCGCGTCTGCCAGCACCTCCAGCGGCCCGACCTGGTGCTGCTCGACTGCCAGATGCCGGAGATGGACGGCTTCGAGGCGGCCAGGCGCATACGCGCCCACGAGGCCGAACAAGGCCTGCCGCGCCTGCCCCTGGTGGCGCTCACCGCCAATGTCTTCGCGCAGGACCGGGAACAATGCCTGGCCGCCGGCATGGACGACTTCCTCGCCAAGCCGTTCACCGAAGCGCAGCTGCATGCCATGCTGCAACGCCATCTCCAGCCCGAGCCTCAGGCCGCCAGGGCCGCCTGAACGGGCGGGCGCGCCGACGGGCCTGCCGACAAGGCGCCCGCCGTGGCGGCAAACAGCGAGATGTCGGGATGGTAGCTGCGGAACACGAAGGGATAGTCCGCATGGCCGCGCGCCCGGCTTTCCGCCTCGGCGGTGACCATGTCGCGCACCAGCACATGATGCGGCAGGCCGCCTGCATGGCGCAGCGGCACGAGGCGGGCATCGTCGAACACCGGCACGAAGCCCAGGCTGCGGTACAGGCGCAGCAGGGACGGCCGCGACCCCGCCATCACCCCGCTGATCTGCATGCCGACGCAGAAGAGATGGCAGGCCTTCACCAGCGCCAGCCGCACCGGCCCGCTGTAGCCGGGCAGCACGCTCAGACGGGTGATCTCGGCCAGCAGCTGGCCCTGCAGCGACTCGGGCAGCTCGACGCTGTGCTCGATCTGCAGCGGTTCGCGCCGGTTGGTCTGGATGCGCAGCGAGCCCACCACCTCGCCGCCTTGTTTGTCCTCGGCGATCAGCACGGTGGTATCGGGCAGGCGGTCGATGGGGTCGGCCGCGCCGAACGACGCGCCCACGCCGGGCAGATGACGGCCGTACGACAGCGCGCGCAAGGCCTGCACACGCAGCAGGTCGGTGTCGCTGGACACGACCCTGACCGAGAAGGGCAACCAGGCCTCCAGCACCCGGGTGGGCGCCGGCACGGCATGCGGCATCGGCGCCGGCCTGACGGCAGCCCGGGGGGAAGGGATGTCGGCGTCGCGCGGGGGGCGGCGCTGGAGAGCGTGGATGACGAGGTCATCCATCACCATGGTCAGGTCATTCATGTACATCGCGGGCTCCACGTCCGCCAGGACGGGACGGCCTGGTGAAAAAGCATGGTGAGGCCAGGACGGATGGCGGTAGGTAAGCTGCGGTAAACGCCGTATCGAAGCCCTTGAAGCGCTGCCTGGGCCAACGGGCGCCGCGCCGCACCGCGACGCTGCCACGAAGCCCGGCCTGCGGCCGTCAGGGATGTCCTACGCCCGCTGTCCACACCTACCGACAGACCCTGCGAACGCATGCGCCCACAGTAGCTGCATCGGATCCGGCACCCCGCCGAGGTGACCGGCCCTCCCGGTATCCATTCACTCAACACGCACTGAAAGGACCGATTATGAACAAGGACCAAGTCAAAGGCCGCGTCGAGGAAGCCAAGGGCCAGATCAAGGAAGCCGCCGGCAAGGTGGTGGGCAACGAGCGCCTGAAGACCGAAGGCCAGGTCGACCAGGCCAGCGGCAAGCTGCAGAAGGGCTTCGGCGACACCAAGGAGAAGGTCAAGGAAGGGGTCGACAAGTTGTGAGGCCTGTCAGGCACTGACGCCGCCCTGTCCGCACGCCGCCCGCCGCGGCATGCCTCCCGGCAGCGCGTGGCCCTCGTGGCCCGCGCTGCCTTGTGTTGTCCACGGTTGTCCACGCCGTGTCGTCCCCCCCGGAAGAGGCCATGATCTCATTCGCCAGCATCACCCCGAACCCCAGCACCATCACCCCCATGCCGCCGCCGCCCAGCGTGCCGCCGCAGCCGGCGCGCCCCGATCCCGCGCCGCCCGACATCCAGGATCCGCCCGGCCCGGCCCGCCCACCGGCCCCCGTGCAAGAACCCGGCAACGCACCGCCGCCGCAGATGCACACTTGCGCCCGGCGCAACGGAAAGACACACTGCCCGGGCCGCTGCCCCATACTCTGTTCCACGGGCCATCCGGCCAGCGACCCGTATCCCGCCTAGGAGCACCTCATGCGCTTGAATTCCCCCCTGGTTCGCGGCAGCCTGCTGCTGGGCCTGCTGGCACAAGGCGCTTGCTCGATCAGTCCGATGAACCTGCTGGGCACCCACACGCCCAAGTTCACCGCCAGGCTCTCGGGATCCCAGGAAGTTCCACCCAACACCGCCTCCGGCAGCGGCACGCTGGAAGCCACCCTGAACACGCACACCAGGCTGCTGACCTGGTCGGTGCGCTACTCGGGCCTGAGCGGCCCGGTGACCGCGGCCCACCTCCATGGCCCGGCCGCTCCCGGCCACAACGCCGGCGTGGCCCTGCCCTTCTCCGGCAGCCTGGCCAGCCCGATCGAAGGCGAAGCCAGGCTCGGCGAGGCGCAGATCGACGACCTGCTGGCCGGCCGCTGGTACCTCAACCTGCACACGGCGGCCCATCCGGGTGGAGAGATCCGCGGCCAGTTGCTGATGCGACGCTGAGGCCCACCGCGCCCCGTGGCCAGGAACGCACTCTCCTCCCTGTGGACGAAGTCGTGGCGCAAGACCATGCGCACGATGACCCGCGCCCAGGTCAGCATCGGCACCTCGCTCGCCAAGGAGGCGACCCGGCAGACGATCCGGCAGGTCATCCGGCCGGCGTTGGAAAAGCACCGGCCGCCCCCGGGCCTGGGCGACTGGATCACCGGCGTGGCCGTGGGTGCGGGCGGCGCGCGGCGCTACCGCCTGTACCGCCCGCCCGGCGTGCTGTTCTCCGAACGGCTGCCGCTGCTGGTGATGCTGCACGGCTGCCACCAGGACGCCAAGGGTTTTGCGCTGAGCACCCGCATGAACCGCCTGGCCGCCAGGGAACGTTTCCTGGTGCTCTACCCCGAGCAGGACCGCCATGCCAACCCGCAGGGCTGCTGGAACTGGTACGACACCCGCTCGGGCCTGGCCTTCGGGGAAGCCGGCAGCCTGATGGCCGCGCTCGACCAGGTCTGCCTGCTCTACCCGGTGGATGCGCGGCGGGTGGGCATCGCCGGCCTGTCGGCCGGTGCCAGC
This sequence comes from uncultured Rhizobacter sp., assembly GCA_966211755.1. Lineage (GTDB taxonomy): Bacteria > Pseudomonadota > Gammaproteobacteria > Burkholderiales > Burkholderiaceae_C > Rhizobacter. The sequence continues at coordinate 5,518 of CBIHOH010000059.1, read as the reverse complement.
ATGGCCGCCCTGCTGGCCACGCGGCATCCCGAACGCTTCAGGGCGGTCGTCATGCATTCGGGCGTGGCGCCCGGCGTGGCCAGCTCCTCGGCCACGGCCCTGGGGGCGATGCACGGACGCCGCCCGGCCGCCCACCGGCCGGCGCCGGCCAACGCCGGCGCCTGGCCGCCGCTGCGGGTCATCCAGGGCGAAAACGACGCCGTCGTGTCGCGCCGCGCCGGCCTGGCCGCGGTGGAAGTCTGGGCCGAGGCGACCGGCGCCCGGGCCGTTGCGCCGCGCCGGGTGCAACGCGGTAAACGCTACGAAACCACTGTCACCGATTTCAAACGGCATGGCCGGGTCGTGGTCAGCCTGTGCGAGGTGGGCGGGCTGGGCCACGCCTGGAGCGGCGGTGCCGCCAAACTCGCCTACAGCGACCCGCGCGGACCCGACGCCTCGCTCATGGCGTGGGCATTCGTGGCGCGACAATTCGCGGATTGAACCCGACCCGGGCGCAGCCGGGCCCCGGGTCTGAGATGATGTGAACCTTCTCCACAGCCCGATTCTCCAAGGACCCCTCGCCATGCAGGACGCCATGCGCCAAGCCACGCTGCGGCAGCTGCAGATCTTCCTGGTGGCGGCCGAGCATTCCAGCTTCACCCGTGCCGCGGAAATCCTGCACCTGTCCCAGCCGGCCGTCTCGATGCAGATGACCCAGTTCGCGGAAAGCCTGGGGATCGCCCTGTTCGAGAAGCGCGGCCGCAACCTGGTGCTCACCCAGGCGGGCGAGACCCTGCTGCCGTTCATCCGCCGCATCGCGCAGACCCTGCGCGAGGCCAGCGACGCCATCGACGCGTTGCAGGGGCTGCGCCAGGGCCACATCAAGATCGCCCTGGTCACCACCACCCGCTATTTCGCGCCCCGCCTGACCACCCAGTTCCGCCATCAGCACCCCGAGATCGAGCTGGAGGTGTTCATCGCCAACCGCGAAAGCGTCATCGCCCAGCTCGAGAGCAACGCGGTGGACCTGGCCATCATGGGCCGCCCGCCAGCCCACCTGCCGGTGACGGCCCAGCCCTTCGCCAAACATCCGCACGGGGTGATCGCGCCGCCCGACCACCCGCTGGCCCACAAGAAGCGCCTGCTCCCGCAGAAGCTCTCGACCCAACCCTTCCTGTTCAGGGAGGCGGGCTCGGGCACCCGTTCGGCCATGAACGACTACTTCACCGAACACGGACTGAACCCGCCGATGGTGCAGGAGATGACCAGCAACGAATCCATCAAGCAGGCGGTGATGGCGGGCATGGGCCTGGCCTTCATCTCGCTGCACACCATCAGCCTCGAGCAGCAGACCGGCCACCTGGTGCTGCTGGACGTGAAGGGCCTGCCGGTGATGCGCACCTGGTACGTGGTCCACCTGGCCAGCAAGTCGCTGAGCCCGGCGGCCGCGGCCTTCAAGAAGTTCATGCTGACCGAGGCGCCGAGCCACATGGAAAGCCTGTTTCCCGGCTCCGGCAAGCTCGACAAGGCCTGACCCGGGCCCGCGCGGGCCAGGCCTGCCGGCCCGCGCTCAGGCCACGTCCAGCTCGGGCTGGTATTGCGGGGACGGCGCACTGCCCGACGCCGCCGCCGGACGCGCCGAGTACTTGCGGTCGGGGTCGTTGCGGCCGTCGTAGACGATGCGGTCCTCGTAGTCCGACAACCACAGCGCCTGCGGGTTGCTGCGCGCGATCACCAGATCGCCCTGGGTGCCGGCGGACGAAGGCGAGCGGTGCACCTTCATCACCACCAGGCCCTCGCCGAACACGCTGGCCACGGCGGGCGGGCAGTGCTCGTCCGACAAAGGCCCCTCGATCACCGACACCACCTCGAGCTTGCCCCATTCGGTGGACATGGTGAAACGCGAACGCGCGGTGTCCGACAAACCCTTCTGCGCCTCGTTGTGCAGGTGCCAGGCATGCTCGACCGGCACGGCGAAGGCGGTGTGGCCCTCGATCTCGCGGCACTGGAACAGGTACTTCGGCTTGATGTTGTTGCGGCGCAGCTCCTCCTGCAGGATGCGCAGGCTGGCCGCGTCGTCGTTGACCCGCGCGATCACCGGCGTCTGGTTCTCCAGGCTCACGAAGTCGAACTGCTGCACCTGTTCGAGCGCCCGGCGCACCGGCTGCAGCCACTGGTAGTAGCCCTGCCCGTTGACGACGTAGGCGTTGCCCGCGTCACGCTCCAGCATCTCGTCCGGGTGGGTGAAGTGCACCACCAGGTTGACGTGGACGTCGGGATGGTTCTTGTGGAAGAACTTCAGCATGGCGGCGAAGTTCTCGTCGAAGCGCTGCGGCCGGAACGCCATCTCCTTGGTGCCGATGCGCACCAGGTGCACCCCCGCCTCGGCGGCGGCGGACATGTACTTGTAGAGGTTCTTGTTCGACAGCACCATCGGGTCGCCGCCCGACAACAGCACTTCGCGGATCGGGTAGCGCGCGTCCCCGGTCTGCGGGTCCACGCCCTGGTGGGCCGCCAGCCTGGTGTTGTAGTCGATGATGTAGGCCTTCAGGTCCTCGGCCTTGATCAGGCCCTTGCCGGTCGAGCCGTTGAAGATGTCCAGCCGATAGCAATAGCGGCAATGCGCCGAGCAGGCCAGGGCGGTGTAGCCCAGCACGATCTCGTCGTACTTGTGGAGGATCTTGCCCTTCAGGCTCTCCGGGCTGTAGCGGATCTGGTTCGAGGGGTCCTTCTCGCCGCTCATGTCATCGGCTTCGGCCAGGATGGGCACCACCAGCGCCTCCAGCGGCTTGCTCGGCGGCATGGCCGGCAGCTCCACCTCGCCCGCCGCGTTGCGGTACTCGTCGCCCTTGACGAGGGCCATGTAGTAGGGGTTGATGCCGAACATCATGCGCTGGTCCACCCCGCGGTCGCGCATGACCTGGATCTGGTCGGCCGGATAGAAGGTCTCCATCAACGGGATCACGCTCTTGTTGTTGAAGCGCCCGCGTGCGGCCTTGACGTCCTGCAGCGGCGTGTCGGGCAAGTCTTCCATGGATTCGATGCTTGTTGTCGTTGTCATGAATCGGTCTCCTTGTACGTTGGTGGTTCAAGCGAAGCTGCGGGCCCACTGGGTGAGCTTGTCGGTACCGCGGATGGTCTTGGCGAAGATCGCCTTCATGGCGCTCTCGTCCAGCGGCTGGCCGAGCCCGATCTCGCGCGAGGCCTTGAGGGCTTCGCGGCCGTCGAATTCCACATAGGCCAGCCGGGCGCACAGCTGCCCGGGCGCCATGCCGAAGGCGTCGCCCGGCAACAGCGCCACGCCGGTGTCGGCCAACAGGCGCTCGCACAGCTGGTTCGAGGTCTTGATGCCGTCGCGATGGAGGCTGGCGGACAGGTCGCTGAAATCGGGGAACAGGTAGAAGCCGCCGGTCGGCGCATGCACGCGCAGGCCCGCCTGCGTGAGCTGGCGCGCCATCCAGCCGCCGATGCCGGCCAGCAGGCGGCGCTGGTGAGCGAGATAGCTCTGCGTCTGCTCGTTCCACTGGTAGGCCTGGCAGGCCGCCCGCTGCACCGGCAGGGACGCGCAGGAATAGGTCTCGGAGGCGATGCCCAGCAAGGTGTCCTTGAAGTCGCCCGACAAGGCCTTGGGCAGCAGCGCCACACCCAGGCGCCAGCCGCCCGCGCCGCACCACTTGGACAGGCCGCCGGTGACGATGCTGCCTTCCGGATAGTGGCGGGCCAGCGAGACGTGCTGGCCGGTGTGGTGCAACAGGCCGTAGATCTCGTCCGACACCACCAGGATGCCGTGCTTCCTGAAGGACTGCGCCAGCGCCTGCAGCTCGGCCTCGGAATAGCTCAGGCCGTCCGGATTGCCGGGATAGTTCAGGATCAGCAGCGACGGGACCTTCGGGTCGGCCTTGCTGCGCACGGCCGCCTCGAGGGCCTCGGGCGTCAGGCGCCAGCGCTGGTCGAACCCGGTCTGCACCCGGATCGGCGTATGTCCCAGCAGCCGCGCCTGCGGCTCGTACGACACCCAGGCCGGCGCCGGCATCAGCACATCGGCGCGCGAGAACGCGGCCATCACCGCATAGATGAGGATCTTCGAACCCGGCGCGATCAGCACCTGGTCGGCGCCGACGTCGATCCGGTCGACGTCGCGGTGGAACGCCGCCACGCATTCACGCAGCTCGGGCAGGCCTTGCACCGAGGTGTAGTCCTTCGCGCCGGCATGCACGCGCAGCGCTTCGATGGCGGCGTCCAGCGGCGGGAACGGCGATTGGCCGAAGCCGAACTTGAACACCTCCTGCCCGCTGTTCTCCAGGTTCCTCGACTGCTCGTTCAAGAGCAGCGTCTGCGACTTCTCGACCGACCGCAGGTACTCGTTCCACATGGATGTCTCCTTGCCTGATTGATCTCGACGCGGTCCCCCGCCCCCTCGGAACCACGACACCTGGCGGAAAGTTTATGTCATGTTTGGTTATTTGTTAGACTAAACACATCAGTATTTCTGATGCATTGCCGAATGCCCTCCCGGGCCTCCCGTTTGCCGGGCGCCGCCGCCGGGCCGAGGCGGGTAAGCTCTGCCCCGGGGAGGCTGCGCAGCCGCCCGGACGTACCCCGGTCCGGCGGCGATGCCCTCCCGATACGATGTCCACGCAGAAAAAGACAAAGGTCGCCACCGCTTGCGCGCCGAACCGACACGTTTAGGAAACCTGATGAAAACCACCCTGATCACGGCAGGCCTGCTGGCCTGCGCCCTGGCCACGCCGGCCGCCGCGCAAACGGTCAAGATGCAACCCGGCCTGTGGCAGCTCGCCGGCTCGCTCAAGAGCCAGAGCGGCACCCTCGAAAAGGCCATCAAGGAGGCCCAGGCCCGGCTGGCCGGCCTGCCCCCCGAGCAACGCAAGGCGATCGAGCAGATGCTGGCCGCCAAGGGCGTGGGCCTGGCCGACAGCGGCACGATCCTGAAGGTCTGCATCACGCCGGAAGCGGCCGAACGCGGCTACGTGCCCCTGCAATCGGGCGACTGTCCGCAGCAAGTGGTCTCGCAGGAAGGCAACACCCTGCGGGTCTCCTTCACCTGCCGCACCGAGCCACCGTCCAGCGGCCGTGGCGAGATCAGCTTCACCAGCCCCACCAGCAACAAGGCCAAGGCCACCATCGACACGGTCGTCAACGGCAAGCCCGAGCAGCTCCAGCTCACGCAGGACGGCACCTGGCTTGGCGCCGACTGCGGCGGCATTGCGCCGCTGGGGTCGGGGCGCTGAAGACTGGGAGCTTCGAGGCCGGGCACCCGGGCACCTGGCGGTTCAAACCAACTTCTTGGCGCCTCGGACTTGCGGTGCATCCCTACCATGAGGCTTCTTCGTCAACGATGTCGCTTTCATGCAAACCAGCAATTCCACTCAGCCGCGCCGTATCAATGTCTTCTTCTACGGCAGCTTCATCCGGCCCGATGTCATGGCTCGTGCCGGCTTCGCGCCTGAAAAGATCGAGGTCGCCCGACTGAGTAACCGTCTTTCGAGTCAAGCGCCGTGAAGCGATTTGTCCCAAGGTT
>CBIHOH010000058.1:0-29396 GCA_966211755.1 uncultured Rhizobacter sp. | reverse complement strand
CGTGGCCGCATGACGGCAACCACAGGCTACGGAAAGAGCCGGCAGCCCTTCCTATGCCCGCCGGTGTATGCAGGGCCGGCCGGGCCGTGGCGGCCCGGCCCGGCGCCTATCCCGCAAGGGGTAGGGCCGCCCGCGGCTGTGGCGGAGTACGCGACCTGGGCGGACGGTCGTGCGGATGCCAGCGGACAGCGGCTCAAGTTTTCCGGCACCGTGCCGAAACACCCGGCGAGCCTGGCCGCTGCAGCGCCCGGGCCGGTAACGGAAGCAGCAGCTTCCCAGCTTTGCGGGGGTCGTCGACATGAGCCAAGGTTTGTTCACCGGCAGACTCGCACGGGTCTGCCTGCTCGCGGCCCTGGCCTGCCTGTGGATGCCCAGCCGGGCCGCCGAGGGCATTCGCATCGTCACCGAAGAGCTCGCGCCCTACAACATGACCAAGGACGGGCAGGTGACCGGCATGAGCACCGAGGTCGTGCAGGCCGTGCTCAAGCTGACCGGGATCCAGGCCAGCATCCAGTCCATGCCCTGGGCACGGGCCTACGACACGGCGCTGAACTCGGAGAACGTGCTGATCTATTCCATCATGCGCACCCCGCAGCGGGAGTCGCTCTTCAAATGGGTGGGCGTGATCGCCCCGTCGCACTGGTTCCTGTTCGCCCTGCCCCGCAAGGACCTTTCCCTGCGCCACCTGGACGAGGCCCGCAAGTACCAGATCGCCACCGTCAAGGAGGACGTGGGCGAGCAGTACCTGCTGTCCAAGGGCTTTGCCGTGGGACAGAACCTGCAGTCGAGCAACAAGTACGAGTTCAACTACGAGAAGCTCAAGCTCGGGCGGGTCGATTTCTGGATCTCCGACGAACTGAGTGCCTTCTACCTGGTGCGCCAGACCGGCGACGACCCGCAGCGGACACTGGTGCGGGCGCTTCGCCTCTCCGACCTGGAATCGGAGCAAGGCATGCACATGGCGTTCAGCCGCAAGACGCCGGACGAACTCGTCGAACGCTTTCGCAAGGGCCTGGAGACGATCCGCCGCAATGGCACCTACGAACTCATCGCCAAGAAATGGCTGTGACGTGAACGGACCCGTGGCCCCCCCGCCTGCCGACGCCGCCCCGCAGCGCGCCGGGCGCACCGGCTCGCTGGGCCGCAGGATGGTGCTGGCGACCCTTTGCTTCTGCGTGGCCTTCACCCTGCTGACGGTAGGCGTGCGCACCTGGTGGGCGTGGCGCGGCAACCTGGACGCCATGACCGCCGAGCTGAGCCTGATCGACCAGGTGTTCCAGCGCACGCTCTCCAAGGCCATCTGGGAACTGGACCGCGAGGCCTTGCGCACCCATCTGGACAGCGCCGCCAAGGTCGCCCCCGTGGGGCGGATCGAGCTGAGCATCCGCCGTCCCACCGGCGCCCCCGAGGTTCTGCAGATCGAGCGCCCGGGGAAGGAGCCCTCGCGGCGGGCGCCGTCCCTGCATCGGGTCCTCAGCTTCGAGCCCTACCCGGGTGGCGTCGAGACCGTGGGCGAGCTGCGCATCGAGGGCGACGAGCGGGTCCTGTGGCGGCGCCTGCAAGGCGAGGTGCTCAGCATCGTGCTGACGCAGGTGATCCAGTCCCTGCTGCTGGCGGGCCTGATCATGTGGATGTTCAACCGCTCGGTCACGGTCCATGTGCAGCACATCGCGGAGCACCTGGGCAGGCTCTCGCCCGCCAGGCTGCACCTGGCGCTGCGCCTGCAGCGCCCGGCCTCGAACCAGGACGAGCTGAGCCTGCTGGAGTCGGGCGTGAATCAGCTGCAGGACAACATGGCGGCCTATATCGAACGGCAGCGCCGGGACGAACGCGACCTGGCCGCGCACCGGGACCGCCTCGCGGAGCTGGTCGACGAACGGACGGCGGAGCTGCGGGCGGCCAACACCCAGCTGGAAGCCCTGTCACGCAGCGACCCCATGACGGGGCTGGCCAACCGGCGTCATTTCGACGAGGTCAAGGAGGTCGAGTTCAGGCGCGCGCAGCGGCAGGAGCAGCCGCTGTGCGTGCTGATGTGCGACGTCGACTTCTTCAAGCGCTACAACGACCGCTACGGCCATGCCATGGGGGACGAGTGCCTGAAGACCGTGGCGCGGGCACTGAAGACCACCTTCGGCCGCGCCGGCGAACTGGTGGCACGCCTGGGCGGCGAAGAGTTCGCCGTGCTGCTGCCCGGGGTCGGCATCGAGGCGGCGCGCGGGGCCGCGGAGCGGCTGAGCCAGGAAATGGAACGACTGGCCGTGCCGCACCAGGCTTCGGAGGTCGCCCCGCATGTGACGCTCAGCATCGGGATCGCCCAATTCGATCACACCACGATGGCCCGGTTCGACATGTTGCTGCAGCGCGCCGACGAAGCGCTGTATCGCGCGAAGAGCGAAGGCCGCAACCGGGTCGCCGCATGACAACACGCCGCCAACTTTCGATCCGGGCACGCCTGCCCGCCCTGCTGCTGGCCCTCGCGTGCACTGCCGCGCAGGCGCAAGGCATCAAGGCCGTGACCGAGGCCTCGTCGTACAACTTCCTGCAGGACGGCAAGGTCAGCGGCCCGGCGACCGAGGTCGTCAGGGCCACGCTGCTGCGGGCCGGGCTGAACGAGCACCGCTTCAACCTCTATCCCTGGGCACGGGCCTACGACATGGCCCAGAACGAACCGAACGTGCTGATCTACCTGATCGCCCGCACCCCGGCCCGGGAGGGCCTGTTCAAGTGGACCGGGGAATTCCTGCGCATCGACTACCACCTGTACAAGCTGCGCGAGCGCCGCGACATCGTGGTGCGCGAACTGCAGGACGCCAAGCACTACACGCTCGGTGTCGTGCGCAACGACGTGCGCCAGCAGCACCTGCAGGAGCAGGGCTTCACCAGGATGGCGGTCACGGCCCAGAACAGCGACAGCTTCCAGCGGCTGCTGAACCGCCAGGTGGACCTGATCCCGATGAGCGAACGGGACATGGCCTTGCTGTGCAAGGAGGCGGGCATCCCCTTCTCCAGCCTGGAGAAGGTGTTCACGCTGAAAAGTCTCTCGACCAACCTGTACATGGCCTACAGCAATGCCACGCCCGACGACATCGTGGCCCGCACGCGCACGGCCTTCCAGCAACTCAAGGCCGAAGGCGTGGTGGACCGACTGATGAAGGACGGGCGCTGACGGCGCCGCCGGGCCCGGGCCCAAGCGCTCAGATGTCCAGCGCCGGGCGATGCTCTTCTGCGCTCACGTAGCGCCAGCGGCCGACCAGGGCGGCCATCGCGAAGGCGAGCCCGGCGATGAGCACGATGACCGACCAGGCCTGGACCCAGCCGTTGTCGTAGGCGCCGAACAGGCTGGCCCGGAAGGCGCGCACCACCCAGGTGAAGGGCAGCCAGGGATTGAGGCCGCGGAAGATGTCGCCGCTGAGCTCGATCGGCAGCACCCCGCCCGCCGACGACAGCTGCAGCACCAGCAGCAGCAGGGCGATGCCCTTGCCGATGTCGCCGAAGGCCCGGGTGAGCGCCACGATGATGAGCAGGAAGGTCACCGAGGCCAGCGCCAGCGTGAGCCAAAACGCGAGCAGGTGCGGCACTTCGACCTCCAGCAGCAGGGTCAGCATCAGCAGCACGCAGCTGGCCTGGGCCAGCACGATGAGCACCAGCAGGGCCATCTTGCCGAGCAGCTGCGACACCCTGGACGCGCCGCGGGCCGCCTCGGGCAGGCGCCGGATGTGGAACAGGAAGGCCGTCATCACCGCCCCCAGCCACAAGGCCACCGGCACGAAGTTGGGCGCGAACCCGGTGCCGTTGTTGGCCACCGGTGCCACCACCTCGACCACCGGCTGCACCGAATCGGCCAGGCCGCGCGGGCTGCCGTCCAGCGAGACGATGTCGGCGGGCAGCGAGTCCTGCAGCAGGTCCATGCCGAGCGCCAGGCGGGCGCTGCCCTGGCGCAGTTTTTCCAGGCCGCCGCGCAGGGCCAGCGTGCCGGCCGAGAGCGTGTCGGTGGCGCGGTTGAATTCGTCGAGCCGGGACTCGTCGGGCAGCCGCACGGCCATGCCGTGGATGCCGTCGCCGAGGGCGGCGACCCCGTCGGTGAGCCGGGTCACGCCGGCCTGCAGCCGGCCGGCCCCTTCATGCAGCTGCCTCTGGCCCTGGCGCGCCTGCTGCAGCCCGTTGCCGAGCTGCGTCCCGCCGTCGGCCAGGCTGCCGGCGGCCTTGGCCAGCTGATCGCCGACGAAGGGAATGTCCGCGCTGTCGTCGCGCAGCAGACGCGCGCCCTCGGCCAGGCGTTCGGCCCCGGCCTGCAGCTGCTCCAGGCCGCGCCCCAGCTCGACATGGTTCTCGGCCAGCGCGTGCGCCCCTTGGCGCAAGGCCTGCAGGTCGGCCGCCGACGGGCGCTTGGCATCCATCGTGCGCACGCCGGCCGCGAGCTGCCGCATCCCGCCCACCAGTTGGCCCCCGGCATCGCCGAGCTTGCGTGCGCCTTCGCCCAGGCTGCGCGCGCCCCCCTCGGCCTGCGCCACGCCGCGGTCGAGTTCGTGCGCGCCCTGGCGCAGCTGCGCCACCCCGTGCTTGAGCTGGCGCACGCTCTGCTCGGAGCCGGCGGCACTGCTCAGCACCAGCGCCCAGCGCTTTTCGTTCAGGGTTTCGTTCACCTGGTGGCCGAGTTCGGCGGCGAAACGCCGGGCCATGCCGGCGCTCGCATAGTTGTTGCCTTCGGAGATGTAGACGATCAGTTGCCCGGCGCCGGCCTTCAGGCCGGGCACCGCGTTGGCGCTGAAATCGTGCGGAATGATCAGCGCGAGCGCGGCCTTGCCCTGGCGCACCTGCTTGCGCGCCTGCTGCTCGTCCTCGAGTTCGGTGAAACCGAACAAGTGGGTGGATTTCAGCTCGGCGGTCAGCTCGGCGCCCACGTTGGCCGACTGGCCGCGGTAGGTGACCCCGTCGTCGAGGTTGACGATGAGCGCCGGCAAGGCACGCGTGCGCGCGGTCGGGTCCCAGACGCTGGACAGGTAGATCAGCGCGTAGATCGCCGGGATCACCACCACCGCGAACACGACCAGCCACAACTTGCCGAAGCGCTGGAACATGCCGGCTTCCAGGCGGGCAATGGCCCAGGCGTCACGCAGGGTTTTCATCGGCAGAAGGGTTCGGGTCGGGGGTGACGGGGACATCGCGAAGCGGCAAGGGTAACCCGAGGCGCCGGGCAAGGCCCCTGCGCAAGGCCGACTTTCGGCCCGGTCTTTTGCGCCCCACGCCACACCCGGCAAGCAGCGGCCGGGCCCGGAGCGGGCGTCGCCGCCCGCGGAAAGGGGCGGTCAATCGCGGCGTGGCCGTGCCTGCGGATCGGCCGCCGCCACCGCCATCTTGCATGCCAGCCGGAACGCCCCGGTAACCGAACGTTCATCAACCGCCTGGCAAGGCAGGCCGAGCCGGCGCAGGTCGGCGTTGAGCAGTTTCATGCCCGCGGCCATGCCCTCGAACTCGTTGGTGTTCCAGGGAATGGAGAGGCTGCAGGAGGCCGCCGACTGGCGTGTCGCCGGGAGGGCTCGCGCCCAGCCTTGCGCCATCTCGCGCATGAGCCGGGTGAGCTGCGGGCGCCGCTCGTTCGCCAGCAACATCCAGGTGTACCAGTGGTTCGCCCAGTGGCAGTATTGGTCGAAAGAAACGGGCTGCGCGGCAATCATCGCGTGCGCCGCCTCGACGGCGATTTCGGGGGCGCCGACGACCGTCACGTCGTGCACGCGGGGATCGATGCCATTGGCCTTGCGCCATGTCTCGGCATCGCGCAAGCACCACTGGAACACCGCATCGGCCGCAGCGCGATACACCTGCCGCAGGGGGGACTCGTCGAGGGAGGAGGACGGCTCCGCGGACAGGTCTTTCACGTGGCTGCCGTAGAAGCGCGCCAGCTCGACGCAGTGCGGGAGCTGGCTGGCATCGGGCAGCCCGAGCGACTCGTCGGCCGCGGGGAAGGCATTCTGGAATTCCGAGCTGAGCCCGGGATACTGCGCCCGGCCGATCAGGGAGACGAGGTGCACCGCATGTCCGGCGTGCGGCGCAATGCCCCGCTGCTGAAGGAAGGCCGCATAACGCAGGTCGCAGTGCCGGTTCGCCATCAGGTAGTCGAGCCCGGAGAAACCGCCCACGCCGCGCGCGGCCTCGTGCGAGCCCTGCAGGCTCATGCCCATCATCATCATGCGCAGGGCCGGATCGCTGATGTCCGCCTGGCCCGCCAGCATCAGCTGCTGCAGGTGCTGCTGTTCGGCCAGGACCTGCGCGTCCGGGCCGGCCAGGTCGGCCATGCCGAGGTGGAACAGGCCCTGGCGCTGGTGCGGCGTGAGCTTGCCGGAATCGGGCATCGTGGCCCTGGCATCGGCCGGGCGGCGGGCCGCCAAGGCAAGGTCGAACGGGGTGTAGTTCCACTGTGCCGGCACGGTCAGCAAGGCCAGCAGCGGTTTGGCGATTCCGGGAGGCAGGCGCGCCGGCTCCAGCGCGATCGGGCGGTGAACAAGTTCCGGGTCGTTGCGCAGCTTGGCGAAGTAGCCGTCGAGGTCGCCGCGCAGCAGCGCCGACTCGGCTGCCGCGCCGGACTCCAGCGCCCACTGCACCCGCTCGCCACAGGATCCGTCGGCCTCGCCGGAAAGTTCCCCCTCTGTCTCGGGCACGGGGCGCTGCCAGGCCCACAGCAGCCGGGCACCGCGTTCCAGGACCACACAGGTCCGGGTCTTGTCCTGCCCGTCCACGCTCACGGTCTTCATTTCCAGGACGACCGAATCGGCCCAGGGCTCGGCGAAGGCCTCTGCCGGCGAACGCTTGATGTACAAGGCCCGCAGCCCGCTCGACGACGTCTTCTCGAAGACGAGGCCGGGCCCCAGCAGGACGGCGGCAATCGCCAGCAGCGGGGCCCACCGGCCCGTGGCCCGCCGGGTCGTGGACGAGGTCGCGGCCAGCCAGGCGCCCAGGGCCAGGAAAAGCAGCCCCAGCAACGCGGCGAGCCCGATCGCGCCGTCACGCCAGAGATAGAAACCGCCCCAGACGTCGAGGCCGCGCCATCCGCGCGTGGTCCAGTAGGCCACCCCGGCGAACACGCCCAAGGACAGCGCACTCCCCAGCAGCGACACCACGGCGGGCGACACGGCCGCCCAGACCGGGAGGGACTCGCTGGCCCGATCGGTGCCGGACAGCGACAGCAACCTCTGGCGCCGGCGCAAACCGGTCGCCACCAGGACAGCCGCCATCGCCAGCGCGCCCCAGCGCAACGCCGCCAGTCCGTCGTGGTCGAAAGCGGCCAGGCCCGCGAGCACATTGAACAGGGTCGCGGCGCCGAACCACACGGCCGCGTGCAACGCGTTGGCCGCGCCCTCGGGGTGGCTGGTTTCGGCAGCGGACAGCGGCTGCGGGTTCTCGGGCGGGTTCGGGTTCATGGACAAGCGCGATGGATCGGAACAAGGGCTGCCGGCGGACCGTGCCACCACGCAGGCCGGCCCCGGGGCTCTCGTGAGCCGACGGGAACCGGGAGCGATGCTAGCCGGCGATCGCGCGGCGCCCCCTCCCCTGCCCAAGGGGGAGCCGCACGTGCGAAGACGAGGCCGGCGAGCCCTGGTGCGGGAGGCCCTGGACCCAGCGACATGACATCATGTCACCCGCCCGGCCACCCGCCCGGGCGCCCGGATCACTGCGCCAGCGCCGCCCGCATCGCATCGATGGCCGCCTTGTAGTCGCCCTGGGTGAAGATCGCGCTGCCCGCCACGAAGGTGTCGGCGCCCGCCTGGGCGGCATCGCGGATGTTGCCGGCCTTGATGCCGCCGTCGACCTCGAGCCGGATGTCGCGGCCGCTGCGTTCGATGAGGCGGCGCGCCTGCTCGATCTTCTTCAGGGCGCTGGGGATGAAGCTCTGGCCGCCGAAGCCCGGGTTGACGCTCATGATGAGGATCAGGTCGACCTTGTCGATCACCCATTCGAGCACGTCCAGCGGCGCGGCCGGGTTGAACACCAGCCCCGCCTGGCAGCCCTCGGCCTTGATCAGCTGCAGCGTGCGGTCGACATGGGTGCTGGCGTCGGGGTGGAAGCTCACCAGGTCGGCGCCGGCCTTGCAGAAGGCCTGGGCCAGGGCATCGACCGGCTGCACCATCAGGTGCACGTCGATCGGCACCCGGGTGCCGTCGGCCTGCACCGAATGCTTGCGCAGCGCCTCGCAGATCATCGGCCCGAACGTGAGGTTGGGCACGTAATGGTTGTCCATCACGTCGAAGTGGATCCAGTCGGCACCCGCGTCGATGACCTGGCGCACTTCGTCGCCCAGGCGAGCGAAATCGGCGGACAGGATGCTGGGGGCGATTCGGTAGGTGGGTTTGCTCATGCCTGGATTCTAGGAGGCATCCCAGGGTTTTCCACGGGGCCGGCGCGACTGTTTCCCGACCCGCCTCCTAGAATGCCCGCATGAGCACCGCCCAATTCACCTGCAGCGTCTCGGTTCGCCACCTGCCCGACCAGTCCGAACCCGATGCCGGAATCCACGCCTTCGCCTACACCGTCACCATCCGCAACACCGGCGACATCGGCGCGCAGCTGATCGGCCGCCACTGGGTCATCACCGACGCCCAGGGCCATGTCGAGGAAGTGCGGGGGCTGGCGGTGGTGGGCCAGCAGCCCCTGCTGCGGCCCGGCGAACGTTTCGAATACACCAGCTGGACCCGCATCGCCACGCCGCAGGGCAGCATGCGGGGAGAGTTCTTCTGCATGACCGAGGACGCCGAGTGGTTCACCGCGCCGGTGCCCGAATTCGGGCTGGCGCTCGCCTCGGCCCTGCATTGATGCCGAGCCTGAGTCTGAGCCTGTGGAAAGCAGGCCGCCGGCGCAGCGGCGCCTGGGATCTGAGCGCCCTGCTGACCGCTGCCGACGGCCAAGCCCGCATGGCCGAGCGCCACCTCTGGCTGGTCCGCATGCTGGAATGGCTGCGCCACGCCCCGCTGCCGCAGCAGCAGACGCCCACCCCGGTGCTGCGCCTGCGCCACCTGCTGAATGTGCTCGACCGACACCCCGAATACCATGCGCAGGTCCGCGCCGTGCTGGGGCGGTTCCGGCGCGAGGTCGACATCGCCGCGCTGCTGGCCGACTTCGGTTTTTCGCCCCGCATGGACCTCGCCGGCGAGTTCGGCCAGCGCCTGAAGCTGCGGCTGCTGCCGGCCACGCCCGACACCACCGACCTGGCCGCGCTGTTCAACCTGCTCTTTCCGGCAGCCAGCGACGCAGCCTGGCTGGAAGCCCTGGACGAACCCACGCTGCAGCGGCTGGTGCCCCTGCTCGACCTGGCCGCGCCCGACTGGCGATCGCCGTTTTTCGACGCCATCATGTTCCTGTCGGCCACCATCCGGGCGGCCGGCTTCTCGCCCTCGCTGCGCGCCCGCATGAGCACCGAGCTGCTGGTCGACGCGCCGTTCCGCCAGTTGGCCCAGGTGGCCGAGGACATCCGCGAGCAGGCGGAAGCCGGCGACACCGAGGCGCTGCTGCGGGCCGCGGGTTACCTGCGCGCCCTGCTCGACACCTGCCGGCGTTGCGCCGACAGCGTTCACGAGCACCTGGAGGAACACGGCGTCTCGGTCGACCTGGTCTTCGAGCTCGACCAGCTGCGGCTGCGCGCCCGCCGTGTCGAAGACCTGCTCGATTGCGTGCTCAGCCCCGCCCCCGGGCCCGACATCACCCGCCTGCTGGCCCACCTGGTGCGCACCGCCGACGAGCGGCGCAGCCTGCGGACGCTGTTGGCGAGCCATTACTCGCTGCTGGCCCGCAAGGTGGCCGAGCGCAGCGCGGAAACCGGCGAGCACTACATCACCCGCGACCGCGGCGCCTACACCCGCATGCTCAAGGCCGCGGCCGGCGGCGGTGCGGTGCTGGCCGGCACCACGCTGATGAAGTTCATGGTGCTGGCGCTCGGACTGAGCGCCTTCTGGGCCGGCTTCTGGGCCGGCGTCAACTATGCCGGCAGCTTCGTGCTCATCCACCTGATGCACTTCACGGTCGCGACCAAGCAACCGGCGATGACCGCGCCGGCCATGGCCGAAAAACTGCGGGATGTGTCGAACGACGCGGCGATCGAAGGCTTCGTGGACGAGGTCGCCCACCTGATCCGCAGCCAGGCCGCGGGCATCCTCGGCAACCTGGCCATGGTGACCCCCATCGTGCTGGCCGTGCAGTGGCTCGCCCTGTGGCTGCTCGGCCGGCCGGTGGTGGGCCACGACGACGCGGCGCACATTCTCGACTCGATCAGCCTGCTGGGAGGCACGCCGCTGTTCGCGGCCTTCACCGGGGTGCTGCTGTTCGTCAGCTCGATCATCGCCGGCTGGGTCGAGAACTGGTTCGTCTGGCACCGCCTGGACAGCGCCATCGCCTGGAACCCGCGCATCGTGGCGCACCTGGGCGCGGCGCGGGCGCAACGCTGGTCGCACTACTGGCGGCGCAACATCTCCGGCTTCAGCTCCAACATCTCGCTCGGCCTGATGCTCGGCCTCGTGCCCCCGGTGGCGGCGTTCTTCGGCCTGCCGATCGAGGTGCGCCACGTCACGCTGTCGACCGGCCAGCTCGCGGCGGCAGTGGGCGCCGGAGGCTGGAGCACGGAGATCTTCCGGAGCGCCCCCTTCTGGTGGTGCCTGGCCGGCATCGCCGTCACGGGCGTGCTCAACCTGAGTGTCAGTTTCCTGCTGGCCTTCAAGGTGGCGCTGCGCTCACGCGGCATCCGGCTGCGCGAGCGCAGCCGGATCTACCAGGCCATCCGGCGGCGCATGCGCGACAGGCCGCTGTCCTTCATCGCCCCGCCGCGCGCCTGACGGCCCGGCGCGGTCCAGGGCTAGGGCGGGGGCTCGTCGCCACGCCGTTCGCCGCCGCGACGACCGGAAAACATCGTCCACCAGACAATCAGCACCAACAAGACCAGGGCACCCAGTGCCTCCAGCAGAATCAAGCCCATGATGAACATCCCCGGCCGGAAGCGGCCCCTGCGGCCGCCCCTTCTGACAGCGGCCTGCGCCTTGATTCTAGGACTGCTGGCCGCCTGCGGCACGACGCCGGAAGCCCCGCCCGCCCCGGTGGAGGACCGCGCGCCCGGCAATGTCCAGGCTCCCGGCGCCAGCGCCCCGCCCGCCGCCGCGGTGATGCTGCGGCCGCGCGCACGCTGGGTCCAGGCCGCCTGGACCGACCTGCCCGGCTGGGACAACGACATCACCGCCGAGCTCTGGCCCGCGCTGCTGCGCGGCTGCGAACGCCCCGCGCCCGAGTGGGTGCGGGTCTGCGCCGAGGCCCGCACGGTGGGGCCGCTGGCCGACCCGTCGGCCCGCTGGTGGCTCAAGCAACGCCTGCAGCCCTGGCGCGTCGAGAGCCTGGAGGGTTCGGCCGAGGGCTTGATCACCGGCTATTTCGAACCCTTGATCGAAGCCAGCCGGCTGGCCCAGGGGGCCTACCGCGTGCCGCTCTACGCCCCGCCCGCCGACCTGGCGACGCGCAGCCCCTACTGGACGCGCCAGCAGATCGACAGCCTGCCGGCCGCCAAGGCCTCGCTGCGCGGGCGCGAGCTGGCCTATGTGGCCGACCCGCTGGATGCGCTCATCCTGCAGATCCAGGGTTCGGGCCGGCTGCAGCTGACCGAAGCCAACGGCAGCCAGCGACTGCTGCGCGCGGCCTTCGCCGCCCACAACGACCATCCCTACAAATCCGTCGGCCGCTGGCTCATCGACCAGGGCGAGCTGCGGGCCGACCAGGCCTCGTGGCCGGCCATCAAGGCCTGGGCGCAAAAGAACCCGAAGCGGCTGAACGAGATGCTCTGGACCAACCCGCGGACGGTGTTCTTCCGCGAGGAGCCCCTGCCCGACCCGAACCTCGGGCCACGCGGCGCCCAGGGCGTGCCGCTCACGCCGGGCCGCTCCATCGCCGTCGACCCGCAGAGCGTGCCCTACGGCACCCCGGTCTGGCTCGACAGCACCGAGCCGCTGACCAACACCCCGCTGCGGCGCCTGGTGATCGCCCAGGACACCGGCAGCGCCATCGTGGGCGCCGTGCGGGCCGACTATTTCTGGGGCTGGGGCGCGACGGCCGAGCAGCAGGCCGGACGGATGAAGCAGCCGCTCCGGATGTGGGTGCTGTGGCCGCGCTGAGCGACAGCGCTTCGGCCCGCGCCCGCTGAATCGCCGCGCAGGCCCGGCCGGCGCGCGCACCTTCCCAACCGGACGAATCGAGATCCTGCCGCGCCCGGCGGACGCCGCGCCCATGTCGCGCCCCGCCCCCGGGCGCGCCGTCCTGGTACGAAAAGATATCGGAGTTGGTGCGACCGTGCACATCCGAAGCCGGTTCGTGACGCCATCGCCCCCCTGCGCGGCGGGCGCCACGTTAGGATGATGGCCACAACAAGCATGGGGAAATGCATGATCGTCGGCATCGATCTGGGCACCACCAACAGCCTGGTGGCCGTCTGGCAGGAGGGGCGGGCCCGGCTGCTGCCCAACGGCCTGGGACAGACGCTCACGCCTTCGTGCGTCAGCCTGGACGCCGATGGCTCGGTGCTGGTGGGCCAGGCGGCGCGCGAGCGGCTGCAGACCCACCCCGATCGCACGGCCGCGGTCTTCAAGCGCTACATGGGCAGCCACAAGACGCTGCGCCTGGGCTCGCGCGAGTTCCGGCCGGAGGAGCTGTCGGCCCTGGTGCTGAAGTCGCTGAAGGCGGATGCCGAGGCGGCGCTGGGCGAGGCGGTCACCGAGGCCGTGATCACCGTGCCGGCCTATTTCTCCGACGCGCAGCGCAAGGCGACACGCGCCGCCGGGCAGTTGGCCGGCCTGAAGGTCGAACGGCTGCTGAACGAACCGACCGCCGCCGCCCTCGCCTGCGGCATCCACGAACTCGGCGCGGAAAGCCGCTTCCTGGTGTTCGACCTCGGCGGCGGCACCTTCGACGTCTCCATCCTCGAGCTGTTCGAGGGCGTGATGGAAGTCCGCGCCTCGGCCGGCGACAACCACCTGGGCGGGGAGGATTTCGTGCTGGCCCTGGTGGACGAGTTCTTCCGCCACAACCAGCTGCCCGACCGGCTGCGCAAGGACGCGGTCTTCATGCAGCGCCTGATGGCGCAGACCGAAGCGGCCAAGCGCCGCCTGAGCACCGAGGCCGGCGCCGGCATCCAGGTGCGCGACGGCGACACCGAGTACCGGCTCGCACTCGACGAAGCCACCCTGGAGAAGGTCTGCGCCCCCCTGCTCAAGCGCCTGCGCACGCCAGTGGAGCGCGCGCTGCGCGACGCCAACCTGCGCAGCGCCGAACTCGACAAGATCGTGCTCGCCGGCGGCGCCACCCGCATGCCGCTGGTGCGGCGCCTGGTGACGCTGATGTTCGGCCGCTTTCCCTCGGTCGACTTCGATCCGGACGAGGTGGTCGCGCTGGGGGCGGCCGTACAGGCAGGGCTGAAGGCGCGCGACGCGGCCCTGAACGAGGTGGTGATGACGGACGTCTCGCCCTATTCGCTGGGCGTGGAGGTGTCGCGGCGGCTGTCGGAAACGAGTTCCTCGCATGGCCACTTCGACCCGGTGATCGAGCGCAACAGCCCGGTGCCGGTGAGCCGGGTCAAACGCTACCACCCCGCGCACCCGGGCCAGAAGCTGATCGAACTCAACATCTTCCAGGGCGAGGCGCGGATGGTGAAGGACAACATCCCTCTCGGCCAGCTCACGCTGCCGCTGCCGCCCTCGCCGGGAGCGAACGCCGAGTTCGACGTGCGCTTCACCTATGACGTGAACGGGCTGCTGCAGGTCGAGGCCACGCTGCTCGGCTCCGATACGACCCACACCCTGCTGATCGAGGGCAACCCGGGCCTGCTCAGCCAGGCCGAGATCGAGAGCCGGCTTGCCGAGCTGTCGGCCTTGAAGACGCATCCGCGCGACCAGCTCGAGAACCGCACCCTGCTGGCGCGCGCCGAGCGCCTGTACGAACTGCTGCGCGGCGAAGGGCGCGAGTGGCTGGGCGAGCGCATCATGATGTTCGAGCAGTTGCTGGCAACGCAGGACGAACGGCAGATCCGCAGCGCACGGCCGCGCTTCGAGGAGATGCTCGACCACGTCGAGCGCGACAACTATCTCGACGGCGGGGCGCCGGACTGATCCTCATGCCGGACTTCCTCGAGCGGCTCGGGCTGGACACCGGCGCGGACGAGCGCGCCATCCGGCAGGCCTACGCGCGCCTGCTCAAGCACATCGACCAGGAAACCGATGCGGCAGGGTTCCAGGCCTTGCGCGAGGCCTATGAAGCGGCCCGGCAATGGGCCCGCGGCGCTGCCCGGGCGCCGGCCGAGGAGCAGCCTGTCCCAGCGGCCGCTGCCCCCGCTCCGGCGGCTGCCGCCCCTGCTCCGCCTGAGCCACCCGCCCCGCCCGCGCCGGCCGTCCAGGCGGCCCCTCCCGCAGTGCAAGAGCCCCCGCTGCCCTCGCCCGACATCGCGGCCCAGGCGGTCTTCGCGGTCTTCTACACCCACATCGAAGCCTCGCCGCCGGCCTCCGAGGCTGCGGCGCGCCAGGCCTTGGACGAGGCCCTGGGCGACGAAGGGCTGACCAACCTGGATGCCCGCGGCATCTTCGAATGGGGGGTGGCGGACCTGCTGGCCTCGGGCTGGCGGCCCGGGCACGAGTTCCTGTTCACCGCCGCCCTGGCCGTCTTCCGCTGGGAAGCCGAGGCGCGCCGGCTGGGCCGGTTCGGGCCGGCCGGCCAATTCATCGATGCCGCCATCGTCGAGAAGCTCGCGCGCGAGGCCGACCCGCCCGCGGCGAGAACCCGCCAGGATGAACTGATCCGCCAACTGCGTCAGCCCGGGCACCCGGGCGTGCGCACGCTGATGACCGAGCTGGGCCTGGCCGAGGAACTCGCCGCGCGTTTCCCGCACTGGATGAGCCTGCAGGCCCCGAGGGAGAGCCTGTCGCGGTGGCAGCAATGGGCACGCAGCACGACGCCGCGCGGCGCGCCGCCGGAACCAGCGCCGGCGGCATCCACGGGCTGGGCCCGCCCGATGTTTTCGATGCTCTGGGCCATCTTTATGCTGCTGCTTGTCACCAAGTCCTGCTGGCTCGCCCCCGACCGCCCGCCCCAGGCCATCGCCGCGCAGCTGCCTTCGTCCTTGCACCAAGCCCCCGACATCGACTCGATCGGAGGCGATCCGGGCAGCGTCCAGCCGGGAAGCGGCGCGCTGGCCCAGGCAGGGGGCCGCGTCCCGCTCCATGCCGCCGAGGCGCCCTTGCAGGCGATTCCACCCCAGACCCTGGCCGCCCTGACCAAGGGCAAGCCGACCGCCAGCCGCTGCGACGAAGCCGCCAGCTGGGCCAGGCGCCTGGCCGGGGACGCCCCCCCGGTGCCGGCCTTCGACCGCCTGATCGTCGACTGTGTCGTCGCCAAGCTCTGGCCCCGCCCCGGCTACGACCCGGCGGTGACGGCGGCCCTGCAACGCGAGCAAAAACGCAGCAACCTGGAAATCCAGCGCTTGCTGGCGGACATGCGGCACATCAAGCCACGCGACGCGGCGGCTCCCGCGCCGGGCGCGAGCGCAACGGCCACGCTGGCGCCGACGCCGCCGGACAGCGATCCGCTGGGTCTTCGGCGCGGCAGCCTTCCCCCGGCGGACTCCATTTTCCCGCAGGGCGTCCGGCCCGATCGCCCTCCGCCACATGACGGGACGCCGCCTTGACGGGAAATGGATCGGACGCCGACAGGGCCGGCCCGGAGCGGCGGCGCCGCCGTGCACCGGGCGCCGAACCGCCCCTCAGTACGACTTGTAGCCCAGGAACTTGCCCGACATGACGATGCGCACCCGGTCGCCCTGCGGATGGGCCTCGCGCTGCAGGTCCATCTTGAAGTCGATGGCGCTCATGATGCCGTCGCCGAACTCTTCGTGGATGAGTTCCTTGAAGGTCGTGCCATAGACGCTGACGAGCTCGTAGAAGCGGTAGATCAGCGGGTCGGTCGGCACCGAAGTGGGGAGCGAACCTTTGTAAGGCACCACTTTGAGCCATTGCTCTGCCTCGGGCGACAGATCGAAGATCTCGGCGACGATGCGCGCCTGGGCATCGTCGAAGCTCATCTGGCCCAGGCAGCCGGCGGTGACCCACTCCTTGCTTTGGCCCATCCGGCGGGCCACGTCCTCCCACTTCAGGCCCTTGCGGACCTTGGCTTCGATGATGGATTCGGTGACGTCGTTGCGGTTCATGCGGGCTCCGTGATGCCCCGTCGCCGGACCGGGACCATCCCGCCGGCCGGGGCCCCGGGCCCTGCCGCAAGGCGCATGCCAGCCGGCGGCCGCCTCAGCCCAGCACGCTGCAGTTGCTGCCCTGCGCCTTGGCCCGGTGCATCGCCTGGTCGGCGCGTTCGACCGCGTCCTCCAGGCTGTCGCTGGCCCGGCAGGCGCTGACACCGGCGGAGAAGGTGACATGCAGGCCCGGCGAGATGGCGTCGGCCGACATGCGGGCGAAGTGGATGCGCATGCGCTCGACGCACAGCATGGCGTCCTCGCCCGAGGTGTCCGGCAGCAGCAGCAGGAATTCCTCGCCGCCCCAGCGCGCCAGGGTGTCGCTGGGCCGCAGGCTGGCACGGCTGAACTGGGAGAAGGTCTTGAGGACCAGGTCGCCCCCGGTGTGGCCATAGACGTCGTTGATGCGCTTGAAGTGATCGATGTCGATCATGGCCACGCTCAGCACCCGTCCGTTGCGTTGCTGGCGGGCCTTCTCGGTGAGCATCAGCTCGGTCATGTGGCGGCGGTTGGGCAGCGAGGTGAGTTCGTCCTGGGTGGCCAGCACGCGGATCTGCTCCTGCGCCAGCTTCAGCTCGGCTTTCTGCCGGGCCAGGCGAAGGCGCAGCACCGCCATCCGCGACACCAGGGCCTGCACGAGCGCCAGCGACACCGCGACCCCGGCGAAATGCAACAGTTCGACCTCCGCCGGGTAGCGCTGCGGGTCGGCGTGCACCTTCCAGCCCATCACCCCCCCCAACAGCAGCAGGGCCAGCACAGCGCTCCAGCGCGACACCGCGGCCGGCAGCTCGAACAAGCCGAACACCAGCAGCATCACGAGCAGGCTCGTCTGGGCGCCGCGGGCCGAACCGCTGATCGCATAGGCGGCGACCACGGCCAGCAGGCCGAACAGCAGTTGCGGCGCGCTCAAGCCGGGGTCGCTCCAGCGCTCGCTGAAGCCGCTGCGCACCAGGGCGTAGAACAGTGACCAGGCCAGCAGGCACAGGCCGGCCAGCGATTGCGCAGGCAGGCGCTCGGCCAGCCCGAGCCGGGCCTGCAGCAACAGCAAGGCCGCCAGGGCCAGGTACAGGCCGGCCGACTTCAGCAGCCCCAGCACCAGCAGGCTCTGCCGGCCGGGACGCCCCAGCAGGCCATTCGACAGGGAGCTGACAAGCCGGGTGCGCATCGCTGTCTTATCGACCGGCGGACCGGGCTCTTGAGCGGCGCGGGCCGCGGCGCCCGCCCTCCCGCGCGCAGCCGGTCAAGCCAGGACCACCCGGTTGCCGGCCACCTGGGCGTTCATCAACGCGTGCTCCGCCCGCTCGATCGTCTGGGCCACGGTCTCGCCGGCCCGGTGTTCGGTCACGCCCACCGAGAAGCTGGTGTGCAAGGGAGTGCTGCAGGTGTCCAGCTGCAGCTCGGAGACGGCCTCGCGCAGGCGCTCCAGGCTGATGCGCGCCAGCGAGGCGCGGGTGTCGGACAGCATCAGCAGGAACTCCGAACCGTTCCAGCGCGACAGCAGGTCGGAGATGCGGATCACGCCCAGGGCCTCGCGGGCGAAGGACTGCAGCATCTGGTCGCCGAAGAGGTCGCCGCGCGCCGTCTTCAGGTGCCGCCACTGGTCCAGGCTGAGCAGGGCGATGCAGAAGGTCTGGCCCGAGCGGACCCCGCGCTGCAGCTCCTGCTCCATCAGCTCGACCATGTGCCGGCGGTTGATGAGCCCGGTGAGTTCGTCGCGGGTGGCCAGGTCCTGGATGCGCGCGAGCGCGGTGGCGAGCTCCTCCTTCTGCCGCCGCAGCCGGTCGCGCATGCGGCTGAGCTGGCCGGTGAGCACTGCCACCGCCGGCACCATCACCGCGATCATCATGAAATGGCTCCACTCGACCTGCGGCACGAACACCGCCGGGTCGAGCTGGCTCATCAAGGCCATGGTGCTGGCCAGCACCAGCACCGCGACCAGGCCGACGCGCCACACCTGCTCGGGCGAGAGCGAGTACATGCCGAACATGAAGACGACCATCAGGATGGGGAAGGCCCCGCCCCGCCCCTGCCCGGCGAGGGCATAGCCGGCCGCCCCGCAGACGATGGCGAAGATCATCTGCGGCACGGTGAGGGAGGGATCCTCGCAACGCAGGTTCCAGCCCAGGCGGATGGCGAGATAGAACAGCGCGAAGCCGCCGATCAGCACCACGGTCCAGCAGGCCACCAGCCGCGCGTCGGCCAGGCCGGCCCACACCAGGTAGTGCATGTTGACCACGCTGCACAGCACCAGCAGCACCGCCACGCCGCACTGCACGAGCCGGATGCGCTGCCGCGGATCGGTGCCGAGCAGCCAGTCGGCGAACCGGTTGGACGTGCGCGGACCGGGGACGGCCCACTGCGGGTCGGCGGGTCGCAGGGCGGCGGACCGTGGTGAGGCGCCTGGGTAGGCCTGTGTGCGGTGCAACATGAGCGGCATGGAGATGGGGGTGAGTCACGCGAGAGCCTTGCGGCCAAGCTGCGAAAACATCACGCCGGCCCCCATGACGACAGGCCCGGCGATCAGCCGATTATTGCCGCACTGGCGAACTTGGCAACCACATCGGGACCAATGATGTGGTCAACTCTCTACACTCGGTCATGCCAGCGCTGTTCGCATGAGTGTTCCCCCAGGAGCCATCAGCCATGAACGCACCTCTGCCAGAGTCGATCCGCAAGGCGCTCGAGAGCGTCACCCTCGACGACAAATACCGTCTCGCCGAGGGGCGGGCCTTCATGAGCGGCGTGCAGGCGCTGGTGCGCCTGCCCATGCTGCAGCGCACAAGAGACGCCCGTGAAGGCCTGCGCACCGCCGGCTTCATCAGCGGCTACCGGGGCTCGCCGCTGGGCACCTACGACCAGGCGCTGTGGCAGGCCCGCGAGCACCTGGCGGCGCAGAACATCGTCTTCCAGCCCGGGGTCAACGAGGAGCTGGGCGCGACCGCGGTGTGGGGCAGCCAGCAGCTCGACCTGCTGCCGCCGCAGGCCCGCAGGTTCGACGGCGTCTTCGGCCTGTGGTACGGCAAGGGCCCCGGGGTGGACCGCTGCGCCGATGTCTTCAAGCACGCCAACATGGCCGGCACGGCCCGGCACGGCGGGGTGGTCGCGGTGGCCGGCGACGACCACGTCGCCAAGAGCAGCACCGCCGCGCACCAGAGCGACCACGTGTTCAAGGCCTGCGGGCTGCCGGTGTTCTTCCCGAGCAGCGTGCAGGACATCCTCGACCTCGGCCTGCACGCCTTCGCCCTGAGCCGCTTCGCCGGGGTCTGGGCCGGCGTGAAGACCATCCAGGAGGTGGTCGAGTCCTCGACCAGCGTGTACGTCGATCCCGACCGTGTCGACATCCTGCTGCCGACCGACTTCGCCATGCCGCCGGGCGGGCTGCACATCCGCTGGCCCGACACCCCGCTGGAACAGGAAGCGCGGCTGATGGACTACAAGTGGTATGCCGCCCTCGCCTACATCCGCGCCAACCGGCTCAACCACAACGTCATCCAGACCCCGGACGACCGCTTCGGCCTGATCGCCAGCGGCAAGGCCTACAACGACACCCGCCAGGCCCTGCACGACCTCGGGCTGCCCGACGACGAATGCCGCAGGCTGGGCATCCGCCTGCACAAGGTGAACGTGGTGTGGCCGCTCGAAGCCACCATCACCCGCGACTTCGCCCTCGGGCTGCAGGAGATCCTGGTGGTCGAGGAAAAACGCCAGGTGATCGAATACCAGCTGAAGGAGGAGCTGTACAACTGGCGCGCCGACGTGCGCCCGAACGTGCTCGGCAAGTTCGACGAGGCCGAGGGCGACCACACGGGCGGCGAATGGTCGCAGCCCAACCCGGGCAGCAACTGGCTGCTGCGCGCCCAGGCCGACCTGAACCCGGCCATCATCGCACGCGCCATCGCGCGCCGCCTGAAGAAGATGGGGGTCGATGCCGACACCGCCGCGCGCATGGACGCCCGCGTCGACCTGATCGACGCCAAGGAGCGCAGCCTGCAGGTGCTGCGCGCCGGCAGCAACGAGCGCATGCCGTTCTACTGCAGCGGCTGCCCCCACAACACCAGCACCAAGGTGCCCGAGGGCTCGCGTGCGCTCGCCGGCATCGGCTGCCACTACATGGTGCTGTGGATGGACCGCGGCACCAGCACCTTCACCCAGATGGGCGGCGAAGGGGTGAGCTGGGTCGGCCAGGCGCCCTTCACCACCGACACCCATGTCTTCGCCAACCTGGGCGACGGCACCTATTTCCATTCGGGCCTGCTGGCGATACGCCAGAGCATCGCGGCGCAGGTCAACATCACCTACAAGATCCTCTACAACGACGCGGTGGCCATGACCGGAGGCCAGCCCGTGGACGGCCTGCTGCGGGTGCCCGAGATGACGCGCGAGCTCGATGCCGAGGGGGTACGCCGCATCGTGGTGGTCAGCGACGAGCCCGGCAAGTACGACGCGGTGAAGGACCGGCTGGCGCCCGGCGTCGGCGTGCACCACCGCGACGAGCTCGATGCCCTGCAAAAGGAGCTGCGCGACCTTCCCGGCTGCAGCATCCTCATCTACGACCAGACCTGCGCCACCGAGAAGCGGCGCCGCCGCAAGCGCGGCACGCTGGCCGACCCGGCGCGCCGGGTGGTGATCAACGAACTGGTCTGCGAAGGCTGCGGCGACTGCTCGGTGGCGAGCAACTGCCTGAGCGTGGAGCCGGTCGAGACCGAGTTCGGCCGCAAGCGGCGCATCAACCAGAACAGCTGCAACAAGGACTACTCCTGCCTGAACGGCTTCTGCCCCAGCTTCGTCACCGTCGAGGGAGGACAGCTCCGGGGCCCGCGCAAGGCCTCGCCGGACCTGCCCGACCCCGGCGCCTTCGCGCCGCTGCCCGACCCGGTGCTGCCACCGGCCGACACGGCCTGGGGCATCGTGGTGGCGGGCGTGGGCGGCACCGGCGTCATCACCATCGGCCAGTTGCTGGGCATGGCCGCCCACATCGAGGGCAAGGGAGTGATCACCCAGGACGCCGCCGGGCTGGCGCAAAAAGGCGGCAGCACCTGGAGCCACATCCAGATCGCCAGCCGGCCCGAGGCCATCCACACGACCAAGGTCGGCACGGCCGAGGCCGACCTGGTGCTGGCCTGCGACGCCATCGTGGCCGCCGACAAGAACACGCTCGCCGTGATGCGCGAAGGCCGCACCTACGTCGTCCTGAACACCCACGGTTCGCCCACCGCCGCCTTCGTCAAGGACCCGGACTGGCAGTTCCCCTCGGCGCGCTGCGAGGCGGCCATCGCGGCGGCGGTCGGGCCGGCCCTGTTCGGCGCCTTCGACGCCGAGCAGCTGGCGGTGCAGCTGGTGGGCGACTCGGTGTACACCAACCCGTTGCTGCTCGGCTACGCCTGGCAGCAGGGCCGGGTGCCGCTCAGCCTTGCGGCGCTGATGCGCTCGTTCGAACTCAACGGCGTGCAGACCGAACGCAACCAGGCCGCCTTCACCTGGGGCCGGCAGGCGGCGCACGACCTCGCCGCCGTGCAGGCCCTGCTGCGCCCGGCCCAGGTGATCGAGTTCATCAAGAAACCGGACCTGCGCGAGCTCGTCAACCGGCGCATCGCCTTCCTCACCGACTACCAGGACGCCGCCTGGGCCCTGCAATACGCGGGCTTCGTCGAGAAGGTGCGCGCCGCCGAGGCGGCCGCCGTCGGCGGCCACCAGCTCACCGAGGCCGTGGCCCGGTACCTCTTCAAGCTGATGGCCTACAAGGACGAATACGAGGTGGCGCGCCTGCACACCGACCGGAGCTTCACCGACCGGATCGCGGCCCAGTTCGAGGGCGACTTCAAGCTGCGCCACCACCTCGCGCCGCCGCTGCTCGCGCGCCGGAATACGCAAGGCGAGGCGGTCAAGCAATCGTTCGGCCCCTGGATGCGCGGCGGCTTCAAGCTGCTGGCCCGGCTCAAGGGCTTGCGCGGCACGCCCTTCGACGTCTTCGGCTACAGCGCCGAGCGGCGCACCGAGCGCCGGCTGATCGACGAGTACCGCCAACGCATCGACAGCCTGCTGCCCGGGCTGGACGCCAGCACCGTCGCGCTGGCCGCCCGAATCGCCCGCATCCCCGAGGAGATCCGCGGCTACGGGCACGTGAAGGCGAAACACCTGGCCGCGGCCCGGCTGCACGAGGAGGCCTTGATGAAGGAATGGGCGGCCTTGCCGCAGGCCGGGGCGCAGGCCGGGGCGCAAGGGGCCTGAAGACCCGGCGCGTGTCCGCCGGGCACGCCGCGGGATCCGGGGCTCTCAGAACTGCATGAACGTCACACCGGCGCCGAAGCTCGTCTGCCGGAAGTTGTAGTCGGTGAGGGTCTCGCCGTAGCCCTGGAACGCTTGCACGAACCAGCGCACGCCGTTCGGCTGATCGCCGAAGACGGGGTAGGTCCATTCGAACTGCAGCGCGCCGAATCTCCGGTTCTGCAGGGTGCTGCGGTACAGCAGCGAGGCGGTGCTGCGCCCAGGCGTCCAATCCAGCTGCAGTTCGCCGCGTCCCCGGTAGTCGACCAGGTCGGGATTGTTGTCGCTGCTGAAGTCTTCGCTCAGGCGATGGGAGAAGCGCGTGCTGAGCGACCAGTCGCCGCGTTCGAAGCCAGCGCCCAGATAAAGGCGGTTCCAGCTGCGCGACAGGGGATCGGACTGGCCGTTGGACTGGTGCGCCAGCACCAGCTGGCTGTAGCGCCATTGCCAGCCGAAGGGCAGCTGGCGCAGGCTCTTCGGCGTCGGCACCACATAGATCAGCTCGGGCTCGTAGTCGGTATTGCGGAAAGGCTTGGAGTCCTTGCCGTTCCAGATCTGCCACAGCACCTGCTGGGTGAAGGCCAGCCAGACATCGGCGTCGGCCAGGCCGACATCCTGGACCACCTTGGTGCGCAGCGACAGCTGGAACTTCGCCTCGGCCTTCCGGTAGGCGGGCGAGGACACCGCGGCCTGCGTGGGCGACCGCGGCGCCCGATTGATGCGGCTGGTGAGGTGCATCGGCAGCACGTAGTTGGGACGGTAGCCGGTCAGGTTGAAGGTGCCGCGCTTGTCCTGCGCATCGAGCTCCCAGTATTTGGACATCAGGCCACCGCTGTCGCCGGGGGCGGGCTCGTCCTTGGGCGCCAGCAGGCTGGTCGGCGCGGGTGCCTCGCCATGGGGAGGCACCGGCGCCGAAACGGCGCGGCCGGCCAATTGGTCGTAGCAGGCGAGGCGATCCGCCGCAGGGCCGATCTCCGCGCAGCCCTTGAGCGATTTCTCGCCGTTCTGGGCCATGGCCGGGACGGCGACCAAGGACAGGAGCAGAGGCCACAGCCCCGGGGAGGAGAAAGAACGGGACGACAGTCTGGACAAATACGGCATGGGGCGAGGAACGCAGGCGATGCGCCGATGGTAGCCCCTCGATGGAGCCCCCGCCGGCAGGCAGCAAGGCGCCCGTCAGCGCAAGCCCCGTGCCCTCGGCAGAAGCACAGGGCCCAGGTATGCGACTTGCCGCCAGAACTGCTGTGCGGCACGACCCGACGACGGAGCCCGACGGGCCGACATAGGCCCTGCCGCAAGCACCGGGCCCGGCACCCGCCCCGCTGCGGCCGCTCATCCACCCTTGACGGAGAGACCACATGAGCCTGAATATCATGGACAACCGCGGTACGCCGCTGGACCGGCAGCGCCTCACCTGGCGCGACATGGTCCAGGCGCCGATCAGCAAGCTCGACGACGACGCCTACACCCGCGTCCGCATCATCCTGATGAACGGACTGGAACTGGAGGCGCTGCGCTTTTCGCATTCATGCGCCCGCATGAACGATGCCTTGCGCGCGGTGCTGGCGCAGGTGCGGCGTGTCGAGCAGCACCAGGCCACCACCATCAACTGGTTGATCGGCGCCGACCATTCGCCGCTCGAGACCACGGTCGCCTACGAGCAGGTGGCCATCGACGTGACGGCCGGCGTCGCCCTGCGCGAACCCGACCCCTACCTCGCCCAGGTCTACCGCTTCGGCCTGCTGGAGGACTTCGACCACCTCTACCGCTACTCCGCCCTGCTCGACCGCCTGGAGGGCAAGGATGCCAACAACATCGTGCAAAGCTACACCGACATCCTGCCGGGCCGGCCGACCGCCGACGAACACCGCGACCCGCTGGACGACCTGCGCGACCACTATGACCGCCGCACGGCCGATCCGCTGTCCAAGCTGCATGCGCTGACCATCATGGCCTCGGAGCAGCAGACGCACAACTACTACATGAACGTCGGCCCCTTGTTCTCCGACCCGATGGCGCGCCTGCTGTATGCCGAGATCGCCTCCATCGAGGAGCAGCACACGACGCAATACGAGTCGCTGATGGATCCGGACGAAAGCTG
This sequence comes from uncultured Rhizobacter sp., assembly GCA_966211755.1. GTDB lineage: Bacteria > Pseudomonadota > Gammaproteobacteria > Burkholderiales > Burkholderiaceae_C > Rhizobacter. The sequence continues at coordinate 4,785 of CBIHOH010000058.1, read as the reverse complement.
GCTCGAGAAATGGGTGCTGCACGAAGCCAACGAGGTCTACAACTACCACGCCTGCGCCACCCAGGAAAACAACCCGCGCATCCGCGCGCTGTGGGAGCGTTTCCTCGACTACGAACTCGGCCAGCTGCATGTCGCGGTGGAGCAATTCCAGCAGCACGAGCGACGCGACGTGGCGGAGATCCTGCCGGCCACGCTGCCCGATCCGATCCCGATCGCCTCGCAGCGCGAGTTCGTGCGCAAGGTGCTGGCGGCCGAAGTGGACCTGCGCGCCCACGGCACGCAATTCGTCGACAAGGCGCTGGAGAACGAGCGCTCGGTCCTCTATCGGCAGGCGGTCAATGCCGCCGGCTCGCCCTCGATCCAGGTGGCCGCCGGCTACCAGTGGCGGCCGGGCACCGAAGTCTGGCCCGTGGCTGCGTGATGCGGTACACGGCACGTGGTCCAACAGGAGCATTCCATGGAAACCAAAACCTCACTTGGCGTCAACCGCACTGGCGTGCAGATGTCGCCTTTCGATACCAAAGACATGCTGGCCGCACCGGAGCAGTTCCAGCCGCCGGCGGACGGCCGGCGCGAGGACCTTCAAGTGCGGCTCGACTATGCGGACGACAGCGAAGGTCTCGGGTCCGTGCCGGTGCCCGGCACGCTGAAAGGGGTCATGATGTCCGGCACCGACATGATCACCGGCAAGCGCCCGCAGGTGCTGGTGGACAAGCTCGGCGAGCGCCTGAGCTTCGAACGCGGCGGCACGCGGCTCTACGACTCGCTGCTGGTCAAGTGCCGCGCCGCGCCGACCCCGCTGCCGGCGGACGACATCGACGCCCTGGAGCGCTTCCGCCACCAGGAGCGCCAGCATGCGGCGCTGCTGACCGACGAGCTGAAGCGGCTGGGCGCGGACCCGACGGCGCAGACCCCCTGTGCCGACCTGGTCGGCGTGGAGAGCATGGGACTGGTCCAGGCCATGAACGACCCGCGCACCTCGCTGGTCCAGTCCCTGCACGTGATGCTCGATGCCGAGCTGATCGACAACACCGGCTGGGACTTGCTGATCGAGCTGGCCAAGTCCTCGGGCCATGAGGACATGGCCGATCGTTTCAAGATCGCCAGCCAGCAGGAGGCGGAGCACCTGCTGCATGTCCGACGGCTGGTCGAGCGGCTGACCCTGCACGATGCGGGGGTGGCCGAAGAGACGGCGGCGGCAGGCGCGTAGGACCTACATCGGAGCCGAAGGGGAATGGCGCCTGGAGCCGATGAAGGCCGCGCCCCTTCTTGCGCCGGCGCGGTCTCCCCTCGCCGCTCGCCGCGCCATGGAGGGCTCACGCCCCGGCAGCAGCGCACAAGACCAGGCCTCGTACGGGCTCACCGCCGAGTGCCTTGCCCGCGAGGCGGCCGGGAGCGCGGGGCACTGCCGAGGACACGGAACGGTACGGCGGATCGTCAGCGCGCCGCGCCGCCGGGACCGGTGGCCTTGGAGGCGGTCCCGGCCTGATCGGCACCGGTCGAGGCCGGGTCCTCCGCGCCGTCGGCGGCCCCGGTCGGCGAACCACCCATGCCACCGGAGGCCGCCAGCGCACCGGCGGCGCCGCCCACCACGGCGCCAGCCAGGCTGCCGACCGGGCCGGCGGCCAGCCCGCCCACGACCCCTGCGGCAGCGCCACCGAGCGCGCCCGCCACGGTGCCCACCGGGTTGGTGCGTATCTTCTCGGCGGTGGTGACGGCAGGCTTGATGGTGGACGCGGACGCGGGCTCGTCGCTCGCCGGCTCGCGCGGATCGGGTGTCTGACGCTCGTTCATGAACTTCTCCCGGGTGATCTGTCGTTCGTCATGCCATCGGGTGACATGCACCCGTGGAACCGGGATTCAGAAGGCAAGCCACGTGCCGCGCACAGGACGGGGCACGGCTCTTGCGCCTGCGCGGCGGCTCAAGGGCGAGGCGGCGCGTTTCCCGCGGGCAAGCCGGGCGCGTGCCCCGACAGGCGCTCGAACTCCAGCGTGTCGTGGGCACAGAAGACCTCCACCTCCGTGCCATGGCTGGCCAGCAGCACGCGCAGCCGCGCCTGGTTGTTCAGGCGCAGGCGGCGGTCCTTCTCGAGCAAGGTCTGGTACAGCCGCAGGCCGGGCGTGCACCACGGCTTTTGCCAGTCCATCTCGCGGTGGTGGAAATAGGCGTCGCCAGCCTGCAGGTACCAGCGGCCGCCGCTGCGCACCGCGACGCCGGCATGCCCGTAGGTGTGTCCGGGCAGCGGCACCAGCAGGATCTCGGGCGGCAGGCCTTGCAAGGCCGTCGCGCCACCGAAGCCGAACCAGTTCTCGCCGGCCGCCCGCCCGTACACCTGCCAGTTCGCCCGCGTCCCCCATTGCCGCGGGCGGAAGCGCTGCCTGTCCAGCCAGGTCTTCTGCAGCTCGGCGTAGTCGCGTTCCTGCTGCATCATGTGCACCTTCGCGGAGGGAAAGTCATCCAGCCCTCCGGCATGGTCGAAGTCGAGGTGGGTCAAGACGATGTGCCGCACGTCCGAGGCCTGGAAGCCGAGTTGCTCGACTTGCCTGAGCGCGGTCATTTCCTCGGCGAACGCCGGGCGCAGCAAGGCCAGGAAGAACGGGCTCAGCCGGGGGCGCGGGCTATGCACGTCGAGCAGGCCGAACCCGGTGTCCACGAGCACCAGGCCCTGCCCGGTTTCGACCAGCAGGCAATGGCAGCACAGCTCGCCGCGCCCGAGCGCCGACGGGCTGCGGCCGTCCATCAGGCGACCGCCCAGCGGGCAGGACGAGATGCAATTGAGATGGTGCAGGCGCATGGGCCGGTCCGGCAATCGCCATGCCGGCACACCGCATCCCTTGCGCCGCGGGAACTAGGGGTAGTGCAAAGCCCGCAGGCCTCGAACAATAGAAGGCGAAGACCGGTTCGATGCGCTGCGGGCGCATGCCGCCTCCGATGTCCTCCCGCCCCGGCATGCGCCGGGGTCGTGCCCACCCCCTGCCCCCTCGCGGCAGCGTTCCGAAGTATCCGATCCTGTTCCAGGCAGTCGCCCCTGCGCACGGCGCGCGCTTTCGCGCCTGAACCCACAAGGAGCTTCGCCATGTTCCAAGATCTCGTCTCCCCGCGCCAGCCGGGCGCCCTGCCGGCCGAAGGCCGCGTCGCCGAGGTGCGGCCGTCTTCACCAGGCTCGCCCGGCCTCGCCCCGGCGGCCGCGGGCTGGCACGACGGCCGCAGCATCCAGACCATGACCGGCCTCGCCGGCAGCTTCCAGTGGTATGAGAACCCGCTCCAATACGCCCGCCTCGGCTTCAGCTTCTACCCTGGGCAGGAGGGCTCCAACGGCGCCTATGTCATCCGTGGCCTGTTCAGCACCATCGAGCAGGGCATGTTCGCCTGCACCACCCAGCATCCGCTGATCGGACTGGCGGCCATCGGCCTCTATCCGAACGGGCGCCCCGGACGCGTCTTCCTGATCTCGGGCCTGTACAGCGACGCGGCCTGGAAGATCCAGATGATGCTGTTGAACCGGCTCGGCAATGAAGGACCGCTGCCGCCGAGCTTCTCTGCCTTCCGCACCGCCTGACGCCATGCCCGGCCCCTTGGCCTCTTCGTGCCGGTGGCCCTGCGCCGCCCCACCGGGCACGTCCGCGGGCGGCGGCCCGAGTCGCTCGCATTTTCCGACCGCAGTGCGTGGCGCCCGATTTCGCGCCTGATCCAGAAAAAGGAGAACCTCATGTCTCAAGCCCTACTCGCCCCCACCCTGTTCCAGGCAGGCCCTGCCGTACAGGCCACCGAGAGCGTGCAGCACGCCGGCTGGCACAACTTCGACAACATCCCGACCCTCAGCGGCCTGGCGGGCACCTTCTACTGGCCCGAGAACCCCTTGCTCCCCAGCCAGATCACCTTCACCTTCACCCCTGGCCTGGAGGGTTACCAGGGCAGCTTCGTCAACCGCCGCGGCACCATGGTGGAACAGGGCGCCTTGTTCTGCGTGCCCAACAACCCGGCGATCGGCTGGGCCGCCATCACCCTGCAACCGATGGGCGCCCCCACCTCGCGAAGTTTCATCGTGCAGGGCATGTTCACCGACGCCAACCACCGGATCTTCTACATGCTGCTGACCAACATCACGCCCGGAGGACCGCAGGGCACCTTCGTGCCCTTCCGCACCGCCTGAGACAAAGGCTGCGGCCCGGGCGGCCGCCCCGGTCCATGGGCAGGCCGGGCCGGCCGTGCCGCATGCGGCGCGGCCTCAACCCGCGCCAGGCCGCCTCGCCGTCACCTCGATCTCGATGCGCATGCGCGGGTCGAGGAGTCCGGCCACGATCATCGTCGCGGCCGGACGCGAGCGGCCGAAGGCCTCGCGCAACACCGGCCAGCAGGCCCTGAAGTCGCTGCCGTCGGGCAGGATGTACAACACCCGCACCACGTCATCCAGCGTGGCGCCGGCCTCGGCCAGTGCCCGGCCGATGTTTTCCAGGCACTGGGCGGCCTGCTCGACCACATCGTCCGCGATGCTCATCGTCGCATAGTCGAAGCCGGTCGTGCCCGACACGAACACCCACTCGCCGTCGACCACCGCGCGTGAATAACCGATCTCGGATTCGAAGCTCGAACCCGAGCTGATGAGCCGTCTGGACATGAAGATCTCTTTTGCGAGTCAGGAAAGAGGGGCTTGGGCCGGGGGCTGGCACGCCCCCCCTGGCCCGGTCGCCGGCGTCACTTGCGCTGCTGCCAGGCCACCAGCTCGCCCACGATGCCGCGGCGGAAGGCGATCACGCACAGCACGAAGATGACGCCGATGATGA
>CBIHOH010000057.1:0-29452 GCA_966211755.1 uncultured Rhizobacter sp. | reverse complement strand
TGCACACCAACATCCCGGTCAACAGCGACAACTACGAGATGCTGCAGACCGCCCACCAGGCGGTGGCCCGCATCATGGCCCTGGCGCGTTCGCTCGATGGGGTCATCTCCGGCGAGCACGGCATCGGCATCACCAAGCTCGAGTTCCTGTCCGACGCAGAGATCAAGGACTTCACCGACTACAAGCTGCGGGTCGACCCCGAGGGGCGCTTCAACAAGGGCAAGCTGCTGCGCGGCGGCGCGCTGCAGGCCGACCTGACCAACGCCTACACCCCGAGCTTCGGCCTGATGGGGCACGAGTCGCTGATCATGCAGCAGAGCGATATCGGCAACATCGCGAATTCGATGAAGGATTGCCTGCGCTGCGGCAAGTGCAAGCCCGTCTGCGCGACCCACGTGCCGCGTGCAAACCTGCTGTACAGCCCGCGCAACAAGATCCTGGCCACCTCCCTGCTGGTCGAGGCCTTCCTGTACGAGGAGCAGACCCGGCGTGGCGTCAGCATCAAGCACTGGCAGGAGTTCGAGGATGTCGCCGACCATTGCACGGTCTGCCACAAGTGCCTGAGCCCGTGCCCGGTGAAGATCGATTTCGGCGACGTGTCGATGAACATGCGCAACCTGTTGACCAAGATGGGGCAGAAGAGCTTCCGTCCGGCCAGCAAGATGACGATGATGTTCCTCAACGCCACCAACCCGGAGACCATCAAGCTGCTGCGCATGGGGCTCGTGGATGTCGGCTACAAGGCGCAGCGCATCGGCAACAACCTGCTGCGCGGCTTGGCCCGCAAGCAGACCGCCGCGCCGGCGTCGACGGTCGGCACGGCGCCGATCAAGGAACAGGTGATCCACTTCGTCAACAAGAAGCTGCCGGGCGGCCTGCCCAAGAAGACGGCCCGCGCTCTGCTGGACATCGAGGACAAGGACTACGTCCCCATCATCCGCGATCCGAAGGCCACCACGGCCGACACCGAGGCGGTGTTCTATTTCCCGGGGTGCGGCTCGGAGCGGCTGTTCTCCCAGGTGGGCCTGGCCACCCAGGCCATGCTGTGGCACGCGGGCGTGCAGACGGTGTTGCCGCCGGGTTACCTGTGCTGCGGCTACCCGCAAAAAGGCAGCGGCCAGTTCGACAAGGCCGAGAAGATCATCACCGACAACCGGGTGTTGTTCCACCGCGTGGCCAACACTCTCAACTACCTCGACATCAAGACGGTGGTGGTGAGTTGCGGCACCTGCTACGACCAGCTGCAGAGCTACCAGTTCGACAAGATCTTCCCCGGCTGCCGCATCATCGACATCCACGAGTTCCTGCTCGAAAAAGGCATCACGCTGCAGACCAGCGGCGCGGCTTATCTGTACCACGACCCCTGCCACACGCCCATGAAGTTGCAGGAGCCGATGAAAACCGTGAAGGCGCTGGTCGGCGACCAGGTGCTCAAGAGCGAACGTTGCTGCGGCGAAAGCGGCACGTTGGCGGCGACCCGCCCGGACATCTCGACCCAGGTGCGTTTCCGCAAGGAAGAAGAGCTGAAGAAGAACGAGGCCCAGTTGCGGGCGCAGGGCGCTACGGGGGACGTGAAGATCCTCACCAGCTGCCCGGCCTGCCTCCAAGGCCTGACCCGCTTCGGCAACGACTTGAACAACGGTCTGCTCGAGGCCGACTACATCGTGGTCGAGATGGCGAACCAGATCCTCGGGCCGGATTGGATGCCGGAGTATGTGAGGCGGGCGAACAGCGGCGGCATCGAGCGAGTGCTTGTGTAGCCCCCCACGTCGCTTTCGCTCCTGCCCCCCCGAGGGGGGCGCCTCCCATTGGGCCGGGAAACCCGTCCTTCGGGAGTTGCTTGATGGGGCACTTCGCTTCGCTCGTGCCTGGGCGCGGCCCTGTGGCCCGTGCCGGGCCCGGGCCTGCTTGATGAGGCACTTCGCTTCGCTTGTGCGGGGCTTCGGCTGGCTCGGTTGTTCTTTTGCAAGAAAGGTTCGTCTTGGAATTCGTGCCTGTGTCTGAGGTGGTGCCGGGTTGCGAGTTGTGCTCGCAGGCGGGTGGGGAGCTGGTGTTTTCTTCGGCCGAGTGGCGGGTGATCCGGGTGCTGGATGCGGATTTTCCGGCGTTCTATCGGGTGGTCTGGAATCGGCATGTGGCGGAGTTCAGCGATCTGCCGGCCGATGCCCGGGCGCGTTGCATGGCGGTGGTGTGCTGCGTCGAGCAGGTGCTGCGGGCGCAGCTGTCGCCCACCAAGATCAATCTGGCGGCCTTCGGCAACATGGTTCCGCATCTGCATTGGCATGTGATCGCCCGTTTCGATTGGGATAGCCATTTCCCTCAGCCGGTGTGGGGCAGCCGGCAGCGCGAGGTGGCACCGGCCGCGGTCTCTCGCCTGGCGGTGGCGCCTTCGGCGGTCGATACCGCCTTGCGCATGGCCTTGCAGGCGCTGTAGGGCCGGGCGGGACTACACTGCTGTCTTGTTCTCCCGCGAAGTTTCCATGGCCGGCCTGTCAGCGCAATCTCCCGCTCCCGTTTCGATCACCGTGCACCAGCAGTCGCGGGTGCTGGAGGTCGGGTTCGCCGACGGGGCCACGTTCCGCATTCCCTTCGAGTTGATGCGCGTGTATTCGCCGTCGGCGGAGGTGCAGGGCCACGGGCCCGGGCAGGAGGTGCTGCAGACCGGCAAACGCCATGTCGGTCTGCTCGATCTCGCGCAGGTCGGCAACTACGCCGTCAAGCCGACCTTCTCCGATGGCCACGACACCGGCCTGTTTTCCTGGGACTACCTTTATTTCCTGGGCTCGCATGAAACCGAGCTCTGGCAGCAATACGAGGCGCGGCTGGCGTCGGCCGGCCTGAGCCGCGACGCCGACATGCCCGCGCCGGGCGGGTCCGCCTGCGGCCACCACCATTGAATCGAGGCACATCACGATGAGCGGTACCCATTTCGGCTTTCAAACGGTCGACGAATCAGAAAAGTCGAGCCGCGTGCGCGGGGTCTTCGACTCGGTGGCCTCGCGCTACGACGTCATGAACGACCTCATGTCCATGGGCTTGCACCGCGTCTGGAAGGCCTACACGGTGGCCGTGGCTTCGCTGCGCGAAGGCGATCGCGTGCTCGACATCGCCGGAGGCACCGGCGACCTGGCGCTGGCCTTCGCCAAGAAGGTCGGGGCGCGCGGCACGGTGGTCCACACCGACATCAACGAGGCCATGCTGCGCCAGGGGCGCAACCGCCTGCTCGATGCCGGCGTGGTGCTGCCCACCACCCTCTGCGATGCCGAGGCCCTGCCGTTTCCCTCCGCCAGCTTCGATCTGGTGAGCGTGGCCTTCGGCCTGCGCAACATGACGCACAAGGATCGCGCCCTGGCCGAAATGAACCGGGTGCTGCGCCCCGGCGGGCGCCTGCTGGTGCTCGAGTTCTCCAAGGTCGCCAAACCCCTTGAAAAGGCCTACGACTGGTACTCGTTCAAGGTGCTGCCGCGCCTGGGGCAACTGGTCGCCGGCGATGCCGGGAGCTATCGCTACCTGGCCGAGTCGATCCGCATGCACCCCGGCCAGCAGGAGTTGAAGGCGATGATGAAGACCGCCGGCTTCGCCCATGTCGATGTCCACAACCTGAGTGCCGGGGTCGTGGCACTGCATGTCGGCATCAAATGTTGAGATGGCATAGCGGATTTGTGTGGAATCGACGCAACAACCGTGTGCCATTACCTGATTGACAAGCCGGGTGGGTCTTGATCCAGCCTTTTCATCAGGGTAAACGCGAGCTTTTCTGACGCTGCCGGCGCCCGGCTCGCTCCTCCTCATTCCCACGCGTGCAGTCCTGTCCGGTGTGATGAAAGTCGCGCCTGCCATGCGTCTGTGCGCCATTTCCGGTGATTTTCGGCTTGACGCGCAAGCGCTGCAGCGTCACCCGGCCGCGGCAGGTGCGGCGCCGCGCCGATCGCCATCTTTCCCTCGGTGGGCCCTGTGTTTCGCGCTCCCCCTTCTCACCCCCCCGATCACGGGGGTGGGCCCTCGTTTGGAGGATGCCGGGGCAGGGTTCTGCAACGAAAATTGCAACCAATTGATTGCGAGACCTGTCTAGCGTGGGCGACCGCCCGCCCGGACCGAACGCATACCCCAAGGATGAGCAAAATGCTTAAAGTATTCCAGCTGCATGTGTCTATCGCCACCTTCGCCGGCATGGTCGCCGACGGGCTGCTGTGCTTTTTCGCCGTCTTGCTGGCCGCCTCGTCGCTGCACGTCCTCCCGGGTGCCCAGGGGAGCGGCTCGCTGTCCGCCTCGCACATCATGTTGTTCGCCGGCTTTTTCGCCATGGTGATGTCGCTGCTGTACGCCTGTTTCGGCCTGTACCGCCCGACGCCCATCGGCTTCGGCGCCATGATGCGCCGCACCCTGGTGGCGCTGCTGGTGGGCGGCTACCTCACTTTCCTCGTGCTGCAGAACATCGCCGACGGTGGTTACGCCGGCTCGCTGATGGTGTCGGTCATCCTGTACCTGCTGGTGGGCCTGGTGGTGGTGCGCGGTGCGCTGATGCTGATGGCCCGCCTGGCCACCACGCCGCGCGTGCTGATCGTCGGTACCGGCCCGGAAGCCCAGAGCGTGGCCACCGACCTGATGACCCTCAAGCGCATCCAGCGCGACGTGGTCGGCTTCTTCGCGACCGATGCCGATGCCTCGCAGAGCGAGACGATGCGCGGCCACAAGGTGTTCTCGGGCGAGGCCTCGATCGCCGACATCGTCAAGGCGCACCAGGTCGACGAGATCATCGTCGCGGTGCGCGAGCAGCGCGGCGGCGGCGTCCCGATGGACCAGCTGCTGGCCTGCCGCATCCGCGGCATCCCCATCCTCGACCTGGCCGGTTTCTACGAGCGCGCCAAGTCCGAAGTGCCCATCGACAGCCTGAAGGCCAGCTGGCTGGTGTATGGCCATGGTTTCGTGCAGGGCCGTGCGCGCCGGGTCGCCAAGCGTAGCTTCGACATCCTCAGCTCGGCCTTCCTGCTGCTGCTGGCCTCGCCGATCATGCTGCTGACCATGCTGGCCATCAAGCTGGACAGCCGCGGCCCGGTCATCTATCGCCAGGAGCGTGTCGGCCTGGGCGGCAAGAGTTTCATGTGCCTGAAGTTCCGCAGCATGGGCACCGATGCCGAGAAGGACGGCGTGGCGCGCTGGGCCACCAAGAACGACGCCCGGGTCACCCGGGTCGGCGCCTTCATCCGCAAGACCCGCATCGACGAGCTGCCCCAGCTGCTGAGCGTGCTGCGCGGCGAGATGAGCATGGTCGGCCCGCGCCCCGAGCGCCCGAGCTTCGTGGAGCAGCTGAAAGAGCAGATCCCGTTCTATGATGTGCGCCACAGCATCAAGCCAGGGGTTACCGGCTGGGCCCAGGTTCGGTACAGTTACGGCGCATCGGTCGACGATGCACGCAAGAAACACCAGTACGACCTGTACTACGTCAAGAACAACTCCCTCTTGTTGGACCTCCTGGTGTTGATCGAGACGGTGAGCGTCGTGCTCTTCCGCGAGGGCGCCCACTGACCCGAGGGTCTGCTGGTCTGCCGCTGCGCCGGTGTGTGATGAACGAAAACAAAGGGAAAGTCTAATGAACGCAAAGCGTCTTCTGGTGTGTGGTGGTCTGCTGGTGTCGACCTTGTTCCTGGTCGCCTGCGGGTCGCTGGGCAGCCATCCGCCGGCACCACGGGTCGCCGAGGCCCCCAATCACCGCTACAAGATCGGTCCGCTCGATTCCTTGAGCATCGTGGTGTGGCGCAATCCGGAGCTGTCCGCCGTGGTGACGGTGCGGCCCGACGGGCGCATCTCGACCCCGCTGGTCGAGGACCTGGTCGCGGCCAACCGCAGCCCGGCCGACCTGGCGCGTGAGATCGAGACCGTGCTGGGCAAGTATGTCCGCGACCCGGTCGTGACCGTGGTCGTCAGCGGCTTCCAGGGCACCTACGCCGACCAGATCCGCATCGTGGGCGAGGCCTCGCGTCCGCAGGCGGTGGCCTACCGCCAGAACATGACCGTTCTCGACGTGATGATCCAGGTCGGTGGCCTGACCGACTTCGCCGACGGCAACGGCGCGGTGCTGGTGCGCGGCTCCGAAGGCGGCAAGCAGTATTCGGTGCGCCTCAAGGACCTGCTCAAGCGGGGCGACATCTCGGCGAACGTGGCCATCATGCCGGGTGACATCGTGATCATCCCGCAAAGCTGGTTCTGATCCCCACTGGCCGAAATTCCCGGGACGGGATGAGGCCTTCCGAACGCCCGCTGCGCCGCCGCTGTAAAACACCACAGCGCGGCTCGGCGATGCCGTTTGTATCAAGCGCCGCCCTCTGGCGGCGTTGTACTTCGTGATTCCCTGAAGCGGTAGGCACAGGCCATGGAAACTTTCTTGACGATGTTGCGGTATGACATGAGGCGGATGTGGGACCGCCGCTGGATCGCTGCGACCATCGCCTGGGTGCTGGCGGCCCTGATGGGCCTGGGCGTCTATTTCATGAACGACCGCTACGAGGCCTCGGCGCGCATCTACGTCGACACGCAGACCGTGCTCAAGCCGCTGATGCAGGGCCTGGCCTTCCAGCCCGACAACGACCAGCAGGTGCGCATGCTGGCCCGCACGCTGATTTCACGCCCCACCGTGGAGCGCCTGTTCCAGGACAAGCGCATCGGCCTGGAGCGGCCCGAGCCCGCGCAGACCGACCGCGTGATCGAGAAGCTGAAGGACCAGATCAAGATCGCGCCCAGCGGTTCCGGCAACCTGTACGCCATCACCTATCGCGATTCCGATCCGCAGCGCGCTCAGCGCCTGGTCGAGTCGCTGGTGGCGATCTTCATCGAGTCGAGCACGGCCACCAAGAAGAAGGGCTCGGTCGACGCCAGCCAGTTCATCGAAGAGCAGATCAAGGAATACGACGCCAAGCTCGCCGTGGCCGAGAACCGCCTGAAGGAATTCAAGCTGCGCAACTTCGGCGACAGCGGCGTGGTGGCGAACCAGGACCACTTCACCCGGCTGGCCACGCTGTCCGACGACGTGGCCAAGCTGCGCCTGGAGCTGACCGCGGCCGAGCGGGCGCGCGATGCGCTCAAGCGCGAGCTGGCGTCCGAGGATCCGCAGCTGCCCCCCGAATCCATGCCCAGCGTCGTCGCGGCCCCCACCGAGCTGGAGACACGCATCCAGGCGCAGCGCCGCAGCCTCGACGACCTGCTGCGCCGCTACACCGACAGCCATCCCGACGTGGTGAGCGCCCGCCGCATGATCGCCCAGATGGAGCGCCAGCAGAAGGAAGAGGCCGAGGCACGCGCGAAGGGCGGTGCGGGCGGGCGCGGTTCGGCGGCCACCAACCCGGTGTACCAGCGCCTGCGCATCTCGCTCGCCGAGGCCGAGGGCAACCTGGCCTCCTTGCGCTCGCAGCTGAGCGTGCAGCAGGGGCGGCTCGAGCAGGTGCGTGCCCTGGCCAACCGCATGCCCCAGGTGGAGGCCGACCTGGCCCAGCTCAACCGCGACTACGACATCATCCGCAAGAACTACGACCAGCTGGTGGCCCGTCGCGAGGCCGCCTCGCTCGGCGTCAAGATCGACGAATCGCAGCAGCTCGCCGATTTCCGCCTGGTGGAGCCGCCACGGGTGGCGCCGACGCCGGTCTTCCCCAGCCGCAAGGTGATGGCGGCGCTGGCGATGGTCCTGTCGCTGGCGCTGGGCGGCGGCGCGGTGTTCCTGCTCGGCCGCATGCGGCAGACGGTCGATTCGGTGCAGATGATGCACGAGCTGTCGGAGCGTCCGATCCTGGGGTCGGTGTCGCTGCTGCGTTCGCCGGAGCTGCTGAAGGCGCGCCGCCAGGACATCATGAAATTTGCAGGCGTGATGTTCGTCTTCCTGGCGCTTCACGTGGTGTGGGTCGTGTTGATCGCCCGGCACGGCTTGTGAACGTTTGGAGAGCGCGATGAGTACCATTCAACAGGCCGCGAAACGACTCGAGGAACTGCGCCGCGCGGGCGTCGTCATCCCGTGGGATGCCGACGAGACGCCGGTCGCTCCCGACAAGGCCGTGGCCGAGGCCGTCGCCGCCGTCATCGGCACCGAGGCGCCGGCTGTCGCCGCGCCCGCGGCGAAGCCGGCCGCGCCGGTGCCGCCCAGCAAGCACTCCGAACTCGTCACGCTCGACCTGCACAAGCTCGCGCAGCAGGGCTACCTGGTGCCGGGGCACATCAACACCCAGCTCGGCGAGGAGTTCCGCGTCATCAAGCGCCCGCTGATCCGCAACGCGCAGAACAAGGGCGCGGCTCCCATCGAGCACGGCAACCTGATCGTGGTCACCAGCGCCCTGCCGGGCGAGGGCAAGACCTTCTTCGCGATGAACCTGGCGCTGAGCATCGCGATGGAGCTCGATGCCTCGGCCTTGCTGGTCGAGGCCGACATCCTGCGTCCCTCGGTGATGACCCGCCTCGGCCTGGAGACCCGCCACGGCCTGCTCGACCTGCTGACCAACCGCTCGCTCGACGTGGCCGATGTGATGCTGCGCACCAACGTGCCCAAGCTCAGCCTGCTGCCGGCCGGCAGCCACTCCATGCAGACCACCGAGCTGCTGGCGAGCAAGCGCATGGGCGAGTTCCTCGAGGACCTGGCCACGCGCTACCGCGACCGCATCATCGTCTTCGACGCCCCGCCGCTGCTGATGACCAGCGAGGCGCGCGTGCTGGCCGCCCGGGCCGGCCAGGTGGTGGTGGTGGTCGAGGCGGGGCGTACCTCGCATGCCGCCTTCGCGCAGGCCATGGACACCATCGAGACCCATCCGGTGGTCATGACCGCGCTCAACAAGACCAAGGAATCCCAGGCCGGCCTGATCTATGGCTATGGCGTGGAGTCGCAGTACACGGGTGACACCCGCCTCGGGGCGGAGTCACAGCTCATCTCCGACACGCACATGGGGTCGACCTGATGCCAGATACGCATTCTCCGTTCCGCCGCAAGGCCACCGCGTGGTTCTCCGTCACCGGCGTGGCCGGTGGGTCCGCCGCGATGGCGCTCGGCTGCCTGGTGGCGATGTCGGCCCAGGCCCAGGGCATCCGTCCCGAGGGGCAGCGCGCGGCCCAGGCTCCGGTCGCTCCCGTCGCTGCGGCCGCCTCTTCGCCCGAGGAACCCGTCGGTCCGGCCAACCGCCGCCTCGATGCAGTGCCCGGCACGTATGGCGGCGGCCGTTCCGCCGGGACGGCCGAGGCGCCGCCGCGCACCCTGAAGGTCGAGCCCTCGGTGGCCGTCAGCTTCATCGGTGACGACAACGTCCGCCTCGCGCCCGACAGCAGCAACAAGAAGCGGGACCTCATCGTCGAGGTCTCGCCTCGCCTGAGCCTCGGCAGCCAGGGCGCGCGTCATCGCCTGAACGGCACGCTCGGTGTCGACCATACCGAGTACACACGCGATTCGAGCCCGTCCCTGACCCGGCCGGTGGCCGACCTGTCGCTTCAGTCGATGCTGGTCGACGACGCTTTTTATCTCGACGGCGCGGCACGGGTCGAGCGCAGGGCGGCGTCGGCCTTCGGTCCGCAAAGTACCGGCGTGGCCACCGACGAGCAGATCGACACCCGCGTCTACACCCTGAGCCCGCGGCTCGACATGCATCCCGGCCTCGGCTGGAGCGCGCTGCTGCGCAGCGACAACACCTGGACCAATCGCGCGAGCGATACTGTCGATCTCGGCCCCACCGCCGACGTCTATTCCCGCCGCACCCGGGGCCATTTCAACCGCGATCCCGAGCCCTTCGGCTACGGCATCGAGGGCTCCGAGGAAAGCCTGCGCTACGACGAGGACCGCGACGAGGTGCTCAGCCTGCGCAGCCTGCGGGGCTCGCTGGGCTACAAGCTCAGCCCGCAGTTCAGCATGCAGCTGCTGGCCGGCGCGGAGCACAGCCGATACAACGCGCACGACGAGACCGACAGCGATGTCGGCCTGCGCCTGCGCTGGGCGCCGCTGGAGCGCTCGGTCCTCTCGCTGGAGGCCCGCCGGCGCTTCTTCGGCAACGGCTTCAATGCCCAGTGGAACCACCAGTCCCGCATGTTCAGCCTGTCGATCAGCGGCAGCCGCGAGCCGGTGATCCAGCCCGAGGCGCTGCACCTGGCCGGCGACGTGGGCCAGCAGTTCACCGCCTTCTACCAGGCGCAGGGCTACAGCCCGGCCCAGGTGCAGGAGCGCGTGCAGCAGTCGCTGGCCGCCGTCAACCAGCAGCAAGGCCTGGTGGACCCGGTCACCGTCTACGTGAACTCCCCGCAGCTCGCCACCGCCGGCAATGTGTCGCTCGCCCTGAACGGGCGCCGCACGGTGGTGGTGCTGTCCGTCTACGCACGGCGCCTGGAGCGCCTGCAGGGCCGCGACGACGCGGTGGTGGCCCAGCTGCCCAGTGACCTCGACCAGCGCGGCAGCCAGCTGTCGGTGAGTTACCGCCTGACGCCCATGGTCACGCTCGACACCTTCGCGCGCTACGATCATTCCGAAAGCAGCGGTGGTCCCCTCGTCAGCGAGTCCACCGACACCTTGTTCTCCGCGTCCTCCGGCTACTGGCTGTCGCCGCACTTGCGAGTGACGCTGGGTGCGCAGCATCACCGCCTCAAGTCCACCCAGCGCGCAGGCGGCGCCGCGGCGGCCAACATCGGCACGGCCACCGTGCTCTACCGGTTCTAGGCACCAACGTGTTTGAATCCCATTTCGGCTTCAGTGCCCCGCCGTTCCAGCTCAACCCTGACCCGACCTTCTATTTCGGCAGCAAGGGCCACAGCAACGCGCTCGCCTACCTGCAATACGGCGCGCACCAGGCCGAGGGGTTCATCGTGGTCACCGGCGACATCGGTGCCGGCAAGACCACGCTCGTGCGCACCTTGCTGGAAGGGCTGGACTCGAGCCAGGTGAAGGCGGCCCAGATCGCCAGCACCCAGCTCGACGCCTCCGGCCTGCTGCAGGCCATGCTCACCGCCTTCGGCGTGCCGCATCAGCCGGGCGCCCTGTCCAAGGCCAGCCTGATCTCGACGCTCGAAGCGTTCTTCATGACGCTGGCGATCAAGAACAAGCGCGCGCTGCTGGTGGTGGACGAGGCCCAGAACCTCAGCATGGATGCGATCGAAGAGCTGCGCATGCTCTCCAACTTCCAGCTGCGCAAGCAGGCCCTGCTGCAGAGTTTCCTGGTCGGCCAGCCCGAGCTGCGCGGCATGCTCGAGTCGCAACGTCTCGAACAGCTGCGCCAGCGGGTCATCGCCTCGTGCCACCTCGGGCCGCTCGATCTCGACGAGACCCGCCGCTACATCGAGCACCGGCTGAACCGGGTCGGCTGGCGTGGCAACCCGGTGTTCGACGTCGCGGCCTTCCCGCGCATCCACCAGGCGACCGGGGGCGTTCCGCGCCGCATCAACCTGCTGTGCAACCGCCTGCTGCTGTCGGCCTTCCTCGAGAACCTGGGCGAGATCAACGAGGCGCATGTCCACCGCATCAACCAGGAGCTGAGGGCCGAGGTCGGCGAGACCACCGTGGTCCAGGTGCGCCAGCGCGCCGAGGCCGCCGCCGCCAAGCGGCTCGCCAGCCCACCGCCTCCCGCGCCGGCGCCGCAGCCGGTGGTGGATGCCTCCGGCCGCGTCGTCGTGGCGCCGTCGGCCCAGGTGCAGCGCATCGAGCGCCGCGAGGTCGACCCGCAGGGGCGCACCGTGATGTGCCTGGTCGACTCGCCCGCCACCTACCTGAACGCCTCGCTGCTGGCGGCCGCCATCGAACAGGTCGGCGTGGCCTCGCGCGTGGTGGTGGTGGGCATGGGCTCGGCCCAGCACCTGGGGCCGGTCGAGAACTATGCCGAGCTCGTCGATCTGCCGGCACTCGAGATGCACCTCGGGGTGGGCGAGGGCAGCGCGGCCCACCGCAGCTCGCAGGCGGTGCTGCGTTGCGAAGCCCTGCTGGACGAGTTCCTGCCCGACCTGCTCATCCCCATGGGCCTGTCGGACGAGATGGTGTCGTGTGCGCTGCTGGCCGCTCGCCATGGCGTGCCGCTGCTGCGCGTCGGTGCCGGCGTGCGGCCGTCCGACGCGTTCGAGCCCTCCCGCCTCAACGCCAGCCTGCTCGACCGCATGGCGAGCGTGCTGTACGCGCCGGCCGCGTCCGCCGCGCTGGCGCTCGGCAAGGACGGTGTCGCCCCGGAACGGGTCCACATCCTCGGCAGCCTCACCCACGACGGGCTGAGCGTCGCCCACAGCGCCAGTCCCCTCGCACCGGCCCTGATGAATCACCATGGCCTGAGCTCCGGCTTCGTGCTGGTCACGGCCCGGGTCGGGCGGGGCCGCATGTCGCCGCAATCGCTCAGCAAGCTGGTGCTGATGCTCAGCCGGGTGCGCGGCGAGCGGCCGATGCTGTGGCTGGTCTGCGGGGAAACCCAGTCGGCCCTGCGGGCCCAGGGCCTGGGCACCGTGCTGTCGCGCTCGGGCATCGCGCTCGCATCGATGCCGGTGTTCTCGGCCCGGCTGAGCATCCTCCAGCGCGCCGCCTGCCTGCTCACCGATGTGGCCGACGACCTCATCGAGGTCTGCATGGCGACCGGCACGCCCACGCTCTTGCTGGACGAGGAGGGCATCGCTCCCGCGTCGAGCGACCCGCGCGTGCGCTGGCTGCAGTTGTCGGCCGGCGATCTCGGCCTGGAGCCGGGCGCTCTGCCTCCCGCGGCACAGCCTGCGCCGGCCGCCGCGCCCAGCGCCGCCGAGGCCATGGCCAGGCACCTCGAGGGCTGGTTGTCGCGCCGCGAGGCCGGCGAGGCGCAGCCGGCGCCGACGGCGTCTCCGGAGCGCTTCCGCCAGAAAGAAACCGCGCCCCGAGACGCCTGATTCCCGCGCCCGTCCGGCCGCGGGCCGGGCGCCGGCGCATCCGTTCCCGGCGCACCTCCTGCCGTATCCGAGTCCCGTGCCATGTTCCGCCAACTGCTGAAAAACGCTTCCTACTACACCATCAGCAATGTCTTGATGATGGTGGCCGGCCTGGTGTCGTTCCCCATCATCACCCGCCTCATCAGCGTGTCCGATTACGGCGTCATGACACTCATGTCGTCGCTGCTGGGCCTGGCCGTGGTGTTCGGCAAGCTCGGCGTGCAACACGCCATCATCCGCTTCCATGCCGAATCGGTCGTCGGCCAGGGCAGCGAGGGGGAGCGTGCCTTCACCTCCACCGTGCTGATTAGCCTGATGGTGTTCGGCGGGGTGGTCACCCTGGTGTGGGTCGCGGCCGCCTTCTGGGCGCCCGCGGAATGGGTGGGCGGGGCCAAGGTCCACGAGCTGATGTTGCTGACCGCCGCGCTGGTGATCACCCGCACCATGGACAGCGGCCTGTTCAACATCCTGCGTGCCGAGCAGCGCGCCGCCATCTCGGCCGTCTACAGCGTGCTCAAGCGGTACTCGATCGTGGCCGCCATCGTCGGCATCCTGCTCTACGTGAACATTCCCGGCCTGCAGGGCTTTTTCGTCGCCACCGTGGTGATGGAGGTCGTCACCACGCTGGCCCTGGGTGTCTACATGCTGCGGCGGCTGCCGGTGTCGTTCAGCGCCTTTTCGCCCGCCTTGCTGTTCACCATGATGGCCTACGGCCTGCCGATGCTGGCCCAGGAGCTGGCGTCGATGCTGCTGCTGCAGGGCGACCGCTACGTGATCCAGATGTTCAAGGGCAGCGAACAGCTGGGCATCTATTCCGCCGGATACAACCTGTCGGAGTACATCAAGTCGGTCCTGGTGCTGTCGCTGGGCATGGCGCTGATCCCGATGTACACCCGCCTGTGGGTCGAAAAAGGCCCCGAGCAGACGCGGCACTTCATCGAGCGGGCGCTCCACTTCTATGTCATCGCGGCGGTGGCCATGGGCTGCGGCATCTCGGCCGTGGCGACCGATCTGATCACCTTGCTCGCCTCGGCCAAGTTCGCTCCGGCCGCGGCCGTCATCCCGTGGGTCATCTTCGGCATGGCGATCGAAGGTGCCAACCCGCTGGTGGCCGCCGGCATCTATCTGCGCAAGAAGTCCTGGATCATCATGCTGATGATGTTCGCCGCCGCGGGGATCAACCTGGGGCTCAATTTCGCCTTGGTCCCCAGCTACGGCATCATCGGCTCGGCGGTCTCCTCGGCCATCTCCATGGTGCTGCTGTCGCTGGGCATGTGGGCGGCCAGCCGGCAGGAGCTGGCCCTGAAGCTGCCGCTGCTGCACCTGCTCAAGATCGGCGCGGCGGGTGTGGCGGCCTACTTCGCGGCCACGACCGTGACGGTCGATCCCCTGGTATGGCGCATCGCCCTGCGCTTGCTGGTCGGCGCGCTGACCCTGGCTGCGCTCGTCTGGCTGGTCGATCCCCTCACGCGAGGCCTGCTGCAGACCGGCTACCGGCGGCTGCGATCGCGGTCTTGATCCCCCGAAAGCGGGCCGTCCCCCCTCGAATAAGGACGTCACCAACGGGTGGGAATGGGATAATCTGTCCGCCCTTGACGCCTCCCACGGTCATGAACCGGCCCGGCTGCGGAGGGTCTCGTCCCGTTCACGGGGACACGCGCGGGCAGCCTCCGGGGGCGCGCGCTGCACATGCGCCAGGGGGCTCCTCCCTGGCAAGGCTTTGGTCATTCTTTGGAAGCGATATGCGCAAGATGCGACTCTCCGTGCGGCCCGTGGCCGTTTCCGCCGCTGTTGCCCTGCGCCTGGGTTGATCGGCCCATGGAAATCCTGTTCTGGCTGTCGGCGGCCGTGTTGCTGTACACCTATTTCGGCTACCCCGCGCTGATCCACGCCCTGTCGCGCCTGCGGCCGCCCGAAGTTCCCGCCCCCGAGCCCGCCGAGTGGCCGGCCATCAGCGTGGTCATGTCCGCCTACAACGAGCGCGGCCGCATCGAACGCAAGCTCAACGACCTGCGCGTGCACGGCTATCCAGGCCGCCTGCAGATCGTCGTGGTGTCCGACGGGTCCACCGACGGCACCAGCGAGTTCCTGGCCACGCAAGCCGATGTGCGCCTGCTGAGTTTCCCCGAGCGGCACGGCAAGCCGCATGCGCTGAACCGGGCCTTGGAGGTCGTCGACACCCCGGTGGTGGTGTTCACCGACGTGCGCCAGATGCTCGACGCCTACGCGCTGCGCCTGCTGGTCGCCCGCCTGCTGCAGCCCGGCATCGGCGCGGTCAGCGGCGAACTCGCCCACCTCGATCCCCAGACCCGCACTGCCGCCAACATCGGCCTGTACTGGCGCTACGAGAAGTGGATCCGCGGGGCCGAGAGCCGTTTCTATTCCACCGTCGGCGCCACCGGTGCGCTGTACGCCATCCGGCGCGAGGACTTCATCCCGCTTGCCGAGGATGCCATCCTCGACGACTTCGAGCTGCCGATGGAGATCGTGCGCAGCGGCAAGCGCGTGGTGCTGGAAGGCGGGGCGGTGCTGTTCGACGAGCTGCAGACCGACATGGCCGGCGAACGCAAGCGCAAGGTCCGCACCCTGACCGGCAACTACCAGGCGATGGCCCGCCACCCCTGGATGTTCTCGCCTCGCCGCAACCCGGTCTGGCTGCAATTCGTCTCGCACAAGGTGCTGCGGCTGGTGGCGCCCTACGCCATGGCGCTGGCCCTGGTCGCCAGCCTGGTGCTGGCGGTCGACCTGGCCTTCTTCGCCTTCGTCGCCGCGCTGCAGCTGGCCTTCTATGCGGCGGCGCTGCTCGGCATCTCGCTGCCTGCCCTGCGGCGCAGCCGCTGGATCAGCTTCGCCTCGGTGTTCGTCGAGCTCAACGCGGCGGTCGTGATGGCGCTGTACCGCTACCTCAGCGGCCGTGTCGAAGTGCGCTGGGACAAGACATGAGCCAGCTGGTGTCCCTGATGTACCACGGCCTCTATGCCGACGAGGCCGGACTGCTGCGCACCATCGACGCGCCGGACCGGCCCTACGCCGTCTCCACCACCGCCTTCGAACGCCAGCTCGACCTGATCCAGCAGGCCGGCCTGACCGTCATCGATCCGCAGGCCTTGCCGGGCCGCCTGCCGGCGCGCGGCGTGGTGCTGACCTTCGACGACGGGCATGCCAGCAACGCGACCCTGGCCTGCGACATCCTCGTCCGTCGCGGCCTCAAGGCGCTGTTCTTCGTCACCAGCGATTTCATCGGCGCGCGACCGCACTTCTGCTCCTGGGCCCAGCTGCGCGACATGTCGCAGGCCGGCATGCTGATCGGCTCGCATGGCCGCACCCACCGCTTCTTCGACGACATGAGCGATGCCGAGGCATCGGCCGAGTTCAAGGACTCGCGCGAGCGGATCGAGCAGGGCATCGGGCGGCGCGTCGACCAGATCTCCTTTCCCGGCGGGCGCTACAAGCCTTCCCAGCTGAAGCTCGGGCGCGACAACGGCTATTCGCTGTTCTACACCTCGCAGGTCGGCGTGCACCGCGAGGCCGCCCTGCCGCCCGGTGCCGAGGTGTCGCGCATCGCGGTGCGCCAGGGCACCGACGACGCCCGCTTCATGGCCTACGCCTCGGCCTCGCGTGCCACGGTCTTCAAGGCCCGCAGCGTGGCCGCGGCCAAGCAGGCCGTGAGGCGCCTGGCGGGCAACAAGCTTTATCACCTGGTGTATGAAAAGCTTGCACGCTGAGCTTCGCCGCCCTGCCGGGCGCAGGCGGGCCGGCAAGCCCGAGGCCCCTGCGGCTGCCGCGGCCCCGGTCATCGACTGGGCCGGCGCGCCGCTGCGATCCACCCTGATCTTCCTGCTGTGGCCGGTCGGGATGATGGCCTTCATCAAGATCGTCTACGCCCTGACGGGCTTCAAGATGCCGCCCGCCGGGCTGTATGCCTTCGGCGCGATCTACGGCGGGGCCCTCATCCTGCATACGCTGAAGGACCCGGAATGGCTGGTCGCCCTGACCGTGGTGTACCTGCCTTTTTCGGTCATGTTCAAGGTGGCCGTCCTGCCCGGCGTCAACGCCACCAACCTGCTGGTGATGATGATGCTGGTCACGCTGGCACGGCGGCGTTCGATCGACGGCACCCCGATGTTCCAGAGCATGCCCACCACCACCGCCATGGGCTGGTGGGCGTTTTTCGGGGTGGTCTCGGTGGTCACCGCCATCATCGGCCTGGGCATCCCGCATGTCATGGACCGTTTCACCGCCATCAAGCAGTGGTTCGACCAGTTCTTCGTGTTCTTCACCGTCATCAACCTGATCCGCGACGGCAAGATGGCACGGCGCGTGGCGGTCTACATGATGTTCAGCACGGTGCTGGTGCTGTTGCTGGGTTTCGAGGAGTGGTTCGAGAAGCGCGACGTCAATTCGCTCGACAAGGCCCGCCTGGTCGGCCCGCAGGGGCAGCCCAACTCCTTCGGCGCCTTCCTGGTGTATTCGATCGGACCGTTCCTGGCGCTGTTCATCAACCACATCTCGCGCTGGCGCACCTGGGCGCTGGTGCCGGTGCTGCTGGTCTTCGCGCGCGTGCTGATCGCCACCTTCTCGCGCGGGGCCTACCTCGGCATGGCCATGGCCGTGGCGGCGCTCGGTTATGCGCGGGGCAAGGTGTTCGTCGCCTGCACGGCGGCGGCCCTGGTGGGCCTGGTGGTGAGCTTCCCCCAGGTGGTGCCCGAGTCGATGGCCAACCGGCTGGGCATCTCCGACAAGGAAAGCATCGAGAACCCCAAGATCGACACCAGCTCGATGCACAGGCTCATCCTGTGGAAGGCCGCCCGCGACATGATCGCCGACCATCCCGTCCTGGGCGTGGGCTTCGGCGGCTTCCCGGTCCTCAAGGGTTTCTATACCGAGACCGAAGTCCATGAGAGCGACAACCACAACATGTATTTCTTCGTCGGCACCCAGTTCGGCCTGACCGGCCTGGCGGCCCTGGTCATCCTGCTGCTGCGTGGCTTCTGGCTCGCCCTCAAGCTCGCCCGCGAGGCGACCGAGCCCTTCGCGCGCGCGCTCGGCATGGGCGGCTGCGCCACGGTGGCCGGCGCGTTGGTGCTCAACGTGTTCGGTTCGCGCATGGTCGACCTGTGCGTGATGGGCTACATCTGGATCACCTTCGCGGTGCTCTCCCACCTCACCGTCGAACACCGGCAACTGACGGCCCCCCCTTCGAAAAAACCGATCCGGCGACTCCCATGAAGTTCTCTGTACTGCTGCGACGCTGCGTCTCGCTGGCCTGCCTGCCCATCGGCTATCCGATGGCCGCACTGCGGCCCGGTGCCCGCATCCTGATGTACCACCGCGTGGCGCCCGGCCTGGCCGGCGACCAGCTCACCGTGAGCCCGGAGAACTTCGACCGGCAGATGGCCTACCTCGCCCGGCGCTGCCGGGTGCGTTCGTTGTCGCAGGTCGCCGATGACCTGAAACACAACCGCGCTCGCCAGGGCGACGTGGCCATCACCTTCGATGACGGCTACCTGGACAACCTGACCCATGCGCTGCCGATCCTGAAGAAATACAACCTGCCGGCCACCATCTTCGTGACCACCGGCTTCTGCGACCAGAGCCTGAACCATCCGCGCTACCCGGCATCGGCCGAGCGCCTGCACCTCACCTGGGACGAAGTGCGCCTGCTCGCGGGACAGCCGGGCATCACCATCGGTTCGCACACGCTGACACATCCCTTCCTGTCGCGCCTGCCCGAGGCGGCGGCCCTGGAGGAAACGGCGGCCAGCCGGGCCCGCATCGCGCGCGAGATCGGGCGCGAGGTGGCCTTCTTCTGCTACCCCTCGGGCGACGTGACCGAGCGCGAGGCGCAACTGGTCGAGCGCTCGGGTTATGCCGGCGCGGTCACGGTCGCGCCGGGCCTGAACCGCAGCGACACACCGCGCGCCTTGCTCCACCGCACCGAGATGACCGATGCCGACAGCCCCTGGGACCTGGCGGTCAAGCTCAAGGGCGGCTACGACCCCGTCCATGCCTTGCTCCACCTGCGGCGCCGGCGAAAATTCGCCCGCGCCGCCGCACTTTCCGCCAGAACGAATTGAAAAAAAGGCCAGTATGAAGTTGCTTTACCTGATGACCGAGCCCTTTGGCATCGGTGGCGTGCAGTCCGACCTGCTGACCCTCTCCGACGACATGACGCGCCGCGGCCATACCGTCTACGTCGCCACCACGCCCGGGGTGCTGCTCGAGGAAGTCAAGAGCAAGGGCGCCCGCCACGTCGACATCGACTTCGGCTTCAAGGGCCTGGGCGGCCTGTTCAAGGCCGCGGCCGCCCTGCGCAAGGTGGTGCGCGAGGAGGGCATCGAGATGGTCGCGCCCCAGTCGGTGCGCTCCACCATCAGCGCCTTCTTCGCGCTGCGGCTGTGGCCCTACGGCTATCGCTGCAAGTCCACCGGCAAGCGCGTGCCCATCGTCACCACCATCCACAACATCCACAACCCGAAGAACTTCCGCTACGGCGGGCGCATCCTGCAGCACTGCACCGACCATGTCATCTTCGAGTCGCACTACGAGCGCAATCGCCTGATGGTCCATGGCCTGGCGGCCAGCAAGTCGGAGGTGATCCACAGCGGCGTCGACACCGACCGCTTCGTGCCGCAGCCCCGCAACCACGAGCTGGCCGCGCGCTGGGGCATCGACCCCGCGCGCCACCATGTGTTCGGCATCGTGGCGCGCCTGTCCGAGGAAAAGGGTCACAACTACCTGGTCGATGCCTTCGCCAAGGTGTCCGCGGGCAACCCCGACGCGCGCCTGATGATCATCGGCGAAGGCCCGCTGCTCGACGGCGTCAAGAAGCAGGCTTCCGACGCCGGCCTGGACGGTCGCATCATCTTCACCGGCATGCAGCGCGACATCCCGAGCTACCTCTCGCTGCTCGATGTGTTCGTGCTGTCCTCCACCCGCGAGTCGTTTCCGCTGGCGGCCCGCGAGGCCATGGCCGGCGGCAAGCCGGTGATCCTGCCGCGCATCGGCGGCTGCCCCGAAGTGGTCGAGGAAGACGTCACCGGCTACCTGTTCGAGTCGGCCAACGTCGACTCGCTGGCCGCGGCGATGAACCGCATCCTCGAGAACCGGCGCTACGAAGCGTTCGGGCGCGCGGCGCGCGCGCGTGTCGAACGCCTGTTCTCGCGCCACTCCTGGGTCGACGGCGACGAACGCGTCTACCTCGCCTTCGCCCGCTGAGCCCGCCGCCGCACGCCGCATGATCCTCTCCGACCCGGTGGAACTGCTGCTGCCCACGACTGCGCACCTGCTGGTGCTGATGGCGGGGGTGGGGGTGCTCGCGTTTCGCGCCGCGCCGGGCACGCTGCTGCGGCGTTCGCGCTTCCTGTGGGTCGCGCTGCTGATCTGGGCCTATTTGTGGTCGGTCCCGAGACCGACCGACCTGCTGCTGGCCGGACTGGAAGGCCCGCGCGACCAGGTCGATGCCCTGCCGCGCGCACGCGACGACGCCACCCTGATCGTCGTGCTCTCCAGCGGTGAGATGCGCACGCCGGGGGGCGGTACCCGCGTGCGCCACGATGTCATGGGCTGGGAACGCATTCACGGCGGGGTCCAGCTGTGGCGCCGGACCGGGGGCCGGATGATCTTCACCGGCGGGCCTCCGGGCGATGCCGACAGCTCGATCGCCGCGGCCAGCGCCCGCATCGCCCAGGACATGGGTGTGCCGGCCGCCGCCACCTCCTTGTTGAGCGAGGCCTGGAACACCGAGGCGGAGATGGCGGCGCTGCAGTCCCGCCTGAAGGAACACCACGGGCCGGTCTACCTCGTGACCAGCGCCATCCACATGCCGAGGGCGATGGCGATCGGCCGTAGCCTGGGGCTGGAGCTGATACCTTATCCGGTCGGCTTCCGGCAGATCGGACGTCACACCTGGCGGGGCTGGGTGCCGGCGAACGGCACGCTCGAACGCGCCAGCGCGGTGATGCACGAGCTGGTCGGCCTGTGGGTCTATCGAATCAAGAGGGCAGTATGAGCTCATTGTCTTGCGCTTCGCCCGCCGGGCGTCGCCTGGCGGCGGCGATCGCCGCCGTCCTGTCGGTCAGCCTGTCGGCAGGCGGGACCGCGCAGGCCGCCCAGGACCTGTGCGCCGGCCTGGTGGCCGACCGCGACGACCGTCCCATGGGTCGGCCCGCGAAACCGAAGCTGGGCGAAAGTTTCGTCGACCCGCAGTTCAAGACCCGGGTGACGCGCATCACCGATGTCGAGGCCGAAACCGGCAAGCTCGGCGTGCGCAAGCCGATGTACTCGACGGTACCGGCCTGGAATGCCGACGAATCCCTGCTCATCCTTTACCAGACGGCCGGCTATTCGAAGTCGGGCCTGGGCTCGATGCACCTGCTGTACGACGGCCGGACCTACAAGTTCCTGCGCCAGCTCGACATCCGGCCGGCCGATCTCGAACATGTCTACTGGGACCCGACCGATCCCGACGTCCTGTACTACCCGTCCAACTACGACGGCAAGGGCAAGCTCTCGCCCCAGTTGATCCGCTACCACGTGTCCTCCGCCACCAAGGAGGTCGTGCAGACTTTCGAGCCGTGTCCGCCGGGCAACGGCAAGTTCGATTTCGGGCACCCGAAATACATGGCCTGGAACAGCGAGCTGGTGGGCCTGCGCTGCAACGGCAAATATCCCAACGGGATGACCATGGCCTACAACCTGCGTACCGGCACCCCGGGGACCTGGTTGCCCTACGACGACGCGGCGGGGGTGCAGATCGCGCCCTCCGGGCGACGGGCGGTGCGCGGCCCCTTCGTCGTCGACCCGTCGAACCAGCTGGCCACCGTGCGGCGGCTCAAGTCGCGCTGGAACGAACACGCCACCCTCGCGCCGCTGGCCGGCGGGGGCGACGCGCTGGTGAGCTCCCAGTTCGACGTCAAGCCGTTCGGCAACCTGGTGGTGGAGAACCTCGCCACCGGCGCCGTGTCGGTGGTGATCGGCCCCGACAAAGGGCATGGCTATCCACGCACCGGCTCGCATGTCTCCGCGGTGGCCGTGCGAAATCCCGGCTGGGTGGCGGTCTCGATGGTCGGCAAACCCGGGGGAGAGAAGTATCTCGACCAGGAGATCGCGCTCGCCAACATCGACAAAGGCAGCTTCTGCCGGGTCGCGCACCATCACTCGATGGGCCGCGACAGCCCGCAGAAATACTGGGCCGAACCCCATGTGACGATCAGCCCCTCGGGGACGCGGATGCTCTTCGCCAGCGATTGGCATGGCAGTGCCAGCGTCGATACCTATGTGGTCGAGCTGCCGTCCCGGTCGCGCTGATGCGGCCCTCTTTTCCTGTCCACCTGCTGCAGGCCGAGGCGGGGCGAGTCCTCGCGCCTGCCGGCCTTCAACGACCCTGAACACCCGATGAGCACGCCCCCGTCCACCACGTCCAGCCGCATCTTCTTTCTCGATTCCATGCGGGGCATCCTCATGGTTCTCGGTGTGCTCCTGCACGCCTCCCAGATCTTCAATCCGGACCACGGCTGGAAGATCTGGAGCGAAAACTCGTCCGTCGCGGCCGCGGTGCTGGTCGAGATCGTCCATGCGTTCCGCATGCCGGCGTTTTTCGTCGTGTCCGGGTTCTTCTTCGTGGTCTCGCTGTTGCGCTACACCCCCGGCAGTGTGCTGAAGGATCGCCTGACCCGGCTGCTGATCCCGCTGCTGGTGGTGGGTTTCACCCTCAATGTGCTGCAGCAGTGGGTGCTGTCCAGGACGGGTTTTGGCGAGCCCTTCGATTTCCGGCGTTTCGTGGTGAGCGGAGAGTGGGTGTCCCATCTGTGGTTCCTGATCAACCTGCTGGTCTATGCCCTGATCGCGGCCGCTCTGGCCATGCTGGCGACAGGCCCGGCGGCGGCCGCATTGCGCCAGCGGCTGGCGTGGCTCGGGCGGCAGCATCCGTTGGTGTTCATGCTGCTGCTGGCTGTCTGGGGGCCCGTGATGCCGATGCTGGACCGTCTCGGCGTGCCCGTGTACCAGCGCTTCCTCGGTTTCCTGAGTGTCTACAGTCTGCTCGACTACCTGCCGTTCTATGTGTTCGGCGTGGTGCTGGCCGCGAACAAGAGACTGTTCACCGCCTTTTGCGAGATGTCGCCGCTGATGGCGAGCGGGCTGCTGGTCGCTGCCCTGGTCGCCTCGAAGTTCCTCGGCGCCATCCCGGAGCCCTCGATGCCGGTCCGTGGCGCGATGCTGTATGTCACCGAGCTGGTGTCGTGGGCGTCGGTGGCCCTGTGCTTCTGGGTGTTCGCGCGTGTCTTCACCCGCCGCTCGAAATACGGCGACCTGCTGGCCGGGGCGTCCTATTCGATCTATCTGTTCCATCACCTGCTGGTCATCTGCTTCGGCATCGTCCTGATCAACCTGCGCGTGCCGGTGCTCCCCAGCCTGCTCATCATCGTGGTCTGCGCCACCACGCTCAGCCTGCTCATCCACCAGTTCATCGTCTCGAAGTCGTCGCTGTTGCGACTGCTGTTCAACGGGGTGCCCCTGAAGAAGGCACCGCGCGCGCCGCTGCCGGCGAATTGATCCGTTCCCCCCGATTGGAGGAATGACGGCCCCTCCCGTATCGGCGACATTCGACACCCGAGTCGGCCCGGTCCGGCGAGGCGGCACCGCGGTGTGGTCATCCGGCCGAGTTCGCGCTACCCTGCGGGCCAAGCAAAACCCCGTCACCCATCGGCGGCCCCGTTCAAGGCGGCAGGCTCATTGATTGAAACCGACCTCATCCAACCCGGGTTTTCCGTGAACCTCGCATCCTTTGATTCTGATTCTCCTTCCCGCACGCGCGGGCTCGGCGCGATGGAGCGCGGGCACTTCGACAATCATCGGGGCCAGGCGCTCTACTACGCCCTGCACGACAGCCCCGGCGGGGCGTCCTCGCAGGTCTGGGTGATGTGCAATGCCTTGCTCGAGGAGGCCACCTTCGCCGCGCGCCCGTGGGTCGAGCTGGCCGCTGCGCTCGCGGGCTGCGGGCAGACGGTCATGCGCTTCGACTACGAAGGGCAGGGCGACAGCGCCGGCCACATCGGGACGGTTCGCCTGCAGGACTGGATCGACGACATCGCCGCCGCCGTGGCCTTCGCGAAACAGCGTTGTCCGGGCGAGGTCGGTGTCAACCTGCTGGCGCTGCGCGGTGGTGCCCTGCTGGCCGCCGCCGCGGCCCGGCGGGTGGGCGCGCGGCGGCTGGTGCTGATCGAACCGGTGCTCGACGGCGGCAAATATTTCGACGAATGCCTGCGTGCCCACATGACCACCCAGCTGGCCTGCTTCAACAAGGTGACCGAACCGCGGGCGGTGCTGCGCGAGCAGTTGCAGCGCGGCCAGCTGGTGAGCGTGCTGGGGCATGAGCTGGGACTGGGCCTGTCCGGCCCGCTGGGCGAGCTCCAGCTGGCGGACCTGCTGGGTCAGGTGGCCGCCGAGGTCGACATCATCCACGTGCCGCGAAACCGTGCGCGGGGCATGCCGCCCGCCTTGGAGGAGTTGTCGGCGCTGCCCCGGCTCCGGCTGCATGCGTCCACCGCGCCTACATTTTGGGACAATCTCGGCTGTTACTGGGAGTTGTCGGATGAGCTTCGTGCCATGAGTATCGCGGTGGTGGGCGGCCCGAATGCGCCGCATCGGCCGGAGGGCGCACGATGAACGAGTCCGCCTTCGAGGTCTCCGGGCCCGACGGGCTGGTGCGACGCGGCATCCTCAGCCGCGCGGCCTGCTTCAACGGCACGGCCGTGCTGCTGCTGCCCTCGGGGCTCAAGTACCGGGCAGGCTCGCATTTGCTCAATGTCCGCTTTGCCCGGCGGCTGTCCGAGCTGGGTTGCCACGCGCTGAGGCTCGATCCGCTCGGGGTGGGCGAGAGCGACGGCCGCTTGTCGGCCGAAAAAGCCGAGGAGCTGGGGGCGAAAGTCGAGTCGGGCCTGTTTGTCGACGATGTGCTGCTCGGGGTCGCCGCCTTGCGCGAACGGCTGGGCGCCGAGAGGGTGGTGCTGCTGGGCCTGTGCGGAGGTGCCGTGACCGGCGTGCTCGCGGCCGCCCGCGCCCCGGCCCTGGTCCAGGGCGTGGTGTCCATGGGCCTGCCGGTGGTGCCCTATGTGGCGCCCGCCGCGCGGCCCCTGCCCAGCGCACGCATCGCCCGGCGCCGGGTCGGCAACTACGTGCGCAAACTGCTTTCCACCGATGCCTGGGCGCGCGTGTTGAGGGGCGAGAGCGACTTCCGCGGCATCAGCCGCACGCTGCGCAGCGCGCTGGGGCAGGGCGGCGAGCGGGCCTCGAACGCGAAGTCGGCCTATCTCGATGATGAAAATCCCCTGTTCATCGAAAGCTTCCGCCAGCTCCAAACCTCGAATATTCCACATCTGATGATCTTCGGTTCATCGGACAATCGCTGGCTCGAATTCGAAAGCACCTTCCTGGCACGCGAACTCAAGGGCCGCATGGCCAGCGACAGCTATTCCATCCAGCTCGTGCCGCAAGGCAGCCACGAATTCCACTTCGAAGCGTCCAAGGTCCATGCCACGGAGCTGCTGGAGCGATGGATGGCGCAACGTTTCACCGCAGATTTTTCAGTATCGGAGGCGTCGCATGACGCTCAGTAAGAACACCGCATCCCTGCCATCGCCGGAGCTGGCGCTCGTGCCCAGCGCCAAGCGCGCCGGCCGGCGCATCCTGCTGGTCGTCGACAGCGTCTACCCGGCCCTGGGCGGAGCCGAGCGCCAGGTCGAACTGCTGGCCAAGGCATTCCGCCAGCGCGGCCATCAGGTCCACATCCTCGCGCCCTTGCTGCGCAAGGACGACCTGCCCTTCGAAATCGTCGATGGCACGCCGGTCGAACGCATTCGCTACCCGCATATCCGCAAGTGGGGCTCGCTGTTGCTGTGCATGCGATTCGCGCTGTGGCTGATCCGCCACCGCAAGTCGTTCGATGCCATCCATGTGCACACCGTGCACATCCTGGCCGCGGTGGCCGGCCTGGTGCGTCCGCTGCTGGCGATGCCGGTGGCCATCAAGATCACCGGCGCCTGGGAGTTCGAGGGCGGCCTGCTCGATCCCGCCATCCAGCACAAACCCTTCATCCGCGCGCTCAACTGGGGGGTCAAGCGCATCGACTACGTGCAGTGCATCAGCGAGTTCACCCGCGACATGGCACTCCAGGCCGGTTATCCGGCCTCGATGCTGCGGATGGTGCCGAACGCGGTCGACACCGACCGCTTCAACGGCAAGGAGCCCTACAGCGGACCGCCCTGCGCGGTGTACGTGGGGCGCCTGAGGACCGTCAAGGGCGTCTATGTGCTGCTGGACGCCTGGGCCGAGGTGCGCAAGACCATCGACGCCCGGCTGGTGATCGCCGGCGACGGTCCCGAGGCCGAGGGCATGCTGGCCCGTGCGCGTGAACTCGGGATCGAGGACAGCATCGATTTCCTCGGGGCGGTCGATGACGTTCCCGCCGTGCATGCCCGCGGCTATGTCTATGCGCAGCCGTCCTTCCAGGAAGGCATGCCCAATTCCGTGCTGGAGGCCATGGCGTCTGGGCTGCCCGTGGCCGCCACCCAGATCAGCGGCAACGTCGACCTGGTGTTCGAAGGCGACAACGGCCTGCTCGTGCCGGCCGGCGATGCGTCCGCCATGGCCCGCGCCCTGGTCACCCTGCTCGCCGACCGCGAGCTGGCTCGCAGCATGGGGCAGCGCTCGCGCGCGCGGGTGACCGAACGCTACGGGCTCGATGCCGTCATCGGCGAGCTGATCTCCATGTACGACGAAGGCGGCAAGCGCTGACTTCCCCGGCCACGGCGGGTCGACCTGCGTTCGCCGCGCCGCCTCGAAGGAGGCGTTGAGCCGTTGCATCCGTCGGACTTGGTGAGTCAGCGGCCATCGGTGCCGGAGCAGGGCCGATTTCCCGGCCTGCAACGGCGTCGACCGCCGAACTTGTTTCCGCATTCGTGCTGATTTGTAACAACATGGCTGCGATTTGCAGGCCTTGTACGCGATCCCCCTAATAGCGCACTGCCATGACATGCGCTGCGGGGAAGCGCGGAAAAGCACCGATTTCAGGCCTCAACTTTGGCGGGAGCCGGCCCTTGTCGGGAGATATGGGGCCGAAAACCAGGCACTTCCGCACGAAAAACAAAAACGCTGTCAAGTCCAGCGGGCTGAATTTCGCACGCGCCCGAGGCGCTGGGGCCTCGTGGGCCGGACATCCTGACACAAGCGGGTAGCGGGCTCCCCGCAGAATCGCCCCATCGGGCAAGGACACGGGCAGTTCGCCGGTTCTATTGAAACTTTTACCAATGTGACCGGCGCTCCTGAGTGTCTTGTCGGTGCAAGTCTCTCCCTTGGCCTAGGTCGGCTGAAAAGCCATTGATGTGATTGAGAGTCATGAACTACCTTTTCCGGATTTCACCTCTGTTCGTCTCGCTGGCGCTGGCTGCCTGCGGCGGCGGCAGCGGCAGCAGTACGACCCAGGCGGAACCCAGCCCTGCCGGCAGCACCGAGTTGACCATCCAGCGCAACGTCGAGAACGGCACCGTCACGGCGAGCTCCGCCGGCAAGAGCCTGGACTGCGGCACGGCCTGCAGCGGCACCTACCCGGAAGGCAGCCAGGTCACGCTGGTGGCGACGCCGGCCGAGGGCTACACCTTCGTGGGCTGGAACGCGCCGGCCGGCTGCACCGACACGGCTGACTGCACGGTCGACCTCAAGACGGCCACCACCGTGTCCGCCACCTTCACCGAAACCGCGGCTGCCGCCAGCTACGGCCTCGACCTCACCCTGGCCGGCCCGGCTGGCGCGGGCCACGTCACCATCGACCCGGCGGCCGTCGATTGCACCGCCGGCACCTGCCACGCCAGCCTGGCGGCGGGCAGCGTCGCCAGCCTGACGGCGGTGCCGGCGACCGGCTACACCTTCACCGGCTGGAGCGTCAGCGGCGTCAGCTGCACGGGCAGCACCTGCGCCGTGCCCATGTCCTCCGACCGCGCGGTCACCGCCACCTTCGCGGCAGCCGTTCCGCCGAAATACACCCTGTACGCCAGCATCGCCAGCGGCAGCGGCAGCGTCACTTCCACCCCTGCCGGCATCAATTGCCCGGGTGACTGCAACGACACCTGGCCGGCGGGCTCCGAGTTCACGCTGGTGGCGACACCGGCGGCCGGTCAGGTCTTCTCTTCCTGGGGCGGCGCCTGCAGCGGCAGCTCGCCCACCTGCGTCGTCACGCTGGCCGGCCTGACCCGGGTGTCGGCCAACTTCGCTCCGGCGCTGGCGGCCCAGGTCGTCAAGTACACGCTGACCACCGCCGTCGTGAGCAAGGGCCGCATCAAGTCCGCCACCAGCGGCATCGACTGCGGTACCGACTGCTCCGAGACCGTGCCGAGCGGCTCCACCTTCAACCTCACCGCCACGCCCGATGCCGGCTACCGTTTCCTGGGCTGGACGGGCGCTTGCACCGGCACCGCCACCACTTGCAGCGTGAGCATGTCGGCCAACCAGAGCGCCGTGGCCCAGTTCGCGCCCATCACCTACACCTTGTCGGTCGCCAAGGTGGGTTCCGGCAACGTCACCGCCACCGGCATCGCCTGCGGCGCCGACTGCAGCGAAACCTATCCCGCCGGCAGGGCCGTCGTGCTGACCGCGACCCCGTCGACCGGCTACACCTTCGCCGGATGGACCGGCGCCTGTACCGGCACCGGCACCTGCTCGGTGAGCATGAACGCCAATACCAGCGTCTCGGCCAAGTTCGTCGCCAATACGCCGACCTGGCTGCTCCTGTCGGTGAACCGTGTCGGCTCCGGGGTGGTGACGTCTGGCGGCGGCAGCATCAACTGCGGCACGGTGTGCTCGTCCTACGGCACGCCGGGCACGGCGGTCACGCTGACGGCCACGCCCGCCAGCGGCAGCACCTTCAGCGGCTGGGGCGGCGCCTGCAGCGGCACCGGCAGCTGCTCGGTGGTGCTGTCGGCCGCCACCACGGTCACCGCCAACTTCACCACGGTCGCACCCAGCACGCAGTTGCTGAGCGTGACCCGCTCCGGCTCGGGGACGGTCAATTCCGTCTCGGGCGCCATCGCATGCGGCAGCACCTGCTCGGCCGCCCTCACCACCGGCACCGATGTCGTGCTGAATGCAGTGGCGGCGTCCGGCTACACCTTCAGCGGCTGGAGCGGCGCCTGCACCGGCACCCAAAGCTGCAGCCTGAAGATGAGTGCACCGATGTCGGTGCGGGCGAACTTCATCGCCAGCACCAACGTGGTGACCCCGACGCCGGATACCGGGTCGCCGGTCAGCAGCTACGGCTTGACCATCACCCGCAGCGGTTCCGGCACCGTCACGTCCAATCCGGCGGGCATCTCCTGCGGCGGCACCTGTACCGCATCGTTCAGCGCCGGCAGCGTGCTCACCCTGAGCGCGACCCCTGCCGCCGGCTATACCTTCAGCGGTTGGTCGGGTGCGGGCTGCAGCGGCACCGGCAGCTGCACGGTGACACTGAACGCGGCCTCCACCGTGTCCGCCAGCTTCACGCCGGCGCCGGTGAACGGCACGCAATACATTCCTCTGGCGCTGG
>CBIHOH010000056.1:0-31284 GCA_966211755.1 uncultured Rhizobacter sp. | reverse complement strand
CCGACTCGGTGAACTACACGGTGGAAGAGCTGCGCACCCTGGTGTCCCAGGTGCAGGGCACGGTGGGCCGGGTGACCGAGACGACCCAGCAGGTGGAAGCCACCTCGACCGAACTGCTCGCCGCCTCCGACGAACAGCTGCGCGAGATCCGCGAAACCGGCGAGTCGGTGCTGCAGATGGCCGGTCGAATCAACGAGGTGTCCGCCCAGGCCCAGCAGACTGCCCAGGTGGCGCGCCAATCGCTGCTGGCCGCCGAATCCGGCCTGACCGCGGTGCAGAACACCATCGGCGGCATGAACTCCATCCGCGACCACATCCAGGAAACCTCCAAGCGGATCAAGCGCCTGGGCGAGTCCTCGCAGGAGATCGGCGAAATCACCGAGCTGATTTCCGACATTACCGAACAGACGAACGTGCTGGCCCTGAACGCCGCCATCCAGGCCGCCTCCGCCGGTGAAGCGGGCCGGGGCTTCTCGGTGGTGGCCGAGGAAGTGCAGCGGCTGGCCGAACGCTCCGGCGACGCCACGCGGCAGATCGCGGCCCTGGTGAAGACCATTCAGACCGACACCCAGGACGCGGTGGGCGCCATGGAACGCTCCACGCAGGGGGTGGTGGAAGGAACCCGGCTGTCCGACGCGGCAGGTAGCGCGCTCGGCGACATCGACCGCGTGTCGCGCCAGCTCGCCGACCTCATCGGACAGATTTCGAACCAGGCGCTGCGCGAAGCCGAATCGGCCAACGTGGTGGCCGCCAACATCCAGCACATTTTCGCGGTGACCGAACAGACCGGCGAGGGCACGCGCTCCACCGCTCAGATGGTGCGTGAACTGTCCCGAACCGCCGAGGAATTGAAGCAATCGGTGGCACGGTTCAAGATCGCTTGATTTGATACAGGGCACCGGATGGACAGCCACCGCACGCAGGCCACGATGAGCGATACCCACGAAACGACGGACGACCTCAGTTCCCTGGCATGGGTGCAAGACGAACTCAGGCGCTCGCTCGAGGCCGCGCACAAGGCCCTGCGCCGTTTCGTCAAGGAATCCGAGTCCGCGGTGGGCTCCGACGTCGACGCCGTCGACCCGTCGGTGCTGCGCACCGCCCACCAGCAGATCCACCAGGGCGTGGGCGCCCTCGAGCTGGTCGGCCTGCCGGCCGTGGCATGCGTGCTTCGCGCGAGCGAGGCGGCGGTCAAGCGTTTCGTGCTCAAGCCGCAGAAGATGACCTCGGCCGATGTCGATGTCATCGAGCAGGCCTCCTTTGCCCTGCTCGACTACCTGCAGCGCCTGCTGGCGGGCAAGCCGATGTCGGCGCTGGCGCTGTTCCCGCGCTACCAGGCGGTCCAGACGGTGGCCGGTGCCGACCGCGTGCACCCGGCCGACCTGTGGAGCGTCGACTGGCGCTGGCGCGAGGTGCCCTCCGAAGCCGGCGCCACGCCGCGCGCACCCGATGCCTCGGCCCGCGCCATGATGGAGCAGCAGATGCTGCAGATGATGCGCGGCCAGATGATGCCGGCCGCCGCCATCATGAGCGAAGTCTGCGCCGGCCTGGGGGCGGGTGCGGCCGATCTGCCCGCCGCCACCCTGTGGAAACTCGCCGCCGCCTTCTTCGAAAGCCAGGCGCTCGGCCTGCTGCGCAACGACGTCTTCACCAAGCGCATCGCCTCGCGGCTGCTGGCGCAGGTGCGCATCTTCGAGCGGGGCGAGACCGAGGTGTCCGAACGCCTCGCGCAGGACCTGCTGTTCTTCTGCGCGCAGAGCGCGCAGCCGCGCTCGGGCCAGCTCGCGGTGCGGCTCAAGGCCGTGCGCCAGGCCTATGACCTGGGCAGCCACCAGCCGGTCGACTACGAGGTCAGCCGTCTCGGCC
Source organism: uncultured Rhizobacter sp. (assembly GCA_966211755.1). Classification (GTDB taxonomy): domain Bacteria; phylum Pseudomonadota; class Gammaproteobacteria; order Burkholderiales; family Burkholderiaceae_C; genus Rhizobacter. Next base: position 29,418 of record CBIHOH010000056.1, on the reverse strand, counting down.
GCTTCGATCCGGCCTGGATCGTCCAGGCCAAGAAACGTGTGGGCAGCGCCAAGGACGCCTGGTCCGGCGTGGCCGGCGGCGAGATGCATCGCCTCGGCGGCCTGGCCGAGCAGTTCTCGCTGGTGGGCGATTCGCTCAGGCGCCTGTATCCGAACGGCGAGCAGCTGGCGGAGGAGCTCCAGCAGGCCGTCCTGCACACCCAGCAAAGCGGAGCGGCGCCGCAGGCCCCGCTCGCCATGGAGGTGGCGACCAGCGTGCTGTACCTCGAGTCCTCGCTGGAGGACGCCGATTTCGACCATCCCGAGCAAGGCCAGCGGGTGAGCCGCCTCGCCCAGCGGGTGGCCGGCGTGCGCGCGGGCCAGACCCCCGATCCGCTCGAAGCCTGGATGGAGGAGCTCTACCGCCGCGTCTCCGATCGCCAGACCATGGGCAGCGTGGTGCAGGAGCTGCGCGCCTCGCTGTCGGAAATCGAGAAACAGATCGACCAGTTCTTCCGCAGCCCCGAGTCGCGCGATGTGCTCATCCCGGTGCCGGGCCAGCTCGCCTCCATGCGTGGCGTGTTGTCCGTGCTGGGCATGGACCAGGCCGGCCAGGCGCTGCTGCGCATGCGCGAGGATGTCGAAGGCCTGGTGTCGGCCGCCACCGACGCGCAGCAGGCGCTGCAGTCCGGCGCCTTCGACCGCCTGGCCGGCAACCTGGGCGCGCTCGGTTTCCTGATCGACATGCTGGCCTCGCAGCCGCAGGTCGCCAAGTCGCTGTTCGTCTTCGATCCGCAAAGCGGGACCCTCAGCCCCTTGATGGGGCGCAGTGCCGCCGCGCGCAAGGCCACCAACCTCAGCGTGCCGCAGGCGCCGGTGGAGCCGCGCCTGCTCGAACAGGCCCAGGCCTTGTCCGAGGCCGCCGCCAGCGACCAGATGCCGCTGGACGAACTCTCGCGCGACCTGGAACGTTTCGCGCACGAGGCCGAACTGGCCGACCAGCCGGGGCTCGTGGCCACCGTGGCCCAGGCGCAGAATGCGATCGAACAGGCCATCGGCGAGCCCGCCGTGATCGAGGTGCGGGAGCAGCTGTCCGAGGCCCTGGCCGACTTCGTCTCGACGGCCGGCGACCCGGTCGCCCTCGAGCCCCTGCCGGCGCCGCCCAAGCCCCAGCCGCCGCTGCCGGCCACGCCTGCCGCCGCTGCGTCGGCCGACGATCTGGGCGACGACCCCGAGATCCGCGAGATCTTCCTGGAAGAAGCCCGCGAGAAGGTCGTCGAGGCGCGCACGGCCCTGGCCCGCCTGGGCGAGTCGCCTTCCGACCTCGAACAGCTGACCACGCTGCGCCGCGCCTTCCACACCTTCAAGGGCAGCTCGCGCATGGTCGGGCTGAAGGAATTCGGCGATGGCGCCTGGGCCTGCGAGCAGCTGTACAACACCTGGCTGGCCGGCCAGGAGGCGGCCACGCCCGGACTGATCGACTTCTCCGCGGCCGCGCTCGACTACCTGAGCGACTGGGTCGAGGCGATCGCGGCCCAGCAGTCGGGCAGCTTCCGCGCCGCGCCCCTGGTGGCCGCCGCCGAGGCCTTCACCCGCGGCGAGGCCGTGCCTTCGATCCAGCCCGGCGCCGCGGCGCCGCTGGCCGGGGTGCCGGTGGAGGCGCCCGCCGCTGCCCCGGCACCGGTTGCAGCCCCTGCGCCCGTGGACGACCTCGGCCTGATGACCTTCTCGTTCGAGCAGGCGCCAGCGGATCTGTCGGTGCTGGAGCCGACCCAGGCGCTGTCGGCGCCGGAGGCACCCGCCGGCTTGCCCGAACCGTCCTTCGACCTCGATCTCAGCGCCTTCGACGCGCCGGCCGCCGTGGCCGAGCCGGCGCAGGCAGCGCCCGCGAGCCTCGACCTGTCGCTGGATGCCGAACCCGCGGCACCGGTCGCGGCCGATCCCGTCGCGTCGCCGGACGACGCCATTCCCGCGGGCGAGCCCGGCTTCGACAGCAAGCCCGAGATCATGACCGCCGAGTCGGTCGAGCTGGTCGAATTCGACCTCGACGCCAACATGTTCGGCCTCGAGGTCTCGACCGAGCTGCTCCCGCCGGCGGCTCCGGAACCCGCCGCGGCCGACACCGGCGCCCTGCCCGAGATCGCCGAACCGGCTCCCTTGCCCGAGGCCGCCGCCGAACCGCAGCCCACGGTGGCCGAAGAGGTGGCCGAAGAGGTGGCCGCGCCCGAAGTGGCGCCGTTCTCCGACGACGACCAGGTCAAGGTGGTCGGCCCGTTGCGCATCGGCATCCCGCTGTTCAACATCTACCTCAACGAAGCCGACGAGTTGTCGCGCAAGCTGACCACCGAGATCGCCGAGTGGGCCATGGAGCTGCATCGCCCGGTCGGCGAGGTGCCGATCGCGCAGGCCCATTCGCTGGCCGGCAATTCGGCCACCGTGGGTTTTGCCGACCTGTCGCAGCTCGCGCGCCAGCTCGAGCACGCGCTGATGCGCTCGCAGGCCATCGGCACCGGTACGCCCGATGAAGCCCGGCTGTTCGTCGATGCCGCCGAGGAAATCCGCCGGCTGCTGCACCAGTTCGCCGCCGGTTTCCTGAAGTCGCCTTCGCCCGAGCTGCTGGAGCGCCTGGCCGAGCACGAGATCAGCTCGGTGCGCCGCCTCGAACTCGTCAATGCGGCGGTCGACGAGGCTGCGCCGCAGGAAGAGGACGAACTGCCGGTGCCGCTCGAGCAGCCCGACCCCGCCGCCGACCTGGCTCCGGTACTGCCGCTCGACTCGGTCCAGGACACCCGTCCGGGCAGCCTGGGCCAGGTGCTCCCGCAGCCCGTGGTGCCCGTGGCGGCCGCGCAGCCGGTCCAGGCACCCGAAGCCGAGGCCGAGGCCGCGGCCGCACCGGAGACCGGCTTCGGCGACCTGCACACCCAGCCCGCGGGCCTGGGCCAGGCCGAATTCAAGGCGTTCACTCCGCTGGTGGCCGACAGCCCGCTGCTCACGCCGGTGCGTGCCGAGGTGTCCGACGTGTCCGACGACACCGACGAAGACCTGGACGCCGTCGATGCCGTCGATGCCGAATTGTTTCCGTTCTTCGAGGAAGAAGCCGGCGAATTGCTGCCCGAGCTGGCCGGCAGCCTGCGCGAGTGGGCGCGGCGCCCGGCCGACAACGGTCCGGCCGCGGCCTGCATGCGCACCTTGCACACCTTGAAGGGTGGGGCCCGCCTGGCGGGCGCCATGCGCATGGGCGAAATGGCCCACCGGCTCGAGACCGGCATCGAGCACCTGCTCGCACAAGCCAGCGTCAGCGCAGCCGATGTCGAGAAGCTGCAGTCGCGCGCCGACGCCTTGTCGGCCGCCTTCGAGGCCTTGCGCGCCCGCGATGCCCAGGCCTACGAGGAAGCGGCCGTGGCGCTGGACGCGCCGACGGCTTCGGTCGACCTGCTGCTCGAACCCGCGCCGCCCGTGGCGCCGCCGCTGGCGCTGGCCGACCTGCCGCCGGCCCTGCCCGTGCTCGAACCGGTCCCGGTGCAGGCCATCGCGGCGATCGCGGCCGAGCAGCCGGCGGCGTCCGACACCCCTTCGCGCACGGCGCTGGCCGATGTCGACTGGTCGCGTTTCGCCGCCGATCCCAACGACCCGGTGGTCGTGAACCAGCAGGCGGCCGGTGTGTCCCACGCGCCGGTGCGCGTGCGCGGGCCGCTGCTCGAACGCATGGTCAACCAGGCCGGCGAGGTCAGCATCACCCGCTCGCGGATCGAGGCCGAGGTGGCCAACATGCGCGGCTCCCTGCGCGACCTGACGGACAACCTGGAGCGTCTGCGCGTCCAGCTGCGCGACATCGAGTTCCAGGCCGAGACGCAGATGATCTCGCGCCAGGAAGCGGCCAAGGCGGCCCATGAGACCTTCGACCCGCTGGAGTCCGACCGTTTCACGCGCTTCCAGGAACTGACCCGCATGATGGCCGAGTCGGTCAACGACGTGGCCACGGTGCAACGGACCCTGCAACGCACGCTGGAAACCACGGAAGACGAGCTGGCCGCCCAGGCGCGGCTCACCCGCGACCTGCAGGACGACCTGCTGCGCACCCGCATGGTCGAATTCGAGAGCCAGTCGGACCGTCTCTACCGGGTGGTGCGGCAGGCGGCGAAGGAAACCGGCAAGCAGGTCCGGCTCGACATCGTCGGCGGCTCGATCGAAATCGACCGCGGCGTGCTGGAGCGCATGACCCCGGCCTTCGAGCATCTGTTGCGCAACTGCGTCACCCACGGCATCGAATCGCCCGAGCAGCGCTCCGCCGCGGGCAAGGATGCCGCCGGCAGCATCGTGGTGGTGCTGCACCAGGAAGGCAACGAAGTCGGGGTCGAGTTCCGCGACGACGGTGCCGGCCTGAACCTGCCGCGCATCCGCGCCAAGGGCCTCCACATGGGCCTGCTGCAGCCGGGCGCCGAGTACAGCGACGGCGAACTGGCCAACCTCATCTTCACCCCGGGTTTCTCCACCGCCGACACGGTGACCGAGCTGTCCGGCCGCGGGGTGGGCATGGACGTGGTGCGCTCCGAGGTGAACGCCATGGGCGGCCGCATCGAAACTGCGACGGCCATGGGCCAGGGCACGAGCTTCAAGCTGGTGCTGCCGCTGACCACCGCGGTGACCCAGGTCGTGATGCTGCGCTGTGCCTCGACCGTGGTGGCCGTGCCCGCCACCCTGATCGAGATCGTGCGCCGCGCCAAGGCCGAGGAGCTCGAGGCCTCCTATGCCTCGGGGCACTACACGCTGGGTGATCGCTCGCTGCTGTTCTTCTGGCTGGGCGCCTTGCTGCAGCAGGCCCCGGTGAGCCAGGAAACCGGCCGCACCCGCCCGGTCGTGGTGGTGCGCAGTGCGCAGCAGCGCATTGCCTTGCACGTCGACGAAGTGCTGGGCACCCAGGAAGTGGTCGTGAAGAACCTGGGGCCCCAGCTGTCGCGCCTGCCTGGCCTGGCCGGCATGACCTTGCTGGCTTCCGGTGCCGTGGCGCTGATCTACAACCCGGTGGCGTTGGCGACCCTGTATGGCGAAACGGCCCGTGCCGCCACCCAGGCCGCGCGCCTGGCCCCGGTCGTGTCCGACACCGCCGCCTCGGTGGAAGAGGGCGTGCAGACCGCGCCGACGGTGCTGGTGGTCGACGACTCCCTGACCGTGCGCCGCGTCACCCAGCGGCTGCTGGTGCGCGAGGGTTTCCGGGTCGTGCTGGCCAAGGACGGCATCGAGGCGATGGAGCGGCTGGCCGAGGAGCGTCCGCATGTCGTGCTGAGCGACATCGAGATGCCTCGCATGGACGGTTTCGACCTGGCACGCAATATTCGAGGGGATGCCCGTTTGCGCGACTTGCCGATTATCATGATCACGTCGCGCATTGCACAGAAGCACCGTGACTACGCTGCCGAACTCGGTGTAGACCATTACCTCGGCAAGCCCTATTCTGAGGAAGACTTGTTGTCGTTGATTGGCCGCTATACCGTGGTACCCACCGAAACCGCATGATTCTCGCCCGGCTCGACTGGGCCGCGAACTGGAAGAATGTCTCAACTCGTTGACCACCTGGCCGAAATGACCGGCTTTCGCGACCGTGACATCCTCGATGTCACGCTCGCGGGTGCGTTGAAGGATTTGTTGCAGCCCCAGTCCGTCACCATCTACCGGGTGGTGGGCGAAGAGTCCCAGCAACGCTGGATCACCCGGGCGCGCCTGGGGGCCGACGATGTGGCGGCCACCGCCGATGCGGTCTGGGTCGATGTCGAAAGCCTGCCGCTGCTCGACCAGTTCCCGGCCCGCGTGCAGGCCTTGTCGGGCAAGACGACGGTGGTGTCCTTGCCCGGGGAGCAGCTCACCCTCAGCATCTTCCCTGTCAGCACCGATCGCGAGGTGGTGGGGGTGGTCGAGATCGAGACCCGCACACCGCTCAGCGACGAGTCCCAGCGCATGATCGGCAGCATCATGCGGATCTACCGCAATTTCCAGGGCCTGCTCGACTACAGCGAGCGCGACACGCTCACCGGGCTGCTCAATCGCAAGACCTTCGACGAGAGCTTTCTCAAGGCCACCAGCACCCTCCCGGCGAGCCTCCCTCCGCCCGATCCCGATTCGGTCGATGGCCGCCGCCACCTGGCCATGGGCCACCGCCATTGGCTGGGGCTGATCGACATCGACCACTTCAAGTCGGTCAACGACACCTTCGGCCACTTGATCGGCGACGAAGTGCTGCTGCTGCTGTCACGCCTGATGCGCAGCAGCTTCCGTTTCCACGACCGGCTGTATCGTTTCGGCGGCGAGGAATTCGTGGTGCTGATGCGCTGCGCCTCCGAGGAGGACGCGGCCATGGCGTTGGAGCGCATGCGCGCCAACACCGCCAACTACCAGTTCCCGCAGGTGGGCCAGATCACCATCAGCATCGGTTTCACCGAGGTCAAGCCCAGCGACACGCCGAGCGGCGCCTTCGAGCGTGCCGACAAGGCGGTCTACTATGCCAAGGGCCATGGCCGCAACCAGGTGCAAAGCCATGCCGACCTGGTCGCCCGGGGCCTGCTCGACGACGAATCGAAGATCGGCGACGTCGAACTCTTCTGATGGCCGGCGGCATCGCCGCCCGGGACCGCCTCAGGCCGGGTTGACCACCGCATAACGCTGCAGGGTGCGGGCCCGGGCCTCGTCGTGTGCCACCACCGGCCGCGGGTAGTTGCCGCCCAGCACCACGCCGGCGGCCGTCAGCTCCAGGGGGTCGGCGGTCCAGGGCGCATGGATGGCCTTGTCCGACAGGCCCGCCAGCACCGGCAGGTAGCGCCGGATGAACTTGCCCTCGCGGTCGAACCTCTCGCTCTGGCTGACCGGGTTGAAGATGCGGAAGTAGGGCTGCGCGTCGCAGCCGCTGGACGCCGCCCACTGCCAGCCCCCGTTGTTGGCCGCCAGGTCGTAGTCGTTGAGGTGCAGGGCGAAATACCGTTCGCCCCGGCGCCAGTCGATCCCCAGGTCCTTCACCAGGAAACTCGCCGTCACCATGCGCAGGCGGTTGTGCATGTAGCCGGTCTGGTTGATCTGCGCCATGGCCGCATCGACCAGGGGATAGCCGGTGCGGCCTTCGCACCAGGCGGCGAACAGCGCGTCGGCGTGTTTGCCGTGTTCCCACTTGATGCGGTCGTAGGCCGGCTTGAAGCTCGCGTCGACCACCTGCGGGTGGTGGTGCAGCACCTGGTGGTAGAAATCCCGCCAGATCAGCTCGGACAGCCAGACCGACGCGCCACGCGAACCGAGCCGGCTGCGCGTGAGCGCCTCGCGTGCCAGCCGGCGGATGGACACCGTACCGAAGCGCAGGTGCATCGACAGGTAGCTCGGCCCCTTGAGCGAGGGATAGTCGCGGGTGCTGCCGTAGCGCTCCATGCGCGGCAGGAAATCGTCGAGCAGGGCCTGCGCGCCGCTCTCGCCGGCGCCCAGCTTCAGCTCGTGCAGGTTGGTGCGCTCGAACCCCAGGCTGTCCAGCGAGGGGATCCCGGGCGCCAGCTCTTCGGGCAGGGGGGCCAGGCTGGCCGCATGGCGGGCCACCGGATAGGCGCTCAGGTAGAAGTCGTCGACCTTCCTGAGCCAGGCGTTCTTGTAGGGCGTGAAGACGCTGTAGGCCTTGCCGCTGCCGGTGAGCAGCTCCTTGCGCTCGAAGACGACATGGTCCTTGCTGGTGTGCAGCGAGATGCCGGCGTTGGCCAGGTGGCCGCGTACCCGCGCGTCGCGCGCGAGCGACGCGGGTTCGTCGTCGTGGTTGGCGAAGACGGCCTGCACGTGCAGCTGCCGGGCCAGCCGCGGCAGCTCGGTCAGCGCCGGGCCGTGGCGCACGATCAGGCGTGCCCGCGGCTGCAGCGCCTGCAAGGCCTGGTCGAGCTCGAGCAGGCTGTCGTGGATGAATTCCACCCGGCGGTCGGCGCGGGGCAGGGCGTCGAGGATGGCGGTGTCGAAGACGAAGGCGCAATACACCCGGCGGGCGGACTTCAGCGCGTGGTAAAGCGCGGCCTGGTCATGGACGCGCAAGTCGCGGCGGAACCAGACCAGCGCCGAATCGATGAGCTTTTCCATGATCGGAGTTTGCAGCAGGAATAAAATCCCCGTATGTCCGCCATCAATCTGACCAACCAGTTCCTCATTGCCATGCCCGGCGTGGCGGACGAGACCTTCGCCGGGACCGTGATCTACCTGTGCGAGCACACCGAAAAGGGGGCGCTCGGGCTGGTGATCAACAAACCCATCGACATCAAGCTGAAGAACCTGTTCGAGAAGGTCGAGCTGACCCTGGACCGAGAGGACCTGGCCGACAGCCCGGTGTTCTACGGCGGGCCGGTGCACACCGAGCGCGGTTTCGTGCTGCACGAACGCCTGGACGGCGACGAAGGCTCCGGGGGGCATTACAACTCCTCGCTGCAGATCCCCGGCGGCCTCGAGATGACCACCAGCAAGGATGTGCTCGAGGCCCTGTCCAACGGTGCCGGCCCGAAGAGAATCCTCGTCACCCTGGGCTACAGCGGCTGGAGCGCCGGCCAGCTCGAGGAAGAGATCGGCCGCAACGACTGGATCAACGTGCAGGCCGAACCCGGCATCATCTTCGACACCCCGGTCGGCGAACGCTACAGCCGCGCCTTGTCGCTGCTGGGCATCGACCCGCGCATGCTGTCGCAAGAGGCCGGGCACGCATGAGTCTGGCCGGCATGCCCGCCTTCTCCGCTGCGCCCCGCACCTTCCTCGCTTTCGACTACGGCAGCAAACGCGTGGGCGTGGCCAGCGGCAACACCCTGACGCGCAGCGCCACGCCGCTGCGCACGGTGGCGGCGGAAGGGGATGCCCGCTTCGCCGCACTGGGCGCGCTGATCCAGGAATGGCAACCCGATGCGCTGGTCGTGGGCGTGCCGGTGCACCCGGACGGTGCGCCGCACGAGAACACCGCGCGCGCGCGCCGCTTCGCCCGCCAGCTGCACGGGCGCTTCAGGCTGCCGGTGCACGAGGTCGACGAGCGCTACACCACCACCGAGGCCCACGCGATGGGGGCGGCCGACGTCGATGCCGCGTCCGCCGCCCTCATCCTCGAACAATTCCTGCGCGAGCCCGCGCCGGGCGATGCGGCCCCCGCCGCGCCCCCGGGGCTCGAGGAGACACCCGAATGAACACCATCCATACCGACGCGGAAGCGCTCTATGTCGCCTTGCTGGCCGGCGTGCGCCCGCTGCTCAAACCCGACAGCGCGCTGATCGGCATCTGGTCGGGCGGCGCCTGGCTGGCCGAGCGGCTGCAGCGCGACCTGGGCCTGTCCGGCGAGATCGGCGTCATCTCCAGCGCCCTGCACCGCGACGACTTCTCCCAGCGCGGCATGAGCAGCGCCGACCCGACGCGCCTGCCCTTCGAGGTGGAGGGCCGGCACATCGTGCTGATCGACGACGTGCTCTACACCGGGCGCACCACGCGCGCGGTCCTCAACGAGCTGTTCGATTTCGGCCGTCCCGCCAGCGTCACCCTGGCGGTGCTGGTCGACCGCGGCGGGCGCGAGCTGCCCATCGAGCCGGCCTTCGCCGCCGCGCGCATTTCGCTTCCACCCGAACAGCGCGTGCGCCTCGCGCGCGACGAGTCGGGCCGTTTCAGTTTCGACATCCGGCAAGGTGCATGACGATGCCACTTCAACGCAATCCGCAGCTCAACAAACACGGTGAGCTCATCCACCTGCTGTCCATCGAAGGGCTGCCCCGGGACGTCATCCACCACATCCTCGATACCGCCGGCACCTTCCTCAGCGTGAACGACCGCGAGGTCAAGAAGGTCCCGCTGCTGCGCGGCAAGAGCGTGTTCAACCTGTTCTTCGAGAACAGCACCCGCACCCGCACCACCTTCGAGATCGCCGCCAAGCGCCTGTCCGCCGACGTCATCAACCTCGACATCGCGCGCAGCTCGACGGCCAAGGGCGAGACGCTGCTGGACACGGTCGCCAACCTCAGCGCCATGCATGCCGACATGTTCGTCGTGCGCCACAGCGAGAGCGGGGCCCCCTACCTGATCGCGCGCCACTGCGCACCGCACGTGCACGTGGTCAACGCCGGCGACGGGCGCCATGCCCACCCGACGCAGGGCCTGCTCGACATGTACACCATCCGCCATTTCAAGCAGGACTTCACCCAGCTCAGCGTCGCCATCGTCGGCGACATCGTGCATTCGCGGGTGGCGCGCTCCGACATCCATGCGCTGACCACCCTCGGGGTGCCCGAGATCCGCGCGGTCGGGCCCAAGACCCTGGTGCCGGGCGACCTGAAGGACATGGGCGTGCGGGTCTGCCACGACATGACCGAAGGCATCCGCGGCGCCGACGTCATCATCATGCTGCGGCTGCAGAACGAGCGCATGAGCGGCGCGATGCTGCCCAGCGCCGGCGAGTTCTTCAAGAACTACGGCCTCACGCCCGAAAAGCTGGCCCATGCCAAGCCCGACGCCATCGTGATGCACCCCGGCCCGATCAACCGCGGCGTCGAGATCGATTCGCAGGTCGCCGACGGCACCCAGAGCGTCATCCTGCCCCAGGTCACCTTCGGCATCGCGGTGCGCATGGCGGTGATGTCCACCATCGCTGGCAACAACGCCTGACACACATGAAAATCCTCATCAAGAACGGCCGACTGATCGATCCCGCCACCGGCCGCGACGGCCCGGGAGACGTGGCCATCGCGGCAGGGCGGGTGGTCGCCCTGGGGGCCGTCAGCCCCGATTTCCATCCCAACCGCAGCATCGATGCCAGCGGCCTGGTGGTGGCCCCCGGCCTGGTCGACCTGGCGGCGCGCCTGCGCGAACCCGGCCACGAACACGAAGGCATGCTCGAGTCCGAGATGGCCGCCGCGGTGGCCGGCGGGGTGACCAGCCTGGTCTGCCCGCCCGACACCGACCCGCCGCTGGACGAGCCGGGCCTGGTGGAGATGCTGAAGTTCCGCGCCCGCAACCTGAACCAGTCGCACCTCTATCCCCTGGGCACGCTGACCCGCGGCCTGGACGGCGAGGTGCTCACCGAGATGGCCGAGCTGACCGAAGCCGGCTGCGTCGGTTTCTCGCAGGCCGAGGTGCCGATCACCGATACCCTGGTGCTGCAGCGCGCCCTGCAGTACGCCGCGACCTTCGGCTACACCGTCTGGCTGCGCCCGCAGGACAGCCACCTCGGCAAGGGCGTGGCCGCCAGCGGCGCGCTCGCCACCCGACTCGGGCTGTCGGGGGTGCCGGTGATCGCCGAGACCATCGCGCTGCACACCATCTTCGAGCTGATGCGGGTCACCGGCGCGCGCGTGCACCTGTGCCGCCTGAGCAGCGCGGCCGGCATCGAGCTGGTGCGCCGCGCCAAGGCCGAAGGCCTGCCGGTCACCTGCGACGTGAGCGTCAACCAGCTGCACCTGACCGACATGGACATCGGCTACTTCAACGCCGCCATGCGCCTGACGCCGCCGCTGCGCCAGCAGCGCGACCGCGAGGCCCTGCGTGCCGCGCTGGCCGACGGCACGGTGGATGCGCTGGTCAGCGACCACACGCCGGTCGACGAGGACGCCAAGAACCTGCCCTTCGCCGAGGCCGAGCCCGGCGCCACCGGCCTCGAGCTGCTGCTCAGCCTGGCCCTCAAGTGGGGCGAGGAGCAGGGCGTGGGCCTGTCGCGGGCCCTGGCGACCGTCACCTGCCAGCCGGTGCGGGTGCTGGGCGATGCCCTCGGCTCGCTCGGCTCCAGCGCCGGGCGGCTGGTCGAGGGCGGCATGGCCGACCTCTGCCTGTTCGACCCGGGTGCCCACTGGACCGTCGAGCCGCGTGCCCTGCACAGCCAGGGCAAGCACTCGCCCTTCGTCGGCTACGAACTGCCGGGACGCGTGCGCTGGACCCTGGTGGCGGGCCACGTGGCCTTCGAAGCCCGTTGAGCGCCGTGCATACCCTGCGCGCGTGGCTGCGGCTGCTGCTCGTCATCGGCTCGGTGCTGCGCGGGGCCCTGATCTGCGCCCTGCTGTTCCCCTTCATGAACCCGGCGCAGCGCATGCGCCAGGTGCAGCGCTTCTCGCAGCGCATGCTGCGTTCGCTGGGGATGCGCCTCGTCGTCGCCGGCACGCCCCAGGCCGGGCCGGTGATGCTGGCGGCGAACCACATCTCGTGGCTGGACATCATCGCGATCGATGCGGTGGCGCCGGCGCGTTTCGTCTCCAAGGCCGACATCCGCGGCTGGCCGCTGATCGGCTGGATCGTCGCCTGTGGCGGCACGCTGTTCATCGAGCGCGAGCGCAAGCGCGACGCCATGCGCGTGGTGCACCAGGTGGCGCAGGCCCTGCAGCAGGGCGACACCATCGCCATGTTCCCGGAGGGCACGACCAGCGACGGCAGCGCGCTGCTGCCCTTCCATGCCAACCTGCTGCAGGCGGCGGTCTCCACCGGCTCGCCGGTGCAGCCGATCGCGCTGCGCTACAGCGACGCCCGCCATGCGCTCAGCCGGGCCGTCCCCTATGTCGGCGAGGTCACGCTGGTGCAGTCGCTGTGGTGGATCGTCAACGCCGACCGGCTGGAGGTGCGCGTGCAGCTGCTGCCGGCGCTGGCCACGGGGCAGCTCGAACGGCGGGAGGTCAGCGAGCAGGTGCGCAGCCGCATCGAGGCCGCGCTGGGCAGCTCGCCCGGGGCGCCGGCGTCCGCCTGAGTGTGCGCCGGCCCCGGGCGGGCCGGCGATTGGCGCCGACAGCGGTATTTCCCCTCGCTTTTCCATGCGACGGGCGCGGTGCATCCGCGTAAGCTGCCATGCGGAGCGACCAGCTCGTGTCCGCCCCCTCAGCCGCCGCTCCCCCACCGTCCATGTCGTCCCTCCGCAAACGTCGAAGCCTCAAGGCCAAACTCGCGCTGTGGTCGATGCTGGCGGTGGTCATCGTGGTGTCGGTCTTCACCAGCCTGACCTTGCGCATCGTCCACACCGACACGCGCCAGAGCGCGGGCGATGTCCAGGCCGCGCTGGCCGACAGCATCGCCCAGGACCTGGACGGCAAGCTGGGTGAACGCCGCAACGCCCTGACCCTGGCCGCCGCCATCCTCGGCCCGCTCGAGATCACCGACCACGCGGCCCTGTCCGAGCACTTCGACAGCCGGCCGGTGCTGCAGACCATGTTCGACGTGGTGTTCACCGCCGACCGCCAGGGCCGCATCGACTTCGACTCGCCGTCCTTTCCGGGGCGGGTGGGCCGTTCGGTGGCCGACCGCGCGTATTTCCAGGAGGTCCTGGCCAGTGGCAAGACCGTCATTTCCCAGCCCCTGGCCGGCAAGACCACCAGCGAGCCGAACATCGTCTTCGCGGCGCCGCTGCGCGACCGGCGCGGCCAGATCAGGGGGGTGTTGTGCGGCATCGTCTACCTGACCCGGCCCAATTTCCTGAGTGCCCTCGGCGGCATGCACGTCGGCAAGACCGGCTACGTGGCCCTGATGGCCAAGGGCGACAAGCCGCTCATCGTGATGCACCCACAGCGCGAGCGCATCCTGGAGCCGGTGCCGCCGCCGAGTGTCAATCCGCATGCGAACCAGGCGCTGCAAGGCTTCGAAGGCACGGTCGAGGGCACCAACTCCAAGGGGCTGGAGGCCTTGTTCACCTATCGCAGCCTGCGCAACGTGCCCTGGGTGCTCGTCACGGCCTACCCGACCGCGGAAGCGTATGCGCAGATCCGTGGCACCGAGCGGCAGGTCCTCGTGCTGGCGGCCTTCCTGCTGCTGTTCGGCGGACTGGGCGTCTGGGCCCTGGCGGAGCGGCTGCTGTCGCCCCTGGAGCGGCTGCGCCAGGCCATGCTCGATGCGCGGCACCATGCCGAACCGGTGGCCCTGGAGCTGGACGACGAGGCCCACGAACTGCACGAGGTGGTGCAGGCCTACAACGAGCTGATGGCCCACAAGAACGGCGTCGTCTGCGAGCTCACGGCCGCCGAGCGGCGGCTGCGCCTGATCACCGACAACCTGCCGGCGCAGATCACCCAGATCGACCTCGACGAGCGCTACGTCTTCGTCAATGCGGCGGCGAGTGCCGCGATGCACCTGCCGGCGGACGCGCTGGTCGGGCGCGGCGTCCGTTCGGCTCGCGGCGAAGCGCTGTATGCGGACATGGCCCCCCACATCCGCGCCGCGCTGCATGGGGAGCGGGTCCGGTTCGAGAGCGACATCGACCGCTTCGGCCAGCCGGAGCACTACGAATCCCACTACGTTCCCGACCTGGGCGAGGACGGCCGCGTGCGCGGCATCTTCACCATGACCTTCGACATCACCCGGCGCAAGCAGGCCGAGCTGCGGCAGGCGCGCTCCGAGGCGCGCGTGTCGGGCATCCTGACCCATGCGGCCGACGCCTTCATCGGCATCGGCCCCGACGGCGCCATCACCGAATGGAATCGCCAGGCCGAGATCACCTTCGGCTGGAGCCGTGCCGAGGTGCTGGGGCGCCGCGTGTCCGAGCTGCTGATCCCGCCCGAGCTGCGGGCCGCCCACGACGTCGGCATGGCGCGTTTCATGTACAGCGGCGCCGGTCCCGTGCTCGACAAGCGCATCGAGGTCGTCGCTCTGCGTCGCGACGGGGGGCGCATCCCGGTGGAGCTGTCGGTGCAGGCGGTCCCGGAGGGCGATCAGTTCGCGGCCAATGCCTTCCTGCGCGACATCAGCGAACGCAAGGCCGCCCAGGCCCGGCTGGCGGCCAGCGAGAACCGCCTGCGCGACGTGACCGACAACATACCGGCGCTGATCGGTTATTTCGACGCCGATGAGCGCTGCGAGTTCGCCAACGAGGCGGCCCTGCGCCACCTGGGCTTCGAGGCCGACACGATCAAGGGCAGGACGATGCGCGCGGCACTCGGCGAAGCCCTCTACCTGCAGCACAAGGGACACGTGCAGAAGGTGCTGGGCGGCGCGGCCAGTTCGTTCGAGGGCAGCAGCCGGCACGACGGCGTGGAGACGAACTTCCAGACCCACCTCGTGCCCGACCACGGCACCGACGGCTCGGTGCGAGGCTTCTATGTCATGAGCTTCGACATCACGCCGATCAAGCGCGCCGAACGGCAGCGTGCCGAAGGCGAGCAGCGCCTGCGCCTGATCGCCGACAACCTGCCGGTGCTCATCTCCTACATCGACAGCCGCGAGCGCCTGCAGTTCGTCAACGAGACCTACCGCGAGTGGATGGGCGTGGACCCGGGCCGCGCGGTCGACCAGCCCCTGCGGGAGCTGCTCGGCCCCGAGGCCTACGCGCAGCGGCGCGAGCAGCTGCGGCGCGCGCTGGGCGGCGAGCGGGTGCACTTCGACATGGTGTCCAGCCACCTCGGCGTGTCGCGGCACCTGCAGACGGTGTACGTGCCCGACCTGCGTGCCGACGGCGAGGTGGCCGGCGTGTATGCGCTGAGTTCGGACGTCACCGCGCTCAAGCTGATCGAGCAGCAGTTGGGCGAGCTCGCGCGGGTCGACTCGCTCACTGCCTTGCCGAACCGGCGTGCCTTCGACGAACGGCTGCGCGACGCGCTGCTGCGCAGCCGCCGCGCCCAGCGGCCGATGGCCCTGATGTTCCTCGACATCGACCATTTCAAGCAGATCAACGACACTCACGGCCACGGCGTCGGCGACCTTGTCCTGAAGGAATTCGCGCGGCGGCTGAGTTCCTGCGTGCGTCTCACCGACATGGTGGCCCGGCTCGCGGGCGACGAATTCGTCATCATCCTCGAAGGCCTGAACACGCCCGAGGAAGCGGCCACGGTCGCACGCAAGATCGGCGGCGCGCTGCGCGTGCCGCTGATGGTGGAAGAGCGCCTGCTGCTGGTCACCTCGAGCATCGGCATCTCGTATGTGTTCGGCCAGGAGGTGACACCGGCCGAGCTGGTGGCCAAGGCCGACTCCGCGCTGTACGACGCCAAGCGCGCCGGGCGCAATACCTTCGCGATCGCCAACTGGTAGGGTGAACAACAGGCCCTAGGCGTTGCGCTCCTCGCCCAGGCGGGCGCCTGGGCAGCGTCCCGCGCCTTGCTCTGCGCCCCAAGCGGTCCGTTCGCACAGGCTTCCGTAGTGTGAACAGGCCCTAGCCTCGTTCCGGCGCCACCGACGAGACCAGGAAATCGACGAAGGCCCTCACCCGTGCCGACATGTGGCGGTTCTGCGGATACAGGATGGAAAAGGGTCGCGAGCGGCCCCCATGGGCCGCCAGCACCTCGACCAGGGCCTTGGCCTTGACCGCCTCGGCGGCGATGAAGTGATAGGTCTGGAACAGACCGCCGCCGGCCCGGGCGTAGCTGAGGCCCCCGAGCACGTCCTCGTGGATGCGCAGCTGTCCGGCGAACGAGGCCTCGGTGTCCCGCCCGTCCTGCGTGAACAGCCAGGGCACCGGCCGGCCCGAGCTGGGCAGGACGAATTGGATGCAGTCGTGCTGGCGCAGCTCGGCCAGCGTCTTCGGCACCCCGCGCCGTCTCAGGTAGGCCGGTGCCGCGAACACACCGAGCGAGGCGTCCTCCAGCTTGCGCGCCACCAGCCGGGAGTCCCGCGGCAGGCCCAGGCGGATGGCCAGGTCGAAGCCCTCGTCCACGAAATCGATGTTGCGGTTGCAGATGCTGACGTCCAGCTTCACCTCGGGAAAGGCGGCCGCGAAGGCCGGCAGCATCGGCAGCAGCCGGTAGTGCGCATAGGTGGTGGGCACGCTGATGCGCAGCGTCCCGCTGGGGATGGCCTGCTGGCCGGCGAGCACGCGGCTGGCCTCGGCGATCTGCGAGAGGGCCTGCTCGCATTGTTCGAAGAACAGCCGGCCATCGTCGGTCAGGCGGATCTGGCGCGTGCTGCGCACGAACAGGCGCACGCCCAGGCGGGCCTCCAGCCGGCCGACCGAGCGGCTGACGGCCGCCGGCGTGATGCCGAGGGCCCCGGCGGCGGCGGTGAAGCTGTTCAGCTCGGCCGCCTTGCAAAACAACTCGATGCTGCCCAGCTGCATCGGGTCGAAGGTTCGGCTCATGCGCTACACGGTGTAATGACTGATGTTCCAGATGCCCAGTTTATCGTCATGAGGTAAGTCTCTAGAGTTCATTCGTCGAGTCGGCCGGCCGCTTGCCCGGCGACGACCGAGGGGGAGGGCCGAAGGCCCGATGTCCTCTGTTTTTTTCCACTCCTTTCAAGGAAGATCCCGATGAACAAACGTGTGCTGATGATCCTCACCTCCAACGCCCGCCTGGGCGACACCGGCAAATCCACCGGCGTCTGGGCCGAAGAGCTGGCGGTGCCGTATTACGAGCTGCTCGATGCGGGGGTGCAGGTCGAGCTGGCCTCGCCCGCGGGCGGCGCCGCGCCGATCGACCCGGGCAGCGTGCAGCCGCCGGGCCGCAACCCTCCGGTGGTCGAGCGCCTTCTGGCCGACGCCGAGGCCCAGGCCAGGCTGCGGGCGACACAGGTCGCCGCCGCCGTCGATGCCGCGGCTTTCGATGCCCTCTTTTTCCCCGGTGGACACGGCACGATGTGGGACCTGCCCGTCGATGCCGGCGTGCGCCGGGCGGTCGAGGCCGCCTTCGCGGCCGGCAGGCCGATCGCCTCGGTGTGCCACGGGGCGGCGGGGCTGGTCTCGGGGCGTCGCGCGGACGGCCGGGCCATCGTCGAGGGCTACCGGGTGAATGCGTTCACCGATGCCGAGGAGGACGCGGTCGGCCTGGGCAGCGTCGTGCCCTTCCGGCTGGAGACCCGCCTTCGCGAGCTGGGCGCCCGTTTCGAGGCCGGACCGAACTGGCAGGCCTTCGCCGTGCGCGACCGCCAGTTCGTGACCGGCCAGAATCCGCAGTCCTCCACCCTGGTCGCGCGGCATCTGCTGGAGGCGCTGGGCCTGGCCGGCCGGGAGCAGGCAGCGTGAGGGGCACGGTCGTGAAGACAGGATTCGAGCTGCCGGCGAATGCCACGGCCTCGCTGGCCGGTTTCATGGTGAACGCCAACAGCCACGGCAAGGCCTCGTTCACGGCCACCTACGGGCGCTGAGGCGGGGCCGTCGCGACAAGGCCCCCGGGGCCTCGCCGGCGGCACCCGCTCATCGAGTCAGCCGGAACATCGCCACCAGCGCCGCAAGCCGGGTGGCTTGTTCCTTCAGGCTTTCCGCCGCGGCGGTCGATTGCTCGACCAGGGCCGAGTTCTGCAGCGTCGTCTGGTCGAGTTCGGTCACGGTCAGATTGATCCGGCCGATGTTGTCGGACTGTTCCGCGGTGGCCTTGCTGATGTCGCCGATCACCTCGCTCACGCGCTGCACGCTGGCGACGATTTCGTCCATGGTCGCACCGGCGTCCTGGACCAGCCGGGTGCCGGTTTCCACCTTGCCGACCGAGTTGTCGATGAGCGACTTGATTTCCTTGGCGGCCTGCGCGCTGCGCTGCGCCAGGGCCCGCACTTCGCCCGCCACCACCGCGAAACCGCGGCCCTGCTCGCCGGCCCGCGCGGCCTCCACCGCGGCGTTCAGGGCCAGGATGTTGGTCTGGAAGGCAATGCCGTCGATCACGCTGATGATGTCGGCGATCTTGGTCGAGCTGGCATGGATGTCGTCCATGGTGGAAGCGACCCGGGCCGCCACCTGCCCGCCGCGCTGCGCCACCTCGGCGGCCGATCCGGCGAGCCCGTGCGCCGCCGAGGCGGAAGCGGCGCTGTGCTGGACCGCCTCGGCGAGCCCGGCCATCGAGCTGGTGGTCTGCTGCAGGCCGGAGGCGGCGGTTTCGGTACGCCGGCCCAGGTCGGCCGTGCCGCCCGCCACCTCCGCGCTGGCCACCTGGATGTTGTCGACCGACTCGCGCACCTGGCGCATGGTGTGGTGCACCTTCTGCACCATGGTGTCGAGCGAACGGAACAGCAGGTCGATCTCGCGGGTGCCTCCGGCGGGCGCCTTCACAGTCAGGTCCCCCTTGGCGACACCGTCCATCAGTCGGGTCACCTCGTCCAGGGGCCGCGACATGTAGCGCCTGGCCAGAACGAAGAGCATCAGGCCGATCGCGCCGAATCCCGCCGACACCAGGGCGCAGATCAGCAGTGTCTGGCGGGTGATGCTGTCATCGAGCTCGTCGACCGGGATCACCACCTCGACCAGGCCGCGCACGTCGCCGACCTTCCAGTCCTTCTTGGGCGACTGCGGATGGCTGTTGTGGCAGGCGACACAGCCTTCCTTCATGACATCGGCCACCGCGTAGCGCACCGACAAGCGGCCGCCGACCGGCTCGATGCTGTACACCGGTGCCTTGGGTTCCTTTTCGAGCGCGGCCAGCGCACGCGACTGGAACGCATCTAGCCGCGACTCCTCCGCAGTCCGGTTCGGAAAGGGGAAGTTCGATTTCAGCTTCACATCGCTTCCCGGGTACTGCCGGGCAATGTCCTCGCCCAGGACCTTGACCATGGTGGCGGGCAGCGGGAGCATGCTGTCCTGCTGGGCATAGTCGAAGCCGAGGCGCATGCCCGACTTGAGGGCCCGCGACGCGATCTGGGTGGTGTAGAAACTGCGCAAGGCGACCGTCTGCTTGGCCACCGCGCTGCCCGTGGCCACGCCGGCCTGCCGGACCGCGTCGTGCCGGGCCTGGGCGGCCAGCGCCAGGACACCGCCCAGCACCACGAGGCCGGTGAAACACAGCGGCAGCAACAGTTTGTAGGAGAGACGGCGGGGCGGGAGGGAGGCGGTCACGGGTGGCTTGCTCGGTGAATGGATGGGCTGCCGATGTCATGCACGGGCTTGCGGCCAACGGAGCCGCTATGCCCATATCGGCACCCGGTGGCGAGGCTGAAGAGGGCGCGGCGCCGGGCGGGGCCTCGTCCTGCGGCGCGGTCCGGCCCGGCGGCGTCACGGCCGCGCCGGGCTCCCCGCGGCGGCGGGGCGAGTCCGGTCTGCCGCGTGGAGCGGGGGACCGTGGACGGCCAGCGTGGCGCGTCAGCCGATCACATGGAAGGACCAGGGCTCCTGGTCCTTGATCTTGAACACCGCGGTGCCGGCCAGTTCCTCGAGTGCCAGGGCGCACAAGGTGTCGATCTCGTCCCGGTGCAGCCGGAAGAACGGGCACTGGAAGATGCCGTATCCCGTCTTCGCCGACAGCTGCTGCAGGCGCGCGGCCTGCTGCCGCAGCGTTTCGTGGAAAGCGTCGTTCGCCCAGGCCCAGGCCCATTGTTCGATGCCGGGCAGGTAGGTGCCCACCGGCGTGATGCGAACGCTGCGCTGCTGCGTCGGGCTGCTGAAGCTCAGGGTGCCGCCGCCGTCGTCCATCTGCCAGGCGCTGAAGGCGTGCAGCTCGAGCCGGAAGGCCTCCTGCTTGCGTGCATAGACGGCGAGCGCTTGCTCGGCGCGCCGATCGAACGCGCGGTCGATGGCGTCCGGCCGGGGGGTGGGGGCTGGCATGGGCGGGTCGTGTTCAAGGCCCCGGGCGCCGCCCGGCTTTGCCGGGGAGGCCGCCGGGTGGACGAAACGGGTTCCGTGCCCCCGGGGCTTCGCTGCCTCAGGCCTTGCCCTGGCTCGCCACCGCGGCCGCGGCCTTGGCGGCCGCCTCGGCGTCGCCCAGGTAGTAGCTCTTGATCGGCTTCAGCTCGGCATCGAGTTCGTAGACCAGCGGAATGCCGTTCGGGATGTTGACCCCGACGATGTCGGCATCGGCGATGTTGTCGAGGTACTTCACCAGCGCGCGGATGCTGTTGCCATGGGCGGCGATGACGATGCGCTTGCCGGCCTTGATGGCCGGCGCGATGCTTTCGTTCCACAGCGGCATGACCCGTGCGACGGTGTCCTTCAGGCATTCGGTCAGCGGCACCTCCTCGGGCTTGAGCTTGGCGTAGCGCAGGTCCTGGCGCTGGCCGCGCGGGTCGTTCGCGTCGAGGGCGGGCGGCGGCGTGTCGTAGCTGCGGCGCCAGACGAGGACTTGCTCGTCGCCGTATTGCTTGGCCATGTCGGCCTTGTTCAGGCCTTGCAGCGCGCCGTAGTGGCGCTCGTTCAGGCGCCAGCTGTGGACCACCGGCAGCCAGGTGCGGTCCATCTGGTCGAGGCCGTGCCAGAGGGTCCAGATGGCGCGCTTGAGCACCGAGGTGTAGGCGACGTCGAAGTCATAGCCTTCCTGCTTGAGCAGGCGGCCGGCCTGCTGGGCCTGGGCCACGCCGGTCGGCGTGAGCTCGACATCGGTCCAGCCGGTGAAACGGTTTTCCAGGTTCCAGGTCGATTCGCCGTGGCGAATGAGCACGAGTTTGTACATGGGGCGGCAAGGGGTGAGGGTTGAGGGGCCTTCCAGGACTCGGGAAAGGCCGGGCGGGAGCTGAATTCTATAATTCGCCTCCGACTTCCAACCCCTGGGCGCATTCGTGAAATTTTTCGTCGACACTTGGTACCTCTTCGCCGCGGCCCTGATCTCGGGCGGCATGCTGTTCTGGCCGATGATCCGCAAGGGGGCGGTGGGCGGCATCTCCGCCAACGAGGCGGTGCAGCTGATCAACCGCGAGCGCGCGGTCCTGATCGATGTGCGAGACAGCGCGCAGTACGCCGCCGGCCATGTGGCGGGCTCCAAGAACCTGCCCATCGAGACCCTCAAGACCAGCACCGCCCTGCCCAAGAACAAGACCCTGCCGGTGGTGCTGGTGTGCGACAACGGCGCGCATTCCGCCCGCGCGGTGATGATCCTCAAGGAGCGCGGCTACGAGAACGCGCACTCCCTGAAGGGAGGGCTTCCCACCTGGCGCGAGGCCAACCTGCCGGTCGAGAAGTCGGCCTGATCCGGGGGGCTCACATGCAAGCGGTGAAGATGTACACCACGCAGGTCTGCCCGTTCTGCCAGCGTGCCAAGATGCTGCTGAAAAGCCGCGGGGTGGAGCAGATCGATGAAATCCGCATCGACCTCGACCCGGCGCAGCGCGCGGTCATGATGGAGGTCACCGGCCGCCGCACGGTGCCGCAGATCTTCATCGGGGACACCCATGTCGGCGGCTGCGACGACCTGATCGCCCTCGACCAGCAAGGCGGCCTGCAGCCCCTGCTCGAGAAATAAGCCGCTGGCGGGCCCTTCCGTCGAGGGAGGGGCGCCGGCGGTTCGATGGGTTCGAATGGATTTCCGGCCGCCCCGGCGGCGGCTCGTGGATAATCATCCGATACCCCGCCCGCAGCCCAGGTTGCGGGCTTTTTTCTGGTTCATTGTGAGAAGACCATGGCAGACAACAACCCGACCCCCGTGTTTCAGATCCAGCGCCTGTACCTCAAGGACCTGTCCCTGGAGCAGCCGAACTCGCCGCTGATCTTCCTCGAGCAGGCGCAGCCGCATGTGGACATCAACCTGGGGCTGTCCGTCGAACCGGTCGGCGAGGGCATGTTCGAGGTCAGCGTCACCGCCACCGTGACCACCACGGTCAACGAAAAGACCCTGTTCCTGGTCGAGGCCAAGCAAGCCGGCATCTTCGAGATCCGCAACGTGCCGGACGACCAGCTGCAGCCCATCCTCGGCATCGCCTGCCCGCAGATCGTCTATCCGTACCTGCGCGCCGTCGTCTCCGACATCTGCACCCGTGCGGGCTTCCCGCCGGTGCTGCTGGCCGAAGTCAACTTCCAGGGCATGTACGAAGCCCAGCAGCAGCAACAGGCTGCCGCGGCAGCCGCTGGCGAAGCGCCCAGCAAGCTGAACTGAGGCCGATGCCGATGCGGCGGCCCGCGCTGCTGCCTTGCGCAGCATGAACCTCACCGTCCTGGGCGCCGGAGCCTGGGGGACGGCCGTGGCCGTCAACTCCGCCCGGCGCCATCCCACCCTGCTCTGGGCCCGCGACGAGGTCCAGGGCGAGCAGATGCGCGCGCTGCGCGAGAACCGGCGCTACCTGCCCGGCATCCATCTGCCGGAAGCCTTGCAGATCAGCACCGATTTCGACGCGGCGGTGGCCCACGCCAGGCAGGGCCTGCTGATCATCGCCACCCCGATGGCGGGGCTGCAGCCCACGCTGGAGCGGCTGCCGGCCGATGCGCCGGGCCTGTTGTGGCTGTGCAAGGGCTTCCAGGAGGGCACCGGCCTGCTCGGCCATGAGGTCGCGCGGGCGGTGCGCCCGCAGGCGGCGCGGGTCGGCGTGCTGTCCGGTCCCAGCTTCGCGCTCGAGGTCGCGCGCGGCCAGCCGACGGCGCTGGTCGCCGCCAGCACCGACAGCAGCCTGTGCGAGCTGGCCGTGTCCCTCTTGCACGGCCAGACGCTGCGCATCTATGGTTCGGCCGATCCGGTCGGGGTCGAGGTCGGCGGCGCGGTGAAGAACGTGCTGGCCATCGCCACCGGCATCATCGACGGCCTGCAACTGGGCCTGAACGCCCGTGCCGCCCTCATCACGCGCGGCCTGGCCGAAATGACCCGGCTCGGCGTGGCGCTGGGGGCGCGTACCGAAACCTTCATGGGCTTGAGCGGCCTGGGCGACCTGGTGCTCACCGCCACCGGCGACCTGTCGCGCAACCGCAAGGTCGGCCTGCTGCTGGCCCAGGGGCTGCCGCTTGCGCAGATCCTGCTCGAGCTCGGGCACGTGGCCGAAGGCGTGGCCTGCGCCGCCACGGTGTTGCAGCGCGCCCGTGCCTGCGGTGTCGAAATGCCGATCACCGAAGCGGTGGTGCAGGTGCTCGACGGCCAGGCCACGCCGGGGCAGGCCATCAAGGCCTTGATGTCGCGCGAGGCGGCCAAGGAATAGGCGCACGCCTCGGCCCCGTGGGCTTGGCTGCGACGCGTTCATGCATCTGCAAGGCGGGCAAGGTGAACCGCCTGGGCCATCGGGCGGTGTTCTGCTCCGGCCCGCGGTCGACGAGGGCGGCGCCGATGGATGGAGATATCAACATCGTCTGTGGATAAGCATGTGCATGGGGCGTGGACGCCGATCCACATCCCGCATCAACACGCGGTTCTCCTTCCGATGCTTGTGAATGCAGCACTCCCGGGGGCCGGATGCCCCGGGCCGCGTCGCGGCGATGGCGGGGTTCGCGCCGTGCCGGCCTCGACGCGCTATTTCGGTTTCGTGGGCGCCGGGCAGCGGATGATCCGCTGCTTGCCGCCCCTCGGCATCCGCAGTTCTGCCAGCTCGCGGGACGGCAGTACGAGCTGCAGCGATTCTTCTCTGCGTGGGCTGCCTTGCCCATGCCTGCCATGGAAGTCGACGATCATTTGTCGCCATTCACCGCGTGGGCGCTCAGCGCGCGCAAAGGCGCGATCCGCTGCCGCAGCGCTGCCACCCAGGCCTAGGCCTGGGCGGTCCGGGATGGTGGGGCGGCGGGCGTCGATTTCCGGAGCTGCGGGCCAGGGCTTCAAGCGGCCCGCGAGGGCCGGGCGCAGCGATGCCTCATGCGCCGCCGGCGTAGCCGTTCTGCCGCCAGGCCTCGAACACCGCCACCGCCACCGCATTGCTGAGGTTGAGGCTGCGCTGGCCGGGCTTCAGGGGCAGCCGTACCCGCTGGGCCTCGGGCAGGCTGTCGCGCAGGGCCGGGGGCAGGCCGGCGGTCTCGGAGCCGAACACCAGCCAGTCGCCCGCCTGCCAGGGCGTGCCGGCAAAGGGCCGGCTGCCGCGCGTGGTGAAGGCGAACAGGCGTGACGGATCGGGCCTGGCCCGTGCGAGGAAGTCGTCCCACGACGCGTGGCGCAGCACTGGTGCGTACTCGTGGTAGTCGAGCCCGGCGCGGCGCAGCAGCCGGTCGTCCATCGAGAAGCCTAGCGGTTCGATCAGGTGCAGCGCGCAGCCGGTGTTGGCCGCCAGCCGGATGACGTTGCCGGTGTTGGGCGGGATTTCGGGGTGGACGAGGACGATGTTGAACATGGCGCCGGATTGTCGCCCAGCGGCGTGCCCGACGGCGGCGCCCGGGCCGGCTTCATTTCCTGGGCGTTCGCGCGAGCACCCACAGGCCGACGCTGCGTGCCCCGGCCTCGCGCAGCACGCGGGCGATTTCGGCGCCGGTGGCCCCGGTGGTCATCACATCGTCGACCACCACCACATGGCGCCCCCGCACCTCGTCGCGGCGCAGGGGGGCGAGGGCGAAGGCGCCGTGGACGTTGGCGACGCGCCGGGCCACCGGCAGGGCGAGTTGGGGCGGCCTGTCGGCCGGCTTCAGCAGCAGCCCGGCATCGCTGCGCACCGACAGCAGCCTGCCCAGGCGGCGTGTCAGCTCCCAGGCCTGGTTGAAGCCGCGCTGGCGCAGGCGCGAGGCACTGAGCGGCACCGGCAGCAGCAGCTCGGGCGCGGGCGCGGCCCCAGGCTGCCGGCAACGCAGCATGAGCCCGGCCAGCGCCGGCGCCAGGTCGACGGCGCCGTTGAACTTGAGCTGCAGGATGAGGGTGTCCCAAGGAAAGGCGTAGTCGACCGCGGCCTGGGCATGGTCGAATGCCGGTGCGAGCCGCAGGCAGCCGCCGCAGACCCCGGTGCCCGGCGGGACCTCGAGCGCGCAGCGCCGGCAGCGCGGCGGCTGGCGGCTGAAACGCTCGGCGCAGGCCGGGCAGATGCGTTGGCCGGCCCAGTCGTGGCAGATCGCGCACTGGGTGGGCAGGGTGGGGCGGAGGAGGCCGGGGGCGTGGCCGGAAACACATGCAAGACCACGCGCAAGACCATGGGCCGGAGCACGAGCGGGCTCACGGGCCGAACCCTGGGCCAGGCCCTGGCCACGGGCCGACACACCGGCAGGCAAGCGAGGGAGGGCGCCGAGTACGCGCGTGAGCAGGTGGGTCAATGGCACGCTTCAATATACTTGCCGCCGATGAGCAACCCCGTCAAATCTTCTTCCATAAGGCGCCTGGATCTGGGGCGGGTGCTCATCGCGCTGCGGCGGCTCGCCGGGACCGGGGTGCAGCCCTGGTTGCATGGCGAGGTCGCCCGCCGCATGGCCGAGCGCCTGCCGCTGATCCTGGTCACGCCGCAGGCCCTGGTCGACTGGTGGAGTTTCGGCGGTGCCGGCGGCGAGGTGCTGGCCGCGGCCTATCCGCAGGCGCGCCGGCTGGTGGTCGAGCCCACCGAGGCCTTGCGCGAGCGCAGCCGCGGGCTGGCCAGGCCGGGCTGGTGGGCGCGCCTGCGCGGCTCGGCGCCGCCGGTGGCGGTGCTCTCGCCCGACGAGGTCGAACCCGGCAGCGTGCAACTCGTCTGGGCCAACATGATGCTGCATGGCGTCGCCGACCCCACGGCCGTGCTGGCGCTGTGGCACCGGGCGCTGGCGGTCCAGGGTTTCGTGATGTTCTCCTGCCTGGGCCCCGACACCCTGCGCGAGTTGCGCGAGCTGTACAACCGCCTCGGATGGCCTCCGGCCATGGCCGACTTCGTCGACATGCACGACCTGGGCGACATGCTCGTGCGCGCCGGTTTCACCGACCCGGTGATGGACCAGGAGCGCTTGTCGCTGAGCTGGGCCAGCGCCGAGGCCTTGGTGGCCGAGTTGCGCGGCCTGGGCGGCAACGCCTCGCCGGACCGCTTCCCCGGCTTGCGCACGCCGCGCTGGAAGGCGCGCCTGCTGCGCGAGCTCGACGCCCTCAAAGGACCTGACGGCCGCATCCACATGCGCTTCGAAGTGGCCTACGGGCACGCCTTCAAGATGGCGCCGCGCCCGTCGATGAGCACGGAGACGACCGTCTCGCTGGATCAAATGCGCGCACTGGTGCGCAAGCGCCACGACGCTTCCTGACCCGATCCGGGCTGCCTGCGTTAAACTCATGGGCTTGCAAAATGCAGGATCGTCCCCGGGGGTGGGTGCCCGGCCTCGGGTTCGCCCGTCGCTGGTCCTTCGATTGCCGGTGATTTCGTCAGTCTGAGGCCGCCGGAGCAGTTGGCAGTATGTCCGCATCCACATCGTCCATCGCCTGGCCCGCCGAGGGCTCGCCGCCCACGTTCAGCCTGGGGCGCGAGTCCGCGGGCGGGCCCGAATGGTCGGTGGGCTGGGTGCTGAGGCGCGACAACGCGTCGGTGCCCCGGCACCTGATGGCGTGGTATGCGTTGCTGTGCGCGGTCTCGCTGGCGGTGGCCTCGTCGTGGTGGGCACAGGGCGCCGCGGTGGTGATGCCCGTGGCCTGGCTGCAGCTGATGGGGGTGGGCGGTGTGCTGTGGGCGATGTCCCGGCATGCCACCGACCGGGAATGCATTGAATTGCGGGGCGATCGGCTGACGGTGGAGCACGCCAGCGGGTCGCATGTGAAACGTGTGGAGTTCCAGCCGGCGTGGGTCCGGGTGGAACCTGAGCATGGCGACCGATCCCTGATCGAGTTGTCGGGCCAGGGGCGGCGTATCGCGGTCGGACGCTTCGTGCATCCCGAGCAGCGCCGCCAGCTGGCCGAGGAATTGCGCTTGGCGCTACGCCGCTGGCACCAGGGCGGCGCAAAGCCGGCTTCGATGTGAATTTGGAAACTAGAGCGACCATGATGAAGACGACGAAATCACTGGGGTCCCTGTGGCACAAGGCCGGGCAACTGAGCCTCGCGCTGGGTGTCACCCTGGCCTCCACCGCGGCCATGGCCGTCAACGACCTGAAGGGCGGGCCGGCGGTGAATCAGTACGATCTGCACCCGCCCGTGACGCAGATCGCCGTCGAGCAGCAGTTCCTGCACAATTTCATGCTGGTCATCTGCACGGTGATCTTCATCGGCGTCTTCGGGGTGATGTTCTACTCGATCATCAAGCACCGCAAGTCCAAGGGCGCCAAGCCCGCCAACTTCCACGAAAGCACGACGGTCGAGATCATCTGGACCGTCGTGCCCTTCGTCATCGTCATCCTGATGGCGCTGCCCGCCACCAAGGTGGTGGTGGCCATGAAGGACACCACCGCGGCCGACCTGACCATCAAGGCCACCGGCTACCAGTGGAAATGGGGCTACGACTACCTCAAGGGCGAGGGCGAGGGCATCGGCTTCCTGTCCACCCTCGACACCGCCCAGCGCGAGATGTCCGATGCCGGCAAGCCGTCGGGCGACGACTACCTGCTGAAGGTCGACAACCCGCTGGTCGTGCCGGTCGACAAGAAGGTGCGCATCATCACCACCGCCAACGACGTCATCCACGCCTTCATGGTGCCGGCCTTCGGCGTCAAGCAGGACGCCATTCCCGGCTTCGTGCGCGACACCTGGTTCAAGGCCACCAAGACCGGTGACTTCTACGGCCAGTGCGCCGAGCTGTGCGGCAAGGAGCACGCCTACATGCCGATCCACGTGAAGGTGCTGTCGGCCCCCGACTACGCCGCCTGGGTCGAAGGCAAGAAGAAGGAAATGCTTGCCAAGGCCGACGACCCGAACAAGGTCTGGACGCTGCCCGACCTGATGGCCCGCGGCGAGAAGGTGTACGCCAACTGCGCGACCTGCCACGGCGCCGGCGGCAAGGGCGGTGGCGCCATCAAGGCACTCGACGGTTCGCCGGTCGTGCTCGATGCCGACCGCCTGAAGCAGATCAAGGTCCTGCTCAACGGCGTTCCGCCCGGCATGCCCGCCTGGAAGCAGTTGAGCGACACCGAGATCGCCGCCGTGATCACGTATACCAAGAACAGCTGGTCGAACAAGACCGGGCAACTGGTGCAGCCCGCTGAGATCGCCGCCGCACGCAAGTAAGTACCGAACTGTCCAAAGGAAGACTCATGAGTGCTGTACTCACCCCTCACGGCCACGTGGCCGGCGATCATGGCCACGATGACCATGCGCACGACCATCCCCACGGCCTGCGCCGCTGGTTGTTCGCGACCAACCACAAGGACATCGGCACGCTCTACCTGCTGTTCTCGTTCACCATGCTGATGATCGGCGGCGTGCTCGCGCTGCTGATCCGTGCCGAGCTGTTCCAGCCCGGCCTGCAGGTCGTGAACCCGCAGCTGTTCAACCAGCTCACCACCATGCACGGCCTGATCATGGTGTTCGGCGCCATCATGCCGGCCTTCGTGGGCTTTGCGAACTGGATGATCCCGCTGCAGATCGGCGCGGGCGACATGGCCTTTGCGCGGATGAACAACTTCAGCTTCTGGCTGATGATCCCCGCGGCCATCATGCTGGTGGCATCGTTCTTCATGCCCGGCGGCGCACCCGCGGCCGGCTGGACGCTCTACGCGCCGCTCACCCTGCAGATGGGCCCGTCGATGGATGCCGGCATCTTCGCGATGCACATCCTCGGCGCCAGCTCCATCATGGGCTCGATCAACATCATCGTCACGATCCTGAACATGCGCGCCCCCGGCATGACGTTGATGAAGATGCCGATGTTCTGCTGGACCTGGCTCATCACCGCCTACCTGCTGATCGCCGTCATGCCCGTGCTGGCCGGTGCCATCACCATGACGCTGACCGACCGCCACTTCGGCACCAGCTTCTTCAACCCCGCCGGCGGCGGTGACCCGATCATGTACCAGCACATCTTCTGGTTCTTCGGCCACCCCGAGGTGTACATCATGATCCTGCCGGCCTTCGGCATCGTCAGCCACATCGTGCCGGCCTTCGCCCGCAAGAAGCTGTTCGGCTACACCTCCATGGTGTAC
>CBIHOH010000055.1:0-32447 GCA_966211755.1 uncultured Rhizobacter sp. | reverse complement strand
CGCCCTGCTTCATCGACGAGGACTCGGCGTATTGCTCGATCGGCGCGTAGCCCGGCTTGAGGATGACGGTGAGCGCCTGGGTGGCGTCGCCGATCACGCGGCGTGCCGCGCCGAAGTCGAGCAGCACCGGGCGCACGCCGGCCGCGTGGCCCGTCTGGGCGGCGTGCTGCTTGAGCAGCAGGATGTTGTCGGGCGCGATGTCGCGGTGGTAGCAGCGGCTGTGGTGCATCAGCTCCAGCGCGTCGAACAGCGGGGCGAGCAGGGCCTGCAGCCAGGCTTCGCTGGGCGAGCCGTGTTCGAGCAGCCACTGCTTGAAGGTCGGGCCTTCGTAGTACGGCATCACCATGTAGGCCGTGCCGTTCTGCTCCCAGAAGCGGTAGACCTTCACCAGCGAGGGCTGGTCGAAGGCGGCGAGCAGCTGCGCTTCGTTGACGAAGCTGCGCCGGCCCAGGTCGAAGGTCTCACGCTGGCGCTCCGAGCGCACCGAAACCTGGGCGTGGTGGGCGCGGGCGGGCCCCCCCCCGGGCCGGTAAAACAGTGGGGGCCCCCCCCCGCCCCGGGGGGGGTGGGGGGGGGGGGGGGGGGGCCCGGGCCCGCGACGGCGCTTCGTTGACCACGCGGCGCCGGCCCCGGGCGACGGTCTCCCGCGGGCGCTCCGCGCGCACCGACACCTGGGCGTCCGGGCCGCGCGCGGCCAGCGACGAGGGCATGTACTCCTTGAGGGCCACGACCCGGCCGAGCTGGGTGTCGCGGGCGAGGTAGACGATGCCGAAGCCGCCCTCGCCGATCAGGCCCTCGATGACGTATTCCTGCAGCACGTAGCCCACCGGCAAGGGGTTGTCGCTCTGGCTGTCGGCGGCGGGCTCGGGCGCGGCCTCGCGCGCCAGCACCTGGGTGCGGTCCTCGCCCCGGGGCGTGTCTTCACGTGCCAGCACCTGCGTACGGTCCTCGCCCAGGGGGAGATCAGGTTCGGAGGGTCTCGCGGGCTCGAAAGATTCAGTCATTCATGAAAGCTCTTGCGGTTGGAACGCTCTTGCGGCCGGGACGTCACCACCGGCCTTCCAGCAGCAGCGCGAAGTGTTCGGCTTCGGGCAGGCCGTTGCAGATGCTCAGGCTGTTGTCGGGCGCGGTGGCATGGTCGGGCCACCACAGGCTGTGGCCGGCGTAACGCAGCATCGCGTCGCGCAGGCCCAGGCCGGTGGTCCATTGTGCCAAGGATGCCGGGCCTTCCAGGCTGTAGCGTTCGCGCCCCGGCAGATATTCCAGCTGCGGGCGCCGCTCGGGCACGCTGTCGATCCAGGCCGGCGCGCGTGCGAGCGCGGCCTCGAAGGTCTCGACCTCGGCCCCCGGGCGCAAGGTGTCGAGCGCCGCGGCACCGATGTGCTCGAACCAGTCGGACAAGGCCTGGATGCCGCGCGCGGATTCCGGGGCCATGGCCGCGCCGCGCGCGACCACCAGCGGAAAGTAGCGGCCGACCTTGTCGACGCTAGGCATCATCGCGCCGAACCACCAGTGCGTGTCCACCACCCCCGGCGCCAGCGCGAAGCGCCAGATCGGGCCGGTGAGGTAGACGTCGAGCCAGCCCGCGCCGAGCTGGCGGCGGCTCGCCTCCATGCCGGCCGAGAGCCAGGTGTCGCAGGCCTCGACGAAGCCGTTGGGCAGGCGGCGCTGGGCGAAGTCGCCCAGCAGCGGCATCTTGCCGAACCAGCCCGCCGGGCCGCTGCCGATGGGGGCGATCAGGTCGCCGAAGCCGCTGTCGCTCACAGCTTGCCCGGACAGCTGAAGTTGTCCAGCTCGCGCAGCCGGAAAGGGTTGTGCACGCTGCTGGCCGAGACCAGGAAGACGGTCTTGCGGCCGTCCACCGTGAAGGTGGCCTTGAAGCGCTCGGGCGCGCCCGCCCCTTCGATCTGCTGCCGGTCGAACAGGCGGAACAAGGCCCAGGGGCCTTCGTTGACCGTGCCCGACTGGCCCCCGCTGGTCGACACCGGCGTGAGCGAGATGCGCACCTGGCCGCTGCCGCGCGGCCCCGGCCACTGGATGGAGGTGGGGATCTGCGGGCCGTGGGCGTACTTGACGATCTGGCCGTCGACGTCGAGGGTGAACTGGGTGATGGTGGCATCCATCTCCAGCGGCTTGAAGTCGAGCCGCAGGCCGGGCGTGGTGCCGCCGGCGCGGAAGAAGGTGTCGCGGATCACGGCCGCGTTCTGGAACTGGACCAGCGTGGCGCTGTCGGCGCCCATCGAGGCGCCGTCGATCTTCTTGAAACTCCAGGGCCGGGTCGAGGTGTCGACGAAGGCGGCCAGGTGCTTCTGGAAGAACGCGTCGAACAGGCCGCCGGGGGCGAACACCCGCGCGAAGTCCTCCTGCGTCACGTCGCGCGCCGAGTTGCGCTCGAAGGGGTAGCGCCCGCCGATCGCCTGGCGGCAGAACTCGCCCACCTCGGCGCCGAGGGCGTTGCCGAGGTTGCTGCGGGTGATGTCGAGCGCCGCCTTGGTGCCGCTGACCGACAAGGTGTTGAGCAGCGAGCGCACCGGCTCGGGCAGGCGCGCCGCCTCGGCCTTGACCTTGTTGGGCACGTCGGAGGGCGGCGGCACGTTGCCGCCCTTGACGGCGGTGTCGGACGCGGTGAGCAGGGTGTAGACCTCGCCGATGAGCCCGACCGTCTGCTCGATCGGCGCCGGGCCCTTGCCACCGGCGGGCGAGACCAGCTGGCGCAGGGCCACGAAGCGGTCGTCGACCAGGCTCTCTATGCGTGCCCCGGGCGGCAGCGGCGAGGCCTGGGTCTGGTTGCCGAGCAGGCGCAGCAGCTCCTCGCGCGAGCGGTGGATGGCGTCGCGCGCCTTGGACTCGACCTTCTCCGCCACGTCGGCCGTGTCGGCCAGCGTGGTCTCGCGGGCCATGGCCTTGAGCAGCGGCACCAGCGGGTTGTCGGGCGCCGACAGCACGCGCGACATCTGCACCGCCTGCGCCAGGTTGCCGGTGGGCAGCATCCGGATGTCCAGGATGAACTCCTCCCACACCTTGGCGTAGTCGCCGAGGTAGAGGCGGCGGACCTCGTCGGCCAGCTGCTGCTGCACGTCCAGCTCGCGCAGGCTGTTGCGCCGGGTGGTGTCGGTCGAGCCGAGCACCCAGGCCTCTTCGTCGGCCAGCTGGCGCGACACCCGCTCGACCTCGCGCTGGAATCCCTTGTGGTAGCCGTCGTGGGTGAACAGGCCCGGCACGCCCTGGGTCAACGGCTTGCCGCTGGCCCGGGTGAACACCAGGGCCGCGCCCGGGCCGGCCGCCTTGGCGACGCTGAACTCGGGAAACTCGGCGCCCACGCCCTGGCGCTTGAGCCGGCGGTAGACCCGCTCGGTGAGGGGGGTGGCGGCGAGCCGGGCGCGGGTCTGCGCCACCAGCGCCTTGTCCTCGGGCAGCGGCGACACGGCCTGCCCCTCGGCCAGCAGCGCGTCCAGGTGCGACTCGAGCGCGGCGCGCTGTTCGGTGGTGACCGAGCGCGGCAGGTGGGTCTCCCAGTCGGCCAGCACGTAGAGCTTGAGGGCGGCGGCGTCGAAGTGGTCCGGGTCGTACAGCATGATGTAGGCCTTCAGCGCCTCGTACTGCAGCTCGGGGTTGTCGAGGCCGTTGCGCAGCCGGTCCTCGATGCCCAGCGCGATGCGCGGCAGCACCGCGTCGACCAGCATGCGGCGGTAGGCCTGCTGCGAGGCCGCGTCGAGCTTGCGGCCCTGGTAGAGCCCGAAGCCGTGCGACCAGGGCACCGAGTCGCCTATGCTGGCGCGCGCCAGGTCGCGGGTGGCCTCCAGGGCCGGCAGCAGCACCATGATGTCGGGCGAGGCCCGGTTCGGCGTGGACTGCAGCAGCGTGCGCACCTCGTCCACGCTCGCCCCCACCTTGGCCACGTAGCTGCCGTTCCTGACGTAGCTGACGCTCCAGGCGAGCAGCGCGGCCGCCGTGGCCAGGCCGATCAGCGCGTAGGCGCCGAGCGCCAGCAGGCCGCGGCGGCGCTCCCATTTCAGGTCGGTGCCGGCGAGCGCGCTTTCGGCGAACACCACGTCCTTGAGCAGGCGCGCGAGGAAGAAGCTGCGGCCGCTGGACTGGTTGGGCGGCAGCACCGTGCGTTCGAGCCGGTAGGTGCGTGCGATGCGGCCCAGCATGCGGTCGATCGGCGTGCCCTCCTGCGTGCCGCTGACGAAGTAGACGCCGCGCAGCAGGGGGTGGGCCTCGAACTGCGAGGGCGAGAAGACCTGCTCGAGATAGTCCTTGAGCAGTCCGCGCAGGGCCTCGAATTGCTGCGGGAAGCCGTAGATGCGCGCGCGCCGGGCCGGATCGCGTTCGAGCTGCAGCTTGTCGATCAGGCCGTCGGTGAGGCGTTGCTCCAGCGCGTCGAATTCGGCGCCGAACAGCGACAGGTCGGTGTGCTGCGCCTTGTCGAGGCGGAAGGTCATGCCCCAGGGGGTGGCGCGCGTGTCCTTGTCGACCTCGCCCAGGGTCTCCATGAAACCGGCCAGCAGGTCGCACTTGGTGACCAGCAGGTAGATGGGGAAGCGGATGCCCAGGTGCTGGTGCAGCTCCTGCAGGCGCAGGCGCACGGCCGCCGCCTGCTGCGCCCGCTCGGCCGCGCTGCGCGTGAGCAGGTCCGTGACCGAGACCGTGACCAGCACGCCGTTGAGCGGCTGGCGCGGCCGGCTGTTCTTGAGCAGGCCGAGGAAGCCCTCCCAGGCCTTGCTGTCGGTGGCCTTGTGGCTGTCCTGCGTGGTGTAGCGTCCGGCGGTGTCGATCAGCACCGCCTCCTCGGTGAACCACCAGTCGCAGTTGCGGGTGCCGCCGACACCGCGCACCGCATGCTCGCCCAGGGCCCCGGCCAGGGGGAAGCGCAAGCCCGAGTTGACCAGCGCCGTGGTCTTTCCCGAACCCGGCGCACCGATGATGACGTACCAGGGCAGCTCGTACAGATAACGCTTGCCAGCACGCGAGGACAGGCCGCTCCACAGGCCGGCCATGCCGCCGTGGCCCTGGTCGAACCTGGCCCGCTTGAGGGTCTCCAGGGCCTTGGCGAAGCGCTCGCCCAGCGTCTTGAGCTCGGCGTCGGCCGGGTCGTCGGCGCCGCCCGGGGCGGGGGCCAGCAACTGCTCGACCACCCGCTCGTTGGTCTTGCGCGCGCCCCAGAGCTGCCAGGCCTTGCGCAAGGCGACCAGCAGCACGATGGCGCCGATCAGCAGCCAGCGCGAGCC
Source organism: uncultured Rhizobacter sp. (assembly GCA_966211755.1). Classification (GTDB taxonomy): domain Bacteria; phylum Pseudomonadota; class Gammaproteobacteria; order Burkholderiales; family Burkholderiaceae_C; genus Rhizobacter. The sequence continues at coordinate 27,216 of CBIHOH010000055.1, read as the reverse complement.
CGGCGACACCAGCGGCCGCAGCTCGCCGATGGCCAGCAGCGGGCCGACGATCCAGATCACCAGGGACAAGGCCAGCAGGCCCAGCGCCAGCAGGGTCCAGGGGTTGAAGATCAGTCCGAACAGCTTTTTCATGAACCTGCTCCCGGGGCGGCGGCAGCGGCGGCATTGGCGGCGCCGCGCGGAACGAACAGGGTGATCTCGACGCGCCGGTTCAGCGCCCGGTTGGCCGCGGTGTCGTTGGAGGCCACGGGTTCGCCGTCGGCACGCCCTTCGGCCTTGAGCCGCTCGGCGGCGACGCCGTCGCGCAGCAGGATGTCGCGCACGGTCTTCGCGCGTTCTTCCGACAAGTGCCAGTTGGAGGGGAACTGCGCGGTGTGGATGCGCACGTTGTCGGTGTGGCCGGTGACGATCACCGCGCCCGGCACCTGTGCCAGCGCGGCGGCGATGCGTTTCATCAGGGACTCGCGTTCGCTGGTGAGCGAGGCGCTGGCGGGAGCGAACAGGCCGTCGCCGCGGATGGTGATGACGCTGCGGTCGACCTCGTCGCGCACCGTCACCGTCTCGGCCTTGATGTCGGCGACCAGGAACTGGGCCAGCCGCGGCCGGGGCGCGGGGATCTTGACCGGCGGCGTGGGCGGCAGCAGGCGCAGCTCCTGGATGCGGCCGAACACCGGGTCGGAGAGCGAACCCAGGCGCCACGACAACCCCCAGTAGACGCCCACCAGCAGCAGCATGGCCACCGCGCCGGTGACCCACAGCGGCAGCCAGGTCAGCAGGGAGCGGCGGGGCGGCTTCTCGCCCTGCCAGTTCTGCGCCAGCGCCGGCGCATGGCCGCCGCGCTCGCGCTGGATGATCTGGGCCAGCCGCTCGCGCACCGCCTCGAGCTGGGCCTTGCCGCCCTCGACCACCCGGTAGCGGCCTTCGAACCCCAGGCACAGCGCGGCGTAGATCAGCTCGAGCAGGTCGCGGTTGGCGGACGGGTTCTCGGCCAGCTTGGCCATCAGCTGGAACACCTTCTCGCCGCCGCCGGTCTCGTTGTGGAACATCGCCAGCAGGCTGTGCCGGGCCCATTGGCCGGACGCCCCCCAGGGCATGCCGGCGGCCACCTCGTCGAGCAAGGTGCACAGCACGTAACGCGCGGCCAGCACGCGCTCCGGGGCGACATTGCGCGAGCGGGCCTGGGCCTCGAACTCGCGCAGGCCCTGGGCGATCGACTCGCGCAGCGCGCCCGGGTCGGCCAGCCGGGTGGAGGCGCGGATCTGCGGCACCAGGGCGAGCAACGGGTTGGCCAGCGCGACCAGCGGGTTCAGGCCACTGTCGGGCAGGCCGATGTCGGGCGCGACATCGGGGCCGCTGAACTGCGGGCCGCGGGCCGCCGCCGGGGGCGGGGGCGCGCCCCGGCCTCCGGGGGTCGGCATGATGAAGGTGCGGCCGTTGTCGATCTCGGCAAACGGGTCGTCCGGGGAGGATGGGCTCATCGCAGTCACCACGTTCTTTCAGGTCGGCGTCGGCAGCCGGGCGCGCACGGACTCGCGCGGTGTGTCATTTGCGGATGGCCCACAGCTCCAGCTCGAGGCCGGGAAAGTCGCCCGCGATGTGCATCGCCATGCTGCCGTTCTGCTCGATCGGTTTCCACAGCTCGCCGCTGCTGCGGTCGAGTTCGAAATAGAAATAGCCGGCATGGAAGGGCAGCTGGCGCGGCGCGGCCGGCATGGCACGCAGGCCGATGCCCGGCAGCTGCAGGTTCACCAGGTCGCGGATCTTGTCGACCGGGCCGAGCTTGGCCTGGGCCGGGAAACGCTGGCGCAGCTGCTCGCCCGGCATCTGCGCGTTGACCGCCAGCACGAAGCTGCCCGTGCGCGCCAGCTCGAGGTCGTTGACGACGGCCGTGCGCACGCCGTACTTGCGGTCGACCAGCTCGATCTGCACCGCGTTCTGCTCCAGCACCGAGGTCAGCATGCGGCGCAGCTCGTCGAAGACCGGCGCGAAACAGGCCCGCAGGTCCTCGTGCCGGTAGGGCGGGAATTCGGGCGGACGGCGGCTGGCGCTGGCCAGCGTGGCCAGGTCGCCGGCCAGCCGCAGGCAGTCGCGGTGCAGCTCGCGCGGGTGGGCATGCGGCGTGGCCGCGTGCTGGCTGAAGATGGGCTCGTTGCGGTTGAGCGTCTGCAGCATCATGAAATCGGCCAGTTCCGACACCCCGCTGCTCAGTTGCCCCATGCGCCCGGCCAGGGCCTGGGCGCGCTGCAGGATCAGCCCGTGCAGCAGCGCGGCGCTGGCCGACAGCTGGGCGGTGGCGTCGATGGCGAACTGCGGCGGCACGTAGCCGCGGTCCAGCGTCACCTGCCCGTCGCTGCGGCGCTCCGCCACCAGGGCCACGCCGAGCAGCGCATGGGCCTCGCCCGCCTCGCGGGCGCGCAGCAGGCGCAAGCGCAGGCGGCCGGTCTGGATGAGGGTGGGTTCGTCGCTCGAATCGGTGTTGTCGCGCACCGCCTCCTCGGCCGCCTCGAAGCGGCTCAGCTCGCCGGCCTCGCCGGTGCCGAAGTCGACCTCGTTCAGGCCCTCGCGCTGCAAGGGGATCGCCAGGTAGATGACCTCGCCCTTCACGTCGGCCGGCAGGTCCAGCGGCGGCGGCAGCGGGTCGAGCTGCGGCATCGAGAACGGCGTGCCGTCGGGCAGCAGCCCACTCGCCCGCGCCAGGCCGATCTTGCCGAGCGCGAGCAGGCCCTCGTCCAGCTCGAGCTCGGCGAAGCCCCAGGCGAAAGGCGACAGGCTGCGCACCCGCGCATCGACCAGCCGCTCGAGATAGCGGGTCTCCTGCTGGAAGTGATGGGGTTGCAGGAACATCCCCGAGGACCAAACCACTTTGGCGCGCCAGCTCATGTTCGTCTGCCAGGAAAGAAGCTCATGGTGGAGGGGCTCGTCGGCTCTGCGGGAGGCAAGCGGCGGCGCCGCTCAGGGTTCTTCGCGGTCGATCTTCGCGATGACGTCGTCGACGCGGATCTTGACCACGTTCTTCTTGTTCTGGACGACGGGCACGAACACCCGCCAGCGCGCGCGCTCGAGTTCACGGAAGGCCACCACCACGCCGATGAACCGGGTGTCGGGCGACAAGGTCTTGTTGATGGCCTTCACATCGTTGGGACGCAGGCTGGCCTCCTCGCGCGAGACCAGCTCGCCGCCGAGCACGGCCTGGTCCTTGTCGAACAGCGAGACGAAGTCGGTCGACTCGAACAAGGCCGTCGACTTCAGCTCGTACACCCGCACCACCACCGGCGACGGCCGCTTGCGGCTGTCCGGGTTGGCGCTGGCCCCCACGATGACGGTCGACACCAGCGTGGTCTTGGCCGGCGCGAGGATCTCCATCGGCTTGCTGCCGCAACCGGCCGCCAGCAGGCCCGCCCACAGGACGGCCGCCCAGCGCAGGCCATGGCGGCGGGATCGGGCCGGCGGAACCGGGGGCAGCGGGGACGGGGGTCTGGTGATGTGCATGGGAGAGGACCGGGAGGGGCCGGGTACGGCTGCGCACCCGGCCGGGATCGTCTTGGGGCCGCATGAGAATACCGGCCGCCCCCCGGCGTCATGCGTGACTAAGGTAATCCGCCCCCTGCCCCGCCACGGCCGACTGACGAAGGTCAGTTCGCGGTCCGGCCCCAAGGGCCTAGGCTATGCGCTCCTCTGCTGCCGGCAAGAGCCATGCTGCCTCACCCACCACTGCCGCCCCTGTCCTCGCCTCGCCCGTCCCGGCGAGGTGCGCCGCTCGGATGCTGCGCCGGCCTGCTGGCGGCCTTGCTGGCAGGCTGCGCCGGGCAGCCGGCCGAGCACCAGGGGCCGGCCTCCCCCGCCGGCACGGCGTCCGCACCAGCGCCGGCCCAGGCGGCCCGTGGCGACGGCCCGGCCGTCCCCGGCGGAGAACTGCGCACCCGCAACGCCATCTTCAGGCCGTCCGCCTTCGGTGAGCTGCCGGGCTGGGACAAGGACGACATCCGCGCCGGCTGGAGCGCCTTCCGCTATTCCTGCGAACCGCTGCGGCGGCGCGACGAATGGCGCGAGATCTGCGCGGCGGCGAAGACGGTGGCCCCGACCGAACGCGCCATGCGCCAGTTCTTCGAATCGAATTTCACGGTGCTGCGCATCCTCCATCCCGACAGCAGCCGCGAGGGCGACATCACCGGCTACTTCGAGCCCCTGCTTGAAGGCCAGCCCAACCGCGGCGGCGAATTCAACGTGCCGGTGATGGGCGTGCCGCGCGACCTCTACAGCCTCGACTGGGGCAAGCTGCCCGCGGCCCAGCGCCGCTCGGTCATCCGCGTCAAGCCGGTGGGCGGGCGGCTGCTGCCGCTGGCCGCCGGCGAACGAGGCGGCTACGCGATGGACATGCGGCGCTTCGTGCTGGACGACCGCGACCGGCGGCTGCGCGTGCGCCTGGTCGACGCCCCGGGCGATCCGCATGTCGAGCCCTACCACAGCCGGGCCGAGATGGAGGCGCTGGGCCTGCCCGGCGGCATCGACGCGCCGGTGCTGGCCTGGGTCGACGACCCGCTCGCGCTGTACGCCATGCAGGTGCAGGGCTCGGGCCGCATCCTGCAGCCCGACGGGTCCATCATCCGGCTGCAGTACGCCGAACAGAACGGCCATCCCTTCAAGCCCATGCGGGTGGTGCCCAAGGCCCGGCCGCTCACCCGCGGCGCGGCGGGCCCGGCCGACGCCGCCGACGAATTCGTCTTCGAGGACCAGGAGGCGGCGGACGGCAGCGGCGGGGAGCCGCCGCTGACCCGGGGCGGCAGGCCCGCGCCCGCGCCGGCCGCGGCACCCGACGGGCTGGTGGACGAACTGCTCAAGGGTGCCAAACGCCCGCCCCCGGCCGCCGCCCGACCGCCGGCGGCTTCGCCCGCGGCACCCGCGCCGGCGGCTCGTCTCGTCGAACCCAGGCGCGCCGCGGTGCAGCAGCGCCTGAACAGCGACCCGAGCTTCGTCTTCTTCAAGACCGTGGCCGAACGCCCGAGGACCGAAGGCCCGCAGGGAGCACTGGGCGTGCCGCTGACGGCAGGCCGCTCGGTGGCGGTCGACCCGCGCGTGACGCCGCTCGGCTACCCGATGTACCTGAGCGCTCCCGCGCCGGCCGGCTCGCGGGTGCAGGTGCAGCGCCTGGTGTTCGCGCAGGACACCGGCGGCGCCATCCGCGGCGCGCTGCGCGCCGACTACTTCTGGGGTTTCGGCTCCGAAGCCGGACAGCTGGCGCGCAGCACCCGGCACCGCGGCCAGATGTGGGTGCTGCTGCCCAACGGCGAAGCCGCCCGGCTGGCCAGCAGCCGGCTGGTGACACGCGGCGCGGCCGCGCCGGCCGCCGTCGATGGGCAGTGCCTGGTCGCGGATGGGGAATTCTGCTCGGAAGCGGCGGACTGAGTTCTCCCGCGTGACCGCCCCGGCGGACCTCGCCTTCCGAAGCGCTGCCGGCCCCCCTGCCCCGGCAATGTGAAAATAGACCCGCGGCCCAACCGGCGGTTCGACCGGGCCCGCGCGGCACGCCAGACCCGTAGTCAACCGGGTCCGGCCCTTGCCCCGGTGGTTCCCTCCGGCGCCGGCGCGGGGCACTACCATCCGACACCAGCCCCTCCCTCAACCCCTTCCACCATGGACAGTCTCGACCTGCAAGTGCTGACCCAGGCGCGCCAATGGATCGCCGATGGCCGCGGCGTGTGGCTGGCCACCGTCGTCGAGACCTGGGGCTCGGCCCCGCGCCCGCCCGGGGCGCTGCTCGCCTTGCGCGACGACGGGACGCTCGCCGGATCCGTCTCCGGCGGCTGCATCGAGGACGACCTGATCGAGCGGGTCCGCCAGGGCGAACGGGTGCAGCGCCCCACCGTGCTCGGCTATGGCGTGACCAAGGAAGAAGCCGCCCGCTTCGGCCTGCCCTGCGGCGGCACGCTGCGGCTGCTGCAGGAACGGCTGGCCGATGCGGACTGGATCGGCGAGGTGCTCGAACGCACCGCGGCCCATGAGCTGGTGGCACGCGAGCTCGATCTGGCCAGCGGCCGCAGCCGCATCCGGCCGGCCCGCCGCGGCGAGCGCTTCGGCTACGACGGACGTTGCCTGACCACGCTGTTCGGCCCGCGCTGGCGGCTGCTGCTCATCGGGGCCGGCCCCTTGTCCCGGCTGCTGGCCGGCATGGCGCTCGCGCTCGACTTCGAGGTGATCTGCTGCGACCCGCGCGAGGCCTACCGGCCCGGCTGGGACGTCCCCGGCAGCCGCTTCTCCACCGACATGCCGGACGACCTGCTGCTGCGCCTCGAGCCCGACCCGCATACCGCCGTCGTCGCCCTCAGCCACGACCCCAAGCTAGACGACATGGCCCTGCTCGAAGCCCTCAAGTCGCCGGCCTTCTATGTCGGCGCGCTGGGCTCGCGCCGCAACAGCGCCAAGCGCCGCGAACGTCTGGCCTTGTTCGATCTCGGCGCGGCAGACATCGCCCGCCTGCACAGCCCGGTCGGGCTGGACATCGGTGCCGACACGCCGGCCGAGATCGCGGTGTCCATCCTGGCCGACCTGGTCGCGCTGCGCCACGGCAGGCATATGAATACCGTGAATACCGCGGCCGCCGACCCGGCTTCCCTCTCACCCAGCCCCGAAAGCCTGGCCCCATGATCACCTGGCTGCACAGCCCCGCCGATCCCCTGCCCGACACCCGGCGCGCCCTGCCCTCCGGCTCCGATGCCCCGGGGCTGCTGGCCGCCGGCGGCGAGCTCACCCCCGAACGCCTCGCCGAAGCCTATGGCAAAGGGGTCTTTCCCTGGTACAGCCCAGGCCAGCCGCCGCTGTGGTGGGCGCCCGACCCGCGCATGGTGATGTGGGTGGACGAATTCAGGCTCTCGCATTCGCTGCGCAAGACGGTGCGCAAGTTCGCCCGCAGCTACAACTGCGAGCTGCGCATCGACAGCGCCTTCCGGCATGTCATCAGCGCCTGCGCGCAGGCTCCGCGCGACGGCCAGGACGGCACCTGGATCGTCCCCGAGATGATCGAGGCCTATTGCCGATGGCATGAACTCGGCGTCGCCCACAGTGTCGAAACCTGGATCGACGGCGAACTCGTGGGAGGTCTCTATGGCATCAACCTCGGCCGCATGTTCTTCGGCGAATCGATGTTCTCGCGGCGCAGCGACGCCTCGAAGATCGCCTTCGCCGGGTTGATCTGTTTCTGCCGCAGCCACGGCGTGACCCTGATCGACTGCCAGCAGCGCACCGGCCACCTGGCTTCGCTGGGCGGGCGCGAGATCCCGCGCGCCGAATTCGAGCAGGCCCTGCCCCCCCGACTGGGTGAAGCCTCCATCACCGATTGGGCCTATGATCCCGCCATGTGGGACCGGCTCGAAACCCGAGGCAGCTGCGCCCACCAGGAACCCGTGCCGTGACCCACCTCAAAGAGCTCCCGCTCGCGTCGTTGCAGTTCTATGCCACGGCGCCCTACCCCTGCAGCTACCTGGCAGGCAGGATGGCGCGCTCGCAGGTGGCCACGCCCAGCCACCTGATCCACGCCGACGCCTATTCCGGCCTGGTGGCCAACGGGTTCAGGCGCAGCGGCATGTTCACCTACCGCCCCTTTTGCGACGGCTGCCGTGCCTGCGTGCCGCTGCGGGTGCCGGTCGCCAGCTTCGTGCCCACCCGCAGCCAGTCGCGGGCCCTGAAGCAGCACCGCAACCTCAAGGCCCGGGTGCTGCGCCTGGGTTTCGTGCCCGAACACTACGAGCTCTACCTGCGCTACCAGGCCGGACGCCACAGCGGCGGCGGCATGGACCAGGACAGCGTCGACCAGTACACCCAGTTCCTGCTGCAAAGCCGGGTCAACTCGCGGCTGGTCGAGTTCCGCGAACCCTCGCCCACCGGGGCCGGCATCGGCACGCTGAAGATGGTCTCCATCCTCGACATCCTCAACGACGGCCTGTCGGCGGTGTACACCTTCTACGAACCCGAGCCGCGCACCAGCTACGGCACCTACAACGTGATGTGGCAGATCGAGCAGACCCGCCTGCTCAAGCTGCGCCACATGTACCTCGGCTACTGGATACGCGAAAGCAACAAGATGGCCTACAAGGCGCAGTTCCGGCCGCACGAGCTGCTGATCGACGACCAATGGGTGCCCGCACCCGAGCCCGCATGACCCTCCTCCTCGACGGCCGCAGCGCGCCGTGAGCCCGCTCCACGTCCACCGCGCCTGGCGCCTGCAGCGGGTCGCGCAACGGCTCTTCATCAGCGGCGGGCTGGATGCCACCTACCTGCTCGAAGAGCTGGAGGGCGACACGCTCGAACGTTTCGCCGCGGCCTGGGAAAGCGGCTCGCTCTCGCACTGGGCCGACCTGCCTCGGCACACCGTGCTGTGCGACAAGCTGCTGATGCTGGGCGCGCTGTTTCGTCCGCAGGACCTCGCCGGGCCGCTGCCGCGGGTCGGCCTGCGCTGGGCCGGCACGGCCTGCGAGCCCTTCGCCCGGGCCCTGGCCGCCGCCATGGGCGAACGCTGCCGATGGGTCGACGCGCCCGAAGCCGACATCAGCCTGGTGGTGCGCACCGATGCCTCGATGGTCGAGACCTCGCAGCGCACGGCCGATCTCGGCCATCCGCACCTGCTCGTCGACCTGGCCCACCACGAGACGGTGGTGATCGGGCCCTTCGTCGTGCGCGGCGAAACCGCCTGCCTGGGCTGCCTCGCGGGCCGCATGAACCAGCTCTGGGGCGACCCGCCCCCGGCCGCCGAACCGGCCATGCTGTCGCGCGCGGTGCTGGTCGCCTCGCTGGTGGCCGAACACCTGCAGACCTTCGGCCGGCAGCGCAGCATGCCGGCGCTGGTTCAGCAGGCCTGGTCGCTCTCCCTCGTCACCTGGGAAACCCAGCTGCATCCCGTCTTCCTGCTGCCCTGGTGCCCGCTGTGCCAGGGCGGGCCTGCCGGCGCCGCCGACGGGCGCCTCCCGTTCTGAGGCCCGGCCTTTTCCATCGGACGACATCGCTGCCATGTTCCGTGCCCCCAACCCCTTCGACACCCGCGTCGGCCATGCCGCGCAACACCTCGCCTCCGGCGGCTCCGCCTGCTCGACCTGCACCAGCTGCTGCTCCTGCGTGGTCAGCGCCATCGCGGTGAGCGCGCTGTCCGCGCGCATGGTGGCCAAGGCCCATCCTCCGGCCAAGGCCGAAGCCGCGCCCGACGAAACCTCGGTTCAGGCCCCGGCCACCCCGCCGCAGCTGCGCGGCCTGCGCATCCTGGTCGGGGCCCTGCTGCCCCTGGCGACCTTGCTCGGCCTCGGACTGTTCGGCTTCAACGCGCTCACCGCCAGCCATTCCCTCGGGGCCCTGGGCCTGTTGTCCCTGTTCCCTCTGGGGATTGCATGGGCGTTCGCCATCCGCGGCAAGACCCGTCTCGGCTTGAAGCTGGCGCTGCTGATCCTGATCGGCCTGCCCGTGTTGCTCCTCATCGAAATGTTCCTGTGGATCAACGGAGCACGGCACTGAAGCCGGCACGACTGGACGACGCCCTGGTCGCCCGCGCGGCCACGCTGCGCAGCGGCCTGGTGCTGCCGTGCCAGCCGCTGCCCGCCAGCGCCTGCGAGATGGACGGCTACCACCATGCCTCGGTGGCCGCCGACCCCGCCTGGACCTGGCAGACCACCTCCGGCGGCATCGCCGACAGTCCGGCCGGCGCGGCCACCGTGGCGGTGGCCGAGGCGCTCGAGCGCTACGCCGCCGCCATCTGTCCGTTCGAGGTGCGCCCGCTGTCGGCGCTCGGTGGCGAGACCGTGCTGCCGCTCGAGCAATTCGCCCAGTTCAGCGCCGAGCAACAAGCACGCGCCGACTACCCCTGGCCGCGCCGGCACAGCGGCCTGATGGGGCGGGTCTACCGCCTGGCCGACGATGCGCCGGCCTGGGTCCCGCAGGAGATGATCGGCCTCGGCCCGCGCCAGGGGGAGGCCTGCCTCGCGTCGGTCTCCACCGGCCTGGCGGCGCAGACCGACGCGCCCGGCGCCCTCTGGAGCGGCCTGTTCGAGCTGATCGAGCGCGACGCCCTGGCGGTGAGCTGGCTGAACGCGCTGCAGCCGCCCGAGTGCCTGCCGCCGCCCGACGCGCAGGCGCAGGTCGGCGCGCGGCGCGGCCGCCTGCGCGTCTTCGACCTCACGCCGCAATGGAGCCCCTTCCCGGTGATCGCGGTGGCCGGCAGCCTGCCCCGCGACGGCCGGCTGCGACACGCCTTCGGCGTCGCCTGCCGGGCCAGCGCGGCCGAGGCCTTCGACAAGGCCTGGCGGGAATGGATGCAGGGCATCGTCTTCGCCGACCACCTGGCGCAACACCTGCGCTTCGAGGGCCCGCCGCAGAGCTTCGAGCAGCACGCCGTCCACTATTCGCTGCATCCCGACGAATGGGAGCGGGTCCCGATGTGGGCGACGCCGCCGCGCGCCCCGCGGCCCCTGGGCACCGTCCCGCCCCACCCTCAGCTCGCCCTGGCCGAACTGCCCCCCGGGCCGCGCCTGCGCCGGGCCGCCGACTGGCTGCAATTGCAGGGCGTGCGCCTCTACTACCGCGACCTCACCCCCTGCGACGTGGCCCAGACCGGCCTGCGCGTGGTGCGGGTGCTGTCGCCCGACCTGTCGCAGATGCACGGCGACGCGCGCTGGCCCTACCTCGGCGGGCGGGTGCGCGACACCGGCTGGCGCTACCCCGGCATGGCCCGCGCGCCGGTGGCGTTCCCCAATCCGTATCCGCATCCGCTGGGCTGAACATGGACCGCAACGCACCTCTGTTCGAACTGTTCTGGCACAACAGCAAGCTCAACAGCCACACCTCGCGCCAGCTGGAGCGCCGCATCGCGGTCGATGCGGCCACCCTGCACCCGCCCGCCTGGCGCGCCCGGCCCGATTTCGACATCCGCCTCGCCGACCCGCCGGCCGGGCACCTGCACCGGCGCTGGCCGCGCGAAAGCATCCGCCGCTTCGGCACCCGGCCGTTCAGCCATGCCGACCTGTCGACCTTGTTCGAGGGCTTTCGCAGCCTGGGCGACCACCACCGCGTGACCGCCTCCGGCGGCGGCAAATACCCGGTCGACGTGTTCGGCCTGGCCTTCGACGTCAGCGGCGAGGCCGAGGGCACGGTGCTGGGCTACCACCCGCAGGCCCACGCCCTGACCCGGCTCGGCCGCGCACCGGCCTGGGCCGACTGCGCCGCCATGCTGGGCCAGGGGCTGGAGGGCCGGCCGGCCCTGGCGGTCGTGCTGTCGCTGGCCAGCCAGCGCAGCACCGTGAAGTACGGCGAACGCGGCGGGCGCTTCGGCCTGATCGAGGTCGGCATGCACACACAGAACCTGTTGCTGGCGATGGCCCAGGCCGGCATGGTCGGCCTGCCCTATGCGGCCTACCACGACGACACGCTGCGCGAGTGGGTGCAGCCGGGCGAGGCCGATGCCCGCATCGCGCTCGTCGTGCTCTGCGGCTGGCCCTGAAGCGGCGCGGCCGTGTCAGCCGGGTGCCAGCCCGAGCCGGCACAGCACCTCGTCGGCCAGCGCCAGACAGGAGGTCAGGCCCGGCGATTCGATGCCGAACAGGTTCACCAGGCCGGGCACGCCGTGCTCGGCCGGCCCCTGCAGCATGAAGTCGGCCGCCGGCGCGCCGGGGCCATGGATCTTCGGGCGGATGCCGCTGTAGGCCGGCACCAGCGCGGCATCCGGCAACCCCGGCCAATAGCGGCGCACCTCGGCATAGAACGCCTCGCCGCGCGATGCATCGACCCCGTAGTCGTGCGTGGCCGTGCCCGGCGGATCGGGCAGCCACTGCACATCGGGGCCGAACCGCGCCTGCCCGCCCAGGTCCAGCGTGAGGTGCACGCCCAGCCCGGCGGCCTGCGGCAGGGGATAGACCAGGCGCGAGAACGGGGCCCGGCCGGCCAGCGCGAAGTAGTTGCCCTTGCACCGGTAGGCGCGGGGCACCCGCGACGCGGCCAGGCCCCGCATGGCCAGGGCCACCGGCACCGCCTGCAGCCCCGCGGCGTTGACGAGCAGACGCGTGGACAGGCTCATCGGCTCGTCGCCGCCGACCTCCACCCGGTGCGCCCCGGCGGCACCACCCAGCCCCACGCCCAGCACCGGCGACGCCAGGGCCACCGCGCCGCCTGCGGCTTCGAGATCGCCTTGCAGGGCGAGCATCAGCCCATGGCTGTCGACGATGCCGGTGGAGGGCGACAGCGCCGCGGCCACGCAGGCCAGCTCGGGCTCCAGCGCCCGCGCCTGCGCGGCCGACAGGCGCTGCAGGTCCGCCACGCCGTTGATGGCAGCCTGCGCCAGCAGGCGCTCGAACGCCGGCAGCTGCGACGACTCCGTCGCCACGATCAATTTGCCGCAACGGCGGTGGGCCACGCCGTGCGAGGCACAAAAGGCATAGAGCCTCTCGCGGCCCGCCACGCAGGCCCGGGCCTTGAGCGAGCCGCCCGGATAGTAGAGCCCGGCGTGGATCACCTCGCTGCTGCGCGAACTCACGCCGGTGCCGATGGCCGCCTCGGCTTCCAGCACCACCGTCTCGAGGCCGCCGACGGCCAGCGCACGCGCCACCGCCAGGCCCACCACGCCCGCGCCCACCACCACCGCGTCCACCTGTTCCATCGGCCTCTCCTCGGACGGGGACCTTAGCAGACGGCCCCCGGCCGCGACACCCCACTGTCCGCAAGGAACGCCGATTGCCATTAGGCGCGCATGGATTCTCACACGCCACCATTGGCCTTTGCCGCCACCGTGCCCGCCGCCCACGACGCAGGCCACCACGCCTTCGAGCCGAATGGAACGGCCACGCCGGTCGACGTGGCCGAGGTGTTCACCATGGCGGCCCGCCAGGCCCTGCCCCGGGTCGCGCGCCGGCACCAGGGGCTGGCCTTCGACTACCACGGGCCGCGGCTGCAGATCGAGGGCGAGGTCGACTCCCTGCGCTGCTGCCTGCACCGGCTGCTGTGCGGCATGGTCGACGCGCTGGCCCCCCTCGGGGTCGTGATGTTCAGCTGCGAGGCCGCCGACCTGGGCAGCCATGCCGAGCTGGTGGCCACGGTGGCCGGCGCCGGCGAGGTGGTCCCGGCGGGGCAGCTGGGCGCGATCATGCAGCGGCTGGCCCTCACCGAGACCACCGCCACCGACGGCTGGCACGACGACCACCGCCTGGCCCGCGGCGTCTGCCCCGCCACCCGCGCGCAGATCGATTTCTCGTGCCTGCCCGACGAGGGAGCGCTGCTGCGCGCCACCATCCTGCTGCCCGACACCGGACGGCCGGGGCTCGCGGCAAACTGCAACGCCGGCGGCGCGCGCGCCTGGGTGGTCGATGCCAACCCCGTCGGCGGCGACACGCTCGGACGACGGCTGCAGCGGCTCGGCTGGGCGGTCACCCGCTTCTCGTCCTGCACCGAGGCCGGAGTCGCCCTTCGCCGGGCCGTCCCGGGCGGCAGCCGGCCCGCGCTGGTCATCGTGAACGAACGGGAAGCCGACGACCGCGCCGCCCAGCGGCTGCGCGCCAGCCTGCCCGCCTCGACACGGCTGGTGCGGGCGGTGATGGCCGGATCCCCCGCGCTGCGCGTGTCCGACCCGATCGACGGCTTCGAGGTGCACGTGGCCCCGTTCAGCCCGCAGGACCTGCTCGCATTCACCGCCGAACGCGGCCCGCTGCTGCACCCGCCCAGCGGCGACACACAACCGCAACCGCTGTCGTGGGCCGACCGGCCGCTGGTGCTCATCGTGGACGACAACGACCTCAACCTCGTGATCGGCCGCAACCTGGTGGAGGCCTCCGGCTACGAGGTGATCACCGCCCGCGACGGCGCCGAGGCGATCCTGCAGTGCAGCCGCATGCCCCCGCGCGTCGTGCTGATGGACATCGACATGCCGGTGATGAACGGCATCGATGCCACCCGCCAGCTGCGGGAGATGCAGTTGCTGGGGCAGATCCCGCCCTTCGCGATCGTGGGGGCGACAGCCGGTGGCGTGCTCGCCTCGGCCGACGAATGCCTGCAGGCCGGGATGGACGGCTACCTCACCAAGCCGCTGCGCATCCGCCTGCTGCAGGAAGAGCTGCGGCGGGTGGCCGCACTGCGCTGAGCCCTGGTTGGCTCAGCTCAGGCAAGCAGGCAGGCAGGCCGAGGCTCGCGCCATCGCCATGCTCGTGGCCTGCCAGCCCGCGAGGCGGCGCGGGTGCCCTGCGAACCGTCCCTAGGCGACACGCTCCGCCTGATTGTCGAGCCGGTCGTCCGGCAACTCGTCGTCGGGCGGGTCGTCGTCGGCGGCTTCGCCGCCGTAGCGCTTCAGGCGGTTGTACAAGGTCTTCAGGCTGATGCCGAGCGAAGCGGCCACGCGCTCCTTCTGGTTCTCGAAATGCGCCAGGGTGGCCAGGATGAGCTGGCGCTCGGCGTCGGCGATGGTGACCCCCAGCGGGATGGCCACGTCGGCCGCGGCGTCGGCCGGGCTGGTGTCGTCGTAGCGATCACGCGGCAGCCATTCATGCGTGATGAGGTTGCCGGGCGACATGACGTACATGCGTTGCACCGCATTGCGCAGCTCGCGCACGTTGCCGGGCCAGCGGCGCCCGCACAGGCCGGCCATGGCCTGTTCGGAGAAGCTCTTCGGGACGCCCTCGGTGCGCTGGATGTCTTCGAGGAAATGCGCGGCCAGCAGCGGGATGTCGTCGACCCGCTCGCGCAGCGGCGGCAGGCGCACCGGGAAGACATTCAGCCGGTACAGCAGGTCCTCGCGCAAGCGCCCCTGCAGCACCGCCTCTTCGGGGGAACGGTTGCAGGCGGCGATCAGGCGCACATCGGCCTTCTGCACGTCGTTGGAGCCGACCCGCATGTAGGCACCGGTCTCGAGGACCCGCAACATCTTGACCTGCAGGTCGAGCGGCATCTCGGTGACCTCGTCGAGGAACAGGGTACCGCCGTCGGCATGCTCGAAGAAGCCCTTGTGACGCCGCTCGGCCCCGGTGAAGCTGCCCTTCTCGTGGCCGAACAACTCGCTTTCGATCAGCTGGGGCGAGATCGCGCCGCAGTTGACGGCGAGAAAGGGCTTGTTGCGACGGCGGCTGAGGGCGTGCACGCTGCGCGCGACCAGCTCCTTGCCGGTGCCGCTCTCGCCGGTGATGAACACGCTCACCGCCGTGGCGGCCACGCGTGCGACACGCTCGTAGACCGCTTCCATCGGCGCCGAACGCCCCCACATCTCGCCGAAGCGGCCGCTTTGCTGCCAATCGGAGCGCAACTGCGCCAGCTCGTCGCCCAGCACCGAAGCCG
Source organism: uncultured Rhizobacter sp. (assembly GCA_966211755.1). Taxonomy (GTDB): domain Bacteria; phylum Pseudomonadota; class Gammaproteobacteria; order Burkholderiales; family Burkholderiaceae_C; genus Rhizobacter. Next base: position 11,937 of record CBIHOH010000055.1, on the reverse strand, counting down.
GCATGATGCGCGACAACACGCCTTCAAGCTGCTTGAAGGTGATGGGCTTGATGAGGTAGTCGGCCACGCGCAGGCGCAGGGCCATGACCGAGGTCTCGATGGTGGCATGCGCCGTCACCAGCACGACCTGAGAGCGCGAGTTCAGCAGGCCGTCCTCAAACAGTTTCAAGCCGCTGCCATCGGGAAGCTGCAAATCGAGCAGGACCAGATCGAACGCTGCCTTGCCGAGGGCATGGGCCGCATCGTGCAAGGCATGAGCGAGAGTGACTTCGTAGGGACCGACCTCGGCGATGAGGGACTTCATCGCCTCGGCGGCCTCCTGGTCGTCTTCGACTATCAGTACGCGATTCGCCATCTGTTCACCCGTGAAGTGGAACCACGGCACCGCTGGTCGTGTGCCGCCTGGTCGCATGAGATAGACGCAGCCGCGGCCTCGCACCAGCAAGGGGGCCACGCACTTTAGATGAGATGTCGATGGTAGGTCAATCGAGGCCCTGCGCGCCTCTGCACCTTAGGGGTGTAAAGGACAGCCGGTGAGACGACGAAGTTGTTACTGCAACTCACAAGTGCCGGCAGATCGCTTTTGGCTGATTTTACAGCGTGCCCCCAGCCGGCAGAAGACAACGGGCCTGCTTCCCACAGGGCCTATCGCCTGCCGTCGGCCGCCTCCCCCAAGAGGGTGGAGCCCCCCACTTCGACAGCGCCCGAGCTACGTCCGGAAACAGAATGGCACGGGCTTTGCAAAAGTACCTCCGATGCGCGGCACGGGACACAGCCGATGTCCCGGCCGCTGTACATGCGCCGTACATGCGTAGATGAACAACCGGAGGAGAACGATGAACACGATGTCCATGACCACCAGAGCCGAGCCGCGGCAGCAGCAGAAGCTCTCGCCCAGGCTGCAGCAGGCGGTACGCCTGCTGCAGCTGTCCTCGCTCGACTTCAAGCAGGAGCTGCAGACCGCCCTGGGCAGCAACCCCTTCCTCGAAGGCGAGGAGGACGATGACGACGAGTCGGCCCGCAGCGACGACGTGCCGGACGAGAGCACCGTGTCGGGCGAGCTCGACACCGAGTTCCCGCAGGGCGAGGCGGCCAACGACGACGAACGCGACAGCTGGCTGATGGACGGCATGCCGCGCGCGCCCCGCGGCGAGGGCGGCGACGGTGACCTGATGAACATCATTCCATCCGACACCACCCTCACCGCGCACCTGCACAGCCAGCTGAACCTGCTGGCCTTGCCCGCCCGCGACGTGCTGCTGGCCAAGGCCATCGTCGAGAGCCTGGACGACGACGGCTACCTGCGCATCGACCTCAAGGAACTTCTCGGCATCTGCAAGCTCACGCCGCGAGCCACCCCCCAGGAGCTGCTGATCGCCCTGCGCCGCGTGCAGTCGCTCGACCCCGCCGGCGTGGGCGCGCGCGACGTGAGCGAGTGCCTGCTGCTGCAGCTGCCCGCCATCGCCTGCCCCGAGGAGCGCAAGCTGGCGAGCACCATCGTGCGCGAGCACCTGCGTGGCCTGGCGAGCCGCGATGTCTCGTCCATCGCGCGCCAGCTGGGCGCATCGCCCGAGCTCGTCGACGCCGCCTGCGCCCGCATCCGCCGCATGGACCCGCGCCCCGGCTGGCGCTTCGGCTCGGCCCGCATCCAATACATCACACCCGACGTGGTGGTCAAGAAGGTGCGAGGCACCTGGACGGCCTCGCTCAACCCCGCCATCGTGCCCCGGGTCAGGCTCAACCAGGTCTATGCCCAGATGTTCCAGCGCCACCGCTGCGCCGGCAACTCGGCGCTGGCCGGGCAGCTGCAGGAGGCGCGCTGGACCCTGCGCAACGTCGAGCAGCGTTTCTCGACCATCCTCGACGTCGCGCAGGCGATCGTCAAACGGCAGGGCCGGTTCTTCGATCACGGCCCGATGGCCATCAAGCCCCTCGGCCTGCGCGAGATCGCCGAGGAACTCGGCTTGCACGAGTCGACGGTGTCGCGGGTGACGAACAACAAGTTCATGGCCACGCCCAGCGGCACGGTCGAACTGAAATACTTCTTCTCCCGGGCCATGACGGCGGTGGGCGGCGGAGTCTTCTCGGGTACGGCCATCCGTGGCCTGGTCAAGGACATGATCGAGGCCGAGACCTCGCAGGACCCCCTGTCGGACGCCGAGATCGCGCGCCAGCTGGCCCAGCAGGGCCTGGTGGTGGCGCGGCGCACCGTCACCAAGTATCGCCACCTGATGCGGGTCGAGTCGGTGGAACGGCGACGGAAGGCGGCCTGATTGGATACCTTGCCGGATACCTTGCCGGATGCCTTGCCAGCCCCGAGGCTCCGATCCCCGCGCCGGCATGCATGGCGCGGCTTGGCGCCGGCGGCCCGGCCGCGGCCCTCGTGCCGGTTCCGCTGCACGCCGCCCGCGGCCCTGCCCGCATGAGGCGCCTGTCATCGCAGCGTGCCCCGATCTGCCGCGAAGCCGGGCTGAGCTGCTGGCGCCGCCTCTGGGGGCTGGCGCTGCGGCCCGAGTCCCGCGCCAAGCAGCTGTCGCACAGGCAGTCGGTGAGGCGAGGCGAGCTGCGCGTTCTCGCGCCGGGTATGGCATGGGTGCGCGCGTTGGCCGCCGGGCCCGCCGGCCCACGCCGACAGCGCCGCCGCAGAGGCAGCGCCTGCAGGCGCCTCGTGCGCGGCCCCTTGCGCTGATCCCAACCCCCATCGCTGCCCACCCGGCTTCGCCTGGACGGCCATCCCCGCCTCGGCCGGGTCGTCCTGCCCAGCGAAACTCGACACCCCAACGAACAAGAGCGAACGCTGGACGCTGAAAGAGGAGACGCGACAAGAGGCGAGCGCTCAGCTCGCTCAAGAGGCCTCGATGGAGCGGGAACAGGCCGGTGCCGCGACGACCGAGGGCAGCGCCACCGAGGGCAGCGGCCTGGTCATGGCGTGCGGGCGCGGGCTGTCCAGCGCGACCAAGGCCGGGCGGCCGATCTGCACCACTTGCAGCCCGCAGGCGGACCAGGCCCTGGCGTCCAGGGCATTGCGACCGTCGAACACCACCCGGTCGCGCAACTGCCCGGCCACGACCTGCGGGGAAAACTGCTGGAATTCGTCCCACTCGGTCAGCAGCACCAAGGCGTCGGCCTGCTCGAGTGCCGCCAGGGCCGTGCCGCACCAGCTCAGCCCGGCGGGGGTGCCGAACTGCGCGGCCGCGTTCTCCAGCGCCGCCGGATCGTAGGCCGAGACCGCGCAGCCCGCCGCCAGCAGCTGGGTGATCAGCACCAGGCTGGGGGCTTCGCGCATGTCGTCCGTGCCGGGCTTGAACGCCAGGCCCCACAAGGCCACGCGCCGGCCGCGCAGGATGTGGCTGCCGCCGTAGAAATCGAGCATCTTGCGCACCAGCAGCCGTTTCTGGCGTTCGTTGGTCTGCTGCACGGCCGCCAGCAGCGGGGCCGAAACCCCGCGCGAGGCCGCGGCCTGCCGCAGCGAACCGACATCCTTGGGGAAACACGAACCGCCGTAGCCCACGCCGGGGCGCAGAAAGGCGTTGCCGATGCGCGAGTCGCTGCCTATGCCCAGCCGCACCTCGTCGATGTCGGCCCCCATGGCATCGGCCAGCCCGGCCATCTCGTTCATGAAGCTGATGCGCGTGGCCAGCATGGCGTTGGCCGCGTACTTGCTCAGCTCGGCGCTGCGCGTGCTCATCCGGATGAAGGGCACGCCGCGCTCGATCAGGGGCGCGTACACCCTGCGCAGCGGCGCCGCCTCCTCGTCGTTGCGCGCGCCTGCCAGGATGCGGTCGGGACACAGGAAATCGCGCGTGGCGTTGCCTTCGCGCAGGAATTCCGGATTGCTGATCACCGGCACCTTCCAGCGCAGCTTGCGCTGTTCGAGGATGCCGGCCACCCGGTCGGCGAACAAGTCGGTGGAACCCACCGGCACGGTCGACTTGATGACCAGGGTGGCGGGGCAGCGCAGCAGCGCCGCCAGCTGGCAGACGGCCTCGCCGACCCCGCGCACGTCGGCGGCCCCGTCGGCCCGCGCCGGCGTGCCCACCGCCATGAAGATCACATCCACGTGGTGGACCGCACGCACCAGGCCGTGTTCGAACGACAGCCGGCCGGCCGCCCGGGCATCGGTAATAAGTGCGTGCAAATCGGGCTCGTAGATCGGCACCGCACCGCGCTGCAAGGCCCGCACCTTGGCGACGTCGCTGTCCACCGCCACCACGTGGTGGCCCAGGCTGGCCAGGCAGGTGGCGGTGACCAGGCCCACGTGGCCGGCGCCGATGACGGCGATGCGGCAGGGCGGGGCCGGGGCCGGCCGGGCGGAATCCGACGTTTGCGCCGACAAGTCAACGGCTTCTTGCAACGAAGTTTTCATGAGGCGTGGGTGCGCTGGTTGGAATTGACCCCACCTAGGCAAATGGCATTCCGTCCGGGACGACCCCAGGCACGCTACCTGCCCACTAAAAACAAGCCTCCCGCCGGCAGGCTGCTCCCTGGCTTGAAGGAACCACCATGACCAACCAAGACATCGTAGACACGCTCAACGATCTGATCGAAACCTGCAAGGACGGCGAACATGGCTTCACCGTCGGTTCGCGCCTGCTGCAGGCCAGCGAGCTGAGCATCCTGTTCATGATCCGTGCCGGGGGGTGCCAGCGGGCGGCGGCCGAGTTGCAGCCCTTCCTGATCCAGTATGGTGGCCGGACCGGGCAAGGCGCCGAGATGTCGCCGGGCGCCAGGCGGCGCTGGGCGGCCCTGGAAAACGTGTTGCAAGGTTTCGGGGACGACGCCGTGCTCGACCATTGCGACCGTGTCGAGGAAGAAGCCCTTGAGCGCTACCGCGACGCGCTCGACCACGACGAGCTGCCGGAGCCGCTGCGCAGCCTGGTGGAGCGCCAGTACCAGGCCCTGCGCCAGGTGCACCGGCAGATCATGTCCCTGCGCGAACGCCTGCGGGCCGGCACTGTTGTTTCCACCCACCCTTGACCTCAGAGGAGCCGAGATGACTGCACTGCACACCGTCCTGAAATCCACCCTCGTCGCCGCCGCGGCGTCCATCGCGCTCAGCGCCTGCGACCGCGGCGGCAGCGAGGACACGGCTTCCACCGCCGCTTCCACCGAATCCCGCATGGCGGACACCACGGCAGGCGGCAGCGCCAATCCCGCGGTGGCCCCGGGCGGCACCACCGCTGGCACCGACATGGCCGGCGCCGGCCCTGGCACCGCGGCGACCACGGGCAGCACCGGCACCGATGTGGCGGCCGCGCCTCCCAGCGCCGTCACCGGCGGTGCCGGCACGGGCGGCAGCACGAGCTCCCAGTCGCCCGACGCGACGCTGAACAGCAACCCGCCCGCGGCCGGCTCCCCGGGGTCCGCGCCGGCGAGCGCGGCGTTGGCGGAGGCCGACCGCAAATTCGTCGAGACCGCGGCGGCCTCCGGGCTCTACGAGGTGGCCGTCGCCAAGCTGGCCGCCGACAAGGCGCAAGACCCGTCCGTCAAGTCGTACGCGGCCATGCTGGTGGACCACCACACTGCCACCAATGACAAGCTCAAGCAGGTCGCCAGCAGCCGCCAGGTCGAACTGCCGACCTCCTTCCCGGCCGACAAGCAACGGGTCATCGACAAGTTGTCCAAGGCCTCGGGCGCGGCCTTCGACCGCGAATTCGTGCAGACCGTGGGCATCAAGGACCACAAGACCGACATCGCCCTGTTCGAGCGGGCCAGCCGGACCGCCAAGGATCCCGAGGTGAAGAGTTTCGCCACCGACACCCTGCCCACCTTGCGCGACCACCTCGCCCAGGCGCAGAAGCTGCCGGCGAAAAAGAGCTGAACGGCAGCCGCGGCTCGCTCGGGCGTGTGCCTTCGCGCATGCCCGACCTGAAGCCGCCGTGGCCGGGCACAGGACACCCCGGGGCAAGGCCCGGATCCGAGTCGGCGGGTAGCTGCAAGCCCGCCGCGGCGTAGCTTCGGGTCCTCAGACCGGCATCAGCTGGCGCAGCGTCGGCGGCCCCTCCGGCGCCATCGCCATCAGCTCCAGGGCGGCCTCGGCCACGGACGCCGGCGCCACGCGCATCAGGCAGTCGTGGTGCTGCTCGGGGCACACACTCTTGAGACAGTGGCGGCAGGGCACGACCTCGTTGAGCACCCGCGTCCTGACCTGCCAGGGCGTGTGCTGCGGGTTCGTCATGGCATACAACACCACCACCGGCGTGCCGACCGCCGCCGCGATGTGGGCCGGGCCGCTGTTGTTGCAGATGATGACGTCGGCCGAGGCCACCAGCGCCGCCAGCTCGCCCAGGCTCAGCTCCCCGGCCAGCGAGATGCACGGCGCCCGCATCTGCTGGCGCGCGACGGCTACCAGTGCAAGCTCGTCGGAGCCGCCGCTGAAAACGATCTGGCGATCGGCCCGCTCCGCGATCGCATCGGCGGCCGCACCGAAACGTTCGGCCGGGTATCGTCGCGAGGCGGCACTGGCGCCGGGGTGCATCACCACCCAGGGCCGCGACAGGTCGCCCCCGGCCTGCACGAACTTGCGCCGCATGTTCAGCACATCGGCGGCGGAACAATCGAACACCAGCCGCTCGCTGTCCGGAGTGAAACCCAGCGCACGGACCAGGTCGAGCTGGCGCGTGACCTCGTGGCGCATGCCGTCGCTGCAGACGTCGCGGTCCGGCAGCCAGTCGGTCAGCAGCTCGTACGGATTCTCCCGGCAATAGGCGGCCCGCAGCGGAATGCCGGCCAGGCGGCACATCATGGCGGCGGGCAATGCGCTCTGGGTGCAGACGGTGAGGATGAGCGCCGCATCGAACTCTTCCCTGGCGAGCCGGCTGATCAGGCGTTTGTCGGCGAGTACGCTGCGCTGCCCTGTCTTCATCCAGGGTGCCGCGTACTCGATGCTCCCATCGACCATCGGCAAATGCTTGCGCAGCGCGGCCCCGGAACGTGAGCACAGCAAGGTGACACGTGTGCCCGGCGCATGCTGCTTGACGGCGGCCATGGCAGGCGTACTCATCAACACGTCGCCCAGGTTGTCCAGCCGCACCACCAGCACGTGGCGTGCGTCGCGCCAGGCGCTCCGCCCATCGGGTGGCGAAGAGGCAGCAGCCACGGCGTTCTTCATCGGAGCGATGCCGCTTCGATCGCGCCGGGCGATGGCGCCGGCTGCGTCTTGCGCTGCGGGTTGCGCAGGATGAAGTCGGCCGCCTCGCGCAGCCCCTTGGCGCGGTGGTGCGGCACCCGCTCCGGCTCGAGCCGCCACACGGTCTCGTTGCCGACGTCGACGAGCACGCTGCGGCAACCCGCGCGGCGCCCGGCCTGCACGTCGTCGAGGATGTCGCCGATCATCCAGGAACGGCGCAGGTCGATGCCGTGCTCGCGCGCCGCCTGGTAGAGCAGGCCGGCGGCCGGCTTGCGGCACAGGCAGTGGGCCACCGGCCCGCTCGCAGGGGCGTGCGGGCAGACGTGGATGCCGGCGAGCCGGACCGCTTCGCGTGCCAGCATCTCGGCCAAGGCACACAGGCAGCGCTGCAAGGCGGGCAACTCGAAACGGCCCAGAGCAATGCCGGGCTGATTGGAAACCACGACCAGCAGGTAACCGGCGTTCTGCAAATCGCGCAAGGCCTCGACGGCTCCTTCGGTGAAGCACAGCCGTGCCGGGTCCACGTTGTAGGGGATGTCGGTGACCAGGGTGCCGTCCTTGTCGATGAACACCGCGGGCCGGAGGCCCTGCTCCTGCAACCCGCGCTTCATGTGGACAGGCCCTGGACCGCGCGCAGCTGCCCGCCGCTGCCCTGCAGCGGTGCGGCACCCGCCTGGTCGCTGCACACCTTGTCGTAGACGCGGTTCAGGTCCCGCGCCACCTGCTCCCAGGTGAACATGGCCCGCGCCCGGCGCAGGCCGGCGCGACCCATGGCACGGGCCAGCATCGGATGGGCGCGCAGATGGGCCAGGCCACGCGCCAGCGCCTTGGGATCGCGGGGCGGCACGAGCAGGCCGGTGACCCCGTGGGACACCGAATACTGGATGCCGCCGACCGCACTGCCGATCACCGGAATGCCGCAGGCCATGGCTTCGACCGGCGTGATGCCGAAGGGCTCGTACCACGGCGTGGTGACGAACACGTCGGCCGCGGCATAGTAATGGCGGAGTTCGTGGCGCTGCCGGTGGCCGGTGAAGCGCACGCGGTCGTCGACGCCGAGGACCTGGGCCAGCTGGCGAAGCCGGCCGATCTCGGGCGTGAGCACATCGTCGGGACGTACGCTGTCGCCCCCGACGACCAGCAAGCGGGCCGGCATGTCGCGCGGCAGCAGGGCCAGGGCGCGGATGACGTTGTCTATCCCCTTGCGGGGCACGAGCCGGCCGAGCTGGAGCACGATGAACTCGTTGGGATCCAGGCCCAGCCGGGCCCGAGCCGCACGACGGTCGGAGGGCCCGAACTCGCCGCTGTCGAAGCCGCAGGGCACGGTCGTGATGCGGGCGGGATCGGCGTCGTACAGGCGCATCAGGTCGCTGCGGTCCTGCGGACATTCGGCGATGATGGCGTCGGCCCGCTCCACCAGCATGCGCTCGATCTCGCTGCGCTCGGGAGGAAAGGCGTCGGCTTCCTTCTGGTACTCGCGCCGCACCAGGCCGAGCGCATGGAAGGTCATGACGAAAGGAATGCCCAGCTTCTGCCTGAGCCGCAGCGCCACCAGGCCGGACATGAAGAAGTTGGCGTGCACCAGGTCGTAGGACAGACTGTTGTGCAACAGGCACTCGCTGGCTGCGGCGAAGTCGGGCATGTAGCCGAGCAGGTGTTCCTTGGGGACGAAGGCGGCGGGCCCGGCCGGGATGTGGATGACCCTCACCCCGGGCCGCAGGTCGACCGTGGACGGCAGGTCGACGCTGTCGCGGCGCGTCAGCACATCGACATGATGCCCCGACTGGGCCAGGCAGCGCGCCACCTGGGCGACGTAGATGTTCTGCCCGCCGGAGTCGATGCCGCCCGGCGTGGCGAGAGGCGACGCGTGTTCGCTGATCAGCGCAATGCGCAAGGAATTCTTCATGTTCTGCTCCGTCTGCCAAGTGGCCTCGGATTGGCAAACGGTGTACCGAGGGATGTTCCGCAGGCAAGCAGCGGGAGGCGCATCCCTGGGGTCCGCGGGCCGCTCCATTCCGCGGGCGGACCCGGGGGAATGGAGCGGCCGGGCACTGCGGCTGCCGCGGTGCAAGCGCCGACGAGGCTCGGGCGGCCTTCAGTGGCGGTGCCGCTCTCCCGGCGGGGACGGCAGCTCCAAGGGTTCGAGCGCATCCATCTCCAGGCCCGGGCCGTCATGGCCGCCGCGCGTGTCCGGATTCGGGTCGCCCGCCAGTTCCCAGGCGATCAACGCACCCAACATATAGCCGCTGACGGCACCGACCAGCGCACCGATCAGCCAGCCTCGCATGACCCATGACGAGGCGGCGGCGCCGTCGATCAGCAGTGGGGCGCTCACATCCACCAATGCCGCCAGCACCACCCCGACCGAGGCTCCGAACAACGCACCGATCGGTCCGATGGGCAGGCCGCCATGGTCCTGCGGCTGCACTTCGGACGGGGCCGTCGACTGCGATCTCATGGACGAACTCATAAATGCCTCCTGTGGTTGCTTCACATCCCGGGCACGGCGTGGAGCCGGGCACGCTGTTCAGCGCGGGCATCAGCAATTTGCAATCCCGCGCGCCGCGGGGCCGCTCCGCACCTGCTCTCGCGGCCGCCGGGAAGCCGATCGCGCCGCCCCTGCAAGAACCGCGCGGGCATGGGAGTTGCCGAGGCGACGTGACCAGGAGTCCGTCATGCCCGCCGAAAACCACGCTCGCAGCACCGCGGCCGATGCGCCCTCGTTCGACAGCCTGATCGTCGGAGGCGGCCCGGCCGGCCTGACCTGCGCCCTCTACCTGGCACGCCTGCGCCGCCGCGTCCTGCTGGTGGACGACGGTCAAAGCCGCGCGGCGCGCATTCCGTGCTCGCACAACTACCCCGGGTTTCCGGACGGCGTGGCCGGGCGTGACCTGGTCGCCGCCATGCGGCTGCAGGCGGCACGGCACGGCGTGAGTTTCGCGAGCGGCCATGTCCATGCGCTGCGGCGCGACGACGGCCGCTTCCTGGCCGAATGGGCCGAGGGCCGTGCCCACGCCCGCACCGTGATGCTGGCCACCGGAGCCGGCGATGTCGAACCGCGCATGCCTCACCTGCGGCAGGCCCTGCAAGAAGGCGCGCTGCGCTACTGCCCGGTGTGCGATGGGTATGAAGCGAGCGGCCGTCGCGTCGGGATCCTGGGCGACGGCGAGGCCGGCCTGCACGAGGCGCTGTACCTGCGCCAGTTCACCCCGCACCTGAGGCTTTTCGTCACCGACGCCACGGTCGTGTATACGCCGGCCCAGCAAGAGGCGCTGAAGCGCCATGGCGTGGTGCTGGTCGAAGAACCGGTGTCGGCCCTGAGGCTGCGCGACGCGCAGGTCGAAGTCCGTCACGGGCCGCAAAGCAGTGTCTGCGACACCCTGTACTGTGCGCTGGGCATGCGGGTGCATTCCGCGCTGGCGTCCGCTCTCGGCGCCGAATGCGATGGGCAGGGCTACCTGCAGACCGACGGCCACCAGCGCACCCGCATCGAAGGCCTGTACGCCGCCGGCGACGTGGCCCAGGGGCTGAACCAGATCAGCGTGGCGACCGGCACGGCGGCCATCGCCGCGTCGGCCATGCACCTGGCCATGGGCGGCGCGCACCCGCGTTCCTGAGAGCCGGCCGCGTCGCGGCGCCGTTCCTGCACGGCACAGCAATTGCCGTTGCGCTGCACGCCGATGCCGCAGCCAGGCCGCGCACAGGAGCACCCCATGAACAGCGTGTCGCCCGTCCGAGAAGTAACGACCTCCCCCCTCGCACGGCCGCCTCTCGGGCTGGCGGCATGAGCCCACCGGCCGTGCCCGGGTCCGGCCGGAACGGACACGCATGCACGCGCCCACCGGATCAAGCCAAGACCCGTCCCATGGGGCGGACCGCCCCGCCAGGGCCACCGACCCGCGCCCACCACGGCCCGTGTTTCCCATCCTCCCTGGCGACTGTCGCACACCGATCGTCGGCATCCCATGGAGGCCATGTCGTCACCGCTGCCGGGCACGCACTCCGCCGCACAGACCCGCGCGCCCCCTGCAGCACCGGAGCCCCGGCCCCCACCCCGACACCAAGGAGTCGACATGCCTCACCTGATCGTCTTTTCCCACCTCCGTTGGAGTTTCGTCTACCAACGGCCGCAACAACTGATGTCACGCCTGAGCCGGCACTACAAGATCCTCTTCATCGAGGAGACCAGGACCACCGAGGGTCCGGCCCGCTTCGACGTGTTGCCGCAGGCCCCCGGCCTCGACGTGCTGGTGCCGCTCTCACCGGTGCAGGCCCCCGGCTTCCACGACAACCAGTTGCCCGTGCTGCGGCCTCTGCTGAGCGACTTCCTGAACGAGCGTGGCATCGACGACTACATCGTCTGGTTCTACACACCGATGGCCCTGCCCCTCATCGGCGACCTGCAGCCCCGGTCGGTGGTCTACGACTGCATGGATGAACTGTCGGCCTTCAAGGACGCGCCACGGCAGCTTCGCCAGCGCGAGACGGCGCTGCTCAAGCTGGCCGACCTCGTCATCACCGGCGGGCCCAGCCTGTTCGAGCGCCGCCGCCACCTTCACTCCAACGTGCACTGCCTTCCCAGCTCGGTGGACCATCGGCACTTCGCGCCCGCGGGGGGGTGTGGCGCACGCCCCGCGGCGGGGGGGGGGGAGGCCCGGGGGGCGGCACCCCCCGGGGACCCCCCGGGGGTTTTCATTTTGGGGGGACACGAGCGCCTGACCCCACGCCGTATATTGCCCTTGAACCCCACCCCCTGCGGGGCGCCGGGCGGCCCCCCCGGCAGCGCCGCGCAGACCGCGCCGAAGATG
>CBIHOH010000054.1:0-32477 GCA_966211755.1 uncultured Rhizobacter sp. | reverse complement strand
GTTCCCAAGGCCGCGGGGCTGGCGCCCGTGGTGCCGAGCTGCAGGGTGAGCTGCTGGCCGGCGGCACCATCCACCGCAAAGACGGCATAAGGCGAGGCCTCGTTCACCGTCGGGCTGCTGACGCTCAGCGTGCGGTCGTCGTCGAGCACCGGATAACCGGCATCGCCCGAGGAATTGGGCGTGCCGCTGGTGTTGCCGGCCAGGAATACATCGCCGCTGCCGTCGTCGAGAATCACCGCCGTGCCGACGGCCTCGACGCCCCCGGTGTTCAAGGCGACCAGGCCGAAGGCCTCCGCACCCTCATAGGTCGTGTCGGACGCCACGGACGTGCGTACCAGCAACTCGCCACTGGCAGGCACCACCAGGCCGGACGCATAAGCCACCCAGGCGCCGCTGCCGCCGCCGGCTGTCGCGTCATACACCTCCAGCGTGCTGCCATGATCGGCGCTGCTGGCCGTGCCGTCCCGCAGCGACAGGGACACGGACTGCCCCACCGCCCCCGTCACCATGAACACCGCATACGGCGAGGCCTCGTTCACCGTGATGTCCGTGACGGCCAGAGGGCGGTCGTCGTCGCGCACCGCGCCCGCGTCGTTGCTGCCGTCGGCCAGCAGGATGTCCCCGGTGCCGTCGTCCTTGATCGTTCCGGTGCCGGTGGTGGAAGCGCCCGCCGCATTGCTGGCGACCAGGGACAGCGTCTCGGCGCCCTCGTCGAGCGCGTCCTGCAGCACCGCGGTGCGCACGAGCAGTGTGCCGCTGCCGGGCAGCGCCACGAAACCGCCGCTGTAGTCGACCCAGCCGCTGCCGTCGAAGACCTCCAGGTTGGGCGAGAAATCGCCGCCGGCGCCGGCATGGCCGGCACCCGCGCCGGTGGTACCCAGCGCCAGCGTGACCCTCTGCCCCGCCGCGCCGCCAACGCTGAAGACGATGTAGGGTGAGGCTTCGTTCACCGTCGGACTGCTCACGCTGAGCGCCCGGCTGTCGGGAGACACGGTGATGGAAAGGCTGTCGGTATCGGTCTGTCCGGCCGAATCCGTCGACACGATGGTGAGGGTATCGGTGCCGGTGAAATAGCTGGTCCCGGTATAGCTGAGGGTCGCCAGCAGCGTATTGATGTCGGTCTGCGTGCCGGCGATCGTCAGCGAGGCCGTGCCGTTGCCGGTCACGCCGCCCGTGCTGCCCGTGACGGCGAGCGTGCCGCTGAGCACGCTGACGGTGACGCTCGACAGGTTGCCGTCGACATCCGCGACCGACACGCCGGAGATCGACGCCGTCTGGTAATCGAACTGGGAATGCGAGCCCGGCAGGCCGTTCACCGGCGCGTCATTGGCGCCACGCACCGTCACCACCAGCGTCGCGGTCGAGACCAGGCCCGCCGTGTCCCGGAGCTCGTAGGTGAAGGTGTCCGTCAGGGTGGCACCGGCGGCAAGCCCCTGGACGCTCGCGTTGCCGCTGTCCACCGTATAGACGTAGCTGCCGTCCGCGCCGATCGCCAGCGCGCCGTAGCTGCCGCTCACCGTGGTGACACTCGAGCTGCTCGTGCTGCCGGGCGACACGGCGGTGGTGGGGCTGCCGATTCCGGCGATCACCTGCGCCACCGACAGGCTGTCGCCGGTGTCGACATCGCTGTCGTTGGCCAGCACCGTGCCGGCCGGGTCGAAGCCCGCGGTGATGCCGCCCGCCGCCTGTGCGCCCACCACATCGGCCGTGGCGACCGGCGCGTCATTGGCGCCCTGGATCGTCACCTTCAGGCTCGTGACATCGCTGCCGGAGCCGTTCTCGACCCGATAGAAGAACACGTCATCCAGCGTGTTGCCGCTGGTGCGCAAGGCCTGCACGGCGGCCAGGGAGTTGTCGACGGTGTACTGGTAGCTGCCGTCGGCGCCGATCGCCAGGCTGCCGTAGCGGCCCGCCACGGTGGTGCCATTGGCCGAGGTCGTGCCCCCGCTCACATTGGTGGAGCCGGGAGGCGTGGCCGTGCTTTCCGACCAGGCACGGGTCAGGCTGAGGCCGCTGCCGGTGTCGGCGACGCTGCCGCTGGCGCCCGTGGCGGTCAGCACGTTGCCGGAGGGGTTCGTTCCCGCCGAGCCATTGGCTGTGCCGCCGGCCTCGACCGCCACGATGGCGTCGGCCTTCGCGTCGGGCTCGGTGTCGTTGGTCGTGCCTTCGATGGTGATGGTGAGGACCGCGTTGCTCTGCAGGCCGGCGGTGTCCTGCATCAGGTAGCTGAAGGTCTCGGTGGCGGTCTGGCCGGCGGCAAGGCTGTTGTCCGTGATGTGGTAGGTGTAGCTGCCGTCGGAAGCGATGTTGAGCGTGCCGCGCTGGCCCTGGATGCTGCTGGACGGCGCGATGCTGAAGCTCAGGCTGGTGCTGCTCGCCAGGGTCACCGCCGAGCTGAGGGTGATCTGCCCGGTGCCGTAGTTCACCGCGGTGACGGTGGGCGCGGTGGCCGCGCCGGTGCCGTTGACGGTCATGCCCACCAGCACGGTGCCGCTGATGTCCGACAGCGACAGCGTGGACGACGAACTCGCGGCCTGCGACTGGCCGGTGGTGGAGAAGTTGTTGTTTCCATTGATCTGTCCACCAGGATTCGCCACCCAGAACTGGATGGTCGAACCGGAGGGGATGGAGACCGTGCTGCTGAGCGTGATGGTGGTGCCGCTGATGGCCGTGACGGTGACGCGGTTCGCCAGGTTGGACGGGTTCTTGTCGTAGATCACCGTGCCGCTGGAGGTGACGTGCAACACGTCGCCGACGTCGATGCCCGAGGTGTTGCCCGGCGTGCCGGCCGAGGCAACGGTGATCTGGTTGCTGCTGCCCGAGCCGGTGCTCGCCGCGGTGGCGCTGGCGAACAGTTGCACCAGGCTGCGCGTGTCGCCCGCGTCGACGTCGGTGTCGTTGGACAGCACGTTGCCGGTGGCGTCGGAGCCGGGGTAGACGGCCGGCGTCGGTCCGGCCTCCTTGGCGGTGTTGCGGTCGGCGACGGCGACCGGGGCGTCGTTGGCCCCGCGGACGGTCACCGTCAGCGTGCTGACCGAGGTGGCACCGCTCGAGTCACGCACGGTGTAGGTGAAGGTGTCGGTCAGCGTATTGGCCGTCGTGCGCAAGGCCTGCACGGCGGCATTCGTGTTGTCGACTTCGAAGATGTAGCTGCCGTCGGCACCGATCATCAGGCTGCCGTACAGCCCGGCGACCACCCCCGGGTTGGCGGTCGAGGTGCTGGCGCCGGCCGGAACCACCGGTGTCGAACTCGCCGTGCCGGTGACCGAGCTCACCGTGAGGGAGTCGCCCACGTCGACATCGGTGTCGTTCGTCAGCAGGTTGCCGCTCGGGTTCGTCCCCGCCGTGGCATTCGAGGCCCCGCCCGCCTCCACCGCGATGACGGTGTCGGCGCCCGCCGAAGGCGCATCGTTGACCGAACTGACGTTGAAGACGATGGTGTTCGCGGTGGCGTCGAGGTTGACGCCGCTGTTGCTCGTGCCGCCGTTGTCCCGCACCTGGAAGGTGAAGCTGGCGTAGGCGGTGCCGCTGGCCCCCGCGCCCGGCGTGTAGACCAGGGAGCCGAGAGAGGCCACGGCGATCTCCTGGCCGGCGGTCACGGTGCTGCCGTTGAGTTCCAGGGTGCCGGCGGCGGGCACGCTCGTGATGACCACGCTCTGCAGCGTGTGTGCCGGGCTGTCGGTGGCATCGGTGAAGCCGAACACGCCGGCGGCGAAGGTGTAGGGCGTCTCCTCGGCGACCGTCACCGTCTTGTCGGTGCCGGAGGGCGCGTCGTTGACGGGCGTGATGCCGAGTGTCAGCGTGCCCGAGGAACTCGCGCCGCCGTCGGTCAGGGTGTAGCTCACCACCGGGACCGGGCCGCTGTAGTTGGCCACGGGCGTGAAGGTGAAGCTGCCGTCGCTGGCGATCTGCAGCGTGCCCACGCCGGACAACGTGGCGCTGGTACTGCTGCCACTGCTCACCGCGTAGCTGGTGCTGCCGATCTGGAAGGCGGAGACGCGCAGCGGGTCGAAATTGGCGTCGCTGTCATTGGTGAGCAGGTTGCCCGTCACGCTGCCGTCTTCCAGCACCGTCGCCGTGTCGTTGCCGGCCACCGGCGTGAGGTTCGGGATGATGAACTTGTTGAGCGCGGTGTCGACCGGATCGCTGCTCGTGCCGTAGTCGGTGTTGCCGACGAAGTTGAAGCTGCCGTTGACCCGCATCACATAGGCGGAGTCGTCGCCGGTGCCGATCTGGCCGTCGGTGCCCGGCACGTAGAAGTAGATGCCATTGACCGTGCTGCCCGTCTTGACCAGCCGGCTCGCCACGCCGCTGATCGACTGCGTGACGCCGCCTGCATCGATGTAGCTCAGCGTGCCGACGACGTTGTTGCCGGTGAAATAGGGATCGCTGGGGTTGCCCGAGGTGAAGCGGAAATTGCTGCCGACCAGGGCGCTCGCGTCGGTGCGAAAACCACTCGCCTCCTCGCTGCTCGACACCGGCGTGATCTTGAACACCTGGGCGAAGGTGAGGGAGGCCTCCTCCACCTGGTAGCTTCTGCCGTCGAGCGACACCGTCGCATGGTCGTCCTCGGCGGCGATGCGCTGCCGGTCGATGTCGCCCAGGACCTGGGGGAGGACGCTGGCGGCGAATGCCTCGCCTTCATCGCCGGTGGTGTCGTGCGAACCATTGAGCCGCGCGTCGATCGCATGGCCGATCTCTTCCACCAGCACACGGGTCAGGGCCGCGGGGCTGGCGCCGTTCGCCACCCAGTCGGCATTCAGGAAGATGACCGGCGAACCCTGCGGGCCTTCGGCCGAGAACGCCGCCAGCGCGCCGTTGATCTGCGTGCCCGACAACAGCCGCAGATCGATCTGCCAGCCTTGCGCGGCCTGCTGCTGCAACTCGGCCACGGCATCGCGCCAGGCGGCGCCGGGTGTGCCCTGGCCGCCATCGAACAGCTCGAACAGGCGCGCGGGCGCATCGGGCTGCTGCAAGAAGGCTCGCACCTGCTCCGACGCCACACGCACGGCCTCGTTCAACGCCTCGGCCGGCGCGGCCGGCAGGGCCTCGGCCTGAGGAACGAGAAGCGCAGGCGCCGGCCCGGCATCGGCCCGCTCGCCGGCTGCATCATGCTGAGCCGCATCGACCTGCCGCGCCGCATCGACCACGGCGGCGGCGTCGAACATCAGTCGCGCCTCCAGCGCCCAGGCCCTCGGCAAGGCAGAGGGCAAGGGCTTTTTTTTCCAGGACGGCTTGGACATGATGCGGTCTCTCGATGAGGGCGGTAAAACGTATTCAGGGCGCTGGTTGGACGATCAGACGGCCGCTCATGCCGCTGATCAGGTCCTTGGGCCGGCCTTCGATGGTGGCGAGCACCTTGACGGACTGGCTCACGGGGTCGACCCGCGCACCGAGGCGCAGGACACGGGCCGGATAGCTGCGCCCGGTCTCGTCCACCGCGATGAGCACGGCGCTGCCGACGCGCACATGCTGCAGCCAGCGCGAGGGCATGATGAATTCGACCTCGAGCACGCTGTCGTCGATGATTTCCAGCAATGCCTGGCCCGGCTGCACGAACTGCTGCTCGCGCACCTTCTGCTCCGACACCCGGCCGGCGAAGGGGGCGGCGATGCTGCACTTGGTGAGCAGCACCTCGATCTGGACGATTTCCGCACGCTGCTTGCGCACCTCGCCGTCGGCCTGCTCGACTTCCTGCCGGCCTGTCGCATTCAGCTCGGCCAGGCGGGTCTGCGTCGCCAGCTGCTTCGCGGCGAC
The DNA here is from genome assembly GCA_966211755.1 of uncultured Rhizobacter sp. GTDB lineage: Bacteria > Pseudomonadota > Gammaproteobacteria > Burkholderiales > Burkholderiaceae_C > Rhizobacter. Next base: position 26,720 of record CBIHOH010000054.1, on the reverse strand, counting down.
ATCGAGCGCCACGCGGGCGCGGGCCAGCTGGGCCTGTTGCAGGCTGCAGTCGAAAGCGAGCAACATCTGGCCCGCCTTGAAGGCACCGCCCTCGGGCACGCCCACGCGCTGCACGCGGGCACCGATTTCCGCCGCCAAGGTGGTGAACCGGCGCGGCGACAGCTGGGCACGCACCTCGGGGCCGTCGGCCCGCACGGGGGCCGGCTGCCCGAAGGCGGTCGCGCCCCAGACCGGCAACACCAGGGCCGCCGCCAGGCGCCCCAGGGACAGAGTGAAACGGCCTCCGCTCATGAACCACTGCCGGCCAACTGTTGCCGCACCCGGGCGGCGATCTGCTCCAGGCTCAGGTCGTCGCTGCTGTCGGGCAGCAGGTCGACCCCCAGCGTGGCGGCCATCTTGCTGTGCGCGGCATGCAGCTGGGCCAGGGCCTGGTAGCGCCGCAGCAGGCTGACGATGGCCGTGGTCTGGGCGGCCACGCGATCCAGCTTGGAGCCGGCCAGCGCCTGTTCCCGGCTGGCGAGCTGCCGGGTGATGCGATCGTCCAGCACCCACAGCGCATCGGCACGCTCGAACTGGCGTTTCGCGCCCGCCAGCTGTTCCCTCGCGACATGCACCTGGGTCACCATGGCCACATGGGCGGCCAGCCGGCGCTGGTCGGCGAGTGCGATGCCGGCTTCGGCGGCGCTTTGCTGCGCCGGCAGCGACACGAGGTTGAACAAGTTGTAGGACACCTGCAGACCGGCTTCCATCCAGCTGTTGTTCACCAGGTAGCGGTCGGAGTCGTAGCGTGGCCCGAGGTTGAGGCTCAGGTTCGGGAAGGCACGGGCGATCACCTTGCGCGCCTCGGTCGCCGCGATCCGGCGCTGGTAGAGGTGCTCGCGCAGGTCGGGGTTCTGCATCAGCGCCATGTCCTCCATCGCGTCGGCGCCCATGGCCAGCGGATCCCCTTCGGGCAGCTCGCGCTCGAACGCCAGGCGGGTGTCCAGCATCACCGGGGCGTTGATCAGGGCGGCGAGCTCGAAACGCGAAGCCACCAGTTCCTGCTGGATCGCCTCGAGCAGGCGCATGTTCTCGGTGAGCTGGCGCTGGTAGCGCAGGCCGTCCAGCGGCGCGCGCAGTTTTTCGCCCTCGGCCTGGCGGGCGTCGACCATCGCGTCGTCGGCCAGCTTCAGGCCCGCCTGCACCTCGGCAAACAGGCGTTGCGCGCTGGCGGCGCGCCAGTAGGCCACCCGCACGTCCTGCACCAGCTGGTGCGTCGCCTTGCGGCGGCGCTCCGCGGCGGCGAGCACGCGGTCGGCCGCTTGTTCCGTGTTGTAGCGCGCGAGGCTGAAGTCGAGCAGGCTCCAGCTCAGTTCGAGCTGGCCCACGGTATGCCGCCGCTCCTGCGACAAGGTGGGATCGGAGCCGGTGGGATTGCCGTCCAGGTCGGTGCTGACGGCGATGCGGTCGCTGTCGCGGGCGCTGTAGCCGGCCGATGCCAGCAGGCGCGGCAATTGATCGTAGCGGCTCAGGTCGAACTGCTGCGCGGCCAGGGCCTGCTCCATCAGCCGGGCCCGGCGATCGAGGTTGAACTTCAGCGCGCGTGCGATGGCCTCGTCCAGGCTCAAGGTGGCGCCGAGGGGCGACACGTCCTTGCGCACCGCGCTGCGGTCCCCTGCCACCTGTGCCTGGAGATCCGGCGCCTGCAGCGGCCGAAGCTCGAGCTGCGCACAACCGGAGAGCAAAACCGCGGTCAACGCGGCGACCGCAGGGAGGGAACGGGAGGACATGAAGGCTCCTTGGACAGGCGCCGTGGCGAGACGGCAACAATGAATGAAAAGACGGGTGAATTCAGCACGTCGGCGACAGGCAGTTGAACGATGTGTGGATTTTTCGGCGCCCGGCCGAAAAATCGGGGTCTCCCGACCACACCGATCAAGTGCAGCTGCTCCATGGAAGGCGGGGGTTCCCAAGCCATGGTCCATGGGATGAAAGAACTGGCGCTTGTTTTCCACGATCGGGCCGTACGCTGGATGCTGTCTCTGCCATGGGGAACGGACGCCGGGTGGACCCGCATGACCAACTGCATCAGCCTCCATCAGTCGCGCCGGAACCCGACGGAGCGGTTCGACAGGCAGTATCTCCCTCGCCAGCCGGGCCTCATCGCCGGAATTGGGACCTGTCTCACGCGTTGCTTCGGGCATCGATTAGCCTGATCGTCCGTGAAAAAATGAACGCCACAGCCTGGATCATGAAGGTCCGCCTATCGGCGCTGCATGAGGTTTAACCCTTCGCTGCAGGACGGTTCGGCACTGACTTCATACGTAAAATTTGCCAAAGGCCAGACGCCTCATCCGGCAAGACGAACAGAGAGACATTGCCCTTCAAGCCCGAGGCCACGGCCTCGGGAGCCGCTTGGCAACGTCATCGCCTGTGGCTACCATGACGGCTTCGCTCACTCACCCCGGTCCAGCTTAGGAGGTTGTCGGCATGACCCATGTTCGACATCTCCAGCTTTGCGCAAGGGCTCGCACTCGGGCTCGGCATGTTCGTCTGTCCGGGACCGAAAGACTTGCTCATTCTTCGACGGACTTTGTCGCGCCATCCCGCGCTTGAACTGGTGGCCATCGGCGTGCTCAGCGACGCCTTGCTGATCGGGCTGGGTATGGCCGGTGTCTCGGCCCTGTTGGGTCGCGCGCCTGCACTCCAGAAAGCGGCACTGTGGCTGGGCATCGCCCTGATGCTGGTGCACGGGGCGTTGGCGGCATACCGGGCGGTGACCGGTACGGGCGGCATCGCGTCGCCCACGCCGGGGGCCCCTCCCCCATCACGCAGCAAGGACCTGGCGGCAGTGCTGGCAGTATCGCTCCTCAATCCCGTCGCCTGGCTCGACACCGTGCTGGTCATCGGCACGGCCGGAGCAGCCTTGCCCGCGCTCATGCAGCCCGGCTTCGCAGCCGGAGCGACCACGGCCTCGCTGGCCTGGTTCTGCGCCTTGGTCGCAGGCGGACGTGTGGCGGGTCGCTGGATGACCGCGCCCGGGACTTGGCGCATGCTCGATGCGTTCGTGGCGTTGACCATGGTCGGGCTGGCGGCCTACCTGGCTCACGGTTCGGGTTGATGGGTGTCGAATCACGGTCGGCAAGGGCAGGCGGGCCATCTTCACCGGGGCCATCGCCCGCAGGACCAAGTTCGCCGGGTAGACCGCCCCCCGCCTGAGTGATGGCGTGGCCGGGCAAAGACCTGTTCAATATGTCCGACAGCATCTTCCGGCCCCGCCCCCTCATCGAAGTCCCCATGCACCCATTCGACACGAGCCAGTCGCTCGAACAACTGGAAAACGAGGTCTGGCCGCACCAGAGCTACCCGACCTACGTGGTGCAAGAATCGCAGCGCTTGCGCAAGCTGCCGGTCGGCGAACTGGACGCCGAAGGCCTGCGGCTGCTCATCGGCCAGTGCATCGGCCTCGAGTACGTCGTCCCCCTGGCCCTCGAGAAAGTGGAAGCGAACCCGTTCGTCCAGGGAAGGAACTACGGCGGCGACCTGCTGGTTTGCCTGCTGGGCGTCCCTGCGGAGTTCTGGCGCAAACAGCCGGAGCTGAACGAAGCCATGGTGAGCCTGCGTTGCTGGCTGGAGCAGATCCATGGTCTCTTCGAACGTGAGGTGCTGCCGGCGCTGGAGCGGTTTCCGTACCGCTAGGACCATGCCACGGAGCAGTCAGTCTGCTCCGATTTCATGGACACGCGCCTTCCACCAGTAGCTGGCCAGGCCAGGCACCTCGCGCAGCGTCGAATAGACATCGCGTGCCTCGAAGAACGAGGCATGAGCGTTGTACAGCGGCGAGATCCCCTGCGTCGCCAGGGCGAGGCGGGTTCGCGGCACGTGGAAGTACTGGGTGACGACCATCGCGCTGCGCCAGCCCCGGGCGCGCATCAGGGCGGCACTGTTCACCGCCGTGTCGTGGGTGGTCGCCCCGCCGCTGTCGACCAGGATGGCCGCCTCCGGCACCTGCTGCGCCAACAGGTAGTTCTTCATGGCCACCGCCTCGTCCACCCCTTCCACGCCGGTACCGCCGCTGACGATGAGGTGCGCGAACAAGCCCTGGCGGTACAGCTCCACCGCCTTGTCGAGCCGTGCCTGCAGGCGGGCCGACAGCCGGCCGTCCGGATGGACCATGGAGCCCGGAATCACCGCCACATCGGCCGCCCCCAGGCGATCGGACAGGCCATCGATCACGATGCCCAGCGGCAGGGCCGCCACCAGCACGGCCAGCGTCGCCAGCCCTTTTTTCCATTTCATTCCACCCGACTCCCGTGTCCGACGAAGGCCGCGCGGCCAGCGGAGCGCCCGGCGCGGCGGGTACGGCACAATTCCGCCCTGCCCCGATCTTCGCTCACCACGCGCCTGCCCCATGACCGACCCCGACCAACCCCTCGCCCACCCTCCCCGCACGATCCGCAGTTTCGTGGTGCGTGCCGGCCGCATGGGCAGCGGCCAGGTACGAGCCCTCGAGACCCTCGGGCCGCGTTTCGTCACCCCCTACCGCCCGCAGGTGCTGGACACGGTGGCGCTGTTCGGCCGCAGCGCACCGCTGGTGCTGGAGATCGGCTTCGGCATGGGCGACGCCACGGCGCAGATCGCGCAGGCCCTGCCGGGCACCGACTTCATCGGGGTCGAGGTGCACACGCCCGGCGTGGGCGCGCTGCTCAAGCACATCGACGAGAAGCAGCTGTCCAACCTGCGCATCATCCAGCACGACGCGGTCGAGGTGCTGGAGCACATGATCACGCCCGGATCACTGGCCGGGCTGCACATCTTCTTCCCCGACCCCTGGCACAAGAAGAAGCACAACAAGCGGCGGCTGATCCAGCCGGCCTTCGTCGCCAAGCTGGTGACCCGGCTCGCACCTGGCGCCTACCTGCACTGCGCCACCGACTGGCAGCCCTATGCCGAGCAGATGCTGGAGGTGCTGGGGGCCGAACCCGGCCTGGCCAACACGGCGGAGGGCTATGCGCCCAAGCCGGCCTACCGGCCGCTCACGAAGTTCGAGAACCGCGGCCTGAAGCTCGGCCATGGGGTGTGGGACCTGGTGTTCACGCGACGGGGCTGAGCTTTTTCCGGCATCCGAACAACGCTGGTGCGGCGTCAACCCCTTAGAGCACCAATGGAAATGAAGAGAAAACCCTGCGCCTTTCCCTTCTTCGACAAGTTGATATCATTGATATCAACCCTTCAAGGAGAAGCGCATGGCCACTCTTTTGGTTCGCGGCATCGACGACGAGTTGGTTCAACGATTGCGTGAACAAGCGGCCTCCCATGGATGCAGCGCCGAAGCGGAACACCGCGCTATCCTGGCCGCAGCACTGTCGAGTCCCAAGAAACGCACGTTCGCCCAATTCCTGGCCACGATGCCCGACGTGGGTCGGGACGAGGATTTCTCGCGCCCATCGGATCCGGACCAGTCCGCCCATGTTTTTGATTGACACCAACGTCATCAGCGAGATCCGCAAAGGAAAGACGGCCCATCCCGGTGTACAGGCCTTTTTCAGGCGGGCGGCCGACACCCCTGCAGACCTGTACCTGTCCGTCATCACCATCGGCGAACTACGCCGCGGGGTGGATCTGATCCGTCATCGCGGCGACCTTCCCCAGGCCGAAAGACTTGAACGCTGGCTCGACACTCTGCTGGCCGTCTACGCGCGACATATCCTCCCCATCGATGCCGAGGTCGCCCAACTGTGGGGCCGCTTGCGTGTCCCCCACCACGAAAACGCCATCGACAAACAAATTGCGGCGACCGCGCTGATCCATGACCTGACGCTCGTTACCCGCAACACGCAGGACTTCATCGGCACGGGTGCCAGACTGGTCGACCCGTTCTCGCCACCTGAGCGCGCCTGAGCTGCGCCTCGGCCTACGCCGTCCAGCTGACGCTGCCATGCCAGGCGGTGCCCAGCACGATCAGGCCGAAGACGATGCGGTACCAGGCGAAGATGCCGAAGTCGTGGGTCGAGACGTAGCGGATCAGCCAGCGGATGCAGACCAGGGCGCTGACGAACGCAAAGACGGTGCCGATGAGGAACACCGGCAGGTCGGCCCAGGCCAGCAGGGCACGGTTTTTCCACACCGAGTAGGCCCCCGCGCCCATCAGGGTCGGGATGCCGAGGAAGAAGCTGAACTCGGTCGCCGCCTTGCGAGACAGGCCGAGCACGAGCGAACCGATGATGGTCGCGCCCGAGCGGCTGGTGCCGGGGACCAGGGCCAGGCACTGCAGCAGGCCGACCTTCAGGGCATCCATCGGCGTCATGTCGTCCACGGTTTCGACCCGCGCGCGCCGCTGGCCGTCGAGGTCGCGCTCGCCGTACAGGCGCTTGTGGTGGTGTTCGACCATCAGGATGATGATCCCGCCGACGATGAAGGCCACCGCCACCACCACCGGCGTGAACAGCTTGGCCTTGATGAAGCTGCCGAACAACAGGCCGAGCACGGCCGCCGGAATGAAGGCCACCAGCACGTTGAGCGCGAAACGCTGCGCACCCCGGTCGTGCGTCACGCCGCTCACGGTGCTGGCCAGGCGCTCGCGGTATTGCCAGACCACGGCGAACATCGCACCGGTCTGGATGGCGATCTCGAACACCTTCTGCATGTCGCCCGTGAAATCGAGCAGGGAGCCGGCGAGGATCAGGTGGCCGGTGCTGGAAATCGGCAGGAATTCGGTCAGCCCTTCCACGATGCCCATGATGGCGGCCTTGAGCCACAGTGCGATGTCCAAACCAGCTCCTCTAGGTGAAAACCAGCAGGATGATAGCTTCCCGCGCCAGGGGCGAGTTCCGCGGCTTCACCCATCTTTACCGGACGGAGACATTCGCCTCGCCCTGCCGCGTTAGCCTGCTGCCTTGACCCTCCACCCCGCCTGCGGCTATATTAATGACCGACCAGTCAGTACTCCACCGATGAACATTCCCCCTCCGTCGACGCCGGCCCGGCAACGCCGCAAAGAAGCCCGGCCACAGGAACTGCTGGAGGCCGCGCTGGCCCTGTTCGTCGAAAAAGGCTTCGCAGCCACCCGTTCGGAAGAGGTGGCGGCACGCGCCGGCGTGTCCAAGGGCACCCTCTACCTGTACTACCCGAGCAAGGAAGAACTGCTCAAGGCGGTGATCGAGCAGACGCTGTCGCAGCTCATCGCCCACGGCGCGGGCGTGGCCGAAGACTTCGAGGGCTCGATGTCGGAGCTGCTCGCCCTGCTGCTGCGCACCTGGTGGGAGCGGGTCGGCAACACGCCGGCCAGCGGCATCCACAAGGTGATCATGTCGGAGGTGCGCAACTTCCCCGAGATCGCCGCCTTCTACAACGAGAAGGTGATCGTGCCGGCCACTCGGCTGCTCGGCGACATGCTGCAGCGCGGCATCGACCGCGGCGAGTTCAAGCCCCTGCCGCTGGCCGAGGTCACGCGGGTGCTGATCGCGCCGCTGATCTACATGGCCCTGCACAAGCACTCCTTCGGTGCCTGTTGCCTGAGCGGCGACACGGTGGATCCGGAGCGCACGGTCGACGTCCACATCGAACTCATGCTGAACGGGCTGCGGCCGCGCCCCGCCGACGCCCGCCCTCCGCAAGCAGACGACAAACAACACCACTCCATGAAAGCCGACGACAGATGAAACGCTGGATGCCCTGGGTACTCGCCCTGATCGCGATGCTGGTGCTGGGCGGCGCCATGCTGAACACCATGGCCTCGCGCAAGGCCACTCTGCAACAAGCCGCAGCGGCGCTGGGAACCGTTTCCACGCTCGAACTCGCCCCCGCCGACCTGCTCGTCGCCAGCCCGCTGCAGCTGACCCGTACCCTGGCCGTTTCCGGCGGACTCAAGGCCGTGAACACCGCGGTGGTCAAGGCCAAGGTGGCGGCCGAGGTGAAGTCGCTGTCGGTGCGCGAGGGTGACAGCGTCAAGGCCGGCCAGGTGATCGGCCAGTTGGACGTCGCCGAACTCGAGCTGCGCTTGCAGCAGGCCGAGCAGACCGCTGCCTCCTCGCGCGCGCAGCTCGACATCGCCAAGCGCACGCTGGTCAACAACCGCGCCCTGGTGGCACAGGGTTTCATCTCGGCCACCGGCCTGGAAACCTCGATCTCCAACGAAGCCGCGGCACAGGCCTCGTACGGCGCGGCCCTGGCCGCCGTCGACCTGGCGCGCAAGTCGCGCAACGACGCCCGCCTGGTCGCGCCTATCGACGGCACGGTGTCGCAGCGGCTGGTGCAGCCCGGCGAGCGCGTCGCCGTCGATGCCCGGCTGGTCGAGGTGGTCGATCTGTCGCGCCTGGAAGTCGAGGCCGCGGTGGCCCCCGAAGACGTGGTCGCGGTGCGCGTCGGCCAGCAGGCACGCCTGCAGGTCGACGGCCTGGCCCAGGCGGTGGACGGCCGGGTCGCGCGCATCAACCCGAGCACCCAGGCCGGCACCCGCGCGGTGATGGTGTACGTGGCGGTGACACCCCGGCCCGGCCTGCGCCAGGGCCTGTTCGCCCGCGGCACGATCGAGCTGCAGAACCAGGACGCGCTGGCCGTGCCGCTGAGCGCGGTGCACATCGACCAGGCACGCCCCTACGTGGTGGCGGTGGTCGACGGCAAGGCGGTGCAACGCCGCGTCAGCCTGGGTGCGCGCGGCGAGGCGCTGGTCGACGGCCGGCGCGACAGCGTGGTCGAGGTGACCGAGGGGCTGCAGCCGGGCAGCGTGCTGCTGCGCGGCAGCCTCGGGCAGGTGCGCGACGGCACGCCGGTGAGCCTGCCGCGGACGGCGTCCGCGACGCCACCCGCCGCCTCGGCGGCGCGCTGAGCCGGGGTCGCCCACCATGTGGTTCACCCGCGTCTCCATCCACAACCCGGTCATGGCCACCATGGTCATGCTGGCCTTCGTGGTGCTCGGTCTGTTCAGCTACCAGCGGCTGTCGATCGACCAGTTCCCGAACGTCGACTTTCCCACCGTGGTCGTCGTCATGGACTACCCCGGCGCCTCGCCGGAGATCGTCGAGAGCGAGGTCACGAAGAAGGTCGAGGAAGCCGTCAACACGGTGGCCGGCATCAACTCGCTGTACTCGCGTTCGTACGAAGGCAGCTCGGTCGTGATCGTCGAGTTCAACCTCGACGTGGACGGCCGCAAGGCGGCCGACGACGTGCGGGAGAAGGTGTCGCTGATCCGTCCGCTGCTGCGTGACGAAGTCAAGGAACCCCGCATCTCCCGCTTCGACCCGCAGAGCGTCCCCATCTACAACGTCGCCCTGCTGTCGACCGACGGCAAGCACAGCGCCCAGGAGCTCACCACCTGGGGTTCGCAGGTGCTGCAAAAGCGGCTGGAGAACGTGCGCGGCGTGGGCGCGGTGTCGGTGGTCGGCGGCGTGGAGCGCCAGATCAACCTCTACCTGAAGCCGGCCGCCCTCGAGGCGCTGGGCATCAGCGTGGACCAGGTGCTGGCGGCGGTCAAGAGCGAGAACCAGGAACTGCCCTTGGGCTCGATCCGCTCCCTCGAGCAGGAACGGGTGGTGCAGATCAACGCCCGGCTCAAGCGCCCCGAGGATTTCCGCGACATCGTGGTCGCCCGCAAGGGCGGCAACGCGGTCAAGCTGTGGCAGGTGGCCGACGTGTCCGACGGCCCGCAGGAACTCGAAAGCCTGGCGCTCTACAACGGCCAGCGCACGGTGCTGCTGTCGGTGCAGAAGTCGCAGGGCGAGAACACCATCGCCGTGGTCGACGGCCTGAATGCCGCGCTGCAGGCGGCGGGCCCCCTCGCACCGCCGGGCATAGAGATGCGCGTGATCCGCGACAACTCGCGCGCCATCCGCGTCTCGGTCGCCAACGTCAAGCGCACCCTGGTCGAAGGCGCGCTGCTGACCGTGCTCATCGTGTTCCTGTTCCTCAACTCCTGGCGTTCGACCGTCATCACCGGCCTGACCCTGCCGATCGCGCTGATCGGCACCTTCTTGTTCATGTATGCCTTCGGCTTCACCATCAACACCATCACCATGATGGCCCTGAGCCTGTGCGTGGGCCTGCTGATCGACGATGCCATCGTGGTGCGCGAGAACATCGTGCGGCATGTGCAGATGGGCAAGCCGGCCCACCAGGCGGCGCTCGACGGCACCCAGGAAATCGGGCTGGCGGTGCTGGCGACCACCTTGTCCATCGTGGCGGTGTTCCTGCCCATCGGTTTCATGGGCGGCATCGTGGGCAAGTTCTTCCACGAGTTCGGCCTCACCATCGTGGCCGCCGTGCTGATCTCGATGTTCGTCAGCTTCACGCTCGACCCGATGCTGTCCAGCATCTGGCACGACCCGCAGGCGCACGGCGTGAACCACGGGGCGCCGGTGACGCTGTACGACCGCACCGTCGGGCGCGTGACCGGGCTGTTCGACCGCTTCACGCTGTGGCTGTCGCGCCGCTACCAGGGCATCCTGGGCTGGTCGCTGAAGCACAAGCGGCTCACCCTGGCGATGGCCTTCAGCACCTTCGTGGGCAGCTTCTTCATCATTCCCATCCTGGGCGCCGAGTTCGTGCCCAAGGCCGACCTCTCCGAGACGCAGCTCAATTTCTACACCCCGGTCGGCTCCTCGCTCGAAGTCACCGAGGCCCGTGCGCAGCAGATCGACAAGGCCCTGCGCGAGATGCCCGAGGTGCGCTACACCGTGACCACCATCAACAGCGGCCAGGCGGCAGGCAAGATCTACGGGCAGGTGTACATCCGCCTGGTCGACCGTGCCGAACGCAGCCGCTCCCTCGACCAGCTCAGCCTGCCGCTGCGCCAGCGGCTGGCCGGCGTCCCGGGCATCACCGTCACCAACGTCGGACAGACCGACCTGGGCGGCAGCAAGAACCTGCAGTTCTCCATCCAGGGCACCGACCTGGCCGAGCTGGAGCGGCTGTCGAACACCATCATGCCGAAGCTGCGTGCCATTCCCGGGCTGGTGGACCTCGACAGCACGCTCAAGCCGAACAAGCCGACGGTGGCCATCGACGTGAAACGCGAGGCCGCTGCCGACGTCGGGCTGAACGTGAATGCGCTGGCTGGCAGCCTGCGCACCCTGGTCGCCGGCACCAGCGCGGGCAATTGGCGCGCACCCGACGGCGAGAACTACGACGTCACCCTGCGCCTGCAGCCGGACAGCCGCCATTCGATCGAGGACCTGCAGCGCCTGCCCATCAACGTGGCCGCCGCCAGCGACGGCTCGCCGCGTTCGGTGCAGCTGTCGCAGGTGGCCGAGGTGCGGGCCTCGACCGGCCCCAACCAGATCAACCGCCGCGACCTGAACCGCGAGATCAACATCGACGCCAACGCCCTCGGGCGCAGCGCCGGCGAGGTGTCGGCCGACATCCGCCGGGTGCTGGACGGCGTCAACTGGCCCCCCGGCTACCGCTACAGCTTCGGCGGCTCGACGAAGAACATGCAAGAGTCCTTCGCCTATGCCATCGGCGCGCTGGCCCTGGCGATCGTGTTCATCTACATGATCCTGGCGAGCCAGTTCCGCAGCTTCCTGCAGCCGCTGGCGCTGATGAGTTCGCTGCCGCTGACACTGATCGGCGTGGTGCTCGCGCTGCTGCTGTTCCGCTCCACGCTGAACATGTTCAGCATCATCGGCGTGGTCATGCTGATGGGCCTGGTGACGAAAAACGCCATCCTGCTGGTGGACTTCGCGATCCGCTCGCAGCGCGGCGAAAACGGCGCGCCGCCGATGGAGCGCGAGGCCGCGCTGCTGCATGCGGCCGAAGTCCGCCTGCGCCCCATCCTGATGACCACGCTGGCCATGATCTTCGGCATGGTGCCGCTGGCCTTCGCCTTGAGCGAAGGCGCGGAGCAACGCGCGCCCATGGGGCAGGCGGTGATCGGCGGGGTGATCACCTCCTCGCTGCTCACGCTGGTGGTGGTGCCGGTCATCTACTGCTACCTCGACGACCTGTCCGGCTGGTTCAAGCGCAAGCTCGGCGGCGCCGGCGGCGAGCCGCGCCCCGACCCCGCCCCGGCCCAATAAAATAGCGAGTTACTCTCTCTTTTGCCTCCCATCCTGCCAGGACAGCTGCCATGAACACCGAACAAGCCCGTTTCAACATGATCGAACAGCAGATCCGCCCCTGGGGTGTGCTGGACCAGGGCGTGTTGTCGCTGCTGGCGGTGGTCAAGCGCGAAGATTTCGTGCCGCCCGAGCACCGCGGCATGGCCTTCTTCGACACCGAAGTGCCGCTCGGCCATGGCCAGCACATGCTGTCGCCCAAGATCGAGGCGCGTCTGCTGCAGGACGCCGACGTGCGCCGCCACGAGCGCGTGCTCGAGATCGGCACCGGCTCGGGCTACATGGCGGCGCTGCTGTCGCACCGGGCGCGCGAGGTGGTGACCGTGGAGATCGTGCCGGCCCTGGCCGCCGCGGCCGGCGACAAGCTGCGCCGCGCGGCGATCAACAACGTCCGCGTGGTCGAGGGCGACGGCGCCAAGGGCCTGCCCGACGGCGGCCCGTTCGACGTGATCGTGCTGTCGGGTTCGGTGGCGAAGCTGCCGCCCGCCCTGCTGTCCGCGCTGAAGGTCGGCGGCCGGCTGATCGCCGTGGTCGGGCAGGAGCCCATCATGCAGGCCACGCTGGCCACCTGCCTGGCAGAAGGCCAGTACCGCACCACCGAGCTGTTCGACACCGTGGCGCCGCGGCTGTCGGGTTTCGACGAGCCCTCGCGCTTTTCCTTCTGAGCCGGGCCGTGCGACAGCTTCCGGTCCACCAAGTCGCGGCGCTGCTGGCCTCGCTCGAGGCCGGCGCCAAGCCGGTCATCCTCGACGTGCGCGAGCCCTGGGAGGTGCAGACGGCCGCCTTGAGGATCGAGGGCGTGCCCACGCTGTACATTCCGATGAACGAGGTCCCCGGCCGGCTGGCCGAGCTGTCACCCGACCAGCCGGTGCTGAGCCTGTGCCATCACGGCATGCGCAGTCTGCAGGTAGCGGCCTTTCTCGAACGCCACGGTTTCGAGCAGGTCTACAACATCCAGGGTGGTATCGATGCCTGGGCCCGACAGGTCGACGGGTCGGTCCCACTTTATTGAATCGCTCTCTTCAAGAAAGTCTGCCATGTCCGCTCCGCCTTCGATCCGCCTGCCCGGGTACCGTCAGCTCGCGCTGGCCTGCGCGCTGGCCTGGGGTGTCGCCCCGTGCGCCCAGGCGCAGAACGTGGCGCAGCTGTACGCCACCGCCCGCGGCTACGACGCGAGCTACCTCGCGGCGCGGGCCCTGGCCGATTCGGCCCAGTACAAGGCCGAGCAGGCGCGTGCCCTGCGCCGGCCCTCGTTGAACCTGAGTGCCGGCATCAGCCGCAGCACCAACGAGACGCCGGCGTCCGATACCACGTCGCGCGGCCCGAACGCCACGCTCAACGGCCGGCAGCCGCTGTTCAACGCCGGCAACGACGCCAGCATCGCCCAGGCCGAGCGTTCGCTCGAGATCGCCCGGGCCGACCTGGAGATCGCCGAGCAGGAACTCATCGTGCGGGTGGCGCAGACCTACTTCGACGTGCTGGCCGCGCAGGACGCGCTCGAAACCGCCCGCGCCGGCAAGAGCGCCATCTCCGAACAACTGGCCTCGGCCAAGCGCAACTTCGAGGTCGGCACGGCCACCATCACCGACACACGCGAGGCGCAGGCCCGCTTCGACCTGTCCACCGCACAGGAAATCGCCGCCGAAAACGACCTGCGGGTGAAGCGCCTCGCACTCGACCAGCTGGTCGGCAGCAGCGGCGTGCAGCCGCGCCCGCTCGTGTCCCCGGTGGCGCTGCCGGCGGTCGTGCCTGAAAGCGCCGAGGCCTGGGTCGGCCAGACCGAGGCCGCGCCCAACGTGCGCAAGGCCGCGCTCGGCTACGAGATCGCCCGCCTGGAGACCGACAAGGCACGCTCCGGCCACCTGCCCACCGTCGACCTGGAAGCCGCCTACGGCCGAGGCCGCACCTCGGTCCAGAGCACCCAGGGCAGGACGTCCAACGACTACTCGGGCGGCACGACGCAGTCGAGCATCGGCATCACGCTGCGGGTGCCCTTGTTCGCCGGTTTCGCGACCCAGAACCGGGTCCGGGAAACGCTGTCGCTCGAGGAGCAGTCGCGCAACAACCTCGATGCCGCCCGCCGCACGGTCGCCCAGGCCACGCGCAGCGCGTTCTTCGGCGTGCAGTCGGGGCAGGCGCAGGTGAAGGCCCTGGAAGCGGCGGAGTCGTCCAGCCAGCTCGCGCTGGAAGCGACCCAGCTCGGCTACAAGGTCGGCGTGCGCGTGAACCTGGACGTGCTGAATGCGCAGACCCAGCTGTTCACCACCCGCCGCGACCTGGCGCGGGCGCGCTACGACGTGCTCGTCAACGGCCTGCGCCTGCGCCAGGCCGCCGGCGTGCTCAAACCCGAGGACATCCTCGGCGTCAACCAGCTGCTGGCGCCCTGAGCCGGCGCGCTTCACCCCGACGGGCCGGGGCGGAGCGCTTCAGGCCGGCAGCCAGGCCGCGATCTGCCGCGACATGCGCGAGGCGGCCCCGCGGTGGGCCGAGGCGAACTCGCGCGCCCGGCCCGCATAGGCCGGCAGCTCGCCGCCCAGCATCAGCCGGCAGGCCTGGGCCAGGCCGTCGTCCATGTCGGTGGCACGCAGGGCCGCGCCGGCGGCCAGCGACAGCTCGGCCGCCTGCTTGAAATTGAAGGTGTGCGGCCCCATCACCACCGGGCAGCCGCAGGCCGCGGCCTCGATCAGGTTCTGCCCGCCGAGCGGCGCGAAACTGCCGCCCAGCAAGGCGACGTCGGCCGTGGCGTAGTACAGCGGCATCTCGCCCATGCTGTCGCCCATCCAGACCTCGGCCGCCAGGGCCGAGGCATCGGGCAGCTCGCCCCAGCCGCTGCGGCGGGCCAGGCGCAGGCCGGCGCCCCGCACCAGCGCAGCCACCTCGTCGAAACGCTGTGGGTGCCGCGGCACGATCAGCAGCAGGCCGCGGCTGGCCGCGGGCTGGCGCAGCCAGGCCGCGAGCAGCAGGGCCTCCTCGCCTTCGCGGGTGACGGCGGCCAGCAGCACCGGCCGCCCCAGGGCCTCGCGCCAGGCGCGGCCGCGCTGCAGCAAGGCCGCGTCGGGTGTCATGTCGAACTTGAGGTTGCCGCAGACCCGCACCTCGCGCGCCCCCGATTCGCGCAGCCGCTGCGCGTCGGCCTCGGTCTGCGCCAGCACCAGCGAGAGCGATTCGACCGCCGGGCGCAGCACCGATTCGACGCGTCGGCCCTGGCGCTGGCTCTTCAGGCTCAGACGGGCATTGGCCAGCACCATGGGCACGCCCACCCGCTGCGCGGTGTGCAGCAGGTTGGGCCAGATCTCGGTTTCCATCAGCACCCCGACCGCGGGCTGGAAACGCGCGAAGAAGCGCTGCACCACGCCCGGCGTGTCATAGGGCAGCCAAGCCTGCATGTCGCCCTCGCGCAAGAGGGCCCGGCCGGCTTCGCGCCCGGTCGCCGTGCTGCTGGTCAGCAACAGGCGCAGGCCCGGCCGTTCGCGGCGCAAGGCCTCGATCAGCGCCGCGGCCGCCCGGGTCTCGCCCAGCGACACCGCATGCACCCACAGGCCGCCGGTCCACGCCTCGCCCCGGTAGGCGCCCAGCCGCTCCAGCACCGCATGGCGGTACAAGGGCTCGGCACGGCCGCGCCACCACAGCCGCATCACATACACGGGCTGCAGGAGGACCAGCAGGGTCGAATACGCCCGCCGCGCGAGCCCGGGCCGCCAGCCGCTCATGGGCGCCCGACCTTGCGCACCACCTGCCAGGCGGCCCAGACGATGTCGACCTCCGGCGTGGGGTCGCGCTCCATCGAGACCTGGTGGCGATGGCCGTGGGCCACCTGCGGCCCGGTGCGCCAGGCGGTGCGGAAGTTGTAGAGCTGCACATGCGGCAGGTCGAGCGCCACCGCGATGTGGCTGAGGCCGCTGTCGACACCGATCACGCCGTGGACCGTGCCCAGGTGGTCGACCAGATCGTCCAGGTTCATCTGCGGCCAGACCGTGGCCTCGGGGCCGATCGCCTGCGCCAGGCGCTGCGCCCGGGCGAGTTCCAGCGCCCCCGCATGCGGCAGGGCGATCGAGAAACCGGACTGCACGCAACGGCGGCCGAACTCGATCCAGTGTTCCTCCGGCCAGAGCTTGTCGTCGCGCGAGGTGCCGTGCACGAAGGCCAGCAGGGGCACCGGGCTGCGCCGCGCGTTCGAGCGCAGGCCGAACACCGGCGGGCCCTGCACCGCATACCCCAGCGCCCGCCCGGCCAGCTCGCGAGAACGGTCCAGCGCATGAATGCGCGGAGTGACGGCCAAGGGGTGGTCGACCAGCCAGCGCGCCGGACGCTCGAAACTCGAACCCTCGGTGCGGTTGGCCAGGCCGAAGCTGGGCCCGCGGGCCAGGCGCGCCACCACGGCCGACTTGGTCAGGCCCTGCAGGTCGATCACGGCGTCGTAGGGCGTGGCCTGCAGCCGGGCCCGGAAGGCCCGCCATTCGGCACGCACGGCCGAGGTCCACCAGGCCTTGCGCCAGCGGCGCTGCGCGCATTCGATCACCTCGCCGATGCCCTCGACACGGCGCACCAGCGGCGCGAAGCCGGGCTCGACGACCCAGTCGAGGCGCGCCCCCGGATGCGCGCGCAGGATGTCGTGCACCACCGGCATGGCGTGCACGACATCCCCGAGCGAAGACAGCTTGACGATCAGGACCCGCAAGAGATCTCCCGCATGAGGCGCACCCTGTTCAATGCGCCGCGGCGGCGATCTCGGCGTCGGGCTTGACCGTCCGCAGGGCCTGCATGAACTGGCCTTCGATGCGATGCAGGGCTTCCGGCGTATGGCCCTCGAAGCGCATGACCAGCACCGGCGTGGTGTTGGATGGACGGATCAGGCCGAAGCCGTCCTCGTATTCGGCGCGCAGGCCGTCGATGGTGATGATCTCCTGGGCGCCGGGGAAGCCGCCACTCTCGAGCAGCTGCTTCACCAGGCCGGGCGCCTCGCCTTCGGCGCAGGGCACGTTCAGCTCGGGCGTGTTGTGGCTGGTGGGCAGGGCGTTGAGCACCTGGCTCGGGTCCTGGCTGCGCGACAGGATCTCGAGCAGGCGGGCGGCCGTGTAGGTGGCGTCGTCGAAGCCGTACCAGCGCTCGCTGAAGAAGATGTGCCCGCTCATCTCGCCGGCCAGCGGCGCCTTGGTTTCCTTCAGCTTGGCCTTGACCAGCGAATGGCCGGTCTTCCACATCAGGGGCTTGCCGCCGCCCTGGCGGATGACCGGCGCCAGGCGCTGGGTGCACTTGACGTCGTAGATGATGGTCGCGCCCTTGTTGCGCTGGAGCACGTCGGTGGCGAAGAGCATCAGCTGGCGGTCGGGGTAGATGATCTGGCCGTCCCTGGTGACCACGCCCAGGCGGTCGCCGTCGCCGTCGAAGGCGAGGCCCAGCTCGGCACCGGTTTCCTGCACGGTGCGGATCAGGTCGGCCAGGTTCTCCGGCTTGCTGGGGTCGGGATGGTGGTTGGGGAAGTCGCCGTCGACCTCGGAGTACAGCTCGGTCACCTCGCAGCCTAGCGCGCGCAGGATGCCGGGCGCCGAGGCGCCGGGAATGCCGTTGCCGGAGTCGACGACGATCTTCATCTTGCGCGCCAGCTTGCAGTCGGAGGTAATCCGGTGGCTGTATTCGGCAAGAATGTCCATTCCGGCGGCACGGCCGGGGCCCTGCACATAGTCCTCGTCCTCCATGCGCCGGCGCAGCGCCTGGATCTCCTCGCCGTAGATGGCACGCCCGGCGAGCACCATCTTGAAGCCGTTGTAGTCCTTCGGGTTGTGGCTGCCGGTGACCTGGATGCCGCTGTTGCAACCGTACTGGCCCCGGGTGGCCGCGACGTAGTACAGCATCGGGGTGGTGACGGCGCCGAGATCGACCACGTCGAGCCCGGTGGAGACCAGCCCGCGCACCAGCGCGGCCACCAGGCCGGGCCCGGAGACACGGCCATCGCGCCCGACCGCCACCGCCTTTTCGCCGGCGGCGCGCGCCGCGCTGCCGAAGGCGCGGCCAAGATGTTCGGCGAAGTCTTCATCGATGGTCCTGCCGACGATGCCGCGAATATCGTAGGCCTTGAAGTTGGACGCGGTGACTTGCATGCTGGCTTTTCTCCGTGAATGTTGGGCGGATTGTAGAGAGGCCCCGGGACCGGCGCGGGGCGAGGTGTCCGAAAACGGCCGGTACGATGCAAGCTGCGTGCCGATAATGACTTCATGCCCTACGACGACGACACCGCCTACCTGGTCTTCAAGGCCCGGGACGCCCGCTTCGACGGACGCCTGTTCATCGGTGTCACCTCGACCGGTGTTTATTGCCGGCCGGTTTGCCGGGTGCGCACGCCCAGGCGCGAGAACTGCCGGTTCTTCGACAGCCCCGCCCAGGCCGAGGCGGCGACCTTCCGGCCCTGCCTCAAATGCCGGCCCGAGATCGCCCCAGGCGCCGGCCTCGCCTGGTCGGTGATGGACGCCTCGCGCACCCTGGCCGTCCAGGCGGCGGGCTGGCTGGACCGGCAGTCGGCTGCCGGCGCCGAGGAAGACGCCTCGGTCGCCGCGCTGGCCCGGCGGCTGGGGGTCAGCGACCGCCACCTGCGCCGCATCTTCGCCGCCGAACATGGGGTGACCCCGCTGCAATACCTGCAGACCCGGCGCCTGCTGCTGGCCAAGCAACTGCTGACCGACACCCGACTGCCGGTCGCCGAAGTGGCGCTGGCCAGCGGCTTTCGCAGCCTGCGCCGCTTCAACGACGCCTTCGCCGGCCACTACCGCATGAGCCCCAGCCGCCTGCGGGGCGGCGGCGGCGCGGCCGGGGAGGCGGACGAGCCGGTGTCCATCCTGCTCGGCTACCGCCCGCCATGCGACAGCGGCGCCCTGCTGCGCTTCCTGGCGGCGCGCGCGATTCCCGGCATCGAGGCGGTGGACGGCCGGCGCGTGCGGCGCAGCCTGGGGCCCGGCAGCGTCCCCGGCGAGCCGGGATGGCTGGAGGTCGAGTTCCTGCCCGACTCCCCGGCCCGCGCGCCGCGGGTACGGCTGCGCTTTCCCGTGGAACTCGCTCCGTGCAGCGCCCGGCTGCTGGCCGGCGTGCGCCGCTGGCTGGACCTCGACGCCGACCCCGGCAGCATCGAACAGGCCCTGGCCGGCCTGCCCGGCGAACCCGGCCTGCGCCTGCCCGGCAGCATCGACGCCTTCGAGATGGCGGTGCGGGCGGTGCTCGGCCAGCAGGTCACCGTGGCGGCGGCGCGCACCCTGGCACGCCGCCTGGTCGAACGCTTCGGCGACGCGACGGCCACGCCCTGGCCCGACATCGACCGCCTGTTCCCCTCGCCCGGGCGGCTGGCCGCCGCCCCGCTCGAACAGATCGCCGAACTCGGCATCATCCGCGGCCGTGCCGGTGCCATCATCGCCCTGGCCCAGGCCTGGCCGCAGCTGGGCACGCTGCTCGAGGCCCGCTGCGCCCCCGACGAGCTGATCGCCGCGCTGTGCGCCCTGCCCGGCATCGGTCCCTGGACCGCCCACTACATCGCCATGCGCGCCCTCGGCTGGCCCGATGCCTTCCCGCCCAAGGACGTGGCCGTGCTGAACGCCATGAAGAACCTGTTCGGAACCACCAGCCAGCGGGAGGCCGAGCAGCATGCCGAACGCTGGCGTCCCTGGCGCGCCTATGCCGTGCTGCGCCTGTGGAACAGCCTGGTCCCCACCTCCCCATGAACACCCTCCGCACCGACGCCTTCCGCCAGGCCTGCACCGCGCAGGCCACCCTGCCCTCGGCCATGGGGCCGCTGCTGTACGCCCGCACCGACGCCGGCCTGTGCGGGCTGTGGTTCAGCGAGCAGAAATGGCTGCCCGATCCCATCGATGCGCCGGTCTGTCCGGACGACCCGCTGCTGCGCGAGGCCTCGGCCCAGCTCGAGGCCTACTTCGCGGGACAGCGCCAGCGCTTCGAGCTGCCGCTGGACCTGTACGGCACGCCGTTCCAGAAGGCCGTCTGGGCGGCCCTGCTGGACATCGCCCCCGGCAGCACCTGCACCTACCTCGACATCGCCCGCGCCGTGGGCTCGCCGCAGGGGGTGCGTGCGGTGGGCGCCGCCGTCGGACGCAACCCGGTCGGCATCGTCGTGCCCTGCCACCGGGTCATCGGGCACGACGGCGGCCTGACCGGTTACGCTGGCGGCCTCGAGCGCAAGCGTTTCCTGCTCCGGCTCGAGGCCCCGTTCACCTCCTCCCCCCAGGGCCGCCTCCTTTGAAACGCCGCGACACCCTCGAACTGCTGGGCCTGGCCGCGCTGTGGGGCGCGTCCTTCCTGTTCATGCGCGCCGGCGCGGCCGAGTTCGGCGCGGTGGCGCTGGCCTTCGTGCGGGTGGCCGGGGCCACGCTGTTCCTGCTGCCGCTGCTGCTCTACCAGGGCCAGGGGCGGCTGCTGCTGCGCCACTGGCGGCCGCTGCTCTTCGCCGGCCTCACCAGCTCGGTCATCCCCTTCCTGTGCTTCAGCTACGCCGCGCTGTCCATCACCGCCGGCGTGCTGTCGATCTTCAACGCCGCCACCCCCTTGTTCGGCGCGCTCATCGCCTGGGCCTGGCTGAAGGAGCGCCTCGGCGCATCCCGGGCGCTCGGCCTGGCGATCGGTTTTTCCGGCGTGCTGTGGCTCATCTGGAGCCGCTCGCATCCGGCCCCCGGCGCCGCCGCCGCGCCGCAGCCTAGCGCCCTGCTCGCCTGCCTGGTGGCCACCCTGGGCTACGGCCTGTCGGCCAATTTCAGCAAGCGCCACCTGGCCGGCCTGCCGCCGCTCGCGGTCGCCACGGGCACCCAGCTGAGCGGGGCGATCTGCCTGCTGGGGCCGGCCTGGATCTTCTGGCCCGCGCAGGCGCCTACGCCCGGCGCCTGGGCCGCCGCCTCGATGCTGGCCCTTGCCTGCACCGGCGTGGCCTACGTGGTGTTCTTCCGCCTGATCGCCAGCGCCGGGCCGGCCAGCGCGATGTCGGTGACCTTCCTCATTCCCTTGTTCGCCGCCCTCTGGGGCGGAATCTTCCTGCACGAGACCCTGAGCCGCGAGGTCCTGCTGGGCTGCGCCATCATCCTGCTCGGCACCGCCCTCACCACTGGCGCGGTGGGCCTGCCCTCGCTGCGGACGCGCCGCGGCTGAGGCCGGCCCGGCGGCCGGAATCTGCGCTAGGCCCGGATGAACACCCGGTCCCCCGCCCGCCATTCCATCGCCCACATGAATTACATCGCCGCCGTCATCCTGGGACTCGCGCTCGTTCATACCTTCTGCGCCAAGTACTTCGACCGCTTGGCCGACCGCGGCACGCGCCACGCCGGCCTGTTCCATCTGCTGGGCGAGGTCGAGGTGGTGTTCGGCTTCTGGGCCTTCGTGCTGGTGGCGGCCATGGCCTGGGTGGAAGGCGGCGCCAAGGCCCTGGCCTATGCCGAGTCGCGTCAGTTCACCGAGCCCTTGTTCGTCTTCGTCATCATGGTGGTGGCGGCCTCGCGCCCGGTGCTCGCCGCCATGCAGCGCCTGATCGGGGCCTTGTCGGCCCTGCTGCCGATGAGCGCCCCGGTGGCCCGGCTGTGGCTGGGCATGGCGGTGGTGCCCCTGATCGGTTCCTTCATCACCGAGCCCGCCGCCATGACCCTGGCCGCCCTGCTGCTCGCCCCGCTGGTGTTCCGCCCCGGCATGCCCGAGTGGATGAAGTACGCCGCCCTGGGCGTGCTGTTCGTCAACGTGTCCATCGGCGGCACGCTCACCTCCTTCGCCGCGCCGCCGGTGCTGATGGTGGCCTCCACCTGGAACTGGGACAGCGCCTTCATGGCACGCACCTTCGGTTGGCGCGCCGGCATTGCCGTGCTGGTCAATGCGAGCGTGCTCACCCTGCTGCTGCGGCATCGGCTCGCAGCCCTGCCTGCCGGCGACCCCGGCGACACCCCGCCACCGGTTCCCTTCACCGTCAGCCTGATCCACCTGCTGTTCCTGGCCGGCGTGGTGGTGTCCGCGCACCACCCCGTGGTCTTCCTCGGCCTGTTCCTGCTGTTCCTGGGCTACACCCAGGCCTACCCGACCCACCAGAGCCCGCCGATCCTGAAGGAAGCCCTGCTGGTCGGCTTTTTCCTGGCCGGCCTGGTGGTGCTCGGCGGCATGCAGCAATGGTGGCTGCAACCCATCGTCGAGGGCCTGCAGCCGGTGGCGCTGTTTTTCGGCGCCCTCGGGCTGACGGCGGTGACCGACAACGCCGCGCTGACCTACCTCGGCTCGCTCATCCAAGGCATCTCCCCGGCCTCGCAGTACATGCTGATGGCCGGCGCCGTCGCCGGCGGCGGCCTGACGGTCATCGCCAACGCCCCCAACCCGGCGGGCGCCGCCTTGCTGAAGAACGGCTTCGCCGACGGATCCATCGGCGCCCTCGGCCTGCTGCTGGGCGCCCTGCCGCCTACCGTGGTCGCGGCCGTGCTGTTCCTGGTGTGATATTTTTACCCTGGTTTTATTGACTTCAATAATTTACCCGGGTAAATTGCCTCCTTCTGTCCATGAAGGAGGCTCCCATGACACCCACACCGCCCGGCACACAGGGCCGCGAGATCCACCTGCTGCCCCGGCACTGGGCCTGGTTGCAGGCCCAGCCGCGCAGCGCCAGCGCCACGCTGCGCCGGCTGGTCGAAGAGGCCCGGCGCGACCCCCAGGGGCAGCTGCGCCTGCGCGAAACGCAGGCGCAGTGCTACGACTTCCTGCGCGACAGCGCGGGGGACCGGCCGCATTTCGAGGCGGCGATCCGCGCCTTGTTCGCCGGCGATGCGCCCGGCTTCGACGCCGCGGTGGCCGACTGGCCGGCGGAGCTGCGCGCCCGCTCCCACGAGCTGGCCTCGGCGGTGTGGACGGCGGGCGCGGACCGGAGTGCCTGATGGACAAGGCCAGGAAAAAGGAACTCCGCCAGGCCTACCGGCTGGCGCCTCCGCCGATGGGCATCTACACCATCACCAACAAGGCGACGGGACGGACCCTGCTGGACGCCAGCGCCAACCTGGAGGGCGCCTTCAACCGCCACCGCATGGAGCTGCGCCTCGGCGTGCACCGCAACCGGCCCTTGATGGCCGATTGGCGCCAGTTCGGCGAGGCGCAGTTCGCCTTCGAGGTGGCCGAACGGCTCAAGCCCCGGACCGAGCCGGACTTCGACCCCGCGGCCGAACTGGCCCGCTTGCTGGCGCGCTGGCAGACGAAGCTGCCGCCCGGTTCGGCCGGCTCCTATCGCTGAAGCAGCGCGCTCAGAGGACGGCCTGCGCCTCGCCGAGCTCGGCCTGGGAGCGCGCACGCTCGTCCACGATCAGCTGGAACTTGCGGGTGCTCGGATGCAGCGGCAACCGCTCGATCACCTTCACCTCGTAACCCACGTTGGCCATGCCCTTTTGCGACAGGATCTGGTCCAGCCGCCGTTCGACCCCGCCCACTGCCGCCGTCCGGGCCTCAGCGCCCAGCGAGGCGTCGAGGCAGACCGCGAAACGGAAGCGGTTGCCCTCCAGCAGCTGCATCTGGAAGCCGGTGACCCCGGGCACGAAGATCTCGTTGACGGTATGCGGACTGATGAAGTCTTCCTGGCCCTGCGCGTTGATGAAGGTGGGCATGCGCTCGGAACGCCCGACCAGGCTGCCGATCACGGGATAAGGCGAGCCCGCGGTCGATGCCAGCGGCCGCAGGATGTCCGACATGCGGTAGCGGATCAGCGGCAGCGTCCAGTTGAAGAGGTTGGTGACGATCGAGTGGTCGTCCTGGAACTCGAAGATCAGGTCGTCGTCGCGCAGCACCCTGCTGTCGCTTCCCGAGGCCGCATGGCCCATCATGAGGTGCTCGCTGCAGGCATAGACACCGTTGACCGGGCAGCCGAAGCTTTCCTCCAGGAACCGCCGGTCGGCGGGGGTCATACCCTCGCCAACGGTGTTGAGGCCGCACAGCGAGAGATGCAGCCGACCCTCGCGCTGCCGCTGCGCCAGCAGCTTCACCGCGGTGGTATAGCCGATGAGGTATTCGGGCTGGAAGTCGTCCAGGGCTTCGATCACCTCGGGCAGCGGGCTGTTGATCTCGAACGCCCTGCCCTGCACGAAAAACCGCGCCGGCCCGCTCATCGCGCTGCTGAACATGGACACGCCGGCGAAGTGGCCTCCCAGCGCCCCGTAGTAGCCGACCCGGAACTTGCCGCCGCGGCGGCGCTGGCCCGGGTCCGGCCGCGAACGGATCTGCTGCGCGATGCCGCGCGCCCAGTCGGCGCGGTCATACACGAAGTAACCCACCTGCCCCGAGGACCCGGAGGTGTGGATGACCCGGTAGCGGCCAAGAAAGGCGCGCTCCGGGTCGACCGAGCCTTGCAGAAAGTCCGACAGCGCCTGGCGGGTGATGCGCCGGTCCACCGCGATGCGGTCGAAGTTCGCCATCAGGTCCGACTTGGTCAGGACCGGGAAATCGGCCGGCACGCAAGTGGCGAGGTCGATGCGGTGGTCGCGCACGAGCTGGGCGTAATAAGGCGAATGCCGGCTCGCATGCCGGGCCAGGCGGCGGAATTTCCGCAGCTTGCGGGCCTCCAGTTCGCTCCTTGTGAGACCTTGATTGCGGTGCAATTCGCGCAGCTTGAACAGCAGCGTCAGCAGATGAGGTCGCATGGGCACGGGGCGGCCGCAAGGGCCTCAAGACTGGGTGAAGGAGGGCCCGGCCAGGGCCAGGGTGTGTTCGCGCAGGTCGGCGGGCCAGTCGCGCAGCTGCGCCTCGAAGGCGGCCCGCTGCCCCGCGAAGAGCGCCCTTGCCGCCTCCTCGAAACTCGCCTGCCCGCTGGCCATCACCGACATGAAACGGTAGGTCGACTCGCGCGCCAGGCGCACCTGGTCGCGCCCGGCATGCGTGCGCCTGGCCTCCTCGACGAGTTTGCGCAAGGCCACCGAAGCCCCGCCGGGCTGCTCGCCGAGCCAGGCCCAATGCCGGGGCAGCAAGGTGACCTCACGCGCCACCACGCCCAGCTTGGGCCTTCCCCGGCCGCGAGGTGCCTCGGCCGGCGGCGTTCCATCCTCCCCGGCCGGGGCCGGACCGGCGGCGGGAAGCCGGGCCAGCACTTCGTCCAGCGTGCCGCGGAGATCGAGTTCGATGCCCTCGCTCGAGACCGCATCGAACACGAGCACCGGCCCGTCCGCCGCGCGGTCCACCGCACGCTTGGCCTCGGCAGCCACCTCGGCCAGCGTGCCGGCGGCGATGCGCCGCGTGCCCTCGAAGGCAACGCAATGGATGGAGGGGGTCGGACTCATGGCATGCAGGCAGTGAGAGGACTTCGAGTTTTACCCGGATGAATAATCATGTCAAGGCGACGCAAGGGATTGCGCCACGCACCGTCGACGCGGGCCGGCAACGGCGCCTTGCGCAGGCCGGGCAGACTGCCGCGCCGGGCCCGCAGATGGAATCGGAATCCGGCGACATGGTCTTTCCGTCGCCCCGACCCACCGCTACGGGCGGCGCCGGCCCGCCGCCTCAGCCATGTGAGGACGGATCCTCACTCGTCGTTCGACCAGGTGCGCACCCTGCTGTGCGCCACCCTCACGCCGGGCACCTTGCTGGCCGCGTAGAGCGCCTGGCGAACGTCCTCGGGGTTGTCCGCCCAACCGGCCAGTTCGACCCGGCCATCGGCGCTCGCCTCCACGGTGATTTCATCGGCATCGATCCGCCGGTCCTGCTCGAGCACCTGCTTCACTTCGCTGGCCAGCACCTCGTCGTTGGACGCAGGCGGCGCTGCGGACACCGACGGAGCCAGCATACCGGCAACCAGGCCGACGGCCAGGATGCCACCCCGGAGGGGCAGTGGGACAACAGACATCAGTTTCATGGAAACCTCCCATTGAGCAAGTCTGAACAATCGCCGGCGGCACCACAGCCGCCAGCGATGTCACCTTAGCTCAGGATGAATCCGTCACGGGCGACGTGGACTTCCCGCCGCCGGCCCGGGGCTGGCGGCAGCGGCCGCGGCGGCCACGCGGACCGGTGCGAACTCGGCGATGCGGCTCAGCTCGAACTCGTGCACGATGCCCTTCAGCAGTTCTTTCGGATCCTCGATCCGCAGATCACGCAGGACGCCCAGGGCCATGGCCGTCAGCGCCAGCGACAGCGCGCGTCCATCGAGCACGCGGTCCGAGAAGGACACATGCAGGGCGGTCGTGATCACATCGGTCACCCGCTGCAACTCGTGCATCGAGACCTCGCCCGCCTTCAGTTCGATCTGGGTCATACCGCAAGTCCTGTGTTCATCGGGGCGGCGCGCCGGTTGCCCCTTGCCGGGGCCCCTCGCCGCAAAGGTAATTTTATTACTCTACGCCTCAAATTCAAACCACCTTGGAACGCTAGGACACAAGAATCCAGGTCCCTCCCGGCACGCTCGAACAAATCATCCGTCACGCTGCAAGCTGGTATCGACCCCTGCCGGATTCGGGCTGGCGCAGCAAACATGCTCGTACTATAGTTACCGATTCGTCAGCGTTACACGCGCACGTCCATCATCCACCACCCACTGCCTTCGAGATTCAGCCATGTCACTGCGATGCGATCAAACCGGAGCCTGGGGCCTGCTGAAGAGTCATTTCGAGGCCCAGGGGCGAGACTTCGACCTGCGCCAGGCCTTCGCGGGCGATCCGGCACGGGCGCAGGCGCTGTCCTTCGAGGCCGCGGGCGTGTACGCCGACCTGT
>CBIHOH010000053.1:0-32512 GCA_966211755.1 uncultured Rhizobacter sp. | reverse complement strand
AGCTCCAGCTCCAGCTCCAGCCGCGGTGATCCCGGCCCCCGCGCCCGCACCCGCCGCGGCGCCAGCGGTCGAGGCGCCCGTTCCGGCTCCCGGCATGCCACCGCCGGAACCCGTCGCCAAGCCGCCGCGCGGCCGGAACTCCCGCGCCTTGCCGCCGCTGTTCGCGCAGGAGGAGCCCTCCAGCGGCCGGTCGCGCACGCTGTGGTTCGTGGCGGTGCTGTCCGCTCTGGTGCTGCTGGTCCTGGGCACGGGCTACTGGGTACTGAAGGATCGCTTCCTGCCCGCTCCGGTGCAGCAACCGGTGGCGGCGGACAAGCCGCCGGTGGTGCCGGTGAGCACCCCTCCCGTCGTGCGCGTCGAACCGCCGCCGCCCCCGGTGGTCGCGGTCGAGCCTCCCGTGCAGGTGCCCGTGGCCTCTCCGGCCGTTTCGGTGCCCGACTGGTCGGCCAGTGCCGTGCAGCCCAAGGCGGTGGAGCCCGCCGTGAAGCCGCCCGCGGTGGTGGCGCCGGTCCCTCCGGTGGCCGCGGCTTCCGCCGTCGTGCCGCCGACCCCGCACCGTCCACCGGCCACGGCGACCGCGGCACCCCGTCCGCGACCCAAGGCGAGCACGCCACCGGCCGAGGCCAAGCCCGCCGCGCCTTCGCCGCGCGAGACCTGCAATGCGCGCAGCTCGGGTTCGATGGCGAGCTGCATGCGCCGCGTCTGCGGCAGCGGGGCGCTGGCCGACCATCCGCAGTGCGTGGAACTGCGCCGGGACGAGGAGTGGTGAGCACGCGGCGCGCCGCCGTCCGATGAGCAGCGTCCTGTCCGAGTTGCGCGCAGGCCGGCTGGCTGGCGCGCGCCGGCTCGACCTGTCCTGCGGGCTGACCGAGTTTCCGCCCGAGATCTTCGATCTCGCGGATTCCCTCGAAGTGCTCAGCCTGTCGGGCAATGCCTTGCGCAGCCTGCCGCGGGACCTGCCGCGCCTGCGTCGCCTGCGGGTGCTGTTCTGTTCGGACAACCCGTTCACCGAACTGCCCGAGGTGCTGGGGCAGTGCCCGGCACTCGACACCATCGGTTTCAAGGCCAACCAGATCGAACGGGTGCCTGCGGCCTCCCTTCCGCCAGGGCTGCGCTGGCTGATCCTCAGCGACAACCGGATCGAATCGCTGCCGGCTTCGCTCGGTGCCTGCACCCGCTTGCAAAAGCTGGCGCTCGCCGGCAACCGGCTGCAGGGGCTGCCGCCCGAGATGGCCGACTGCACCCGGCTGGAGTTGCTGCGCCTCAGCGCCAATCGCTTTCACGCCCTGCCCGACTGGCTGTGGCAGCTGCCGCGCCTGACCTGGCTCGCCTTTGCCGGCAACCCGCTGGGCGAAGGCCTCGAGGCGGCGGCAGGGGTCGGTGCGATGACCGACATCGACTGGCAGGATCTGCGGCTGCAGGAGGTGCTGGGCTCCGGTGCCTCCGGGGTGATCCACCGCGCCGAGTGGTCGCCCGCCGGGCAGGCGCCTCGCGCCGTGGCGGTGAAGCTGTTCAAGTCGGAGCTCACCAGCGACGGCCTGCCGCGCAGCGAGATGGCCGCCTGTCTCGGGGCGGGCGAGCATCCCCACCTGATCGGCACGCTGGGGCGGATCAGCGGGCATCCGCAGCACAGTGCTGGCCTGGTGATGCACCTGGTCCCTCCGTCCTTCAAGGCCCTGGCCGGCCCGCCCAGCCTGGCCTCGTGCACGCGCGACGTCTATGCCGACGACACGCGGTTCGGCCTGGCGACCGCATTGCGCCTGGTGGTGGGGGTGGCCGAGGCCGCGCGCCACCTGCATGACCACGGCATCGGGCATGGCGACCTGTACGCCCACAACATCCTGTGGAACGAGGCCGGAGAGGCCTTGCTGGGCGATTTCGGTGCGGCCTCGTTCGCGTCCGGCCATGCCGAGGGGCTCGCCCTGCAACGGCTGGAGGTACGTGCCTTCGGCCATCTGCTGGAGGAAGTGCTGCAGCGCTGCGACCAGGACTGTGCATTGCCCGCCTTGCACGAGCTGCAGCGGCGCTGCGTCCAGGCGTCGGTGGCCGCCCGTCCCGGGTTTGCCGAGGTGGTGGACAGCCTGCAGCGCGTGCGGCTCTCGCACGGGGCCTGACTTTCCGCCAAGATGGGCCGAGGGGGCCTCGGCTGGCCCCGCAATCCTCGGGCATCGGCTGGCCGAGCCCGGCCTGCCTCGCCGGTGTGCTCGTCTTCGGACTGGCCGGCCTGGTGGCGCGGCAGCCGCGGGTCAAATGGCTCGGCTTGGCGTCGATGTTCCACCCGTATGCGGTGTGGAACACCTGCTGTCGTACGCGGCCGGCGCCGCCTTGTGCGCGGGCCTGTACGTCGGCGGGGGAGTGACGGGGCTCAGCGGCCGCCCGGTGCCGCCGCGCCGCCGCGCCGCAGCAGGAGCTTCAGCCCCAGCACCCAGGCCAGCGCGGCCAGCCAGCCGGCCAGCACGTCGCTGGGAAAGTGCACCCCCAGGTACAGGCGCGACAGCCCGACCCCGGCCACGAACGGCAGGCCCGCCGCCAGGCCGGCCCAGCGCCAGCGGGTGGGCCAGAGCAGCACCAGCGCCGCGGCGGCCAAGCTCATCGACTGCATCGCATGTCCGCTCGGGAAGCTGTAGGACGGCTCGGGTGCCAGCGGGAGCCAGAGCTCCGGCCGCGTGCGCTGGAAGAACTGCTTGGCGGCGAGGTTGAGCAGATAGGATCCGCCGATGGCCAGCAGCCAGAACACCTGGTCCCGCCAGCGCCGGCGCAGGCCCAGCGCGAGCGCGGTCGACAAGGTGGCCGGCACCAGCAGCCAGGCCGAACCGAGGTGCGAGGCGAGCAGCATGGCCCGATCCAGCGCCGGCCCGGCCTGGGCGCGGGCCAGCAGCAGCAGGGCGCGGTCGCGGGCGATGGCCTCGTGTCCGGCCAGCTGGGCGGCGAGCAGGCCGAACAGGCAGCAGGGCGCGAGCACGCCGAGAAACAAGGTCCACAGGGCCGTCCGGCGCGCACGGATCCAGGGCCAGGCGGCGGTGCTGAAAAGGCGGCGTGCGGGCATTCGCGCAGGATACGCCCGGGCCGCCCGCCCGGCCCGGGCAAGGGATGGCGCTTCAGGAGGCTGTCGATCGACGGTTCAGTCGCGTGCTTCGGCGCGCACGCGCAGCCAGGTCTGCTGCAGCAGCCAGGCATCGACGCTGGCGCGGTGCCGGGCCAGCGAACACTCGTGGCTGACACGCTCCTTGGTGCTGTGCCAGCGCCCGGCCTCGTCGTCCGACAGCAGGCTGCGCAGGCTCTCGATGCGAAAGCGCGCGACCATGCCGGCTTCTTCGAACAGGGCGGCCAGCCAGGTGTAGTCGTGGGCCCAGCCGTCGGTGTACAGGGTCTTTCCGGCCAGCCGCTGGTTCAGCTGGGCCGCCACCTCGGGGATGCTGCGCCCGTGGCACAGCAAGGTCTCGCGGGTGATGTGGTGCACCCGCTCGGCGGCCGGATCCCAGTGGGTCCAGCCGGGGGCCGGGGCGATCAGGCTGCAGAAGCTGGAGCCGTCCGCCAGCACATAACCGATCTCGATCGGATAGCTGTGGCGCCCGAAGCCCGAGGCTTCGAGGTCGATGATCGCGGGCGCGATCTCCGGCTCGAACCTCGTGCTGCGTGTGGGAGCGATGGCGGACATGCTGCAAGCCTAGCAAGAATCGCGGCACATCGGCTGTCCGTTCGTCGGCCTCGTCAGGGGGCGCTGATCTTCGTGATGCCGCCGCGTGTCAGCACGTAGAGCGCGCCGTCGGCCCCGACGCTCATGTCGACCGGGCTGCCGCCGACCCGGGCGAAGGCATAGACGGCATTGCCGTTGGCGGCATCGAGCCGGGCCACGAACTTGCTTACGTAGTCGGCGAAGAAGTAGTTGCCGCGGTAGCCGGCCGGGAAGGGCCCACTGGCCGGGTAGAAGGCACCGCCGGCGATGGACTGGCCGGTGAGGAAACCGCCCGGGCCGGAGCCCACCGGCGAGGTCTCGCCGTGCGGGTAGGCGAACAAGGGGCCGGTGGCCGTGCCGCCGCTCACCGGGCCTTCGGACGCGGGCCAGCCATGGTCGGCCCCGGCGCTGCCCAGGTTGATCTCCTCCCAGCTGCCGGCGCCCACGTCATTGATGTGGATGCGGCCCGTGCCCGGCTGCACCGCGAACGTGAAGGGGTTGCGCAGGCCGCGCGCCCAGATGGCGCGTGCCAGCCCCGCCTGGGTGGCGTAGTGCGGGTTGTCGCTGGGAATGCTGCCGTCGGCGTTGAAGCGCAGCAGCTTGCCGAAGGGGGCGGTCAGCAGCGGGGACTTGCTGCTGTCGGCGTTGTCGCCCACGCCGACATACAGCTTGCCGTCGCTGCCGAAGTGGATGGCTCCTCCGTTGTGGTTGGTGGCCGTCGACAGCGTGGGCAGGTCGATCAGCGGGGTTTCGCCGCCGGGGGCGAAGTCGCCGAGCGCGGTGAAGCGGCTGATGCGGTTGTGGGTGCCGCCCGCCGTGCTCGTGTAGTGCAGGTAGACATGCCCATTGCTGGCGAAGTCGGGATCGAGGGTGAGGCCGATCAGCCCGCGCTCGCCGCGCGCATCCATGTTCGTGAGCTGCAGGAACGGCGCCGGCAGCAGGACCCCGTTCTTGACGATGCGTACCGCGCCGTCCTGCTGGGCGATGAACCATCGGCCGTCCGGGGCCTCCGCGAAGGCGGTCGCCTTGACCAGGCCGTCGACCCAGGTCTCGTTCTTGGTGAAACCGGCGTCCACCTCGGTCGTGCCCGCAAAGCGCACGGTGGCGCTCGACCAGGCCGAGAGCTTGCCGGCGGTGTCGCGCGCACGCGCCCTCACCACGTGCTGCCCGGCGGCATAGGCGGCGGTGTCGATGCCGACGGAGAAGGGGGCGCTGGTGTCCTCGTCGCCGACGCGGACCCCATCCACCTGGAACTCCACGCCCGCCACCTGCTGGTCGTCGGTGGCGGTCGCGGTCAGCAGCAGGGTGCCCGTCAAGGCGGGGGCGAGGGCCGGCGGCGCGGTCAGCGTGGCGGTGGGGACGGCGGTGTCGGACGACGCAGGCGGAGGCGGCGGGCTGCCGATGCTCGGCGGTGGCGAAGTCGGCGTACCCGAGGCCGGCGGGGGGACGGCCGCATTGGTCGTGTCGGAGCCGCCGCCGCAGGCGTTGAGCAGCGTGGCGACACAGGCCATGGTGTAGGCCAACCGGGTCAATTTCATCTGTCATTCCATCCAGGTTCGAGACCGCGTGCTCGCGGTCTCTCTTTCTGCCATAGAAATGACCCGATGCCGTCCGCCGGATGTAAGAAACTGTCCGCGCCTCAGGGTTGTCGCGGCCGGTGTTTGCCGGGCATCGGCCGGCATGGACGGGAAGAGCCCGAGGTTTCGCCCCTGCCGCCTAGGAGGAGGCTGCCGTGCCGGCTCGGCGCGGGCAGCCGGACCGGCTCAGTCGGGACGGTCCGGGTCCAGATGCAGCCCGAGCGCGGGGCTCTTCATGAGCTTTTCGATGTCCACCAGGATGAGCATGCGCTTGTCCACCGCGCCGATGGCCAGCAGATGGCCGCTCTCGATGTTGGAGTTGAATTCGGGCGCGGGCCGCAGCTGGTCCGGGCTCAGGCTGATCACATCCGACACGCCGTCGACGACCATGCCCACGCTGTGGCTGCCGATGTTGAGCACGATGATCACCGTGAGGCTGTCGTAGTCGACCTTGTGCAGCCGCAGGTGCCGCCGCATGTCGACGATGGGCACGATCACGCCGCGCAGGTCGAGCACCCCGAGCACGCTCTCGGGGGCGTTGGCGATGCGGGTGGGTTCTTCGTACGAGCGGATCTCCTGCACCCGCAGGATGTCGATGCCGTATTCCTCGGCGCCGAGCTTGAAGGCCAGGAACTCGCTGATGGAGGTCAATGCGGCCGCATGGGGCGGCGCTCCCGGGGTGCCGCTGCGCGCGGAAAAGGTCTGGGCCATACCGGCTTTCAAGAGGGTTCGAGGTCCGCGTGCCAGGCATCGATCTGCCTGCGCAGCGGGATGAACCCTGGATTACGGCCGTTGTGCGGCGGAACTTGAGCCCGAAGAACGGCCACGGTACGACCCGTGCCGCAGGGGCGTGCGCGATGTCCCGCGCGCCGGCTTGTGCCGGGCGTCCCGCGGCCCGGCTTCCGCCGCGCCCCCGGCCCGGCCGGGCGCGTGCAGCGCGGGTGCGCCCTCAGCGCCCCAGTTGCTGCCAGAGGTAGCTGAACTCCATCGCCTGCAGGTGCGCGCGCTGTTCGTTGTCGGCCGCGCCGCCGTGGCCGCCCTCGATGTTCTCGTAGTACAGCAGCTCGTGCCCCTGGGCCAGCATGCGCGCGGCCATCTTTCGGGCGTGCGCGGGATGGACCCGGTCGTCGCGGGTCGAGGTGGTGAACAGCACCTTCGGATAGCGCTTGCCGGGCCGGACCTGGTGGTAGGGACTGTAGGCCGCGATGACGGCCCATTCCGCCGGGTCGTCGGGGTTGCCGTATTCGGCCATCCACGAGGCTCCGGCGAGCAGGGTGTGGTAGCGCCGCATGTCGAGCAGGGGCACCTGGCAGACCGCGGCGTTGAAGAGCTCGGGACGCTGGGTGAGGGTGGCGCCGACCAGCAGCCCGCCGTTGCTGCCGCCCATGATGCCGAGGTGCTTCGGCGAGGTGATGCGCTGGGCGATCAGGTCCTCGGCCACCGCGGCGAAGTCGTCGTAGCTGCGCTGCTTGTGCGCCTTGACCGCGCTTTGGTGCCAGGCCGGGCCGTATTCGCCGCCGCCGCGGATGTTGGCCACCACCAGCACGCCGCCTCGGCGGTACCAGGCGCGGCCGAAACCGCCCGAGTACCAGGGCTTGAGCGAGATCTCGAAGCCGCCGTAGCCGTACAGCAGCGTGGGGTTGCCGCCGTCGGCGCGCGCGCCGGCCGGCCAGACGACGAAGTAGGGCACGCGGGTGCCGTCCTTCGAGGTCGCGAAACGTTGCTCGACCCGCATGCCTTCGGCGTCGAACAAGGCGCTGCGCGATTTCAGCAGCGTCCGCGGCTCGCCGCCGGTGTGGGCGAGGTAGAGCGAATCGGGCGTGAGGAAGTCGGTGTAGGTCAGCAGGTAGCTTTCGTCCAGGGGGTCGTGCTCCAGCATCGGGTCGTGCAGGCTGGTGACGCCGAGGGCGCCGGGGCAGGGGGCGTCGACGGCACCGCCGCTGAAGCCGTCGCCGTCCCGGCGCCACTGTTCCAGCCGGCTCGCCACGTTGTCCATCACGTGGAGCAGCAGGTGCTCGCGGGTGGCGGTGTAGCCGGCCAGCGAGCGGGTCGGGGTCGGGGTGAACAAGGCCTGCAGGCGGCGCTCGCCGCGCAGGTAGGCGGCCGCGTCGGTGTACAGCAGCGATCCGCTCGGGAAGCTGCCGCCGTCCAGCGCCAGCTCGCTGCGCAGGCTCAGCAGCAGGGTGTCGCGCAGGAAGCTCGGCGATGCGTCGCTCGGGATCTCCAGCGGCACCATCCTCTCCCCCTGCAGCAGGAAATACGCATGGTTGTAGAAATCGAGGGCGCGGCTGAACAGGATGCGCTCGAAACCGGGCGTGCGATCGACGCTCACCCCCACCGCGACGTCCCGGGGCTCGCCCTCGAACACGGTGACCGCCTCGGCCAGCGGCGTGCCGCGCCGCCAGCGCTTGATGATCCGCGGATACCCGGAATCGGTCATCGAACCGGGGCCGAAATCGGTGCCGACGTACACGTGGTCCTCGTCGATCCAGTCGATGTCCGACTTGGCCTCGGGCAGCTGGAAACCGTCGTCGACGAAGCGCCGCGTACCGATGTCGAACTCGCGCAGCACCTTGGCGTCGGCGCCGCCGCGCGACAGGGAGATCACGCAGCGGCGGTACTCGGGTGCCAGGCAGGTGGCGCCGCCCCAGACCCAGTTCTCGTCCTCGACCGCGGCCAGGGCATCGAGGTCGAGCAGGACGTCCCAGGCCGGTTCGGGGCGCCGGTACTCGGCCAGCGTGGTGCGCCGCCACAGGCCCCGCTTGTGGGCGTCGTCCTGCCAGAAGTTGTAGAAGAAGTCGCCCCGCCGTGTGACGAAGGGGATGCGGTCGCGGGCATTCAGGACTTCCAGCAACTGTGCCCGCGTGGGGGCGTATTCGGGCCCGGCGGCCAGCAGCTGCTGCGAGACGGCGTTGCGTTCGCGCACCCAGTCGAGCGCGCGTTCGCCGTGCACCTCTTCAAGCCAGAGGAAGGGATCGGAGGCGGTGGAGTCGGGATGGGACATGGTGCTCGTGGCGCAGGCCGTCACGGCCCAGGGGCACAGCGCCAGGCTGTACACGAAGCGGCGACGGTGGATGGTCTTCAAACAGAGGGCGGGAGGATGTGTCAGGCGCGCAGCGGGCGCGTCTCGGGATGCCGCTGCATGTAGCTGGCGACGTAGGAGCACAAGGGGGCCACCTTGTAGCCCTGCTCGCGCGCATGCGCCAGCGCGGCGGCCACCAGCGCGGCGGCGATGCCGCGGCCCTCGAGCGCCGGCGGCACATGGGTGTGGGTCATCGCCATGAGCTTGCCGGACAACTGGTAGTCGGCGACACAAAGCAGGCCCTCCACCGTGCATTCGAAACGGTGCTGGGCGGGGTTGTGCTGGATGTCGGGTGAACTCGGCGGCATGGGCGGATGCTGGAAGCGGCGGTCCCCCATTCTGGGCCAAACACCGCCGGCTTGCGCGCCGCCGCCGGGTGTCCCTCCCCGTCCCGGGGGGAGCGCCGCCTTATTCGGCCTCGGGGTTGAGCCGTCGCGGCGTGACCTCGACCGACGCCTGCTGGCCGTCGCC
Source organism: uncultured Rhizobacter sp. (assembly GCA_966211755.1). Taxonomy (GTDB): domain Bacteria; phylum Pseudomonadota; class Gammaproteobacteria; order Burkholderiales; family Burkholderiaceae_C; genus Rhizobacter. Next base: position 23,706 of record CBIHOH010000053.1, on the reverse strand, counting down.
GATCCAGACGCTGCCGTCCTGCACGGTCACCTGCAGCTGCATGCCGCGCTGCGCCAGCGCCGCCAGCGCCTGGCTCTGCTCGGGGGGCACCAGCCAGACGCGGATGTTGCGCGCCCGGGTGATCTTGGTGGCGATGCCGTTCCACCAGATCGGCGAGCTGGGGGCGAAGGCGTAGACACTCACCCGCTCGGCGCGCGGGCTGGCTTTCATCAGGCGCTTGTCGTCCGGCTGGCCGACATCGATCCAGTGCACGATCTGCCCGGTCAGGTCCTTCTGCCAGAGGTCGGGTTCGTCGGTGTCCCACAGGCTCTTGGCGAAGTCCAGCGTGCCGTTGTGCGTGTCGGCCGGCACGTTCAGGGCGTAGGCCAGCAGCCGCATCATCATGCGCTCGTCGGTTTCCGACGGGTGGCGGGCGATGGTGGCGCCGTGGTCGCCATAGACCTGGCGGTCCATGTCGGCGATTTGCAGGTTGGCTTTGTAGATCGTGGCTTTGAGCGCCATGGTGCGGCCCGTTCGCGAGAGAAGGACGGGCATTATCGGATGAAGCGGCCTGCCGGCATGGCAGGGCGCGCGCGCAGGGGCGACAATCCCGTGTTCGAACCCGTTAGTTGACCCCACAGGACGCGATCCGATGAGCATGAAAAAATTCGACCTCGCCAAGAATCTCGGGCTGAAGATCAATGGCCAGATGAAGAACGGCGGCGTCCCCGACCGTTTCGCCCAGGGCGCGGCGCAGGCCCTGGACAAGCGCGAGCAGCGCAGGCGCGACGCCGCCGCCGGCCTGGTGCCGTTCGCCTGCAAGCTGCCGTCCGAACTCGTCCAGGAGCTGGCCCGGCGCGCCGAGGCCCACGAAGGCGGCCTCAACGCCCTGGTTGCCGAGCTGCTGAAAAAAGCCCTCTGAGCTTCGCCTGCGGGCCCTCCGCCCGGCCGCCCGCTGCCGCGGGCTGCGGCATCACAGCTGCCTCAGGATCTCCTGCGCCATCGCGTTCAGCGGCAAGGTCTTTTCCGCCCCGCCGCGCTTGATGGCTTCCTTGGGCATGCCGAAGACCACGCAGCTTTCTTCGTCCTGCGCCACCGTGCGGGCGCCGGCCGTGCGCATCTCGAGCAGGCCGGCGGCGCCGTCGTCCCCCATCCCGGTCATGATGACGCCCAGCGCGTTCACGCCGGCGCTCTTGGCCACCGAGCGGAACAACACGTCGACCGAGGGGCGGTGCCGGTTCACCAGCGGCCCGTCGACCACCTCGACGAAGTACTGGGCCCCGCTGCGCTTGAGCAGCATGTGGCGCCCGCCCGGGGCGATCAGGGCCCGGCCCGGCACCACCCGGTCGTTGTGCTCCGCCTCCTTGACCGTGATCTGGCAGAGCGCGTCGAGCCGGGCGGCGAAGGCCGCCGTGAACTTCTCGGGCATGTGCTGCACGATGACGAGCCCGGGGCAGACCCGGGGCAGGGCGGTCAGCACCTCCTGGAGGGCCTGGGTCCCGCCGGTCGAGGTGCCGACGGCGACCACGCGCTCCGTGGTCTGTGCCATGGCCCGCCCCGAGCCGGGCGCGAGGATGACGTCGGCGGTGTGCTTGGCGGTCGGCTCCAGGGCCGGCGGGGCCTGCGTCGCGAGGCGTTGCACATTGGCGCGTGCCGCGCCCCTGACCGTCGCCACCAGGTCGTCCGACGCCTCGGTGAGGAACTGCTTGAGGCCGATCTTCGGCTTGGTGACGATGGCCACCGCGCCGGCCGCCAGCGCCTCGAGGGTGGTCTTCGCCCCCTTGTCCGTCAGGGTCGAGCAGATCACCACCGGCGTCGGCCGCTCCTGCATGATCTTGCGCAGGAAGGTGATGCCGTCCATGCGCGGCATCTCGACGTCGAGCACGATCACGTCGGGCCAGTGCAGCTTCAGCCGCTCGATGGCCAGCAACGGGTCGGCCACCGCGGCGCTGACCTGGATGCCCGGAGCGGCATTGAGCAGCATGGTGAGCACCTGCCGCACCACGGCCGAATCGTCGACTACCATGACGTTGATGGGTTTCATTGGGCGGCTCCGGCAGGGGTTGTCGGCAAGAGGGGATCCGGTGCTGGCAAGGTCATATCTTGGACACCGCCGACAAGGGGGAGAAATCGGCATTCAGTGGGACCTGGCGCATCCACACATGCCCTGTATTGATATCGAAGATGATCTGCCGGTGGCCATGTCCGAACAGGCTCTCCGCGATCACCTTGATGCCATGGTTCTGTAGCAGCCTGCGCGTCGCCTCGCCGTTGCGCCGGCCCACCGCGAGGCTGGCGCCTTTCCTCAGCGAGGGGAACATGTCCGCGCCGCCGAAGATCTTGGCCAGGCAGCAGGTCGCGGTGACCCCTTTTTCCGCCAGTTCGAACAACATCAGGTTCAACGCCTCGTCGCCGTACTTGGCGTCCCATTGCCTCGGGTCGCGCTCGCTCGTCGGCAAGCCGCCCCGCGTGGACAGCATGAAATGCGACATGGCTCCGATGCGCTTGAGCGGATGCCACAGCGTCACCGAGACGCAGGAGCCCAGCACCGTGCGGACGCGGTGCGAAGGACCGCCCACGACATATTCGCCGGGTTTGAGGAACACGTCGACCCGTTCCCTGTCGGACGCGGCCGGGGTCGGTTCCGGGTGCTTCACGGCTTGCGGTAGATCGAGGGCGCGATCTGCTGCACCGCCGTGCTGATGTCGTTGAGGCTTTCGGAATGGCCGATGCAGAAGTAGCCTCCCGGCTTGAGCAGCGACAGCACTCGCGCCACCACCTGCCGTTTGGTATCGCCGTTGAAATAAATCATCACGTTGCGCAGGAAGATCACGTCGAAGCTGCCCAGCCGGGGCAGCTCGGCGTTGAGGTTGACTTGCACGAAACTGACCCGGCTGCGCAGCGATCGGTCGACCAGCAGCGTGCCTTGTTGTTCGCCGGTGCCCTTGAGGCAGAAGCGCTTCAGATAGCCCGCGGGGATGTGCCGGGTGCGCTCCAGGGGGTAGTGGGCATGGCGTGCGCGTTGCAGCACACGGGTGCTGATGTCCGAGCCCACCACGTCCCAGGGCAGGCTGCCCATCGTGTCGGCCAGCACCATGGCGATGCTGTAGCACTCCTCGCCGGTCGAGCTGGCCGCGCTCCACACACGCAGCGGCTGCTCGCGCACCGCGGCGGCCACGCCCAGCTTGTGGAGCAGGTCGAAGTGTTTGGGTTCGCGGAAGAAATAGGTTTCGTTGGTGGTCAGCAGGTCGACGGCGGTCTGCACCTCGCCGCTTGACTTCCCGCTGCTCAGCAGCTCGAAGTATTCGGTGAAGCTGTTCAGCTGATGGGCCTGCAGCCGTTTCGTCAAGCGTCCGGACACCAGCGCTTTCTTCGCCGGCGACAGCGTGATGCCCGCCGCGTCGTAGATGAAGCGCTGGAAGCGGCTGAACTCGGCGTCGGTGATGGCATTCATCGCTGCACGTCCGCAGAGGGATCAGGGCGTCGCCGTTTCGAGGCAGGAGTCCTCGCCCGTCGCCGCCATGCCGCCGGGCACGTCGACGCCTTCGAGGGACAGCACGTGGTTGACGTCGAGCAGGATCACGAACCTGCCCTTGACCTTGCCCATGCCCTGGATGAAATCGCTGCGGATGCGTGTACCGAAGGTCGGCGGCGGTTCGATGTCGGCCGGCGCGATGTCGAGCACCTCGTTGACCGCATCGACCACCATGCCGATGACCTGGCGTTCGTCGCCCGTGTCCAGTTCGACGATGACGATGCAGCTGCGCTTGGTGACGGGGCTGGGCGCGCGGCCGAAACGTGCCAGCAGGTCCATCACCGGCACCACGGAGCCGCGCAGGTTGATCACGCCGCGCACGCAGGGCGGCATCATCGGGACCTCGGTCACGTGGTGGTATTCGATGATCTCCTTGATCGCCAGGATGCCGACCGCGAAGACCTCGGAGGCCAGCATGAAGGTCAGGTACTGGGCCGGCTCCGTGGCCGCGGCGGCCGCCGGGGCCGTCGCCGCCGCGCGGCCGGGGGAGGTATGAGCCAATGCATTCATGTCTCAGGCTCCTCAGAACTTGGTGAACTGGCTTTCGTCGGGCGCCTCTGCGCCCGCGCCCGAGAAGGCCATGCCGCCGGCCAGGTTGAGGCCTCCCCCGGCGCGCCTGGCGTTCGACGCCGCCCGCTTCGCCGCCGCCGCCTTGGCCTGCGCCTTCACCCGCGGAGCCGCGCCCGCCGCGCCGGCCAGCTTGAAGAACGACATCGTCTGCTGCAGCTGCTCGGCCTGGCTGCTCATCTCCTCGGAGGTGGCCGCCAGCTCTTCCGAGCTCGACGCGTTCTGCTGCGTGGTCTGGCTCAACTGGGTCACGGCGGCATTGATCTGGCCCACGCCCGAGGATTGCTCCTCGGAGGCAGCCGTGATCTCCTGGACCAGGTCCGAGGTCTTCTTGATGTTGGGCACGATCTGGTCGAGCAGCTTGCCCGCGCGCTCGGCGAGGTCCACGCTGGAGCTGGCCACGGTGCCGATCTCCTGTGCCGCGATCTGGCTGCGCTCGGCCAGCTTGCGCACCTCGGCCGCGACCACCGCGAAGCCCTTGCCGTGTTCGCCGGCGCGGGCCGCTTCGATGGCGGCATTCAGCGCCAGCAGGTTGGTCTGGTAGGCGATGTCGTCGATGATGCTGATCTTCTGGGCGATCTGCTTCATGGCGATCACGGTCGCCTTCACGGCCTCGCCGCCTTCGGTGGCCTCGGTCGCGGCCTTGGTGGCCATGCCGTCGGTCACCTTGGCGTTTTCGGTGTTCTGCGAGATGGAGGCCGTCATCTGCTCCATCGAGGCGCTGGTCTCCTCGACGCCGGCCGCCTGTTCGCTGGAAGCCTGCGACAGCGACTGGGCCGTCGCGCTCACCTCTTCCGACGCGCCGGCGAGAGCCTCGGCACCGCTGTTGACCTCCGCCACCACCACCGACAGCTTGCCGATCATCTCGCGCATGGCCTGCAGCAGCTGCCCGGTCTCGTCGCGCGAGTCGACCTCGACCTGGATGGTCAGGTCGCCTTCCGAGAGCCGGTTGGCCACCTGGACGGCCTGGTTCAGCGGCACGGTGATGCTGCGCGAGATCCAGATGGCCACGCCCACCGCGAAGATGAAGGCCACCGTGGTCAGTCCCGTCAGCAGGGTGCGGGCGGATTCATACTGCTGGCTGGCCTCCTCGCTCGCCTTGGCCATCAGCTCGCCCTGCAACTCGGACAGGCTGTCCGCGGCCGCGTCGTAGGCGCGAAGCACCGGCTGCAGCTCGCCGAGCAGGTAGCGGCCGGCCTCCTCGCGCTTGCCTTCCTGCACCAGCTTCAGCACCTGGTCCTGCCCGTCGATGAACTTGGCGCGGTTCTCCTTGATCTGCTTCAGGATGACCAGGCCCTTTTCCAGCTTGACCAGCTTGTCCAGCTGCTCGATGGTCTCGCCGATGTGCTTTCGCGCTTCGAGGATCCTGGAGGCGCTGTCCTTCACCGTGGCTGGATCGGTGGTGATGATGGCGTTGCGCATGTAGCGCGCGATGTTGGCGATCTCCGAGCTGACACGGTTGGCCATCACCACTTTGGCATAGCGGTCCTTGACCATGAGGTCCATGCCGTCGTGCATGTGGCCCATGCGTGTCCATCCGAGGTAGGCCACGGCCAGCAGGAGCAGCACGATGAAGGAAAAGCCCAGGCTGAGCCGGACCCCGATTCTCATATTCTTGAACATTCTCGATTCCTTTGATCTCAGTGCAACCAGGGCTCAGCCGACAGACGCGACAGGCGTTTCCGCCCGGTCTGCCGTGTGTTGCGTTTCAGGGGCGGTCGATTGCTGTACCAGTGACGGCACATCCAGGATGAGGGCCACGTCGCCGTTGGCGAGAATGCTCGAGCCGCTGATGCCTTGCACCCGCGCGAACATCTTCGACATCGGCTTGATGACGGTCTGCGCCTCGCCGATCAGCGTGTCCACGAGGAGGCCGAACTTCTGCCCCGCGTGTCTGACGATGACAAGGTTCTGGCGGGTACCGACCGGGCCCGCCACATCGAATAATTCCCGCAGCCGGACGAAGGGCAGCACTTGGCTGCGCAGGTCCGCGTAGTCGTGGCCCGGCTCGGGGACGAACTCGACGCATTCGTCCACCACGTCCAGCGGCACGACGAACACCGACTTGCCGACACCGACCTGGAAGCCGTTGATGATGGCCAGCGTCAAGGGCAGGCGCACCTTGACGGTGGTGCCCTGGCCGGGCTGGCTGGCGACGCTGACGTCGCCGCGCAGCGCGGTGATGTTGCGTTTCACCACGTCCATGCCGACGCCGCGGCCCGACAGCTGGGTGATCCGGTCGGCGGTGGAGAACCCGGGCTCGAAGATCAGCCCGTAGGCCTCGGCATCGCTCAGGCTGCGGCCTGCCTCGACCAGGCCGCGTTCCATGGCCTTGGCCAGGATCTTCTCGCGGTTCAGCCCGCCGCCGTCGTCACTGACCTCGATGACGACGCTGCCCGAGTCGTGATAGGCATTGAGCGCGACCGTGCCCGTGGCCGCCTTGCCGCGCGCCGCCCGCACCTCGGGGGCCTCGATGCCATGGTCCATCGCATTGCGCACCAGGTGCATCAGCGGGTCGGCGATCTTTTCCACCACCGTCTTGTCGAGTTCGGTGTCCTCGCCGCTGACCTGCAGCTCGATGTTCTTGCCGAGTTCGCGGGAGACATCGTTCACCACCCGCGTGAAGCGTCCGAAGGTCGCGCCGATCTTGACCATGCGCAGCTGCAAGGCGCTGTCGCGCACCTCCTCGACGAGGTCCGACAGGATCGAATTGCGCTCCTGCAGTTCGGCGTCGTGCGTGCGCCGCGCGATCAGCTTGGCGCCCGCGGCGGCCGTGACCAGCTCGCCGACCAGGTTGATCAGCCGGTCGAGCTTGTCGGCGTCGACACGCACCGACTGCGTTTCCTGCGCCTTGGTTTCCTTGGACTGCTGCTGCCGGCTCAGCGCGGCCTTGATGACCTGCGGCGCCACCTTGCCCTGCTCGGCGAGGATGCTGCCGAGCGGCCGGCCGGGCTGCACCTGCTGCTGGTTGTTCAGCGCCGCCTCCAGCTCGTGGGCGGTCACGCTGCCGCAGCGGACCAGGATCTCCCCCAGGCGCGGCGGCTGCTCGGGCAGGTCCCTGATGAGCGCGATGTACTCCGCGATGCGGCTGTGGGGCGGCACGATGTGCAGGGTGCAGTCGTCTATCACGAACTCGAAGACGTTCTCGATGGTCGCCTTGTCGGCCGAACTCTTGAAGGCGATCTCGAAGCCGAGGCAGCAGGACTCCGCATCCAGCCTGTCCAGCGTCGGCACGGCCTCGTCCAGCGTGACGATGCTGACGATGCTGCCCAGCGTGCCGAGGTAGCGGATGAAGGACAGCGGGTCCATGCCGTTCTTCAGCACGTTGCGGCCGAAGCGCAGCGAGATGTGCCAGTGATCGGCTCCGCCGTCCGGTGCGCCGGCCGGCTGCAGGGCTTCGGCGGCGTCCGGCAGCGGCGACTGCAGCGCAGGCGCGACGCCCGCCCAGCGGGACAGGTGCTGCGCCTGTGCGAGCCTTTCCACCAGTCCCTTGCCGGTGGCCTCCAGCTGGGGATCCGAGTCCTGCCGTCCGTCGTCGACCGCGTCGAGCAGCGAACCGATGTGGTCGCAGCACGCCAGCAGCAGCTGGATCAGCGGGTCGTCCAGCACGATGCGGTCTTCGCGCACCTCGTCGAGCAGGCTTTCGACCACATGGGTGAAGGCGACCAGGCCATCCAGGCCGAACAGCCCGGCCGAGCCCTTGATGGTGTGCGCGGCGCGGAAGATCGCATGGATGCTCTCCGTCGGCTCGTCTTCGCCGGCCACGCGCAGCAGGGCCGCCTCCATGTCTTCCAGCAGTTCCCGGCCTTCGCTCAGGAAAGTCTGCAGTGCCTGGTCCAGATTCATCCTCGTCTCCGCAATGGTGGGCGGCGCGTGTTCAGTGCGCGGCGCTGCGCGCCGGCGGCGGGGCGCCGAAGTACGCGGCCAGGTTCAGCGTTTCGAACACCTCGAGGACCGCGGCGCTGTGTCCGACCAGCCGCAGTTCGCCTCCGGCGGCCCGCGCTGTCTTTGCGGCGGCCATCAGCAGCTGCACGCCTGCGCTGTCCATCTCCGTGACCGCGGCCAGGTTCAGCTCGAGCTCGCCCGCGCCGGACAGCGCGTCCTTCAGCACGGCGCTCAGCTCCGCGGCACGGTAGATGGTCAGCTCGCCTTCGATCGACAAAGTGGTTTGCATGGGGGCCATGGGGTGGAGGGGGTCCGGAGTCGGGGGATGCCGCGCTGCGATGCGGCGCTTCGGCGTGTGCGTGGACAGGCTCGCCCGTCAAGGCAACACCAGCTTTTGCACCACCGTCAGGAGCTGCTGCGGATTGAAGGGCTTGAGCATCCACGCCTTGGCACCGGCGACCTGGCCTTCGCGTTTCTTGGCCTCCTGGGACTCGGTGGTCAGCATCACGATCGGCGTGAACCGGTAGGCGGGCAATTCCTTCACGGCCTTGACCAGGCTGATGCCGTCCATGTTCGGCATGTTCACGTCGCTGATGATCAGATGCACCTTCTGCCCGGTCAGTTTCGCCAGCGCATCCGCGCCGTCGCTGCCCTCGATGACGTCGTAGCCGGCGCCGCGCAATGAGATGCTGACCACCTGCCTGAGAGAGGCGGAGTCGTCGACGATCATGATGGTCTTGGCCATGGTGGTTTCGCTTTCGGGAGCGGTCCTGCTCGTTCAGAAAAAAGTGACTTCTTCGCCGGGCGGCACGGCGGGCGCTGACCCGTTCGCGTCCGGGCTCGTGCTCCGGCCGCCGTCGGCGTGGGTGAGGCGTTCGTCGACCATCACGTAGCTGCCTTCCAGCTCGGCCAGCAGCGTGGCCGCATCCACCGGCCGCAAGCCACCGGCCTGTTCGAAGTGCCGGCGCGTGTCGGCCAGCAGGACCGGCAGGCGCTCCATGTTGTGGCGCACGTGCGTCATGCGCTGGCTGACACGGTCCTGGAACTGCAGCTGCACCAGCGCCTCCACGATCTCGGACTGGATGCCTATGCTTTCGCGCTTGAGCACCTCGGCCGAGGCTTCCAATGTCTGCGTCACCTCGCGGAACTGCCCCAGCACCTCGCTGATGCAGGTTTCCGCCTTGGCCGAGGCTGCCGCCTCGCGGCGGGCCGAGTCATCCGCGGTGTGGCGGGCGGCGAGGATGGCTGCGCTGATGACGCCGACCTTCTCGCTCATGCGCCGGCCCGTCTCGCCGGACATGGCCGACAGCTTGCGCACTTCCTGGGCCAGCACGCCGAAACCTCGCCCGTTTTCGCCCGCGTGCGCGGCCTCGATGGCGGCATTGATGGCCAGCAGGTTGGTCTGCGAGGCGATGTTGGCGACCTCGGCCGCCATCTGCTGCAGTTCCTCGACGAATCGATGCAGGTTCTGGACCTCTGCCTGTGTGGCACCGTTGCTGGCCATGGCCGCGCGCAAGGTGTCCAGCACCGTGCGCAGCTCGCTGCCGCTGTGTTCGAGCACGCGCCCCGGCCCGCCGTCGCTGCCCTGGCCGGACGATTTCAGGGCCAGGTCCAGGCGGTCGACGATGCCTGCGAAACGCTGTGTCAGCGCGGCGATGGCGACCTCCATCTGCGAGCGCGAACTTTCGATGTGGGCGCTCCAGACGGGCAGGACTTCGCGGCCGAGCTGGTCCGTGCTGGCGACGAAGGCCGCGGCGGCCCCGTCCGAGATCGTCTGTCGGCGAAGGCGGTGCCGGTCGAGCAGCAGCCCGGCGATCAGGAGTCCCAGGGCCCAGGCTGCGCTCCAGGCGCCCCAGTTCCAGCCGTTCGCGCCCCAGAGCCCCAAGCCGCCGGCCAGTGCGATGCCGCTGGCATGGAATCCGCCGAGTGCGGCCTTGGCGGCGGCCCAGGGAGACCGCTCCGACACAGGGGTGGGAGCGGGCAGGTCGATGTGAACGCAGGAGGACATGCCAATGGTTTCGGCACGCCCACGGTCACGTTGAGGCGTGGATTTCCCGAAGTGTTGCCGGCAGGTTCAATACGTCACGGTCGATACAACTTGATGAGGGTCAACCCGCGGGAACCTTTGCGCACGCAGGGGGGCGGTCAGGGCAAATCGCACGATGCGATGAACGCCGTGGCGGCATCTCCGGCCGGCAAGCCACCCGCCGGACGCAGCTTGCGCTGCCGGACACTGTCCATGCAGGGGCCGCGGCGGCGGCCCGGACCGAATGCGATCCCGCCCTCAGGGCGCCGCCGGGGCCGAGGCCCCCGGCGGCTGCGGCACCACGACACCGGGGGCGAGCGGGACCTCGTCCTGCACCCGCACGTCGGTCACGAAATGGCGTGTCTCGCCGAAGCAGGTGGTGGGCAGGCCCACCTTCTCGGCATAGTGCAGCACCACCCGCTTGCCCATGGCCTGGTTCAGCTTGGCGGCCACGGCGTCGTCCCGGATGGTGAAGTAGAACTTCTCCGGAACGCTGCCCGGCAGCGAGACCATGGCCATCTCGCCTTCCCAGGTCTTGCAGATCCAGCCCTTGCTCGACAGTTTCTGCACCCAGCCGGCGCGTTCGCCGGTCGAATAGCTCCAGCTGAGGAAGATGGCGAAGTACGCCACCAGCAGCAGCACGGGGACGAGCAGGGCGATCAGCCATTTCATGGCACGCATGGGATTCCTCCGTCGACGTGGCGGGCACGTCGCTCCATATGGTTGTTCGAGATGCCGCAGTCTACCGCCCGGGAGGTCTCCTTCAGCCGTACGCGGCCACCACCTGGTAGCCGAGCGAGGCCAGCTCGCCGCCGGGTGTCCACAGGCGCGACACCTGGTTCACGTAGCCGCCGTCGGCGGCCAGGGCGTCGGTGTCCACGCGCCAGAAGCCGTCGAGGTCCGCTGCCGCATCGATCGGGCGCAACTCCAGCTCCCACGAGACCGAGCTGGCGGGGGTGGGGCGGTCGAAGCGGCTGATGACCGGCGAGGGCGGGGCATCCGCCAGCAACACCGTCAGCAGCTCGGCGTCGACCAGGTCGCCTTCGGCGCGCAGGCGCAGGTGGATGCGGCTGTGCCAGCTGTCCGAGCCGGAAAACGGCCATCCGCCTTCGGCCCATCGCATCTCCAGGTGCTGGAGGAAGTTGGGCGCCACGCCAGGAACGAAAGGCAATGCCGGGGCCGCGTCGGGGCCGATCGCCACCGCGGGCTGCGACGGCGCGAGCCGCGGCAGCGCGGTCTCGCGGTCGCTGCCGAAGACGCCGAGCAGCAGCGCCGCGGTGTCCGGGCCCTGTCTCACCAGGGCCTGGATCTGGCGGACGTTCTTGCCTTCGCGCAAGGCCTGCACCGTCACCTGCACCGTGCCCTTGCCGACCGGACCGATGAAACTCGTCTGCAGGGCGCGCAGCTGCACGCCGGTCGGCCAGCCGCTGCCGGCGATGTCGCGCATGGCCTGCACCGCCAGCGCGGCGACCAGCCCGCCGAAGGTGGTGCGGCCCTGCTGCCAGTCTTCGGGAATGTCGAATTCCACGCTGGTGTCACCGATGACGCGGCGGGCGAGCAGGTCGGACAGGGCGGTCGTGGCGTTCATGGCGGGGCCCGGAGCTGAGTCGCCTCCATTATTCAACGTTCCTGTTCAGCGACCGCTCCCCTGCACGGGGAACAACCTGTCCATGGCACCCAGAAAGTGCCGGAAATCGACCGGTTTGGTCCAGTAATCGTCGAAACCTGCTTCGAGCGCGCGGGCGATGTCTTCCGGCATCGCATTGGCGGACAGGGCGATGCAAGGCGTGCCGGCGTTTTCCGGTTGTGCCCTCAGCCGGCGCAGCACCTCGAAGCCATCGATGTCCGGCAACTGGATGTCGATCAGGATCAGGTCCGGGCGCAGGCCGCGCGCCCGCTCGACACCGGCCAGGCCGGATTCCTGCGACTCGATGTCCAGCCCGGCGTGGCTGCGCACCAGTTCTTCCACCAGCAGCTGGTTGATCGGGTTGTCCTCGATGTACAGCACCTGGCCGGTGCGGCGGGCGGCAGCGGGCGCTGGCGCAGGGGCGGGTGCCGTCTCGGCGCGGGCCGGCGCCGCCGCGGGTGTCCCGGCGGCACGCGGCAGGCGCAGCTCGAAACACGAACCGACGCCGGGCTCGCTGCGGACCTCGATCCGGCCGCCCATGTGTTCGACCAGCGCCTTCACCACCGCCAGGCCGATGCCGGTGCCCTCGATCGACTCCCGTTCGACCCCCAGCCGGTTGAAGGGCTCGAACAGCTGGGCGAGCTGCTGCGGCGACATGCCGCGCCCGGTGTCCTGCACCCGCAGCAGCAGCCAGCGCTCGGGCCGCTCGGCGGCGGGCTGGGCGGAGATGAGCACCCGGCCGTGGCGGCGGTTGTACTTGATGGCGTTGGTCAGCAAGTTGATGAGCACTTGGCGGATGCGGGTGCGGTCGCCGTGGGCCAGGCCCTGCAAGGCCTCGACGTGCAGCGACACCTGGCATTCATCGGCCAGCGACTGCACCAGCGGCAAGGCCTCGTCCAGCACCTCGGCCAGCGGCACGGCCTGCAGGTCGAGCTTGAACTGCCCGTGCTCCATGCTCGACAGGTCGAGCACGTCGTTGATCAGCGACAGCAGGTGTTCGCCTGCCGAATGGATGTGCCGCACCTTGCTCAGTTGGTCGTGGTTCAGTCCGGAGGTCAGCTGCAGCAATTGCGTGAACCCGAGCACGGCATTCAAGGGCGTGCGCAGCTCGTGGCTCATGCGCGCGAGGAACTCCGACTTGGCTTCGCTTTCCCTTTGCGCAACGACCCGGTCCTGGCGCTCGGCCTCGGCCATCACCCGTTCGTGGATGTCCCAGTTCACGCCCAGCTGGCGCTCGGGCGTGCCGTGGTCGTCGAAGATCGGCACCGAACGCAGCGCCATCCAGCGGTGCGAGCCGTCCGGCATGCGGGCGCGGAACTCGCAGGTGCACATCTTGCGGTCGCGCACCGAGGCCTGGTCGGCCTCGGCGATCCGGGCCGCATCGTCGGGATGCACGAGGCCGAGGCTCAGCGACTCGACCGGCAGCCCGCAATCGGGCTGCAGGCCGTGCAGCAGGAACATCTGCGGGTCCCATTGCAGCCGGCCGCGCTTGAGGTCGCGCTCCCAGGTGCCGATGCCGGCGCCGTGGGCGGCCAGCGCGATGCGCTCGTTGGCCTGGCGCAGCGCGGCTTCGGTCAGCGTGCGGTCGGTCACGTCCATGGTGATGCCGAACAGCATCGACAAGCCGTTGCGCACCTCGTGCCGCGAGCGGTTGACCAGCCAGCGCAGCTCCCCGTCGGGGCGCACGATGCGGTACTCGTGCTCGATGGTGGTGCCGTTGGACGCCAGCATGTCCGCATGGGCATGGCGCATCTTGGCCCGGTCGTCGACGTGGATGATGGTCTCCACCCACTCGTGGCGGGTCGGCAGGCCCTGGCTGGGAGAACGCCCGACGATGGCGAACATCTGCGAATTCCACTCGGCCTTGCGCGTCACCGGGTCGCGGCTCCAGATGCCCATGCCCGAGGCGGCGGCGGCGATCTCCAGCCGCTTGGTCATCTCGGTGGCGTGGCGGTTCTGCTCGACCTGCTCGCTGACGTCCAGCGCGACACCGAAGAACTCCAGGGGTTCGCCGGCGTCTCCGCGCCGCACCATGCGGCGGGTGAGCACATAGCGCCAACTGCCGTCGCGCCGCCGGTAGCGCGCTTCCATGTCGACCGGCCGGTCCGACTGCAGGGAGCGGGCGGCCGCCGCATTCACCTCCGGGATGTCGTCCGGATGGATGATGGCCCGCACCTCCTCCAGCGTCAGGCCTTCCGGGCGCGGCGCGATGTCGATGATCTCGAAGGCGCGGTCGTTGTAGAAAATGCGGTTCAGGCGCAGGTCGTGCCGCCAGATGGCGATGTTGCCGAGCTCGACCGCCATCTTCAGCTGGGCGCTGGTCTTGTTGAACGACTCGGCGAGTTCGTACACCTCGGTATCGTCGACCATGATGCCGGTGACGAGCTCGGGGCTGCCGCCCGGGCCCGCCTTGACCTCCCACTGGGCATGCACATGCCGCACCGGCGCCCCGGGCACCGCGATGCGGTAGCGGCTCGCATGGCGGCCCGGCGGGTGGGCGGATGCGCGGTACTTCGCGCTCGGCCGGTCCTCGGGGTGGATGCGTCCCGCGACGGTCTTGAAATCGGGCACCCCGTCGCGCGGGTCCAGCCCGAAGAAGCGGAACATGTGGCGGTCCCAGGTGCCCTCGCCCTGGGGCAGCCGGCGCTCCCAGATGCCGAGGCGCCCGAAGTCCTGGGCGGTGTCCAGCAGTTCGGCCAGCCGCTGCGCTTCGGCCGCCAGCCAATGGGTATCGGTGGTCTCGCGCAGCACCCACTGCCAGCAGGCGCCGGTGACGGGGGCCTCGTCTCCCAGCGGCTGCAGCGACAGCCGGCCCCAGCGGGTGATCCCGCCGCGGTGCCGCCAGGGCAGTTCCAGCCCGTCGATGGACTGCCCCTGCGCCAGCGCCGCGGCCACCATCGGCCAGGCCTCGGCGATCTGCGGCGAAGGGCGAGGGGCCTGCAGCAGCTCGACCACCGCTTGCCCGAGGATGTCGTGCGCCGCATGTCCCGAGGCACGTTCGAAACCCGCATTCACCCACAGCAGACGGCCCTGCCCGTCGAGCAAGGCCAGCAGGTCGGTGCAGGCGTCGAGAAGCGCCGCCCAGCCCGACGAGGCCGTGCCCGCCTGAGGATGCTTACGAGAAAACGCCATGCGTGGGAACGGAAAGGGAGTGATGTCACCCGAGTCTAGCCCCCGTTCCATCCGCTCCCTGTCCCTCGCCGGCCGGGGGAGTGAATTTATTGGCGGGCCGTGCAGACCCGGCGCACCGAGGGCGCGGCCGACGGTTGCCCTCCTGTCGGAGGAGTCCCACAGTCCGTGGCGCTGCACACCGATGGCGTTCCGCGCATGTCGCTCCTACAGTCGCTTGCATGCCCACGCCATGCCTTGCGGATCCCCGCTTCAGCGTCGCTGCCGTGGCCAGGTCTTTCCGGCGTGCCGCCGGCCTGTGTGCCGTGGCGCTCCTGCTGGCCGCGCCGATGGCCTGCGCGGCTGCGCCCGTCGAAAGCGTGCCCCGGCTCGACCTCGGCCGCTATGCCGGTCTCTGGTACGAACTCGCCCGCCTGCCCAACCGCTTCCAGGCTTCCTGCGCCACCGACGTCACCGCCACCTACACGCCGCTGGAGGGTGGGGCGATGGACGTGCTGAACCGGTGCCGCGAGCGCAGCGGCGAGGTCCGCGAGGCCCGGGGGCGAGCCTTCCCCGCCCCGGGCCGCGACAGCGGCGCACGCTGGGAGCTCAGCTTCCTGCCGTCCTGGCTGCAGTGGGTGCCCTTCGGACGTGGCGACTACTGGATCGTCCTGCTCGACCCCGACTACCTCTATGCCGTGGTGAGCGAACCGACGCGGGAGTTCCTCTGGATCCTGTCACGCAGCCCCAGCGTCGACCCGGTGGCCTACCAACGCATCCTCGAGCAGCTGCAGCGGGCCGGCTACCCGGTGGAGAAACTGCAGCGTACGCCCCATCACACGGGCCCGGCGGTGGCCCGGCTGAGCCGCATGTTGTGAGCCCGGGGCCGGACACGCCCGGCAATGGCTGTGCACGCCCGGCGAGGACTGCCACAATGCCGGGCCGCCGGCCTCCGTCCGGTCCCTGTTGCGCTGTCACCCCAAGGAGCTTGCGATGAAAACCCGTGCCGCCGTCGCCTGGAAGGCCGGCCAGCCCCTGAGCATCGAAACCGTCGACCTGGACGGCCCGCGCGCCGGCGAAGTGTTGGTCGAGGTCAAGGCCACCGGCATCTGCCACACCGACTACTACACCTTGTCGGGAGCCGATCCCGAGGGGCTCTTCCCGGCCATCCTCGGCCACGAAGGGGCGGGCGTGGTGGTCGATGTCGGGCCGGGCGTCGACTCCTTGCGCCGCGACGACCACGTCATCCCCCTCTACACGCCCGAGTGCCGCCAGTGCAAGTTCTGCCTGTCGCGCAAGACCAATCTGTGCCAGCTCATCCGCGGCACCCAGGGCCGGGGCCTGATGCCCGATGCCAGCACCCGTTTCTCGGTCGACGGCCGGCCCTTGCTGCACTACATGGGCACCTCGACCTTCAGCAACTACATCGTCGTGCCGGAGATCGCGCTGGCCAAGGTGCGCAGCGACGCGCCGTTCGACAAGATCTGCTACATCGGCTGCGGCGTCACCACCGGCATCGGCGCGGTGCTGTTCACCGCCAAGGTCGAGGCGGGCGCGACGGTGGCGGTGTTCGGCCTGGGCGGCATCGGCCTGAACGTCATCCAGGGCGCGAAGATGGTGGGGGCCGACAAGATCATCGGCATCGACCTGAACCCGGCCCGCGAAGCCATGGCGCGCCGCTTCGGCATGACCCATTTCATCAACCCCAAGGAGCATGCCAACGTCGTCGACGGCATCGTGCAACTGACCGATGGCGGGGTCGACTACAGCTTCGAATGCATCGGCCACACCGGCGTCATGCGCCAGGCCCTCGAATGCACCCACAAGGGCTGGGGCCGCAGCATCATCATCGGCGTGGCCGAGGCGGGTGCCGAGATCAGCACCCGGCCGTTCCAGCTCGTCACCGGCCGCAAGTGGGAGGGCTCGGCCTTCGGTGGCGCGCGCGGGCGCACCGACGTGCCGAAGATCGTCGACTGGTACATGGACGGCAAGATCAACATCGACGACCTGATCACCCACCGCTTGTCGCTGGACGAGATCAACCGGGGCTTCGATCTGATGAAGGCCGGCGAATCGATCCGTTCGGTGGTGGTGTATTGAGCTGCGTGCCGCCGCGGCTCGCATTTTCCGGGGGCACGACCATGGTCCAGACCTTGAGCGAACACGCCTGCTTCGGCGGCGTGCAAGGGTTCTACCAGCATGACTCCGCGCTCATCGGCCTGCCGATGCGCTTCGGGGTCTACCGTCCCGCGCAGGCGCTGGCCGGGCCGGTGCCGGTGCTGATCTACCTGGCCGGGCTGACCTGCAACGAGGAGACCTTCGCCATCAAGGCGGGGGCGCAGCGCCATGCGGCCGAACACGGGCTGATGCTGGTGACGCCCGACACCAGCCCGCGGCGGACCGGCGTGGAGGGCGCCGATGCCGAATGGGACTTCGGCCACGGCGCCGGCTTCTACCTGGACGCCACGCAGCCGCCCTGGCAGCGGCATTGGCGCATGGAGTCGTATATCGTGGAGGAACTGCCGGCATTGGTGGCGGCTCACTTCGCGGCACGCCCCGGCCGCCTCGGGCTGTTCGGCCATTCGATGGGCGGGCATGGCGCGCTGACCCTGGCGCTGCGCCACCCGGGCCGCTTCCGCAGCGTGTCCGCCCTGGCGCCCATCGCGGCGCCCAGCCGCTGCCCCTGGGGCGTGAAGGCTTTTTCAGGCTATCTAGGAGAGGATCGTGCCCTGTGGGCGCGGCACGATGCCACCGAGCTGCTCAAGGCCGGGGCGCGCGCCCCGCAGTTGCTGGTCGACCAGGGTCTGGCCGACAAGTTCCTGGCCGATCAGCTGAACCCCGATCTGCTGGAAGCCGCCTGCCTAGAAGCCGGACAGCCCTTGACCCTGCGCCGCCACCCCGGCTACGACCATGGTTATTGGTTCATCGCCACCGTGGTGGCCGATCACATCGTCCACCACGCGAAGGCTCTGCTTTTCGACTGACCGGGTGCCTGCGGCGGCGGGCACAATGGTGTCGAGCGCCGCGTTCGGCGCGTTTTTCCTGCCCTCGCTCGCCGGTCCATCATCATGAACATCATCGATTTCGAACTCAGGGGCGATTTCATTCCCCTTGACGCCCTGCTCAAGGCGACCGGTATCGCCGAGAGCGGCGGGCGCGCCAAGAGCATGGTGTCCGACGGTGCGGTGGAGATCGACGGCCAGCAGGAACTGCGCAAGACCTGCAAGGTGCGGGCCGGCCAGGAGGTGGCGGTCAGCGGCGTCTGCGTCCGGGTGCACGCGCCTACGCTGCCCGCACCGCTGGACTGAAACCCGCCGCCAGGCACGCGGCAGGTCCCTCGTCCGGGATGGCGCTGCCGTCCCGGCACGGCCCGTACTCAGAAGGTGAACTTGTAGCCCACCGTGAAGAGGTCGGTATGCACCTTGTGGTCGTCGCTGGCCTTGAAGCGGTAGCGTTCCCATTCGCCGCGCAGCGCGTGGTTGCGGTTCAGCGCGTATTCCACGCCCAGGCCTCCCTTGAGGGTGGTGTTGGTGTCGGTCAGGTCGTTGCCGGTGCGGCCGTCCTCGAGCTTGCCGCGCAGCACGCCCACCCGGGCGAGTGCCGAGAAGTCGTTGCCCAGCGGCAGGCGTCCGACCGCGTCGGCGAAGAGGCCCGAGCCTTTCAGTGTGCCGGCCGAGCTGTCGAACTCGCCGGTGTCGGTGTAGCCGCCTTCGACCGCGAAATAGGGGCTGAAGTTGTAGCCGCCGAAGATCTTGCCGCCGGTGGACGAGCGGTCGGTCGGGATGCCGGGCCGGTCGTCGCCCTTCAGGCGCGCCGCGCCCAGGTTGGCGCCTACATAGGGCCCTTCGAGGGTGGTGCTTTGTTGGGCCTGCGCCGGAACGGCGGCGAGCGCTGCACCGGCAGCGACCAAAGCGGCGATCAGATTGAATTTGAGTTTGTGTTCCATCGACGTTTCCTTTCAGGGTCATCACGGATCGATGCCTGGACAAAAGCATGCGATCGTGCAGTCGAGAGCTTCGACTTCCGCTCGCGCGGAGCGGCGGTTCAGTCACAGCCGCACCATTGCAGCTGAACATCCATGATCGGCGCGGACCGGGCCGTCCGTCAGCGGACGAGCGCTCCCGCGCCCGTCGGCCATGGCAGGCCCTTGCTGTAGGCTCAGGCCGACAGCTTCGGGGTGATGTTTCCGCTTTGTTGCCGCCCCTGCGCGGCGCAGGGTCACTCGTTCCGGTCGCGCCGGGCCGCGCGTGCCTTCTCGCGCAGCATGAACAAGTACAGGCTCTCGACCTTGGCGCGCGCCCAGGGTGTCTTGCGCAGGAACTTGAGGCTGGAGGAAATGCTCGGGTCGCTGGTGAAGCAGCGGATGTTGATTTTCTCGCCCAGGTCGTGCCAGCCGCCGTAGGCAACCAGCTCGGTCAGGATCTGCTCGAGCGTGACGCCGTGCAAGGGATTGCGGGGCTGTGGCGTGTTCATGGCGGAAGGCGGGCGCTCAGTTCACGAAGTACAGCACGGTCGCGTAGTGGCAGGCGGTGCCGGCGAGCACGAACAAGTGCCACACGCCGTGGGCATGGCGCCAGCGTTCGTCGTTGGCGTAGAAGATGATGCCCGTCATGTAGAACAGCCCGCCCGCCACCAGCCCGGCCAGGCCCCAGCTCGGGAGCTGCTCGAAGAGCGGCACGGCGGCGATCGCGCCCAGCCAGCCCATGGCCACGTACAGCGGCACCGAGGGCACCCGTTCGCGGCCTATGCACAGCTCCTTGAGGATGCCGACGAGCGCCAGGCCCCACACCGTGCCGAACAGCGACCAGCCCCATGCGCCGCGCAGCGTGACCAGCGTGAGCGGGGTGTAGGTGCCCGCGATCAACAGGTAGATGGCGCAGTGGTCGAACTTGACCAGCACCCGCTTGGCGGTCCCGCGCACGCTGTGGTAGAGCGTCGAGGCGCCGTACAGCAGCACCATGGTGGCCGCGAAAATGCTGAAGCTGACCACCTGCCAGGCATCGCCGTTCAGCGCGGCCCGGGTGATGAGCACGGCCGCACCGGCTGCCGACAGCAGCAGGCCGGCCAGGTGGGTGAAGCTGTTGAATCGTTCGCCGTGGTACATCGGATGGTTTCTGGTTGAGGCTGTGGTGGCAGGGGTGGAACTGCGGTCGAGGCAGGTCCGCGGGTCCCCGTTCCAATGCAACTGTATGACAGTCGGGAGAGGCCTGGCCGGCGGCCGGGTCAGGCGCTCGGGTCGTTCACCTTGAAGGGACTGCGCTCGGGCGGTTCGTCATGGCTGGCGGTGCGGGTGAGGGCGCTGGTGATCCAGTTCAGTGCCGAGACCCGGTGGCGCACGGCACAGGCCAGCGGCTCGGGCTTGCAGCCCATCTTGGATTTCGGCTCCAGCGCGGTGCGGCCCAGCGACAGGCGGCTCGCGCCGAAGGCGATGGCGTCGATGATGGTCGATTGCAGCAGGGTCAGGTAGATGGGCGCCTCGGCATTCGCCGCGCGGTCGTAGCCGACGTAGTAGCCCACGGCGGTCGTGCCGTCCTTCACGCTGGTGATGAAACCGAGCCACTGGCCGTCGCGCTCGGCCACCCTGCACACGAAGCGCTCTCCCAGCGCCTGGGCCATCGCAGCCAGGTAGCCCGGCGCCAGCGAGGCCAGCCGCATGCCCTGGGCCTGGTGGACCTGCTCATACAGGCGCTGGATGTCGAGGTGGCGCGCCTGCATCTCGGCGGCGTCGACCACGCGCAGCGAAATGCCGGCGGCCAGGCAGTCCTTGTCGAGCCGCTTGGCCGCGCTGCGGTAGCTGGAGGTCAGGCTGGCCAGGTAGTCGTCGAACTGCCGCCAGCCGGCGCGCAGCGTCAGCACCATGTCGGGTTCGGTTTCGACATGCCGGTAGCCGAGCAGGCGCAGCGCGTCGCGTGCCACTTCGTCGCCGGCGGCGAAATCCTTGATCATCGCCAGGTCGGACTGGCCCAGCAGCTTGTCGGCGCGGCGCAGCCTGTACATGGCCTCGCCCACTCCGTGCCAGACCAGCGCCGCGTCGACATCCGGCCCGAATGCGAAAGCGCGCGCGCCCCACACCAGCAGGTTGCCGCAGACGAGCAGGTGCTCGCTCAGCTGGGCCATCGGCTTGTCCAGCAGGCGTCTGGTTCCCGGCTTGCGAAGCCGGTCGCCGCTGAGGCGCACCCGCTGGAACAGCATGATGGCCACCGGCCTGCCGTCGGCATAGGCCATGGCGTAGCGCGGCTGGATGTTGTCGGGCGCATGGTTCTCGAGCACCCGCAGGTACTCGCGCGAGAGGAACACGCTTTGGTGGCTGAGCTGGTCCCAGTCTCCGGGGTTCAGGAAATCGACGCGATCGGCCAGCGCGAAATGCAGGCCCGACGCCTGGCGGCGCGCGAGGCGCCGGCTCTTGATCGTGTGCACACTGGCGATCGTGGGCCTGAGTTTGTGGAGCGTGCTGCCGGTGCGGCGCAGTTTGTCGTTCAAAGAGGAAAGCGCAGCCTTGAGAGGCCTGGTTTTCTTGCTGGAGACGGGGGGCATGCGGCAAGCGGCAGTGGCAATGATGAGAATCTACCCGATCGCTGGCATCATTCGGGAATGTCTACCGGCCTTGCTCCCACCTTCACCGAACCGGCCTTGCTCGGCGAGTCGCTCCTGCAGCGCGGCTATGCAACCGTCCGGCCGCTCGACCTGTGTGCCCTGCTGGATGCCGACCTGGCCGAGCTGACACGCCTGCAGCCCAGCTGGGACGACTTGCCGGCCGACGGCTATCTGCGCGACGGGGGGCGCTACCGCCGCCGGCGCCATGCCTGTTTCGTGGTCGACGGGCAGCAGGTCAAGCCGGTCGAGCACCGCGCCCACTGGCAGCCGCTGGCGTACAACGCCCTGCACGGCGGCATCGAACGCTGGTTCGAGCCCATGCTGCCCGAGGTGGTGGCGCAGCCGGTCTGGGCCAGCCTGTTGCGCTGCCTCGCGGCCGTCTGCTCGGCCCAGAAGGGCGAACAGCCCTGGTTCGTCGAGGCGCACCAGTTCCGCATCGATACCACCGACGGCATCGGCCGGCCCACGCCGGAAGGGGCGCACCGCGACGGGGTGGATTTCGTCGCCGTGCTGCTGGTCGGGCGGCAGGGGGTGAAGGGCGGCGAGACGCGGGTGTTCGAGGCCGAGGGCCCGAACGGCATCCGCTTCACCTTGAGCGAGCCCTGGAGCCTGCTGATGCTCGACGACGCCAAGGTGATCCATGAAAGCACGCCGATCCAGCCGCTGGACAAGCAAGGCCACCGCGACACGCTGGTCATCACCTTGCGCGCCGGGTGCTTCCAGGGCCCGTAGGCCGGCGCCGCGTCGTGGCCCTGGTCCTTCAGCGCAAGGGCATCACCGGCTGCGAGCTGCGCTACGGGTGCCTGCCGCCCCGGCCGGACCACTGCCGGGTCGCGCTCTGGGCGCACATCGGCGAGAAGGGGAAGAAAGGCGCGGATGACTTCGGCTTGACGGTGCTCACGCCGAAGTGGCTGCAGTCGAGCGGGGAGGCCCTTTGGGGTCGCAGCTGCCTGATCCTTCCCGAGTTCT
This sequence comes from uncultured Rhizobacter sp., assembly GCA_966211755.1. Taxonomy (GTDB): domain Bacteria; phylum Pseudomonadota; class Gammaproteobacteria; order Burkholderiales; family Burkholderiaceae_C; genus Rhizobacter. The sequence continues at coordinate 1,416 of CBIHOH010000053.1, read as the reverse complement.
CCTGGGAGGGGGTGGAACGCGAGCTGTCAGTCCTGCTGCGCTCGGTGAAGGAAAGCTCCTGGGCTGCCGCCGGGGTGCTCGGCGACAAGCTGTCCTGGGAGTATGCGGGCTACCCGGGCCGCTGATCCGGGCGGCGCCGCTGCCTCGGGCAGGTCGACCGGCATGGGCCGGGGCCGCGGATCCCCTGCAGGCCTGGAGTCAGCGGGGTTTCCACGCCGGGGCCGATAATCCAGGCTTCACTGATCCTGTCGTCGAGGCTTGCTTGTTGCAGTTCATTCAACGTTTGTCCGGAACCGTGTTGCGCCTGGTGTTGCTCGCCGCCGGTCTGGTGTTGGCCGGCGTCCTGCTGCTCGTCGGCCTGGCGGCCGCCCTGGGGCTGCTGGTGTGGAGCCTGCTGCGCGGGCGCCGGCCGGCCATGGTGTTCCGCGCTGCGCAGCGCCCCTCCTGGGGCCGGATGCGCCAGGGGCGCGCCGCCGCGCCCGCATCGGCTCGTTCCGCCGACCCCGGCATCATCGACGTGGAGATGCGCGAAGTGCCCGACGCGGCCGAGCCGCCGGCAGCTCCGCGCGCGGTGCACCACCGCTGAGGCGCCGGCGTCAGGCGTAGGGGGCGATCCCGGCGATGGCCCATTCGCGGCTGCCGTCGAGCGGCCGCACCAGATGCCACACTTCGTCGAAGGGGGCGGGCGCGGCCTGCGCCTCTTCTTCGCGCAGCAGGCCGTGGAAGCGTACGCTCACGATCTGCTGGTGCGAGTCCTGGCCCACGTCGACCACCTCGGCGTTCAGCTTGACCACATCGGTGTGCTGCTTGCCGGGCGCTCGTTCTTGCAAGTCCAGCTTGACGGTCGCGAACATCTCGGGCGTGGTGAAGGCGCGCAGATCGTTGAGGTCGGCCACGTCGTTGGCCGCCTGCATGCGGATGAAGATCAGTTTGGCGCTGCGTTCGAAGGCCGCTGCATCGAAACCGGCGGGCAGGACGGGCGCCGCCGCCGCAGGGCTGCTGCCGACCGCGGCATCGCCGCTGCGCCCCCAGGGGAAGGCTGGCGGCTGGGCCGGCGGCGTGTAGGCGCCCGGCGCGCCGGCGAACTGCATGCCGCCCGGCGCCTGGCGCGGGCCGAAGCGACGCAGCAGGAAGCGGATGGCGACAAAGGCCAGCAAGGCGACCAGCAGGATTGTGAGGAAGTTGCCCAGGCCGGCGCCGAGGCCGAAATGGCTCATCAGCGCGGCGATGCCAAGCCCTGCGGCGAGGCCGGCGATCGGTCCCATCCACGAGCGTTTCGGGGGCGTGGCCGGGGGTGTGGTGGCCGGCGGGGTGGTGGGGGCGGCCGCCGGCGCCCGGTTTGGCGCCCGGTAGGGGGAGCGGCGCCCCGGCACCGAGCCGGGCAAGCCCCACGGGCCCCCCCCCCCCCCACCCCGG
>CBIHOH010000052.1:0-32825 GCA_966211755.1 uncultured Rhizobacter sp. | reverse complement strand
TCATCTCGCCGCCCATCAGGTCGGTGAGCATCTTGCTGATGGTGAGCCCGAGGCCGGTGCCCGCGCCGCCCGGGTCCGCGCCGCGGGCGAAGGGCTCGAAGATGTGCTCGATCTCGGCGGCGGCGATGCCGGGGCCGGTGTCCTCGATCTCGAACACCGCCATCTCGCGCGCATACAGCAGGCGGAACTCGACCTTGCCCACAGGGGTGAACTTGACGGCGTTGCCGAGCACGTTGATGAGGATCTGGCGCAGCCGCTTCTCGTCGCTGCGCACCACCTCGGGCAAGGTGTCGGACAGCGCATGGCTGAAGGCCAGGCCCTTGTCGGCCGCCTGCAGCTCGAACATGCGCACGATCTGCTGCACGCATTCGCGAAAGCGCATCGGGCGCGAATCGAGCCGCAGCTTGCCGGCCTCGATGCGGGCGATGTCGAGGGTGCCTTCGATCAGCGACAGCAGGTGGTCGCCTCCGCGGCGGATCACGCTCACCGCCTGCTGGCGGTGCGGCGGGATGGACGGGTCGTCCTCCAGCAGCTGGGCGTAGCCGAGGATGCTGTTGAGCGGCGTGCGCAGCTCGTGGCTGACGGTGGTGATGTAGCGGCTCTTGGCCTGGTTGGCCAGGTCGGCGCTGCGCTTGGCCTGCTGCAGCTGCTCGTCGGTGCGCCGGTGCGAGTCGATCTCGCGCCGCAGGGCCTCGGTCTGCTCGTGCGCGGCCTGCGTCTGGCGGTTCGATTCCTCCTGCGCCACCTGGCGGCTCTTGTGGGTCAGCACCAGCCACCAGGCGACGATGCCGCTGACCAGCAGCAGCGCGGCGAAGGCCTTCAGGAAACCCAGGCGCAGCGAGGGCGCGAGCCCCGCGGCCTGGGCGCCCAGGGTGCGCAGCTCGGCCTGGTAGAGCATGCCGAACAAGCCGGCCAGCACGGGCACCACCACCGCCATCAGCAGCAGGTAGTGGCCCAGGCCGGTGTCGAGGTAAGGCCAGACCCTGCGCGGCAGCAACGCGCGCAAGGCGCTGTTCCACTGGGCCGACAGGCTGGCCTGCGGCTTGCACAAGTCGTTGCAGCGCGCATCGAGCGAGCAGCAGAGCGAGCAGATGCTGCCCAGGTAGGCCGGGCAGTGGGCCAGGTCGTCGACTTCGTAGTCGCGCTCGCAGATCACGCAGCTGCGCAGTCCGGTGAACAAGCCTTCGGCAGGTCCGGGACGACGCGCGATGTAGTACCGGCCGCGGGTGGCCCAGGCGATCAGCGGGGCGGTCACGAAGGCCGTGACCAGGGCGATCAGGGCCGAGAAGGCCTGCGCCAGCGGACCGAACCAACCCAGGTGGGCCGCGACCGACAGCGCCGAGGCGGCCCCCATCGCCCCCACGCCCACCGGGTTGACGTCGAACAGGTGGGCGCGCTTGAACTCGATGCCCGGTGGCGACAGGCCGAGCGGCTTGTTGACGACGAGGTCGGCCACCACGGCCATGATCCAGGAGATGGCGATGTTCGAGTACAGGCCCAGCACCGCGCCGATGGCGCGGAACACATCCAGCTCCATCAGCATCAGCGCGATCAAGGTGTTGAACACCACCCACACCACCCGCCCCGGATGGCTGTGCGTCAGGCGGGCGAAGAAGTTGGACCAGGCCAGCGAGCCGGCGTAGGCATTGGTCACGTTGATCTTCAGCTGCGAGACCACCACGAACAGCGCGGTGGCGGCGATCGCCCAGCCGGCATGCGGGAACACGTATTCGTAGGCCGCCAGGTACATCTGGTTGGGGTCGACGGCGCGTTCGGCCGGCACGGAATGGCTGATGGCCAGGTAGGCCAGCAAGGCCCCGCCGAGCATCTTCAACACCCCCGGCACCACCCAGCCGGGGCCGCCGACCAGCACGCCGGCCCACCAGCGGCGGCGGTTGGCGGGGGTCTTCTCGGGCATGAAGCGCAGGTAGTCGACCTGCTCGCCCATCTGCGTGATCAAGGCGATGCCGACCGTCATCGCGGTGCCGAAGAGCTGGATGTCGAACGCCCCGCCGCGGCCGTCCTCGCCGGCGTAGCGGACCAGCTCGTGCAGCACGCCCGGGTTGTGCTGGAACACGTAGACATACGGCACCACCAGCAGCAGCAGCCACAGCGGCTGGGTCCAGACCTGCAGGCGGCTGATGGCGGTGACGCCGTGCGTCACCAGCGGGATCACCAGCAGCGCGCAGACCAGGTAGCCCCAGGCGGGCGGGATGTCGAAGGCCAGGTCGAGGGCATAGGCCATCACGGCCGCCTCGAGCGCGAAGAAGATGAAGGTGAAGGATGCGTAGATCAGCGAGGTGACGGTCGAGCCGATGTAGCCGAAGCCCGCGCCGCGGGTGAGCAGGTCCATGTCGAGGCCGTAGCGGGCGGCGTAGACGCTGATCGGCAGCCCGGCCAGGAAGATGATGAGCCCCGTGGCCAGGATGGCCCAGAAGGCGTTCAGGAAGCCGTATTCGACCAGCAGGGTCGCCCCCACCGCCTCCAGCACCAGGAACGAGGCCGCGCCGAAGGCGGTGTTGGCCACCCGCATCTCCGACCACTTGCGGAAACTGTGCGGCGTGAAACGCAGCGCGTAGTCCTCCATGGTCTCGCGCGCCACCCAGGCGTTGTAGTCGCGGCGCACCTTCACCACCCGCTGCACCGCTTCGGTGCTCTCGCGCACCACCATGGCCGGACCGACCGGGAGCGAGGCGGGAGAACTCGGGTGATCGGACGTCATGCGCGTTTTTGGTGCAAGCAACATGCCAGGCCGGCCCGACACAAACGCTCCCGCAGGGCATAAGATCTGGCGCGCCTCATGCTACCTGGAATGCCATGGAACTGACACCCCGCGAGAAAGACAAGCTGCTCATCTTCACGGCATCCCTGCTGGCCGAGCGCCGCAAGGCCCGCGGTCTGAAGCTCAACTACCCGGAGTCGGTCGCGCTGATCAGCGCCTTCATCATGGAAGGCGCCCGCGACGGCAAGTCGGTGGCGACCCTGATGAGCGAGGGCAAGACGGTGCTCAGCCGGGCCGACGTGATGGACGGCGTGGCCGAGATGATCCCCGACATCCAGGTCGAGGCCACCTTTCCCGACGGCACCAAGTTGGTGACCGTGCATCAGCCGATCGCCTGAGCGCGACGATCCGCCCCTCCCTCCCCCGCAGGAATCCCGTCATGACCCATGCCCGCCTCCGTCCCGCCCGCCCCCTGCTCGCCCTGTTGTGGCTGGGCGCACCGGCCCTGGCCCTGGCCCATCCCGGCGAGGCCGCCCATGCGCACGGCTTCGCGGCCGGCCTGGCCCATCCCTTCAGCGGGCTGGACCACCTGCTGGCGATGCTGGCGCTCGGCGTGTGGAGCGCCCTCGGGGCGCGCCGCGTGACGCTCGCCCCGCTGGCGTTCGGCGCCGCCCTGCTGGCAAGCGCCGCGATCGGCGTCCGGCTGCCCGTGGTGGAGCCGATGATCGCGGCCTCGCTGCTCTGGCTCGGCCTGCTGCTGGCCAGCGGCACCCGCCTGCCGGCGCTGGCCGGCGCGGGCGCGGCGGCCTTGTTCGGCATCTTCCATGGCGCGGCCCATGGCCAGGAGCTCGCCGGCCCGGCCGCGCTGGCCGGCATGGCCGCCGCCTCGCTGCTGCTGCAGGCGGCCGGCCTGCTGCTGGGCGGCCTGCTGCGCGGGCGCGCGGCCTGGCTGCCGCGCCTGGCGGGCACCGGCCTGGCCCTGTTCGGCGCCTCGCTGCTGCTGGCCTGAAGGAGCCCGGCCATGATTCCCGGAGAACTCCTCACCGACGGCCCCGACATCGAGCTGAATGCCGGCTACCGGACGATCACGCTGGTGATCGAGAACAGCGGCGACCGCCCGATCCAGGTCGGCTCGCACTACCACTTCGCCGAGACCAACCCGGCCCTGCGCTTCGACCGCGCCGCCGCGCGCGGCATGCGCCTGAACATCGCCTCCGGCACGGCGGTGCGCTTCGAGCCCGGCCAGCAGCGCACGGTCGAGCTGGTCGACTATGCGGGCGAACGCCGGGTCTACGGTTTCCGCGCCCAGATCCAAGGACAACTCTGATGGCCACCCTTCCCCGCCGCGCCTATGCCGAGATGTTCGGCCCCACCACCGGCGACCGGGTGCGCCTGGCCGACACCGGCCTGGTCGTCGAGGTCGAGAAGGACTTCACCCTGCTCGCCGGCGTGTACGGCGAGGAGGTCAAGTTCGGCGGCGGCAAGACCATCCGCGACGGCATGGGCCAGAGCCAGCGCCTGGCCGCCGAGGTGGCCGACACCGTCATCACCAACGCCCTGATCATCGACCACTGGGGCATCGTCAAGGCCGACATCGGCCTGAAGGGCGGGCGCATCGGCGGCATCGGCAAGGCCGGCAACCCCGACGTGCAGCCGGGGGTGGACATCGTCATCGGCCCGGGCACCGAGATCATCGCCGGCGAGGGCTCCATCGTCACCGCCGGCGGCATCGACACCCACATCCACTTCATCTGCCCGCAGCAGATCGAGGAAGCCCTGATGAGCGGCGTGACCACCATGCTGGGCGGCGGCACCGGCCCGGCCACCGGCACCTTCGCCACCACCTGCACGCCGGGGCCGTGGCACATCCACTCGATGCTCAAGGCGAGCGAGGCCTTCCCGATGAACCTCGGCTTCCAGGGCAAGGGCAACGCCAGCCTGCCGGGCGCGCTCGAGGAGCAGATCGAGGCCGGCGCCTACGGGCTCAAGCTGCACGAGGACTGGGGCACGACGCCGGCGGCCATCGACTGCTGCCTGGAGGTGGCCGAGCGGCACGACGTGCAGGTCACCATCCACACCGACACCCTGAACGAATCGGGCTTCGTCGAAAGCACCATAGCCGCCTTCAAGGGCCGCACCATCGCCACCTTCCATACCGAAGGCGCGGGCGGCGGCCACGCGCCCGACATCATCAAGGCGGCCGGCCTGCCCAACGTGCTGCCCTCGTCGACCAACCCGACGATGCCCTACACCGTCAACACCATCGACGAACACCTCGACATGCTGATGGTGTGCCACCACCTGGACGCGGGCATCGCCGAGGACCTGGCCTTCGCCGAGAGCCGCATCCGGCGCGAGACCATCGCGGCCGAGGACATCCTGCACGACATGGGCGTGTTCTCGATGATGTCCTCCGACAGCCAGGCCATGGGTCGGGTGGGCGAGGTCATCCTGCGCACCTGGCAGACGGCGCACAAGATGAAGGCCCAGCGCGGCACGCTGGCCGAGGACAACGCGCGCCACGACAACTTCCGCGTCAAGCGCTACATCGCCAAGTACACCATCAACCCGGCCATCACCCAGGGCATCTCGCACGAGGTGGGCTCGGTCGAGGTGGGCAAGCTGGCCGACCTGGTGCTGTGGAAACCGGCCTTCTTCGGCGTCAAGCCCTCGCTGATCCTGAAGGGCGGCATGATCGCCGCGGCCGCCATGGGCGACCCCAACGCCTCCATCCCCACGCCCCAGCCGGTGCACTACCGACCGATGTTCGGCGCCTTCGCCGGCGCCCTGCACGACACCTGCCTGAACTTCGTCTCCCAGGCCGCGCTGGACGCCGGCGTGCCGCAGCGGCTGGGGCTGCAGCGGCGCGCGGTGGCGGTGAGGAACACCCGCGCCATCGGCAAGGCCGACATGGTGCACAACAGCGGCACGCCGCACATCGAGGTCGACCCGCAGACCTACGAGGTGCGCGCCGACGGGGTGCTGCTGAGCTGCGAGCCGGCCAGCGAGCTGCCGATGGCGCAGCGCTACTTCCTGTTCTAGGCCCCGTTCGCACAGGCTTCCGCAGTGCGAACAGGCGCCGGCCCCCGGCGCCTCGATGCAGGCGCCGTGCGGGAGGCCGGGACGGCGCGGCGCAACGCCGTTGCGCCCGCACCGGACACAGGCCCTTCGACCGCTCACGCCCATCGCGGCAGGTACGGGACGAGCGTCAACACACCCACCAGGGCCGCCCCCACGCTCGCCAGCAGCACCGCGGCCGCTGCCATGTCCTTGGCGTCCCTGACCAGCGGATGCCACTCGGGAGACACGCGGTCGCACAGGCGCTCCAGCGCCGTGTTGAACGCCTCGGCCATCCACACCGCGGCGACGGCCGCGATCAGCCAGCGCCAGTCCTCGGGCCGCAGGCCCAGCCAGCCGCCCAGGGCGGTCGCGAGCAGGCTCATCGCCAGGTGGATGCGGGCGTTGTGCTCCTGCGCCACCAGGCGGACCAGCCCACGCCCGGCATGACGGAAGCTCTGCAAGCGCTGTAGCAGGGAAAAGCGCCTCGCCTCGGGAGCACGACTCATGGCCGCCCCCGCGGCTCGCCGGCCTGCGGCGGCCGCCACGCCGCCGCCTCCCGCCGGGGCCGGCCCGTCAACCACGCGAGCAGCGACACGATGCCGCCTGCCACTGCCGCCAAGACGACACAACACGCCATGATGTTTCCTCGTTCATGTTCATTCCAAAAAGATCAGTGGCCGGGGCGCACCGCGATGCGCCGGCGGCCCTGCCCATCCACGGACAACTCGCATCGCCCCTGCTCATCGGCCACCGCCGTGAGGCCCGGCGCCAGGCCCTCGACACGGTAGGCGCGCAGCGCTTGCAAGCCCGACAGCACCACGGGATGCGGGCCCGGCCGCAGCGCATCGAGCACCAGTTCCAGGCCGCCGTCCACCTGGAATGCCGAGGCCGCCACCACCTGCGGATACGGCAGCTCGGCCAGCCTGGGACCGCAGGCCACCGGGGCCGGGCCGTGCACCAGGCCGCGGAACGCACCTTCGCCGCCGTAGCGGGCCATCAGTTCCAGCGCATGCGTCCAGGTCGAGACGCCGGGACGGTAGCGGTACCCGGCTTCGACACAGGCAGGGGACTCGGTGTCCAGCGCCTCGAGACACAGGCCGGCCACCTCGGTGTCTCCCATCTCCCTCGCCGCCAGGGCGGTGCCGGCCCAGGCCGCCGCACGCGAACGCCGGTAGTTGCCCAGGTCCACCGCCCAGAACGATGACCGGTTCAGCACCCCGCCCCTGGCCAGCAGGCGTCGGCGCAGCAGGGCCCACTGCTGCAGCGCCAGGTCCGGCCACAGCGCGTTCAGGAAGAAGGCCGTCATGGCCGCGGGCAGCACGCCCCCGATGACCGGCAGCGCCAGGCCGGTGTAGCTGGACCGGCAGGGGACGAAGTGGCCCGACGGCGCCATGAACTCCTGCAGCAGCGCCTGCCGGAAACCGGCGGCATGCGGCGTCCAGTGCGGCTCGCCGGTCTGTGCCTGCAGGGCCTGGAGCGCCGCCGCGCTCATGCTGTTGCACAAGGGGTAGACCCAGTTGGGTTCGCAGGCCATCAGGCCCAGCGGCGCCGCCGCCAGGTCGCGGCGCAGGGCAAGCGCCAAGGTCGGCAGGTCGGCCGGGTAGACGGCCCCGCTGCGCGGATGCACCAGCGTCAGGCTGCCGGGCGCCAGCCAGTCGCGCCGGCCCGAGGCCGACTGGAACAAGGCCATCTGCAGGGCGCCGAAGCCGGTGTACATGATGTTGTCCCGCGCCGTCGGATCCGGCTCGTGGCGGGCATGCCCCCACAGGCTCTCCGAGGCCCAATAGCGCCAGATCCGGTGGTCCGCCAGTTTCAGGACCAGCCGCTGCTGGGCGCGCTCCAGGTCGCCGCCGGCGGCCGGCAAGGCCCTGGCCTGCGCCATCGCCAGCGCGTAGCCGAGAAAGTTGAGCTGGTAGCGCACCGCCGCGGTCTGGTAGGGATCCAGCCAGTCGAAGCCCTCGAAGCGGTCCAGCGGCTGGAGGGCGCGGTCCATGGCGAAACGCAGGCGCTGCAGGTCGGCGGCATCGAGCACCGGACGCGGTGGAGCGGCCGAGGCGGGCCGTCGCCATTCGATCACGGCCGAGGCCTGAAGAATGGACTGTGCGCGGGCACGGCTGGCCCGCGCCCGGTCCCACCACCAGGCCAGGCCCAGGGCCGACAGGACGGCGGCACATGGCGGCAGCCACAGCAGCACGGCGGCCGCGCCCGGATCGGGCGAGCCCGCCCTCAGGCCGGCGGCCAGCGCAGCCAGGCCCCACACCACAGGCGGGGCCAGGGCATTGCCGGTGCCGAACCACAGCAGCAGCGCCAGCGGGAACAGCCCCAGCAGCAGCGCGCCGCCCACCCCCCATGGCGCGTCGGCCCATCCCATTCCGTCGGCAGGGGCCCAGAAGCCCGCCCCTGGCCAGAGCAGGCCCAGGCCCACGTGCCGCCAGGCGCCGGCCGGCGCCGCCAGCACCAGGGCCACACCCAGGGCATACACCAGGGCATAGGCGGCCAGGCTGCGGCGCAGCAGGCGTGCGGTCCGGGCACCGCACGGCGAGCGCCAGTCCGGCAGGGCGGACGGTGCGGCCGCATGAAGAGCGTCTCGTTGTTCAGGCATGGGCCGCGACTTTGCCCAAGGCCGGCGAAGCGGCGATGAACCTGGCGTGAAGCGAGTGTGAACACGCCTCGATTCGCCGGCCATGGTGGCGAGGTGCCATGCGGCACCGGCCGGTCGCTGCGGCGATGGCGCGGCCGCATTCAGTCCATGGCTTGCGGGGCCGGGGAAGGTCGCGCCATGGCGTGCTCAAGGCACATGCGGCCCTCCCCTGGGTACCTCACGCGGTCGGCCATCGGCAGGCCCATGGATCAAGCTTCGAAGCTGGCCGCTCGCGGCAGCATCAGCCCTGCACCACGGCCAGCCATTGCTCCGCCAGCTTCTCGGCCCAATCGCGCAGGGTGACGACGCCCTCGATGCGCAGCAGGTAGTCCCGCTTGTAGCTGCCGGAGCGGCATTGCCATCGGTAGTCGTCGGACGGCTTCACATAGCCGAAGCAATCGTCTCCGCTGAACAAGAGCACCTTGTCCGTCCTCGAGTCATAGAGCAGCGAGTTGCCGTTGGCCTCCTTCGCGAAGCAGACCCATTCCGGCGCATGGAAATCGACGTACGGCGCGATGGTGACGCCCCGGTCCCCGGACCTGAAATCGTGGTCGTAGCCCTTGATCCACAGCTTGGTGTCGAGTGCCGGGGCATCCAGGCCGAAGACGAAATCCTGGTTGGCGGCGAAGTTCAGGTTCTCGTCCTGCAGTCCGCTGTCGCCGGTGATCGCCCCGGCCCAGTTGATGCCCCCGAGGTTCTTCAGGATCAGGCGATGGTCCTCGGAGACCGTCGCCCGGTCCGGCACCGTGATGGACTCGTACGGCGACACCGGCCAGGCCACTACCTCGCCGCCAGGGGTCGTCCAGGCGAACAAGCGATAGGTCACCTCGTCGTTCGGGAAAGCCGACTGGCGCCGCTGGGAACGCGCCCGCTTTTTCGGACTCGTCCGGAAGTCGGTGACCCGGGCCAATCGCATCAGTCGCGTCAGCTTCGGGAAACGCCGGACGAACTCGGCGTCCAGGCGAAGCTCGGCGGCAGGCACCGCGCGGACATCCTTCCGGGAGAAGACCCAGCTCTTTTCCTGCACCAGCACTTCAATATCGGGTTCATGCATGGCCAAAAGTCCAAATGAGTTGCCGGCGACACCGCCGCCCTCCGGATTCCGGGCATTTCGCATCGGCTGACGACCGGGTGGCAGGGCGCCCGAGGATGCACCCGCGACCCGACGAGGCCCGGGTCAGACCGTTGCCGGCCGGAGCTTTGCGCAAGGCGCTCCGGCCCGTCCACCGTCCATCTCTCAGCCCTGGAACCCGAACGGCCGCTTGGCGAGGCGCTCCTGGTTGAAGGCCTCGATGTCGCGCAGCCGCGATGCCGCCCGGCGCCAGCCGACGACCAGCAGCGTCCCATGCACCAGCACCAGCAGCACGGCGATCGCCAGGCTCGCCACACGCAGGGCCGATGGCCACGGGTCGGCCAGGCTGCGCGAGGCATCCAGCTCCAGCACCGGCACGCCCGAGGGATCGCGATCGACGACGGTGAGCAAGGCGTCGACACGGAAGTCGGACAGGCTCCCGGCCGCGGCGATGGACTTGAAACGACGAAGGGTCTCCAGCGAGTCGTCGCTGGCGCCCGGCTGCTGCGGCAGCAACGTGCCCGTGCCCGGCGTCACCTGCAGCACCACGCCCCCGCGCTGGCTGCGCTGGATGTGCTGTGCCACCTGCCGCGTCAACTGCCGCACCCGCACATCGGCCACCGCCCTGGCGGCGCCGACCACCCGCGCCAGTTCGTCCGACATCATCACGCCGGCCTCGCGTTCGCCCACCAGCAGCCCTTCCCTGGCCGCCTTCAGCCAGCCCGCCCAATCGAGCGCCGCGCCGTCCACCTCGGGCAGCGCGGAGACCAGGGTGTCGCGCAGCGTGCGACACGGGGCGGCCAAGGCCTGTGCCAGCTCCGGCGCGGGCGCCGGATCGGGCTGGCAGGCCGACTCCACGGTCTGGATCACCCGGGCGAGTTCGGCCACCACCTTGGGCGCCTTCTGGCTGTCGCGATAGGCCTGGTAGGGATCGGTGCTGCCGTAGAGCCCGCCGCCAGCGATCTGCTGCTGCAAGCGCCACATCATTTCCAGGCGAGGATTGGAGCGGGTGGGCATGAAGTCGCCGCTGTGCAGGGCCAGGGTGGCGGCATCCGGCTCCGCCGCCGGGACCTCGGGGGCCTCCCCGTTCCAGCGCAGGCGTTCGCAATCGATGAGCGGCTGCTCCGGTGCATCGGCCCGCAGCTCGCAACGGGCCTGTCCGGACAGCCGCACCGGGCTGCCGGGAGACAGCTTGGCCGCCTGCAGCGCCGCCGCATTGTCGAAGGACTGGGACTCACCGTGGCGGGCCCAGGTCCAGCCGAGCAGCAGGTCGGCCCGCAGGTCCTGCGACAGGACCACCAGGCCCAGCACGGCAGACAGGCCCACCAGGAACAGGCTCAGGTGGCGTCCCCAGAAGACCGGTGCGAAGCGGCGCACCTCCTCGTCGATCGACAGGCTCTTGTCCAGCCGCAACAGGGAATAGTCGCTCACCCGCATGTCGATGTCGCGCGCTTCGGTCTCCGACGGCAGCACGTGCGCACGCCAGTGATCGGGGATCTTCAAGGCGAACTTGTCGCCGATGAACCACTGCACGGACGCGAGCGTCACCTGGCCGTTGACCGGCAGCGCGATCGCATGCACCTGTCCGCGCACGCGGTTCACCTTCTGCGGCGCCCCCGGCGAGCGCCGACGCCAGGTCAACCAGGCGGCCAGCGCCATGCATGCCAGGGCCGGCACCCACCAATACGGGCGTTCCGGGCGGTCGACCAGGCTGGCGATCCCCAGGCCGACGAAACCGAGGACGAAAAACAGCCCCGGCAGCAAGCCCAGGCCGGGCGTCGAACGCTCGGCCATCTCGGCCGCCGTCTCGTCGCGCTGGCCGAGGATCTCCAGGCGCGAGTGGGCGGCCGAAGCCGCCTCGCCGGCCGCGGGCTCGCCGGCCTGCGCCTCGGACACCTGTTCCACGGCCGCGGGGTCGATGTCGGCCAGCTCGCCCTGCCTGCCGCTGGCCCATTGCTGCTCCTGGACCTGACGCCGCTTCGCCCGGTCGCGGGCGGCCAGCAGCTCGAAGCCGCCGTCCAGGCGCAACACCAGCGCATGCTTCTCGGTGAAGACCACCTCGGCCTTGCAGTAGTCGCTGAGGAAATCCCGCGCGTCGTAGGGAAACACCACCTCGACCCCGTTGATCGTGTCGTGCATGGTGCTGTTGCCCTGCACGCTGATGCCATGGCGCACATAAGGTCCCTCGAGCGCGAACACCCCCTCGCGCTTCAGCGGCACCGACTGGGTGGGCTTCAGCGGATTCACCAGGAAGGGCTGCAGGGCGGCACGCTCCTCCGCACTCAGATCGCGCAGCGGCGTGCCGGAGTCCTGGTAGGTGCGCAGCGCGGATTTGTCGGCGCTGCGGCGTGTCATGTAGGTGATGCCGCTGTAAAGCGAATAGCCCAGCACGGCCAGGGTCAACAACAGGTTCAGGGTCCCCATGGGTCGTCTCTTTTCTCTCGTCGGGCGTTCCGCGGAGACACGGCAACGCAGCATCCCATCGCGGGACGCAGCGATTGTGCGAGAGACCGTTGCCGCCGCCGTACCCCAGGACGGGGGACGCCCCCCGGGAACCGGGGGGCCGGAGGCGCCGCGCTCAGTCGGCCTCGACCGGCACCAGCCGCTTGTTCTCCACCCTCACCCGGGCACCGATGGCGGGGGCCTCACGCTGGGTGACGGTGCGCAGGCTGCCGTCCTCCATGCGCACCTTCACGCGGTGCACGGTGACACTGCGGGCATGCTTCTCGACCTCGTGGCCGGCAAAGCCGCCGCCCACCGCCCCCAGCACCGTCATCGCCTTCTTGCCGTTGCCGTTGCCCATCTGGTGCCCGACCACACCGCCGAGCACGCCGCCCGCCACCGCGCCCAAGCCGATGCCCTTCCCTTCCTGCCGCTGGGCCGTGACGCTCTCGACCACGCCGCAATCGGCGCACGGTTGGGCCGCGCCGTCGGCATGGCCCGGCCGCCCGCCGGCCCGCGCCTCGGGGCCGGCGGCGGAGGCCTCGGCGACAGGCGCCGGCGCGGCCGGTTCGGCCTGGCGGGCCGGCAGCGACATCAGCGCCGCGGACAAGGCGCCGCCACCCGCCACGCACAGCAAGCCGCCGACCCAGCCGCGCAAGGGCGAGAAACGGGCGGGCGAAGCGGACGGTGTCGATGACACATCGGTGCTCATGAAAAGGTCTCCGTGTGGATGCTGGTCGGCAGGACGGCGTCGCGGCCACCCGGGGAGGACCGGCGGATGCCGCGGCAAGGGCAGGTATTAAACCCGGATCGACCCTGCATGCCGGTAAGGAAACGTTGCAGCGTCCGCCCGGGCCCGCAACGGATCAAGCCACCGGCCCCGGCACCAGGTCGACCAGCCGGACCGAGACCGCCCCGCCATCCACCCGCAGCTCGGCGGCCGAAACGGGCAGCTTGAAGCGGCGCGGGCCGGCGCTGCCCGGATTGACGTACAGCACCCCCTGCCGCTCCTCGGCCAGGGGCCGGTGCGAGTGCCCCGACACCACCACCCGTATGCCGGCCGCCCGCGGGTCGATGTCGAGCTGCGCCAGATCGTGGAGGACATGGAGGTCGATGCCGCCGATGCGCACCCGCTCGGTCTCGCGCAAGCCCTCGGCCCAGGCACCACGGTCGTTGTTGCCGCGCACCGCCGTCAGCGGCGCGAGCGCGGCCAGCGCCTGCAGCACCTGCGGCCCGACGATGTCGCCGGCATGCACGATGTGGTCGCAGCCGTGCAGGAAGGCGATGGCTTCGGGGCGAAGCAGGTCGTGGGTATCGGAAATGAGGCCGACTCGAATCATGGCGCGCTCCGTGGCCAAGGGGTCCATACGATAAGCCCTGCGCGACAAGCCCCGCTGGCCAACGGGGCACGCCGGGCCGCACGGGTCAACCCAGCGACAGGCCCAGCCCCACGCCGGTTTCGGTGTCCACGTGCAAGAGCCTGCCGGCGCGGTCGAACAGCAGCCAATGCGGGCCTTCGTGACGCACATCCGGCACCGCATCGTCCGCCCAATCCATCCGCCCGCCCACCTGGCCGCCGCTCAGCTGCTGGAGCTGCCACACGGCCCCCGCCGACGCGCAGTTCCACAGCAGCCAGGGGCCGTCGGCGAAACAGCGCAGGCTGTCGGGCGCCATCGCCTCGCCAGCGGGCCAGGACAGGCTGCGGATGTGGCCCAGGTACCGGGTGGTGATCTGGTGCCGGCCCGGCTCCGGCTGGATCAGCGAGACGGACACGACGCCGCCCTGGGGATTCAACAGCTGCCGGTCGCCCTCGGCCGGTGACGACAGTTGCTCATCCCGTCCGCACAAGCGGCGCAACGGAAGCTCGTAGCGCCACAGCTCGGTGCGCGGCAGGCCCTGGGCCACCAGCAGCTGTTCGCTGCGCGGGGTGGCGCTGAGCGCGAGCACCTGCCCGGGCAGGTCGGGCACCTGCCACAGCACGTCGTGCAGGCTGCGCCCGGTGTCGATCACCCGCAGCACCCGCCCCTGGACCACCGTCCAGCCGATGCCGTCGAAGCTGTCGGCCGCATGGTCGAATTGCGTCACCCCCAGGTCGGTCGACCGTTGCCGGACCAGATCGAGCCGGCTGACACGCCAGACCCGGTCGCGCCGCGTCAGTCCCAGTGCCACCTGACGGCTGTGGGAGATGACGATGCGTTCGACCGGCACGGCGAACCTCGCCAGCACCCTGGCCAGGCTGTCCACCACCACCGCGCCCGCCTCGCCGAGCGCCAGCAGGTAGCGGCCATCTTCCAGCACCACGGCATCCAGGATGGGCAGGCGGCCGGGGGCGGGCGCGGGCCAGCGCCGGGGCTCGGCGACCGCGGCCAGGGACTGCACTTTCGGCGCCGGCAGGCCGCCGGCGGGCAGGTCGGCACTGAGGAGCGGGTCGCCGGCGATGTTGAGCAGGCGCTGCAGCTCGGTCTTGGGCAGGCTACAGCGGCCGGACTGCTGGTCCGCCAGCAATGGCCCGGCCACGATGGCGGCCAGCGCGGCGACTTGCGGGTTGCGCTCGCGCAGGGCGAGCACCGCCCGGGCGACGTCCAGACGCTCGCGGTGGCAGGCGGGTTCGTCGCGCAGACGCACCAGCGAGGCGACGCAGTCGTCCAGCGTGTCGGGCAGCAGCACGGCGCGCTGGACCAGGGCGCGGGCGCCGAGCTGCCCTCCGGCAGCCTCCGCCGCGAGCAGCCACTCGACCGCTTGGCGGCGGCCGTCCGCGAGCGGCCAGATCACATCCACCGCGCCCAGCCAATCGCCCTTGTCGGCAAGGGCCTGCGCCCAGGCCTCGCGAAGGCGGCGGGCCGCCTCGGGCCACTTGCTTTCGAGCTGCAGCACGGCCGTGGCGAAGGCGTTGTCACGCCGGGCCACCGCCACGGCACGCCGCCAATCCCCGGCCAGGGCCTGCAGGCGCACGATCACGTCGGCCGGGCGGTCCCAGGCCATCGCCAGTTCGGCGGCCTGCCGGAAGCGCTCGTGGCGTTCGAGGTAGTCGAGCGCCTCCTGGCGCGACTGGAGCAATTCGGCGAGCACGAACACCGCCTCGTCGATCCGCCCTTCGCGGTCGAGTCTCTCGAAGCTGCGGCGGTACAGCTGGCGCAGGTGCGACTGGAGCCCGGTGCCGAAATCGAGGTGGGTGGAGGGCCCGCGCGGCTTGTCCAGCGCGAGGTCCTCGCGGGGCCGGGGCACGCCCAGGGCCTGGCCCAGCGAAGCGGCCGACGGGTCGTCTCCGAGCGGCACGGCATGGCGCAGGGCCTGCTGCAGGTCGCCGGACTCGAACATCTCCATCATGCGGCGCAGGTAGGCGGCCTGCTGCCGGCCGAACAGCCGGCCCACCTGGCGCGTCAGCGCCAGGCTGTCGAGCCAGCGGCGCCAGGCGGGCGGCCTGGCACGGCCGGGGGCTCGGGCCGGGAGGGCCTGGGCGGGCCCTGGCCCGCCCGGGCGGCGCGCGGCACCCGCCGGCGTCCCGACCACCCCGGCTCCGGGCCGGGCACGCCAGAGCATGGCCAGCAGCACGGCCAGGCCTGCGAGAACCAGCATCATCGGGCTCGCGCTCCCACTGGAGTCCCCAAGCAGCGACAGGGCGCCCAGGCCGAGCAGCAGGCCGCCCGCCAGCTTCAGCTTCGAGGGCGGACGCGAACGCCGCCGCCCGAGCCCCTTGCCCATCAACGCCGGGCCGCCGCGGGTCATGCGTTCCAGGAACTCCGCGCGGGCGGTGCTTCCCGGCGGCACCGATGGGCCGAGCACCTCGCGCAGGTCGCGCGGCGGCATCGCGGTCAGCAGCAGCGGCTCGGGGATGCTGGCGCGGCAGTCGTAGGTGTCGTGCAGGCCCACGGCACGGATGTCCAGCCAGGCGGCGGGATCGATGGCGAGGCCATCGCGGAAGTCGAGCGCCAGCACCGCTGCGCCCGACACGATCCACACGTCGGCGGCCGGCAGGGCCGCCCGTTCGGCCGCCGAGACCGCGGCGGAACAGAGGGTGCGGCCCTGCAGGCACAAGGCCCAGCCGGGCAGCTCTTCGCAGCGCAGGGCCAACGGGCCGGCATAACGCAGCAGGTCGCCCTGCTCGAAACGCAGAACGGCGGCACCGGGCCGCCACGCCGCCAGCAGACGACGGGCGCGGCCGGGCGCGTCGAACCAATCGTGCGGAAACCACACACCGGCCACCGCCTGCCAACCGCGCAGCAGGGGCCGCTGAACCATGGCCACGCGAGGCTGCTCAGGAGGTCGCATCGGCAGCCCGGCCCTTGTCGTCGACAAACAATCGCAATGCGCGTTCCGCCACGGAGTAGCAGATCAACTGGTGGCGCTCGGTGAGCAAGGCCACGAGCGCGCTGTGGGGACACACGCTGGCCCGGGCGATGGGCTGCGGCGAGGTGTACAGCAGCTCGGACGAGCCCCGGACCTGCAGGGACAGACTGCGCCCGTCGGCGGCCAGCACCAGCAGGCCATCCCGGCCGCCGGCCTGGTCGTGCATCAGGCCCAAGGCACGATCACCCGGCGCCAGCACGATCTCCACCACGTCCCGACCGGACTCCGAACAATGGACTCGCCACACCTCTTGCGCAGAGCCGGTCCCGCGCACCGCCACCCGCCAGCCCCGCTGCCATCCGCCGGGCCCCGGCGCGAGCAAGGCTGCGGCAGGCACCTCGGCCGGCACGATGCCCAAGGCTCGGGGCCTCTCCCCCCGCCCGCCTTGATCGACCGAACACAGCAGCAGCTCCTTCGTCTCTGCGTGCCTTCGCACGTACAACACTTGTTCCGCGAAGGTGTGCACCATGCCCACCACGCCGGCATCGACCAGCATCGGCCCGCGCACCGGCGAAAGGCTTCCCTTCTCGCTCGCGGCCCGTGCCGGTTGAGCCCAATGCAGCAGGCGTCCGGAGGCATCGAGCACATACACCCGCTCGCCGCCCTGCACGAGGAAGCGGATGCAGGGCATCCAGCCGCGGGAATCCGTGCCGGCATCGAACTCCCCCGGCCCGGGCCGGCACGCCCCCATTCCCGATGACATCTGCCAGAACAGGATCTTGTCGCCGTCCGCCAGCAAGGCCGAAAACGTCTTGGCGTGAAAGGCCCCGGCCAAGGGTTGCAGCCCGGTCCGCCACAGCTGCTGGCGCGACCTGACCTGCATGGCCTCGGGCCGCTGGTTCAGGTGAAAGAGCAGCACGCCCCGCCCATCGAGCAAGGGCACCGCGACCCGGCGCCCGTCCCTCGAAACGAGCGGATCGTGGAGACAAGACAGACGTCCGCCGTCCGGCTGCGGCTCGACCGCCGCTTGCGCCTGGAAGCGCCCCTTGAGCAGGTCGGCGCCGGCACGCGGCGAAGCCGGCAGCGGCACCGACGAGGCGCGCCGCGCCCCCCGCGCCCGCAGCTGCACCTCGACCGCCCGGCCGTCGAGGCTGCGAGCCAGCCGTATCTCATGGGTGGGCGCCGCCCCTTCCCGCCGGCACAGGTCCGGGTGGGCGCCGATGTGCCAGGACTCCCCCGCCGCCGGCCCCTCCTCGGCCCACCAGGCCACCCAGCGCTGTCCGTCCCGCGCATCCGGTTCGGCCAGGCTGCGCCGCTTCAACCAGGCGGC
This sequence comes from uncultured Rhizobacter sp., assembly GCA_966211755.1. Classification (GTDB taxonomy): domain Bacteria; phylum Pseudomonadota; class Gammaproteobacteria; order Burkholderiales; family Burkholderiaceae_C; genus Rhizobacter. Next base: position 15,271 of record CBIHOH010000052.1, on the reverse strand, counting down.
CAGATCGGCCTGCGATCGCGCCCGGTGCAGCCGGCCCGGCTCGTGCCATACCCCCCAGAGCAACTCGCCGCCGGCCTGCTCGGCACGGCGCGCCAGCAGGATCCACAAGGCCAGCTGAACCAGGCGCGGCGCGCCCAGCTGCCAGGGGCCGGCATCGAACAAGGCCACGATCAGCCGGTCGGCCTGCCGGGCCTGTGGCCTCGGTGCCAGGAACAGGTGTTCGCCGGCGGCGGCCCGGCGCAGGAACTCGTCGGGCATCTCGGCGGCCAGCAGCCATTCGGAACTCAGCAGGCGCTCGTAAGGGCCGCGCCGATGCAGGCCGCCCAGGCCGTCGGGCTCGGGCTCGCCGTGCAGTTGGCCGGCCTGGAACCGGCCGAGCAGCGGATGCAAGCGGCGCAGCATCTCCCCCAGCTCGGCCGCCAGCTCGGGCGGGAACCAGCTCAGCCAGCGATGCCAGGGCCGCAGCGTGTCAGGCAGTCGCATCGGCCTGGATCCCCTGCCAGCGGTGGGTCAGCTGGTCGAGCTGGGCGGCGGACACCGGCAACTGCCTGTCGAGCGGGACCAGGGCCGCCGGATCCGGCCACAGCAGCATGGGCTGCCGGCCGTGCCGCAGGAACAGCGCGCGCGCCAACAGATCGGCAGGCACATCGGGCTCCCACAAGGTCGGCAGCCACAGCCGGGCGTCCTCCGCGCAGGGCGCGGCGTAGGCGGCGGCGTCGACCCAGGGCAGCTCGGCGTCGGCACCGAGCACCACCACCACGTCGCGGCTGGCGGTGATGGCCAGGCGCTGTTGCCGCTCTTCCGGTAGCGAGGCCAGGCGAGCATGCAGGCGCCGGCCGGCCTCGCCCCAGGCCAGCACCGCGCGCGGCTCCGGCGGCTGCGCACGGGCGCGCCAGCTCCAGCCGAGTTCGAGCGGCTGGCTCACGCCGGCGCCGCCACGCGTTGCACCAACCGGGCCCGCAGGCCGGCCAGGGGCTCGGACAGGCTGCCCGGCGCGAAATTGGCGTCGATCTCGCGCAGCAGCCCCTCGGCCTCGGCCCGCTGCGAGCCCTCTTCGGCGCGCGCCAGGCAGGCCTGGGCCGACTCGATCAAGCGGGTCTGGCGCGACAGCGGCTGCAAGGTCGCCTCCTCGACCGCGCTCGACAGCATCGGGTGGGTCGAGCGCGAGAACAGCTCGGACAACACCTCGCGGGCACTGTGCTGGGCCTCGAGCGTCGGCAGCACGTACAGCAAGGGCCAGAGGTCACGTTCATCGGCCGCGCCGCGCCCGGCCAGCACCGCGGCGGCCGCGACCAGCCGCTGCGACTTGACGATGCGGCGGTCGGACAGGCGGATGCCGGCCGCGCGCAGCTGGCGGATGGCCTGGCCCAGGGCCGGGCGGGCGGCGTCGAGCACGGTCTGGTCGAGCGCCCGGCACAAGGTGTCGAGATGGGCCATGCCCGCCTGCGACACCACCGTCTGGTGATCCGACTGCCAGCCGCCGGCCAGCAAGGCCTCCAGCTGGTGGTCGGGCAGGGGCTCGATGAACAGGTGGATCAGGAAGCGGTCGGCGAAAGCCGCCAGGGCCTCGTCTTCCGGCAGGCCGTTGGCCGCGCCCACGCACACCCGCAGCGGGCAGCGCAGCTGCGTGTGTCCGCGCCGGAACCAGCGTTCGTTGAGCAGCCCCAGCAAGGTATTGAGGATCGCGGTGGAACCGAGGAAGACTTCGTCCAGGAAGGCCACCTCGGCCTGCGGCAGCATGCCGGTCACGTCGGTTTCGACCGTGCCCTCGCGCAGCTTCCTGAGGTCGACCGCGCCGAACAGCTCGGAGGGCTCGGTGAAACGGCCGAGCAGGTACTCGAAATACCGCCCGCCCAGGGCCTGCGCCACGCGGCGCACGACGGCACTCTTGGCGGTGCCGGGCGGACCGACGACGAGCAGGTGCTCCTGCGCCACCGCCGCCAGCACCATCAGCTCGGCGAGCTGCTCGCGGCCGACCATGCCGGCCGTGGCCGCGCGGATGCTGCCCCGCACTTGCAGAGCGGCCTGTTGGAGAAGACTGGGCTGGGATGTCGTGTGCATGGTGGGCAAGTGTGCCCGATGCCGCGCGCTGCGCCCTCCCCCGGCTTGCACGGGATCGCCCCCTGCGATCGACCAGGCGCGGCCTCTGGACGCAGCCGCTTGCCCTCGTGCAAGAAGGCAGGCGCTCGCCAAGATACAGGTCAGGATCACCGCCAGGCCATGTAAGGCATGGGTCCAGGGTCGCCGCCAGGCCATGGCATGGACGCCAAGGAGGCGACCTCGGCCGGCACGGCTTGCTGGCGCAACCAGGCGAGCGACTGTCGGGCGCGGGCCTCCAGGATGGCCCAGCTTGGACCGTCCGCAGGAGGAAGGCGCGCCGTGGACGCGGCCACCGCCCCCTCCACGGCAGAACTGTCCGGACTGCGCAGCCACAGGCTGACCACCAGGGCGCCCACCGCCCGGTCGATCCGCTCCCGGTCCATGTACAGCCTGGCCAGGCCGTACCAGGCCGAAGCGTGTGTCGGGTCGAGGCGGATCACCTGCAGGAATTCCCGCTCGACGTCCTCGCTGACCTTTTCGTAGAACCCGTCGCTCAGCTTTTTCGGCTCGCCGGCCGTCATGCGCAGGTACTCGGCCAGATGCAACAAGGCCAGTTCATGCCGGGCCCGGACCCCATGGGCGTCGGCCGCCACGGCCCGCAGCAAGGCGGACTTGGCCAGGCCTTCGTTGCCGGGCTGCATGCTGGTCTCCCTGTAACGCTCCAGGGCCTTTTCGTAGGCTGCCGAGTCCCTGTCGCCTGCGCCACCTTTGCGGAAGTTCGACGAGGCCCTCTGCAACTCCTTGCCGAGGGCGGCATAAACCTCGCGATCCGCATAGGCCGCGGCCTGCAGCAGCCGAGCCGAAAGCCCATGCACCTCCTCGTTCCCGTCGAGGCTGGAACCTCCGTCCGTGTGGCCGGACTCCACGGCCCGCCGCTGGGGATGACGGAAGATGTCCTGGCTCGCCAGCCAAGCCAGGACGAAAGACAAGACCACCGCCAGCAACAGGGCAGCGTCGAACATCTTCTTGAGAAGCCGGAACAGCTCGCCCGGGCCGGACGATGCCGGCGGAAGAGCGGCCCCACGCCTCGCGTGAAACGGAGGGATCGCCGGTGGCGAGGTTTTCACGACCTTCGCCGCGACCGGCCGCGTCGCCGGGCCCACCGTCGCGTTCTGTTGCACGGCCCGATGGATCAGCGCATCGCGCCGGCAGGCCGCGCAGGGCATCCCCGAGAAATGCTGGTGCCCGGAATCGAGCTTGCATGGCATCATCATCCCCTTCGAGCGGCTAGCGTAGGCGCTCAGCACGCGGCTCCACTCCAGCGCATCCGGACGTGCATCCCGACTCGTGAAGGCGCGGTCGAACATCGAACGCAGCAGCAACGGCATGGCCTCGTGGCCGCTGGCCGGGTTCGGTGCGATCGCCGCATTCGCCTGCAGGCCGTAGGCGTAGCACCGCCCGCGGATGCGCCCCGGCAGGTCGCTCGGCACGGCTTCAGAAGCCGGCCGGCCCGAAAACGGATGGATGCCGAAGTTCAGCAGCTGGAAGATCACCACCGCCAGCGCGAAGCGGTCCTGCCGCTCCTCCTGCGGCCCCGGAGCCATGGGGCCCGACTGGAACTCGGGCGCCAGGTAGTCCGGCGTCATCTGCATCGCCGCGAAACGTTCGTCGCCGCCCTGCACGCTGAAGCCGTCGCAGTCGAGCAGGGCCAGGTACAGCGACTCCTTGTAGAAGCGCAGGTTGACCGGCTTCAGGTCGACCACGTAGTGCCCCTGCCGGTGCAGCTCCGCCACCACCGCGCTCAGGTTGGCCGCCAGCGCCACCTTGGCGCCCAGCCCCGTCGGCAGGCCCGCCGCCCTCGCCTGGCGCTCCTGCAGCACGGCCTCCAGCTCGCTCGTCGCCGCCACGTCCACGAGCGGCATGAGATAGCCGCGGAACGCTTCCTCCCCATCCCGAAGAATGGCGTCCGGCCAGGCAAGCTGCACGTAGCGCCGGCCGTCCTCGGCGATGTCCGGCAGCTGCGGGGCCAGCCGCAGCATGGCCTCGACCCGCCGCTGCGCGAGCGCGGCATCGACATGCTCGTGGTAGATCTTGGCGACGCTGTTCGGCTCGTCGGGCAGCAGGTAGATGCTGCCCGCGCCGCCGCTCTTGAGCAACGGGCCCAGGATCAGCCGGCGCGAGCCGCAAAAAACCGTATCGCCGGACCTCATCAGGGTCATGCCGTCGGTCCGACCAGGGCGCCGTCAGCAAGGTCTCGTCGCCCGATGCGATGACCTGGGCACGCAGGCGACACCAAGAGGCTTGGCAAAACGGTACGCCCCGCCATCACACGATCTCCACGACCGCTTCGATCTCCACTGCGAACCCCATCGGGAGCGAGCCCACGCCGATGGCGGAACGCGCATGTTCGCCGCGCTCTCCCAGCACCTCGACGAGCAGGTCCGAACAGCCGTTGATCACCTCGGTGTGGCGTGTGAAGTCGGGGACCGCGTTCACCATGCCGAACACCTTGACCACCTGCTTCAGCTGCGAGAAGTCGCCGAGCGCGTGCTTGACGACGGCCAGCAGGTACAGGCCCACCTCGCGCGCATGGGCCTGCGCCTGCGCCACCGAGACCTCGGCGCCGACCTTCGGCACCGGGCCGCCCTCAGGGCGCACGGGCGCGCCCTTGCCCGACAGGTACAACATGGAGCCGGCCCGGGTCCAGGGCTTGAAATTGCCGCGCGGCCGGGTCACCTCGGGAAGGCTCAGGCCCAGAAGCCGCAGACGTTCTTCGACATCGGATGTCACATCGTTCTCCTTTTGATCAACTCACCCGGCCAGGGATGCGGCGTGCCCGGCCGGCACATCGTCCTAGCCCCTCTGCCAGCGACGGATCAACTGGGTGAGCTGGACGGCTGACACCGGCAGCTGGCGATCGAGCGGGACCAGGGCCGCCGGCTCGGGCCACAGCAGCATGGGCTGGCGGCCATGCCGCAGGAACAGCGCCTGCGCCAGCCGTCCGGCCGGCTCATCGGGCTCCCACAGGGTGGGCAGCCAGAGCCGGCTGTCCTCCGCGCACGGGGCGGCGTAGGCGGCGGTGTCGACCCAGGGCAGGTCGGCAGCGGGGCCGAGCACCACCACCACGTCGCGACTGGCGGTCATCGCCAGCCGCTGCTGCCGTTCTTCGGGCAACAAGGCCAGGCCGGCGTGCAGGTGCCGGCCGGCATCGCCCCAGGCCAGCACCGCACGCGGCTGCGGCGGCTGCGCGCGGGCCCGCCAGCGCCAGCGGAGTTCGGCCGCCGGGCTCACGGCGGCACCGCCGCATGCCGAAGGTGGCGTAGGGAAGACGGAATGTGCATGGCGGACCAGTGTGCCCGAGCTCACGCCGCCCAGATGTGCCGGCTTGCACGAAATCGCCGCTGGCGTCGACAATGCACGTCCGATTCCCCGTACCGCGGCCCCATGCTCACCATCAACAAACTCCTTCCCCAGGGCCACGGCCTGAGTGCCGTGCTGATCAAACGCGCGCCCACGGTCGACCTCGACTGGGACGTGCGCCAGAAGAGCCGCTTCGACACCACCGACTCCAGCGGCCGCAGCCTGGGCGTCTTCCTGCCCCGGGGCACGGTGGTACGCGGCGGCGACGTGCTGGTGGCCGAGGACGGCTCGCTCGTCCTCGTCCGCGCCGCCGCCCAGCCGGTGCTGCGTGTCAGCCCCTGCCCCGAGCACGGCAGCGCCTTCGACCTGCTGCGCGCCGCCTACCACCTGGGCAACCGCCACGTGCAACTCGAACTCAAGCCGGACCACCTCCAGCTCGAACCCGATCATGTGCTGGCCGAGCTGCTGCGCCAGATGCACCTGGTCGTGAACGAAGTGAACGCCGCGTTCGAACCCGAGGGCGGAGCCTACGCGGCAGGTGGGCACGATCATGCTCATGCGGGCCACGAACACGCACCCGCACCCGTGCGCAAGCCGATCGCCATCGCCGTCAAGGCGGCGCCCGCGCCCCATGTCCATGGCCCGGGCTGCAACCATGGGCACGACCACGGCCACGGGCACGGGCACCAGCACTGATGCCGCGCCGCTCACGGCGCGCGCGGCCGGCTGCCCCGGCGCTGACCGGCGCCTCGCTGCTGCGGCTGATGTGGCTGGCGTCGCCGGCCCTGCCGGTGGGCGGGTTCAGCTATTCCGAGGGCCTGGAAGCCGCGGTCGAGGCCGGCCTGGCGACCAGCGAAGCGGCGACCGCCGACTGGCTGTGCGACCAATTGCACCTGTCGCTGGCGCGCAGCGACCTGGCGCTGGCCAGCAAGGCCTTCGGCGCCTGGTCGCGCCACGACCTGGCCCACATCGAGGCCCTGAACGCCTGGGTCACCACCACCCGCGAAAGCAGCGAACTGCGCCAGCAGACCGAGCAGATGGGGCGTTCGCTGACCGAGTGGCTGAAGAACCAGTCCGGCCCCGATGCGCAGGACCCGCGCCTGCAAGCCCTGGCCGCCCTGAAGCCGGCCCCCACCTGGCCGGTCGCCTTCGCGCTCGCCGCGGCGCAGACCGGCGCCCCGCTGCGCGAGGCCCTGCTCGCCCTGGCCTTCGGCTGGGCCGAGAACATGGTGCAGGCCGCGCTGAAATCGGTGCCACTGGGCCAAAGTGCCGGACAGCGCATCCTGTCCCGGCTCACCCGGGAGATCCCGGACGCGGTCGCCCGGGCGATGCAGCTGGCGGAAAGCGAGCGCCAGGCCTTCACGCCCATGCTGGCCATCCTGTCGGCGCGGCACGAGACGCAGTACTCGCGGCTGTTCAGGTCCTGAGCGGCGGCCCGGACACGGCCGGACGGGGTCGGCGCCGTCAAGCCGAAGCCCTACACTGGGCAGGCCACCCCGCCACTTCCTCCACACCGACATGAGCGCCCTGCACACCATCCCCCGCCGCACCAAGAAACTGCCGCCCCTGCGGGTCGGCGTCGGCGGGCCGGTCGGCTCCGGCAAGACCACCCTGGTCGAGATGCTGTGCAAGACCATGCGCGAGCGCTACGACCTGGTGGTGGTCACCAACGACATCTACACCAAGGAGGACCAGCGCCTGCTCACCGTGGCCGGCGCGCTCGAGGCCGAACGCATCATGGGCGTGGAGACCGGCGGCTGCCCGCACACGGCCATCCGCGAGGACGCCTCGATCAACCTCGAGGCGGTCGACCGCATGCTGGAGAAGTTCCCCGATGCCGACATCGTCTTCATCGAGTCCGGCGGCGACAACCTCGCCGCCACCTTCAGCCCCGAGCTGAGCGACCTGACCCTCTACGTGATCGACGTGGCGGCAGGCGAGAAGATCCCGCGCAAGGGCGGCCCCGGCATCACCAAGAGCGACCTGTTCGTCATCAACAAGACCGACCTCGCGCCCCACGTGGGAGCGAACCTGGAGATCATGCGCAGCGACACCATCCGCATGCGCAGCGGCCCGCAGGGGCTGCGGCCCTTCGTCATGAGCAACCTGAAGACCCTGCAGGGGCTGGACGAGGTGATCTCCTTCATCGAGACCAAGGGAATGTTGAAATGAGGCCCCCACGTCGCTTTCGCTCCTGCCTTGCAGGCCGCGCGGGGCCATAGGCCCAGCCCTTCGCCAGGCACAAACAGTCCACTGGACTGTTTGTGTCCGGGCTCAGCCCCCCGAGGGGGCGCCTCCCGTCGGGCCGGGAAACCCGTCCTTCGGGAGTTGCTTGATGTAGCACTTCGCTTCGCTCGTGCGGGGCTCGCTTCGCATTGCATGACCGCGACCGCTCCGGTGTGGTGTTTGCCCCCCGCGTCGCTGTCGCTCCTGCCTTACAGGCCGCGCTGGGCCATAGGCCCAGCCTTTCGCCAGGCTCAAACAGGTCGGGTTGTCAGGGCACTCACGCATGGCCAAACGACCCGGCCCATTCAGCGAGCGGGCCGCTCTGAGATCGCCCACGATGCCCGATCGCAGCATCGCCGTCTCGGTTCGAGAGGCGCCTGCCGTGGTATTCCGGCGCGCTATGCGCCATGGTGTCCCGCCATGCCGTGCAACACCAAGCCGGCGCATGCCAGCACGTAGAGCATGGCCAGCGCCAGCACGGCGGGGCGCCCCAGGCGCTGCGGCAGCCGCGCCAAAGCGAGCCCGGCCAGTGGAAGCAGCTGCTGCGCATGGATGCCGAGGAAGTGCGCCGGCCGCAGGTCGCCCCCGGTGGTCGACCACCCCAGCACCGGTAGTCCCGAGCCGGAAGGGGGCTGGTACGCGGACAACAGCATGCCCGCGCCGGCGCCCAGCACGAAGGTCAGCAGCAGCCCCGTGGTGACGGCCAGGCGATAGGCCGGCGCCAACGCGGGCTGCGGGTGACGGTGCAGCTGCCAGGCCAGCATCGGCTGCGAGGCCGTCAGCAGCAGCGCCCCCATGCCCATCAGCGCGTACATCACGGCGTGGAAGACACTGGTGTCGTTGTAATGGGAGGCCTCGCCCAGCCCGGCCTGCAGCGCGATGTAGAGGAACTCGAAACTGCCGGCTCCCACCACCAGGCCCACGACCCAGCGGACGGCCCGCGAGCTGCGCCGGGCCGCCGGCAGGTGGCCGATGAACCAGGCCGTCGTCAACGCGAACACCGCGATCGACAGCGCGAACTTCATAGGCTTCCACCACACGTTGGCGCCGCGCAGAAGGCGGTCGTCCAACCCCGAGGCGATGGCGAGCGGCAACAGCAGCGCCAGCAACACGGCGCCGAACAGCGTGAGCACGGGCTGCCGGCCCCACAGTTCGCGCAACAGACCAGGCAGCGGCAGGCCGTGGCGCACAGGGCGTACGGCGGTGGCGGCAAAGACGTTCATGGGAGTCTCCTGGAGCGACAAGGCGGATCAGGCTGCGCCGGCCGGTGCGCGCCCGCGCAGGGCGGCCAGGCCGCGCACCAGCGCATAGGCCAACAGGCCCGCCGGACCGAACAGAAAGGTCAGCGCGAACAGCGGCAGCACCAGCCAGAAGGGCCAACCGAACTCGGCCGCGCGTTCCGCCATCCAGGCGCCGACGAACAGGTCGAACGCCAGGTAGTGCACCCAGCCGGCCATCAGCAGGCCCGGCACCGAGAACAGCTGCTGGACCTGCGCCAGCGAACCATAGCCGCCCGGCCCCCAGTGGAGGGCCAACAGCAGCACATAGCCCAGGCCCAGCACCAGCGGCACGACACGGCCGGCAAAGAGGCGCAGCGCCAGCGCATGCCGACGCCACCAGCCCCCCAGTATCAGCGCGGCCCATCCCAGCATGGCCAGCATGCCTGCGGCAGAGAACAGAAGGTCGAGAGAGGATCGATCCATGGCGGCGCCACCTTATTTGAACAGTGTTAAGTTGGACTCTAGCCATCGATTTGAACGCTGTCAAGTTGACGCGGTAGACTAAGGGCATGCCAGCCGACAAAGACCCCGGCCCGCCGCCCCGCGGCCGCTACCACCACGGCGCCTTGCGCCAGTCACTGATCGACGCCACGGAAGCCCTGCTTGCGGAGCGGGGTGTCGAAGGCTTTTCACTGCGCGAAGTGGCCCGGCGTTCGGGCGTGTCGCCGGCCGCCCCGGCCCACCATTTCGGCGACGCGCAGGGCTTGCTCACCGCCGTGGCGACACTCGCGTTCGACGGCCTGACCGAGGCACTGGAGGCGGGCAACGCCCGCGGCGGCACCGACCCGGTGGCCCGCCTGCGCGAGCAGGGCGTCGGCTATGTGCGCTTTGCGCTGCGCTACCCGGGCCGCTTCGGCATCATGTTCCGCACTGGCGTGCAGCGCGATGCCGAGCTCGAACGCGCCGGGCGCGCTGCCTTCCAGGTGCTGGAAAACGGCGTGCGCGGCTTGCTTGGCGTCGCGCCCCAGGCGGCCTTGTCCGCAGCGCAGCACGCCGCGCTGATGTCGATCTGGTCGGTGGTACATGGGTTCGCCCACCTGTTGCTGTCAGGCGAGCTGGACCACACCATCGGCAAAGGGGGGCGCGAGGCTTGCGTGGATGGCCACGTGGGGCCCATGCTGCAATTGCAGCTCGAAGGGCTGAGACTGGCGTTGAGGGAAGCTGCGGAGGCCCCGCCCGCGCCGAAACGCAAGCGCTGAAGCGTCGAGCGGCGGCTGCGTCGTGGATGGGACCGGCCGATTCGACACGGCCCGGCACGCTCACTCGTCGAACAAGGCTGAAATCTCTTCCGCCAGGGCCAGCGGAATCCCCTCGTCATAGTCCTCGGAGTCGACATCCACGTGCTGGCCCGGCGACGGCGACAGCAGATGCCCGGGGACGGGCCGCCTCACTTTCGACTTCCGCATCTCGCGTGGGCCGCCACCTTCCGATCGCATGGGATCGAAGTGGATACGGCTGTTCGGGTAAAAGCCGTCGAGGAGCCTTCGCTCAAGAAGAAGCACCCGCCGGAAGCTGTCCTGTTGGAAATCCGGCACCTCGGCTTCCGAGGCGAACTCCGCATAGTAGGCAGCGCCCAGGTACCAGTAGAGCAGCAAGGCGGTGCCGCGATCGAGCGCGGGGTTGTCGATCAACCACCGGACGTCCTTGGCGTTTCCGTCGTAATTGGAACGGGCCGCATAAACATGAAGCTGCTCCGGACTCGCCTTTTCCAGATACGAGGCCACCAGCTGCTCGATCTTCTTCTCGCGCTCCAGGTCGTCCACGGCGGCTTCCTACGTGTTCAGTTCGTTCAGCGGCCACCGAAGGCCGCGGATCTCTAGGCGACGGGCCTTCGGGAAGGTCGCCGCGACGCCGCCTCAGCGCATCGAGCCCAGGCTGCGCACCGCCTTGACCGCACCCGTGCCCACCGCCGCCCCGAAGCGCTTGGCGATCCGCTCGGCCACATTCTCCTTCGGCGTGTAGTCGATGATCTCGGGCGCCTTCACCACCTCGCGCGCGACGTAGTCCAGGCTGCCCAGGTGATCGGCCAGGCCCATGCGCACCGCCTCCTCGCCGTTCCAGTACAGCCCGGAGAAGGTCTCGGGCGTCTCCTTCAGGCGCTCTCCGCGCCCGGCCTTCACCACCGTGACGAACTGCTGGTGGATCTGGTCCAGCATGGCCTGGGTCAAGGCCCGCTGCTTGGCCGTCATCGGCGAAAACGGATCGCCGATGCCTTTGTTGTCCCCGGCTGTCAGCAAGCGCCGCTCGACGCCGAATTTCTCCATCGTGCCGGTGAAACCGAAACCATCCATCAACACCCCGATGGAACCGACGATGCTCGCCTTGTCGGTGTAGATCTCGTCGGCAGCCACGGCGATGTAGTACGCCCCGGAGGCGCAGGCCTCCTCGACCACCGCGTAGACCTTCTTGTCGTGCAGCTTCTTCAGGCGCTGGATCTCGTCGTTGATCATGCCGGCCTGCACCGGGCTGCCGCCGGGCGAGTTGAAGCGGATCACCACCGCCTGCGCGCCTTCGTCCTCGAAGGCGGCGCGCAGGGCCGCGCCCACGATCTCGGCACTGGCCTCGGTGTCGGAGGCGATCTCGCCGCGCACGTCGACCAGGGCCGTGTGCGGCCCGGCCGGCGCGGCGGTGGTGGTGCGGGCCGCCCACATGGCCAGCACCAGCAGCAGGGCGATGCCTGCCCACAGCAGCCGGAAGAACACCCGCCAGCGCCGCTCGCTGCGACGGTCTTTCAGGTAGTCGCGGGCGAATTGTTCGAGCACGCCGTTCCAGGCAGGCGCGGCCGGCGCGGGGGCGGCAGCCACGGGCGGCCGGGCGGGGTCGAAGGGGATGGAGTCGTCTTGCGGGTTCATTCGGTTCTTTCAGGGGCCGGCCGGCCCGGGTGTCTCGGGCAGGGGCTGGGTCTCCGCGGAAGGATACCAATACACCTGGCCCTCCCGCTCCTCGACCCGCAACGGCGTGAGTTTTCCCCGCCCGCAGGGACCGCCGGCGCAGCGCCCGGTGGCGGGTTCGTATTCGGCGCCGTGGATCGAGCAGACGATGAATTCGCGGTTGCGATCGAGGAACTCGCCCGGCTGCCAATCCATTTCGGCCGGCACATGCAGGCAACGGTTGAGGTAGGCCACGACCTGCCCGTCGAAGCGCAGCGCGAAGGCCCGCGCCGGCTCGCGGTACTGCAGCACGTCGAAGACCACCGCGCTGCCGCGCTCCTGCAGGTCGGCCGAGGCGCACAGGGCGCGTGGTGCGGACTCAGGCATGCTGTTCCAGCCAGGCGTGCAGCCCGGCCGTCGAGTGCGCCACATGGAGGGTCGGGAAGTCGGCGAAGGCCGCGGGCTCGTGCGCCCCGTAGCTCACCCCGACGCTGGCGACCCCGGCGTTCTGCGCCATCTGCAGGTCGTGGGTGGTGTCGCCGATCATCAGCGTGCGCCCGGGTTCGACCCCGAACTCGCGCATCAGCTCGAACAGCATCAAGGGGCTGGGCTTGGAGGCGGTTTCGTCGGCGGTGCGGGTGCCGTCGAACATGCCGCGCAGTTCGGCGCTCGCCAGGGCTTCGTCCAGGCCGCGGCGCGACTTGCCGGTGGCCACCGCGAGCCAGTGGTTGCGCGCCTTCAGCGCCTGCAGCATGGGCAGGCTGCCCTCGAACAGCACCAGGTCGTGCTGGCGGGCGAAATAGTGGTGGCGGTAGCGCTCGCCCAGTTGCGGATAACGGGCCGGGTCCAGCCCCGGCGCCGCATGCCGCAGGGCCTCGTTCAGGCCCATGCCGATCACGTAGGCGGCGTCGCGGTCGCTGGGCACGGCCACGCCCAGGTCGGCGCAGGCGCTCTGGATGCAGCGCGCGATCAGCGCGGTCGAGTCGAACAAGGTGCCGTCCCAATCGAAGGCGATCAGGTCGAACTGGCGGGGTCGGGTCATGGTGCTAGGGCGTGGACGAAGTCTTCGCATTCTGGCGGCAGCGGCGCCTCGAGCTCAATGGTCTCCCCGCTGCCGGGGTGATCGAAGCGCAGCCGGCGGGCATGCAGGAACATGCGGTCGAAGCGGTGGCCCGGCACGGCCTCGCCCCGGGCCAGGGCCTTGTTGACCGCGAAATCTCCGTATTTCTCGTCGCCGGCGATGGGATGGCCCTCGTGCGCCAGGTGCACGCGGATCTGGTGGGTGCGGCCGGTCTTGATGGTCACGTCGAGCAGGGTGAAATCCCGGAAGCGTGCAGCCACTCTCACCAGGGTGATGGAACGGCGTCCCTCGTCATGGTCGGCGTCGACCGCGCGCACGCGGCGCTCGCCCTCGGCGGTCAGGAACTTGTGCAGGGGCACGTCGATCACCTTGCGGCTGGCCGGCCAGGCGCCGTTCACCAGGGCGGCATAGGTCTTGCCGGTCTCGCGGCTGCGGAACTGTTCCTGCAAGGCCACCAGCGCGGAGCGTTTCTTGGCGATCAGCAGCAGGCCCGAGGTTTCCTTGTCGAGCCGGTGCACCAGTTCGAGGAACTTCGCCCCCGGCCGGGCCTGTCGCAGCTGCTCGATCACGCCCGAGCTGACGCCGCTGCCGCCGTGCACCGCCACGCCCGCCGGCTTGACCACCGCGATCAGGTGCTCGTCCTCGAAGGCGATGGGAAACTCACGCGCCGGCGCCTCGCGGGCCTGGCCCGGCTCGGCGACCCGCACCGGCGGCACCCGCACCACATCGCCCAGGGCCAGCCGGGTATCGGCCTGCGCCCGGCCCTTGTTGACACGCACCTCGCCCGAGCGGATCAGGCGATAGACGTGGGTCTTCGGCACGCCCTTCAGCAGTTTCACCAGGAAATTGTCGAGACGCTGGCCTTCCGAGCCTTCGTCGATTTGGACCCGATGTACCGCCGGTTTCACGCTTGCAGGCCGTGCCGGTTTGACCTCTATAATGCGTTGCACCACGTTATCGCTGTAAGTGTTTGATTTTCCAGAGTTTAACGTCGCACCTGCGGCGATACGCGGCGGCCGGGCCATTTGTCCGGCCACAAGGTGATGCAACGTCCCCGGGCTGCGTCCGGTCCTGTCCCCATGTGACAGGGCGCCGCAGAGTCCGTGACGGCAGAGAAACAAGAACGAACCCCTGCAAAAAGGTTTTCAGGCGGGAGACAACCACACCGGCGGCCTCGCTCCACGAGCGGCGCCGCCAGGGGCGTGATGTCTTCCACCCGCGCCCAGTGATCGAGACGGATGTTGTTCCCAGCCCCCACCCCACACCTGCCCTCGCGTGCCCAGCATGCAGGCGGTGCCGTGGCCCGGCTCCGGGCAAATGCCTTGTGGCCCGTCCTGAGCACTGCCACGCACGCGCCAACGCTGCCAGACCGGCCGATCCCCTGATCGATACCGCGTCAAAACAGTCCAGGGCGATTCCTTCCGGTTCATCTGAGTTTCTCGTGCATCGATGAGTCGCCCCTGAATCTTTCAGTGGCGGCATGTAAGTGGCGCTGCCGTCCCCCGAACCGGATGGCAGCGAAGGAGTGCATATGAAACGCATGCTGATCAACGCGACGCAGGCAGAAGAGCGTCGCCTGGCCATCGTCGATGGACAGAAACTGCTCGATTTCGAAACCGAGATCGAAGGGCGCGAGCAGCGCAAGGGGAACATCTACAAAGCCGTCGTGACCCGGGTCGAGCCTTCGCTCGAAGCCTGTTTCGTCGATTACGGCGAAGACCGTCACGGCTTCCTGCCCTTCAAGGAAATCTCGCGCAACTACTTCCGCGAAGGCGTGGACGTGCGCAACGCACGCATCCAGGACGCCATCAAGGAAGGCGACCAGATGCTGGTCCAGGTCGAGAAGGAAGAGCGCGGCAACAAGGGCGCGGCCCTCACCACCTTCGTGTCGCTGGCCGGCCGCTACCTGGTGCTGATGCCCAACAACCCGCGCGGCGGCGGTGTCTCGCGCCGCATCGAAGGCGAAGACCGCGAGGAACTGAAGGAAAACCTCGACCAGCTCGAGTACCCGAAGGGCATGAGCCTGATCGCCCGCACCGCAGGCATCGGCCGCACCGCCGTCGAGCTGCAGTGGGACCTGAACTACATGCTCACCCTGTGGAAGGCGATCGACGGCGCCGCCCAGGCGGGCAAGGGCGCCTTCCTGATCTACCAGGAGTCCTCGCTCGTCATCCGCGCCATCCGCGACTACTTCACCGCCGACGTGGGCGAGATCCTCATCGACACCGATGACATCTACGAGCAGGCCCAGCAGTTCATGAGCCACGTGATGCCGGAGTCGGCCTCCAAGGTCAAGCGCTACCGCGACGACGCGCCGCTGTTCAGCCGCTTCCAGATCGAGCACCAGATCGAGACCGCCTTCTCGCGCACGGTGAACCTGCCGGCCGGCGGCGCCATCGTCATCGACCACACCG
>CBIHOH010000051.1:0-32952 GCA_966211755.1 uncultured Rhizobacter sp. | reverse complement strand
CGGGGCCGGGATCACCTCGGGCGGCGGCGGCGCCACGAACGGCGCGTGCGCGGGCGAAGGCTTGCTCGTGAGCAGAGGCGCGGGCGGCGGCGGCGTGCGCTGCACGGGGGGGGCCGGCGGCGGCGGCACGGGCGCGGCCACGGGGGGCGGCGGCGGTGCGATGTAGTCGACGAAGATCGGCGCCGCGTCGGCCACCGCCTCGCGCACCGCCGGGATCTGCAGCAGGCCCCAGCCCGCGCCCACGTGCAGGGCCGCGATGGCCAGCACCACCCCGCGCAACTGGGCCTTGCTCAGGCCGTCTCGGGCGCGCGCGGGCGGCCCGCCGCGGCGGGCGCCGGAGGCGGCCGTGCCGGGTCGGGGCGCGGGGACAACAGGACGGGTGATCGTGGTCATGGCAACAAGGGCGGCGCGATCAGCACGCGCGGATCCGGGACTCTAGCATAAACAAGAACTATTCTCATCTAAGAGGACGGTCCGCGACGACAGGACCTCCACGTTATGCTCGTGGCATGAAGATCATCGTACGCTGGTTGCTGCTGGCCGCCGCCTTGTTGCTGGTGGCCCATCTCCATCCCGGGGTCCAGGTGAAGAGTTTCAGCTCGGCCCTGGCCGCCGCCCTGGTGCTGGGCCTGCTCAACACCTTGCTGCGGCCGCTGCTGGTCATCCTCACCTTGCCGGTGACCCTACTCACGCTGGGGCTGTTCCTGTTCATCATCAACGCGCTGATGTTCCAGTTCGCGGCCGAATTGCTGCCCGGCCTGGCGGTGACCGGTTTCGCCGCGGCGCTGGTCGGCTCGCTGATCTACAGCCTATGCGGCGTGGTCATCGACAGCGCCATGGAACGGCTGTTTTCGGCCAGGGAGTGAGCCGCCCCCGCGCCGTGGGGCGTCGGGAGCGGACCAGGAGCGGGCTCAGGCGCGGGCGACCCCGTCGGCCTTGAACATCGCCTTGATGCCGCGCACCGCCTGGCGGATGCGCGACTCGTTCTCGATCAGGGCGAAGCGTACGTGGTCATCGCCATGGTCGCCGAAGCCGATGCCGGGGGACACCGAGACCTTGGCCTTGTCGAGCAGCTGCCGGGCGAACTCGAGCGAGCCCAGCGCCCGGTAGGCGGGCGGGATGCGGGCCCAGATGTACATCGAGGCCCGGGGCGTGTCGACCGCCCAGCCGGCTTCGACCAGGCCCTTGACCAGCACGTCGCGGCGCGACTGGTACTGGGCGGCGATGTCCTTCACGCACTGCTGGTCGCCCTCGAGCGCGGCGATCGCGGCCACCTGCAAGGGGGTGAAGGTGCCGTAGTCGTGGTAGCTCTTGATGCGTGCCAGCGCGGCCACGAGCTCGCGGTTGCCCACCATGAAGCCGATCCGCCAGCCGGCCATGTTGTAGCTCTTGGAAAGCGTGAAGAACTCGACCGCGATGTCCTTCGCGCCGGGCACCTGCATGATCGAGGGTGCCTTCCAGCCGTCGAAGACGATGTCGGCATAGGCCAGGTCGTGCACGACGTAGATGTCGTGCTTGCGGGCCAGCGCGACCACCCGCTCGAAGAAGTCGAGTTCGACGCATTGCGCCGTCGGATTGCTCGGAAACCCGAGCACCATCATCTTGGGTTTGGGATAGCTGCCGCGGATGGCGCGTTCGAGTTCCGCGAAGAAATCCACGCCCGGCACCAGCGGCACCGAGCGGATGTCGGCCCCGGCGATCACCGCGCCGTAGATGTGGATCGGGTAGCTCGGGTCGGGCACCAGCACGGTGTCGCCGCGGTCGAGGGTGGCGAGCATCAGGTGCGCCAGCCCTTCCTTGGAGCCGATGGTGACGATGGCCTCGCTGTCGGGGTCGATCCCGACCTGGTAGCGGTCCTGGTACCAGCGCGAGATGGCGCGGCGCAGGCGCGGGATGCCCTTCGAGGCCGAGTAGCCGTGCGTGTCGGGCCGTTGGGCGACGTCGGTGAGCTTGGCCACGATGTGCGCCGGCGTGGCGCCGTCGGGGTTGCCCATGCTCATGTCGACGATGTCCTCGCCTCGCCGGCGCGCGGCCAGCTTCAGCTCGGCCGTGATGTTGAACACATAGGGGGGGAGACGATCGATGCGCGCAAAGCGGCGCTTGCCTACTGAAGACATGGAGTGACTTTCACGTGAGCGCCCGGAACCGTCCGAGCGACGTGACCGCGCAATGGGGCGCGGTCCATGCGGATGCTAGCCGATGCGCGGCGCCGCGGCGCGGCGCTTTCACCAAAAAATTCCCCGGCCAGCCGGGCGCGTTCAGGACGCGCCGGCCTAAAGTCTCGCGCAGCCCCGGCCGCGGCATTCGCGGCGAGGCCGCTCGGCGGCCACCTCCGCCCCGCGCACCTCGAAGCGCACCGTCTGCACCACCTGCCCTGCCCGGCCCTCCAGGCGCAGCTCGTGCCGGCCCGGCCACGGGGCCCACATCAGCCGCTCGCCTTTGCCCAGCCGCTTGCCGTCCAGCACCCAAGTGCCGCCCTCTCCTTCGAAGGTGATGCGCTGCGACGCGGGCGGGATGTCGGGATCGATGGCGAACAGGGTGCCGTCGCGCGGCTTGGTGATGCCGAAGCGGCGCGAGCGCTCGGACGGCGCCGGCACCATGGCCGGCCCGGACTGGGTACCGGCCAGGAAGACCTCCTCGCGCGGTGGCTCGCCGTCGAGCACCACCCGCTGGCTCACCACGCCGGGCGGCGGCTTGGGCGGCCGCGAGGGCCGGGCCTCGTGCAAGTGGCGCACCACCGCCTGCCAGATCGGGGCCGCGCCGCTGACGCCGCTGACCTGGTGCATGGCTTCGCCGCTGGCATTGCCGACCCAGACGCCGACGGTGTAGCGGTCGGTGAACCCGACGCACCAGTTGTCGCGCATGTCCTTGCTGGTGCCGGTCTTCACCGCGGCGAAACCGCGGGTGACCAGGGCGCTGTCGAAGCCGAAGCTGCGTACGCGGGCGCTGTTGTCGCCGAGGATGTCGGTGACCAGGAACACCGCCGCGGGATCGAGCACCCGGCGCGCCGGCGCCACCGCGGACTGCAGGCGCACCGGCGAATACAGGCCGCCGTTGGCCAGGGTGCGGTAGGCATTGGTCAGCCCGAGCAGGTTCACCTCGGCCGAGCCGAGCGCGAGCGCCGGGCCGTAGTGCTCGCCGCTCTCGGGCAAGGCCAGGCCGAGCGCGTTGAACCGGTTCACCAGGGCCTCGGGGCCGAGCAAGGCCCCCACGCGCACCGCCGGCACGTTCAGGCTCGCACCGAGCGCGGTGCGCACGCTGACCCAGCCCTTGAACCGGCGGTCGTAGTTCTGCGGCTGGTACAGGCCGCTCGGGGTGGCGATCTCGGCCGGCGAGTCGTCGACCAGGCTGGCGGGTGTCAGCAGCTTCTGCTCGAACGCCATCTGGTAGACGAAGGGCTTGAGGGTCGAGCCCGGCTGGCGCCGCGCCAGCACGCCGTCGACCTGGGCGGCATCGGACAGGCCGCTGCCGCTGGAGCCGACCCAGGCGCGCACCTCGCCGGTCGCGTTGTCGAGCACCAGCACCGCCCCGTCCTCGACGTTGCGGCCGGAGAGTTCGGCCAGGTGGCGGCGCAGCGCGGTGCTCGCCACGCGCTGCAGCCGGGCATCGAGCGGCGTGAGCTGCCGCGCCTCGCCGCTCGGCTGCCACTGGCGCGCGAAATGCGGCGCCAGCTGCTCGCCCAGCGGCGCGCCGCCGCGCCGCTCCAGCGCGTTGGCGGTCAGGCCCAGCACGCCGGTGCAGGACAGGCGCTGCAGCTGCAGCACGCCGCAGGCGCGCTGGGTCACCGTGTCCACCGAGGCATTCGGCCCGCGCAGCAAGGCCACGGCCACGGCCGCCTCTTGCGCGTCGAGACCGCTCGCGTGCTTGCCGAACAAGGTCTGCGACAAGGCGCTGATGCCCACCAGCTCGCCCCGGAAAGCCACCCGGTTCAGATAGGCCTCGAGGATCTCGCTCTTTTTCCAGCGGGCGTCGAGGCGGGTGGCGGTGTAGGCCTGGCTCAGCTTCTGAGCCATGCTGCGGCCGCCGGTCGGGCGGGCCAGCTCCTCGTCCAGCAGGCCGGCGAGCTGCATGGTCAGCGTGGAGGCGCCGCGGGTGCGGGTGTTCCACAGATTGGCCCAGGCGCTCTGCCCCACCGCGCTCCAGTCGACGCCGCTGTGCTCGTAGAAGCGCTTGTCCTCGCTGAGCACGATGGCACGCAGCAAGGCGGGCGACATCTCCTGCAGCGGCACCCAGCCCAGGCGGCGCACCGTCTTGTCGACGCGCAAGGTCTGCAGCGGCACGCCCTGCCGGTCGAGCAAGGTGACATCGGACGCCCGGTACGCCGCCTTCACCTCGGCGAAGGAAGGCAGCGCCTGGGCGGCGCCGGCGAGCAGCGCCAGCAGCCCCGCCGACAGCAGGCGTTTCAAGGCTTGACCTCCAGTGCCGCGTTCGGCAGTTCACCGAAGGTCTCGGGCGCATACATCGCCTCGACCCGCGTCGGCGGCAGCAGGAACTTGCCGGGGTTGTTCAGGCGCACCGTGTATTCGACGACGTGCTTGCCCTTCGGCAGGTACTCGAAATAGCTGCGGAAGGCCTCGAAGCTGCGCTCCTCGAAGGTGGCGAAGGCGAGGTCCTGGCCGCGCCCGCTGCGCTCGGCGATCTCGCTGTCGCGGCCCAGGCCGGAGCCGAGCAAGGTGCCGCCGCCGGGGACCGGGTCGCTCACCACCACCCAGGTCATGTCGGTCTGGGCGTCGATCTCCAGCCTGACGCGCAGCACATCGCCGCGCGACCAGCTGCCCGGCACCTTCTGCTCGACCGCGGAGACCGTGCGGTTGACGCTGTAGCCCGCGCGCAGCGGGGCCTTCAGCGGCACGGCGGCCAGGCTTTGCACCGTCAACCAGGGTTTGCCGGAGCCTTCCTGCTGCACGCTCAGCCGCGCCGGCTTGTCCGGCCACGGCAGGGTCATCACGCCGCCCTGCGGACGTTTCGCCCAGTCGAGCGACTGCGGCTGCCCGCCGGCGTTCGCCAGCGTGGTGCCGGCGACCGGCACCGACTCGAACCTGGCCGAGAACTTGTCCAGCGCCAGCGAACCCCAGAGGTTGGCGGTGGTGGTCAGCCAGGCGCCGTTGCGCTGCCGGCCGAGCGAACCGACCACCAGGCGCGGCAGCTCGTCCTTCCAGGCCGGGTCGTCGAGCACCGCCAGGATGAGACGGGCGGCGTTCGAGTCCGGGCTGTCCATCAGCCACCACCAGAAGTCGTCGGCCTCGGTGCTGAACTTCAGCGTCGTGCCGGCATAGGTGAGGCGGCTGCGCAGGATCTGCTGGGCCTCTTCGAGGCGGGCCGCCTGCTCGGGGATGCCCTTGACCCGGCGCAGGATGTTGTACCAGTCGATGACGGCCGCGGTCGGCCAGAGGTTGGGCGTGAGGTTGATCGAGCCCAGCATGGCCGGCGTGGCGCGGCCATGGCGCGACAGCGCTTCCAGGGCCGCCAGCTTGCGCACGTCCAGGTCGGCGCGCGGCGCCCAGAACTTGCGCTCGATGCGCCCTTCGACAAAGGCGGCCAGGCCCTTGAGCATGCTCTCGCGCGCCTGCTCGGGCAGGGCGAAGCCGGCTTCGTGGGTGGCGGCAAGGAGGTAGGCGGTGAGCCGGTCGCTGCCGCGCGCGCCCTCCTCGGCCCGCGGCGGGAAGTAGCTGGCCAGGCCGTCGCTGTCGAGGTAGGTGGCGAGGTCGTTGGCCACGCCCGACCACAGCTTGGCGTCCTTCAGGCCGACCGCCTTCGAGGTCTTCTGCTCCAGGCAGATGAAGGGATAGGTCTCGAAGTAGCGCCGCATGCCGGGCAAGGCGCCGCTGAGCGTGGGCTGCACGCCGATGCTCAGGCCGCCGCGCTTGGCCCCGGCCGCCGGCAGTGCGTCCGCCGGCGCGGCCACCGCCACGCTGTACGGCCCGTCGAGCTGCGCGAGCGTGGCCTGCAGCACCCGCACGGGCACCGCCGGGCTGACCAGTTGGGTGAACTTGAGCCGGTCCCGGGCCTTCTCGCCGCCGAGTTCCTCGACCGACGCCTCCCAGCTGAAGCTGAAGACATCGTCGGGCACCGACACCGGCCACCGCACTTCCTGGGCCGCCCCGGCGGCCAGCACCAGCTCCTGCGGGGCCAGGGCGAGCGGCTCGCGGCTAATGCCGGCACCGCTGTTGGCCGTGCCGGCCAGCGTGGCGCGCAGCTTCATCTCGCGCCCGGTGGTGTTGCGCAGGGTGAACATGGCATCGAAATGGTCGCCCTCGCGCACCAGCGGCGGCATGCCGGACAGCATCTGCAGGTCCTGGCTGACCCGGATGCTCGTGCTGCCGGTGCCGAATTGCTGCACCTCCGCATCGGCCACGGCCACCAGGCGGAAGCTGGTGAGGGAGTCGTTCAGCGGCACCTCGACGCTGGCCTCGCCGTTGGCATCGGTCACGATGTCCGGCTTCCACAGCAGCAAGGTGTCGAACAGCTCGCGGGTCGGGTTCTTGCCGCCGTCGCCGCCGGCGGCCAGTGCCTTGCGGCCATAGTGGCGCCGCCCGATGATCTCGCTCTGCCCGGTGGCCGTCTCCACGCCCCAGGCGCGCTCCTGCAGCATGCCGCCCAGCAGGTCCCAGGAGGCATTGGGGCGCAGGGCCAGCAGGCCCTCGTCGACGGCGGCGAAGGCGACCCCGGCCCCCTTCACCGGCCGGCCCTCGCGGGTCACCTTGATGCGCGCCCGCGCCGTCTGCCGCACGGTGTACTGCGCCTTGTCGGCACTGACCTCGACCTTCAGCTCATGGTGGCCCACGCCCACCGTGAACGAGGCGACACCCAGCTTGAAGGCCGGCTTGGCCAGGTCGACCATGGCGGTCGGCGCCTGGTACTCGCGGCCCTCGTACCAGAAGGCACGGGCCCAGTTGACCGGCTCCTTCCAGCCCCAGGTGAAGAACGAATACCAGGGCACATGGCGCACGCGGCCGCGCATGGCAAGCACGCTCACATAGACGTTCGGACCCCATTCCTTCTCGATCTTGAGCTCGATGGTGGGGTCGTTGCCGCGCAGCTCGACCACCTGGGTGGAGACGATGCCCTCGCGCTCGACGCTCACCAGCGCCGTGGCCTCGCGGAACGGCATGCGCACCTGCAGGCGGGCGATGTCGCCCGGCTGGTAGTGGCGCTTCTCGGGCAGCACGTCCATGCGGTCGTCGTTGTCCTGCGTGAACCACAACTCGCCCTGGCGGGTGATCCACACGCTGGTGGCGGCCGACGCGGGGTTGCCCGCGCCGTCCTTCGCATGGGCGATGAGCTGCACTTCGCCGGCCTGGTCGAGCTCGGCCTCGCACAACAGCAGGCCGCGATCGTCGGTGCTGCCGCTGCAGAGCTTGCCCAGGTCCTTCACCTCGGTATGGTTGTCGTAGGCATAGAAGCCGCCGACGATGCGCTTGCGGCTGGTGATGACTTGCGACCAGCTGCCGCGCACCTCGACCGACTGGCCCTTGATGGGTTTGCCGCTGGTGTCCAGCGCCAGGGCCTGGAAGGTGACACGCCCCTTGTTGCTGGCCCAGGACCCCGCCTTGATGCCCAGCACGACTGCGCTCGGCCAGAGGGCGGTGCGGGTGGAGACGGTCTGGGTCTCGCCGTTCGGGTCGGTGAAGCCGACCTCGCTGACCAGCTCGCTCGGGCGGCTGATCTTCGGCAGGTCCTTCAGCGTGACGCTTGCGGCACCGTTGCGGTCGGTCGCCAGCGCCAGCTTGTCGGCCACCAGGCGGCCGTCCTCGGCGGCCGTCGGGGCATCCACTTCGCCCTCGCCGTCCCCGGCATCGGCGGCGCGATCGCGCGGCGGTTCGAACGAAAAATCGGCATAGCCGGAGAACTGGACGTAGCGGCTTTGCAGCATGCTGGACAGCTTCAGGCCCGACTGGGCCACGCCGCCGCCGGCCATGTAGTTGAGCTGCAGGCTGAGCGGCAGCTCGCGCGGCGCCACCACCGCGCCCTTCGGGCCGGTCAGCTTGGCGTCCAACAGCGGCACGCGGAACTCCTCGACGCGGAAGCCGCCGCCCACCCACTGGTTGATCCGGCTCGCATCGCCATCGCGTTCCAGGTAGACGGCATACACCCCCAGCTTGGCCGAGGCCGGGATGTTCCAGCTCGACAAGGCATGGCGTCCGTCACGCCAGCTCAGCGGCTGCACGAACTCCTGGCCGCTGCCTTCGTGCACGATCTTCACGCGGCTGGGCAGTTCCGAGGCCTTCATCAGCGCCAGGCCAGTGGAGGTTTCGGTGCGGATGAAGTGTTTCATCGAGATGGTTTCGCCGGCGCGCAACAGGCTGCGGTCGAACACCGTGTGGGCCAGGGCCGACAGCCTGGACCCCGTGTTGACCGGGACGCCGTAGCGCCAGCTCTCGATGCCCTTGGTCCAGCCGCTGAAGGCGAAGCTGGTGTCGACCACGCCCTGCCCGTCCGCCTTGCGGGCGGTGACGAACAGGCCTTCGGACGACTTGCACTTGAGCTTGCGTTCGTCGAAGGTCTCGCTGAAGCGGACCAGGCCCTGGGCGTCGGTCTTGCCCGATGCCAGCCGCTGGCCGTTGCAGTCGTTGACCGCCACCTCGGCGCCCTCGACCGGTCGCGCCTTGTCGAGCGTGGTGACCCAGACCAGCGAGTTCTCGCGGCTGATCTTCACATGCACGCCGAGGTTGGTGACGAGCGCGCCGGTGCGCACGTACATCGGCCCCTTCGGGTCGAGCAAGGCCTCGCCCAGGCGGCGCGACTCGATCTCGACCACCTGGTAGCCTGGCTGGGGCAAGGGAATGCCCACCACCTCGAAAGGCCGCGGGTCGCCGCCCTTCAGCTCCGGCAGATCGACCCGTTTCGCGGCCTTGTTCGCCTTGAGCCAGGACTTGTCGCGCAGTTCCCAATCCTCGTGGCCGTCCTTGAGCTTGAAGTACCAGGCGAAGATGTCGGCATCGGTCTGCAGGTTCAACACCCGCACGCTGCCGCCCGCGGCGCCGGGGCGCATGTCGCCCTGCACATGGCGCAAGGTGACAGGCAGCATGGCGTCCGGCCCGTGCTCGAGCACGCCGAAGGGCGAGGTCGCGAACTTGGCGATCGGCGGCGCCTCGCCGGTCTTCACCGTCAGCGGAAAGGAGCCAACATTGGACAAGGGCCGGTCGCTGTTGTCCTTGAGCCCGCTGGGCAGCTCGAGCTTGAACGTGGTGTTGGCGGGCAGCGGCTGCGGGAAGATCAGTTCCTCGACATCGCCGAAGGGGTTGTTGCCTCTGAACACCGGCGACAAGGCCTTGCCCGACTCCGGCTGCAGGCGGATCTTCTCGGCCAGGGCGCGCGGGATGGGCGCGCTGAAGCTCAAGTTCATGGCGCTGAGCGGCCAACAGGGCTCGCCGGCACGCTCGCGGCTGCAGGAGAACTCCGCCTTCAGCGGCGCGCGCACCCGATAGCGGAAACGCTGCTCGACCCGCGTCGCCACCTTCGGATTGGCGGCGGCGGCGATGCCCTTGCCCCAGACCAGGCGCACCACGGCATCGGCCGGCAAGGCCCGGGCGCAATGCAGCACCAGCGCATCGTCGGCTTCCTTGCCCGACACCCCGGCCGCCTTGAGCAGCTCGCCGCGCAGCTTGCCGTTCACCGCCTCGAGCGGAATGCGGTCCCCCAGGCCCTCGATCTCGCACCAGGCGTTGCCGCCCAGGCTGGCCGGCACGACGGGGCCGCTGAGGCGGGCCACGAAATGCTGGTCCTCCTCGATGCGAGCCTCCTGGCTCGCCACGGGGTCCAGCGAGACGATGGCCGGCCCGCCGGTACCGAACTCGAAACGCGTCGTGCCGGTGAGGCTGCCGGCCAGCGGCTTCCAGGCCGGCAGCGCCTGCAGCACGCAGCGGCTGCCGGGGTCCAGGGGTGCCTCGAAGTCATAGACCCAGACCCGGTCGTTCGCCCAGCGGCCCTGGCCACCGGGCGCCTTGCCCTCGCAGCTCAGGCCGAAGGGGGGAGGCAGGCGCAGGTCGCCCAGCGGAACGACGGCCTCGGAGAACTTGACTGTGACCTGCCTCACCTGGGCGACTTCGCCCTGCGGGCTGACGCTGCTCACGGTGACGGCCTGGGCCAGGCCCAGGCACAGCGTTCCGGCCACCGCGAGGACAGCCTGTCGGATCAATGGATACATCGGATTACCTGCCATTTTTTGCAGCGGGAAGGATAAGGGATCTTCCCGATCCGCGGCCCCCACCGGGCGGGGGGGCCTGGATGCGCCGGCGGCAGGTTCAGTGGTCCGGCCGCAGCTCCAACTGCCGGCGCTGGAGCTCGACGTCGCGCAGGCGGGAGTCGATGACCGAGGCCTCGATGAAGTCGACCTTGCCGCCGCCGCGGGCCAGGCGCTGGCCGGCACGCAGGCGGTCGACGGCGCCGGTGAGGTCGCCCAGCGCCACACGCGACTCCGCCTCGGCGCGCAGGGCGCGCAGGGGCAGGCCGAGCTGCTGCCAGCTGCGGCCCAGCATCAGCCAGGCCGTCGAGTCGGCCGGATGGGCGCTGACCCAGGTCTGCAGCTCGTCGGCCACGCGCTTGAGCGCGGCGCTGTCGTTCGGGCTGGCCAGCGCCACCCGGGCGGCGAGCAGCATCACCGGGCGCGAGCTCGTGCCCTCGGCCAGGTAAGGCGCCAGATAGGCGGCGGCGCCGCCGGGATCCCCGCGCTCGACCAAGGACTCGGCGGCCAGCAGCGCGACGCTGCGCTCGGCCGCGGCGTCGCTGCGCGGACTGCCGCGAACCAGCCCGAGCGCCCGCTGCAAGGCCTGGTCGGCGCGCGGCCACTCGTGCAGCAGCGTCGAGGCCAACGCATCCGAATAGGCGGCGGCCAGCTGGTCCGCCACGCCCAGGGTCTTGTCCACGGCCGGGGACTGCCAGCGGCGCAGGGCCACCGCGCGCGAGTCCATCAGCACACGGGCCCTGGCCTGTGCCGCCACATGGCCCAGCACGCTGACGGGCGGCACGGCGGGCGCGGTGCCCAGGCGCGAGCGCGCCTCGCCGATGCGCTCGGTGGTCAACGGATGGCTGCGCAGGTAGGGAAAGCCGCCGCTGTCGTTGAGGCGGGAGGCGTGGTCGAGCTTCTCGAACATGGCGGCCATGCCGCCCGGCGCGAAGCCGGCACGCGACAGCACGGCGAAGCCGATGCGGTCGGCCTCGCGCTCCATGTCGCGCGAGAAGTTGAGCTGCCCCTGCACGGCCAGCGCCTGGCCGCCCGCCACCACGGCGTTCGCGCCGTCGGCGCGGTTGCTGCGGCTGGCGGCGATGACGCCGACGATCATCGCCGCGGCGCTCATGATCGACTGCCGCTTGCTGTTCGTCATGCCGCGGGCGATGTGGCGCTGGGTGACATGCGACATCTCGTGCGCCAGCACCGAGGCGAGCTCGTCGCGGGTGGAAGTCATGGCCATCAGCCCGAGGTGCACGCCCACGAAGCCGCCGGGCAGGGCGAAGGCATTGACGGCGCGGTCGCGCACCAGGAAGGCCTCCCAGGCGAAACGCTGGTCGATCTCGGGCTCGATGTCGCCGCGCGTGCGGGCGGCGGCGAGCAGCGGCTGCCACAGCGACTGCAGGTAGTCGAGCAGCACCGGATCGTCGAGATAGTCGGGGTCGCGGCGGATGTCGCGCATGATCTGGTCGCCCAGATGCCGTTCGGCGGCCACGCCGAAGTCCTCCGAGACCGAATCGCCCAGCGCCGGCAGGCGGCTCTGCGCCCCGGCCGGCGGGCACAGCGACAAGGCGATGCACAGGCCGGCCAGCCAGCGCCTGGCCCTGGGCTTGACGAGAAGAGAACGGGGTGAAGAGTTCAATGCGTCTGGGCGAGAGGAGTCGACCGCTATGATGCCAGCGACCGCTTCGCCGAGTATCGCTATTCCATGTCCACGCCCCAGTCTCTTCCCCCCGCCTCCGGGCTGACCCATTTCGACGGCCAGGGCCAGGCCCACATGGTAGATGTGTCGGCCAAGGCCGAAACCCACCGGGTGGCGCGTGCCTCCGGGGTCATCCGCATGCAGCCTGCCACCCTGGCGCTGATCGAGTCGGGCAGCGCCAAGAAGGGCGACGTGCTCGGCATCGCCCGCATCGCCGCCATCCAGGGCAGCAAGCGCACGGCCGAGCTGGTTCCCCTGTGCCATCCCCTGCCGATCACCCGGGTGGCGGTGTCGTTCCAGATCCAGCCGGCACTGAACCAGGTCGAATGCACGGCCCAGGTCGAGACCCTGGGGCGCACCGGGGTCGAGATGGAGGCGCTCACTGCGGTGCAAGTGGGCCTGCTCACCATCTACGACATGTGCAAGGCGGTGGACCGTGGCATGGTGATGGGCGAGATCCGCGTGCTGGAAAAGCACGGAGGGAAGTCGGGCGATTGGGTGGCGGCGCCCTGAAGCCAGCGCCCCCCGCCGTCAACGACGGAAGTCTTCGTAACTGAAGGCCTTGGTCGAGGGCGTGCACTGGAACGGCAAGGCCTCGCCGGCGACACGCGGTTTGCCGCACTCGGCGAAGAACTCGTCCGACAACGGGTTGTGGAACTCCCGCAGGCGATCGGCCAGGTAACGCGCCCGCTCGATGTCGCCGCGCTCTTCATAGGCGCGGGCCCAGGCCAGCATCAAGCGGGTGTCGAGCAGGTAGTGCGGTGCCCGCTCGAAGGCTTTCATCGCCGCGGAAGGCCGCTCGGCCGTGGTCGCCGCCGCATAGTCCGCATGGTGCGCGAAAAACCAGCTGCGCTGGCCGCGCTCGATGCGCACCGCCAGGGGCGGCGCGCCTTCGGAGGACAGGAACACGGCGGACACCCGCAGGTAGTCCAGCACCGACACGACGCCGCCGGTCACCAGCAGCACCGAACCGGCCAGCAGCCAGGAGCGGGTGCGAGTCCCCGGCGCCGGCCTGCCGGCGGGCGGGACGGACTGCGCCGCAGCACCGCCACCCAGGCAGATGCCGAAGGCAAACGCGGTCGGCAACAGGAAATAGGCGTACCAGAGGGGATATTCGAGCATGCTGTGCACGCCCATCATCAGCACCATGACGAAGGCCGCGCGCACGACACCGCCCTCGCCCTCGCCCTCGCCCGCGCGCCAGCACGCCACGCCGGCTCGCCAGAGCGCCCAGCACAGCAGCGCCATGACCGTGCCGCCCAGGGGCACACCGAGTTCGACCAGCAGGTGCAGCGGCAGGTTGTGGGTGTGATCGAAAAAGGCGACCGGCCGGCCCGGGAACGGCGTCAGCGTCCAGGCGAAGTTGAACTCGCCCCAACCCACGCCCGACCACGGGTGCTGCGCCAGCAAGGCCAGGGTGTTGGACCAGATGGCGAAACGCGAACTGGACAGGTCGGACTTGTGAAGCTGGTCGTCCCCCGCGAAGGCGTGCACGCTCGCCTGCGCCCACTCGGCCACGCCCACCCAGCACACGATGTAGAACAGCGGCGTGAGCCAGAGCATCACCCGGGAGAAACGGCTTAGGCGCCGGTCCAGCACGCCCCACAGGGCGAGCAGCACGATGCACACCGTGCCGGTACGCGACACCGTCAGCACCACGCCGAGCACCAGCAGGATCCACATCAGGACGGCCGCCGCCTGCTCGATGCGCGGCTGCCCCCGCGGGCCCTCGGCGCGCCACTGCTGCAACCAGGCGAGCGCCACGATGGACCACAGCAGCAGGCTGCTGAGGTGATTGGGCTGGCGCAGGTTGGCGCCCACGCGGCCGGCCGAAGCGCTGCGCGCGATGACGGTGCCGTCGGGCAGGGCGGGGGCGAAATACTGGATGAGTGCCACGACCGAACTGAGCAGGCCCGCGACCAGCAGCCCCAGGCAGAAGGCCTGGAAAGCCTGCCGGCCCAGGCCGTTGCGCTGCGCGGCGGCACCTGCCGTCGCCACCAGCGCGGCCGTGGCGATCGTGCCGAACGACGACAAGGCGAGCGGCCAGGGCAGCGAGATCGGCGTAACGGCCGCGGCCAGGGCCACCAGGCCCAGCAGGGCCAACGCGGCCCACAAGCCCGGCAGGCCGCCGTGCCGGGGAATGACGGCGCCCGATGGCAACCAGGCCACCAGCAGGCTGGTGAAGATTCCCCAGCCGATGAAAGCAGCCGCTTGGTTCAAGAAGGTGACGGAAGGCGGCAGGCCGGACCCCAGCAGGGCCGGCACGGCGACCGCCCCGATGGCGGCGAACAGGGTCGCGAGTTGCCGCACGTCGAAGCGTTCCGGGGGGCCGGAACGGGCCACCGTCATGTCGATGGTCGCAGACATCAGAAGCCGCCGAAAGGAAGGTAGCCGACGACTTTGGCGCTTTGGTTGTCGATCAAGGCCACCCACTCGCTCTGTCGTGAAACGACCGGCAGGTAGGCCAAGCGATCCAGCGACAGGCCCGCGGCAGCGGCCGCCGCATCGATCTGCCCGGCATGGTGCGGCTGATCCCGACGCAAATTCGCCAGCGGCTTGGCGCGCTTCAGCACGGCGGGCACTGCCACCGCGTAGGGGCGCCAGGTCGAGGGCTGGGTGCTGATGTCGCGGCCCTGGAACGCCAGGTCCATCGACTTGGCGGCCTGCATCGGGTCCGACGGCAGCTCCGCGGCAATGAATTCAGGACCGAAACGCGGTAGGCTGCGCAACCCGTCGGGCGCCGATTGCAGCGCGCCATCGTCCAGGTCCACCGGACGGATGACCACGAAACGATCCACCTCGAACACGATGTATCCCGGGCGCACCGCCCACACCGTGTGCATCCCGTAGGCCAGCCCGGCCAGCTGCAACAGGGCCACGATGGCGAGGTCCCGGCGCAGCTCGCTGCGGGGCTTGCGGAGGTTGAAGATGGCGAAGGTGATCAGAGGCCCCAGAACGACGTCCACCGAGACCACCAGGAAGAAAAGCTCGCGGCCACCCGACATGTCGCTGAACGGCGAGGGATACCAGACCAGGAACACCATCGCCGCCAGCATCGCCGCCACCAGGCAGGACAAGCCCAGGTGGACTAGCATGGCGCGCAGGCGCGTGCGGACGTCGAAGTTGCTGTTGAGAGGCATGGAAGGGGTGGACGGCATTGGCTTTGACATGAGACGGACCCGGGCCGAGCTGGCAGCGAAGCCACAGATGAGCGGGACGCACATCATGCCCGAGGCCTCGATCATGTCCAACAGGTACCATCCGTGCCGCCAGGACCGTCCATCTGCGTGAACATCGTCTCGCCGCCGTGCCACCCACCCAGTGCGACGGCACGGAGGCGGTATGCTGAAACCTCGCGGCGGCATGGTCGGCCAGGCATGGCCTTGTGAGTTTTCGAGAGGTTTGGCATGGGAATGATCGGCAACCTAGTCAAGGCGTTCAAGGCGAGCGCCACAGGCAAAAGAACCTGGACGCCCATCGAGATCCGGGAATTGATCGCCCGCAAGGACCTGGACACGGCCCGGGTCGCGACCGCGCAGCTCAGCGAAAGCGTGAAACATCTCGAAGCGGAGCGCGCCTGCCTGCTCGGCGAGATCGCCTTCCACGAACAACAGGACGAGGAGGCCTTGCTGAAATTCCGTGAAGCGCTGAAATCGTTTCCGGGCCTGGCCGAGGCCCACTACGGCCTGTCGCTCGTGCTGTCGGCTCAAGGCCAGTTCGACGACGCGGTGCGGCACGCCCAGTTCGCCCTGGGTGCGCTACGCAAGAACGGCCGGTATCTGGCGCAGCTCGGCTATTGCCACCTCTGTCTCGGCAATTTCCAGGTGGCGGAAGGTCCGCTGCGCCGGGCCACGCTCGAGATGCCCGGCAATGCCTACCTCTGGAACAACCTGGGCATCGTGCTTCGTGTCAAGGGAGAGGCCGAGGAAGCCCAGCAGTGCTTCGAGCGCGCCACGGCTCTCGACCCTGGACTGGAATCCGCCCGGGAACACCTGGTACAACTGAACAAAGACATCGACCTGGGCCGCGTCCGGTTGTCGGTCTCGACGGACAACTCCCACACGCTCAAGGCCAGCGTCGGCCCACTCGACGACCCGGCCTTCCAGGACGTGCTCGAACTCGAACGCACGGGCGAACTGCAACAAGCGATCAATGCTTGCGAAACCCTGCTGCTGGAGCGGCCCGATGACGAACGCGCGCCGGTCCTGCTGTCACGGCTCTACGAGCGTGTGGGCGATGTGGAAAGCGCCGCTGACGCCCTGGTGGCCTACCTGAGCACACACCCTGATTCGGCGCATGTGGCCGGGGCGCTCGGCCTGGTCAAACTGCGTGCCCAGGAATTCCGCGCCGCAGAGTCGCTGCTGAGACGCGCCTTGGCGGCCCACGAGGACCATCTCGACTATGTCGTCGGCATGGGCCGTGCCCTCTCGGGACAAGAGCGATTCGTCGAAGCCGGGCCCTATTTCGAACGTGCCGTGGAGCTCGCCCCCGAGGATCTGGGCATCGTCGGGCAACGCACGTCGAACCTGGCCAACCAGTGCCGCTACGAAGAGGCCATGCTCATCATCGACGAGTTGACGGCGCGCGGGGTGTTCGTGGGCTGCCAGGGTTCTGTGCTGGCGTTTCTGGGGCGCTTCGACGAAGCACTGGCCGCCCTGAACAAGGATGTCGCCCGGCAACCCAGCGATCCGGGGCTGCGCACGCAAAGAGCCCACCTCAATTTGCTGCTGGGAAATTACGAGGTCGGCTGGAGCGACTACTCGTTCCGCGGCCTCAGCTCGGCCAAGTCCTTCCGGATGCTGCCCTTCCCTTTGTGGAGGGGCGAGCCCCTGAAAGGCAAACGCGTGATCGTGCTGACGGAACAAGGCCTCGGCGACCAGATCATGTTCGCCTCCTGCCTGCCTGACCTGCTGGCCATGGAGCCGGAACGCATCGTGGTCGAGATGAGCAAGCGCGTCGCCGCGACCATCGCACGGTCGTTCCCCAGCTGCGAAGTGGTCGCCAGTAACCAGAACGCGGACATGATGTGGGCCACCGATTACCCGGACACAGACTGTTTTGTTCCACTGGCCGACCTGCCCGGCCACTTCCGCCTGAAGCCCGAGGACTTCCCTCGCCATGACGGGTACCTGAAGGCCGACCCCGTGCGGGTGGCGCATTGGCGGGGTGTGCTGGAAGCCAGCGGCCCCGGGCCCTACATCGGCGTGTCGTGGCGCGGGGGGACCGAGCTCACCCGCGGGCCGGTGCGAACCCTCGAACCCGAACAACTCGAACCTTTGGGCACAGCCGTGGCCGCTACCTGGGTGTGCCTGCAATATGGCGAGGTGCAGCCCCAGGTGGACCGCATGGCGCACACGAGCCTGCCGCTGCAATATTGGCCGGAATCCATCTCCGATCTGGATGAATTCGCGGCGCTTATCAGTGCTTTGGACCTGGTGATCACGGTGTGCAATACCACCGTCCACTATGCCGGAGCCCTGGGCCAGCCGGTATGGATCCTGGCACCCAAGGTGCCGGAATGGCGCTACGGCCTGACCAGCACCTCCCTGCCCTGGTATCCGTCGTCACGCATGTACCGCCAGCACGAGGCCGGCGCATGGACCGAATTGGTCGCTACCGTCAGGCAGGATTTGTCAGTTCATTTTGATCCCGCGTGAAGGAATCGGCGTCCAGCCCCTCGAGGCGACGTTTTTCGTCGCATTTCCGACTGGCCTGCCTATTGCATTCAAAGGCTTGCGCAACCCGCTCAACTCATCTGGAGTATTTATGAAGAAATCACTGCAACGCGGCTTCACGCTCATCGAACTGATGATCGTCGTGGCCATCATCGGTATCTTGGCCGCCGTCGCCCTGCCGGCTTATCAGGAATACACGATTCGCGCACGCGCTTCGGAAGTGGTCCTGGGCGCGTCTTCCGCGCGCACCTCGGTCACCGAGGCCGCACAGAACCTCAACGGCCTGGTGGACCCGGCTGGCCGCGGCATCACGATCTCCTCGTCCAAGTATGTCGAGAACGGCAGCATCGCTTCGTCTGGCGCGGGCATCCAGGTGAACGCGAAGAGCGAAGTCGGCACCTCTGGCTTCATCGTGCGCCTGTCCGGTTCCTGGACCGGCCAGACCGTGAACTGGAGCTGCGATTCGAACATGTCGAAGTACTCCCCGTCTTCCTGCCGCGGCACCTGAGCCGCTTGCTCAGCAAACAAGGGCGCTGCGGCGCCCTTGTTCATGGGCGGGTCAAACGCTGATACGCTCGCCCATCCCTTCACCTCTATCCGGACTTATGGGCATCCTGACCTCCCTGTTGGTACGCGCGCCTGTCGAAGCCTTCGCCAAGACACTGGCGCAAGACATCGCCAAACGTTATCCCCCGGCATTGGACCAACAAGCAGGAAAGCGCCCCTCGGTCAACCGGCTGACACGCATCATGGAAGACACCTGCGCCAAGGCCGTGGCCTTCCACAGCGAACACAAGCTGGGCTGGCTGGGAAAATCCTTGCTCGGCAACAGCTTCCGCTGGGAGCTGCGCGAAATGAACTACCAGAAAGACTTCGTCGATTTCGCGACGGAAGCCGTCGTGGTCCACCTGAGCCGCAAGAACAAGGCCGGTTGAGATCCGGCCGAGGCAGACAAGCCGGCCGCCTGGCATCGACCGGGGACGGCAAAGGCCTAGAACCCCGATCGCGCGCCGTACCGCCCCTCAGGTGGCGCCGCCTGCGCGGCGCTCAATGCAGCGCAGCGCGCACGGCTTCCACATCCATCATGATGTCCGCGTCACCCACCCGCTCGACGCCACGCAGGCTCGTCACATCGCCCATCACCACTGAAAAGCGATGCCCGCAGGCCTCTGCCAGTGCGTCGAAGTAGAGCTCTCCGGCCCCGGTGTGCAAATAGCGGCTGTACATCGAGACAATCGCGGCCCCGGGCGGCGCATAGATCATGTTGGTCAATGCCGCGCCCGAGGGCGAGACGATATGGCTGGCCTCCGAGAACAAGGCGATCTGCTCTGCGACCGTCAAGGTTTCGGGTCGAACGACCTCGTAACCCTCGGAGACCAGCATGCGCCTGAGTTCCTCCTCATTGAGGATCTGCCTTCTCAGCGCAGGACCGCGCGACAGGTAAAGACGCCGCTGGGCGCGCCCGGTCCTGGCAGGCACTAGGCGACTCCGGTACCACGCGGGGATCATCGGGTCCATCCACTTCCCTCCCTGCACCAAGGGCGTGGGCGCCAGCAGCCGGCGGAAGCGCACGGGCTCGTCGACCTTGACACGGATCAGCCGCTCCGGGGGATAGCCCAGCAGGGCCAGATGCTCGAGCTGGAAAGGAAGCAAGTCGTCGTTCACCACCAGCGGCAGGTCGGCACCCAG
Source organism: uncultured Rhizobacter sp. (assembly GCA_966211755.1). Classification (GTDB taxonomy): domain Bacteria; phylum Pseudomonadota; class Gammaproteobacteria; order Burkholderiales; family Burkholderiaceae_C; genus Rhizobacter. The sequence goes on along the minus strand of CBIHOH010000051.1, from coordinate 13,718 downwards.
GCCCAGCGCATCGAGGGTCGCCAGGCGGCTCACATGTTCGATGGAATGATGGTAATACTGCCCGCCTCCTCCGATCAGCACGGCCGGGATCTCGATGGAACGCAGCTCTTTGGGCAAACGCAACTCGAAATGCGTGGCACTGTTCATCAGGATCGGGGCATCCTCCTTTTCGCTGCGCAAGCGCATGCGGCTGACCTGAAAACCATCGATCCCGACCTGCTCCTCGTCCAGCAGCGGAATCCACTGGAAACTCGGGGAGATACAGACATCTTCCAGTTCAGCAACCATCGGGCGCTGACCCGGCCGACCGGCTGTCGACAGCTCGTGCAAGGGCGAGCCCGACGCCTCCATCCATTGGCGCAGCCCCACCCAGCGGGCACGCACATCACGTCGGTCGGACGGACAGGGGCTGGCCGCGCTGTAATGCTCCCGCGCCTCCGATTCGAGCCCGCGGATCCGATACAGCGTTTCCGCGAAGGCCAAGCGGGGCGCGGGGTCGTCCGTCGCCGTCTGCCCGACCTTCTTCGACGCGAGCTGCACCTCGCGCAACGAGACCTCTTCACCCCGTGCAGCCGCGTTGACCATGGACAGCACCAACGCGGTGTGGGCTTCGACCGCCGCACCGGTGCCGGCATAGGCGAGCTTTCGGCGATACACCATTTCCTCGCTGTAGCGACGCTGAAGCTTGAACAACTCGGCGAATGCATCCCAGACCCTGGCTTCGAGCGGATGATGCTGTTCGGCCCTCTTCAGCAGCTCGAACGCTGCCTCGTGGGCGCCTTGCACCATACGGATTCTGGCCAAGCGCACCAGGATGCCCAGATTCGTCGATTGCGCGGCGAACGGCGACAACAACAGGTCGGCCGCCGCAACATCACGCTGCTTGATGCTGAGCTCCGCCTCTTGCAAGGCGGCCAATTCCCGTGCCGCATCATCCGCCGGCGCGGCTTCCGCAGCAGACACGTCATTGACGAGCCGCGCCTCCTCGGGGACGGTGGCGCCGCGGGGCGGGTGGGGCTTGAACCCGACCACACGCATATCCCGCGGCTCCCTCATCTTGTACTGCGCCGGCTCCTGTCCCACATCGACCAAGCCGACCGAGGCCAGCAAACGCCCCAGGCTGGCCGGGGTGTAACCCCAGCGATGCACCATCAAGGGATCTTTCCAGCGCGGATCCCCGTAGAACACCCACATGGTGGTCTGACCTTCCTTGCCCGGCAAGGAACCCCGCTCAGGATCAGCGAGAAACGCCTCGCAGGCGGCTTGCAGGTTCGGGCACTCCAGGATGAGCTTGCCGCCCGGCTTCAGCACCCGCACCCACTCCTTGAGCACCGCTTCCACTTCCCAGCGCCAGAAATGCTCGACCACATGGACCGACAGGATCTCGTCCGCGTAGTCGGACGCAAAAGGTGTGAGTTCGCGCAAATCACACATCACATCCGGCGACTTGCCAGCCCGTGCGGCAACCACGTCGACATTGACATAGCCCGGGAGAATCTTGTCGCCGCAGCCAAGGTTCAGTCGTACCAACGATGCCGAGACGGGGGCCAGCGCCGCCTCGACAGGCCGGACCGCCTTGGACGACGAGCCATTCGACAGGTCCGTGCGCTGCTGCCGCGCGCTGTGCAAGTGCGCTGCATGGCGCATCGCCGCCAGCACCTGGCGGGTCAACGATTGCATCGTGTACTGCTCGCGGACCAGCGCCTGTGCCTTGCGCAGAATCTCCAGGCGGGATTCCGGCTTCAGCACGAGCGATCGCAGCGCATCTCGCCATTCGGCGTGGCCGTCCACCAGCAGCCCACGGCCATCTCTGCAGCACTGATCGAACACGGTTCCTCTCGAGGCAATCGACACTGCGCCGATCCGTGTGTAGTCGATCCACTTGAGGTGCGTCTTCACGAGATTGAACGGCAAAGGTGCCAGCGGACACAGGCCCACGTCCCATTCCCGCTCCACCAGGAACTTCAATAAATTGTCGCAACCGCGCACGTAGGGGAAAAGCCTGACTCTGTCGCCGAACACCTGCAGCTCGGCCGGCATCTTGAACTCTCCGACCAACTCGAAAGAGACCTGCGGAAATTCTTGCAGCAGCTCGACCAGTGGAGGCACCACCATGGCGAGGTCCAAGGCGTGATCCTTGCCCCCCATATAACCGATGCGCAGTGTCTCACCGGGGGCGGCCATACGCAGCACCTCACCGCCTGCCGGAATGTCCAAGGCCATGTACGCCCTGTCATAGCCCCTGGCCCGCAGACGCTCGACCATCTCCTGGTTGGCCGTATGAACAAGATCTGCCTCGACCAGCAGGGTCCGCAGCGCGTTCAGCCTGCGGGGATCGCGATGAAGTGCCGCCTTGCCCTTTCCGAATTCCAAAGGAATGTCGAGCAGATCGTCGTCGAGGTGCAACATCGTGGGTATGCCGGCCTGCCGGGCCAACGCCAGTGCCAGATCCACGAAAGGCCCCGCATATCGACTGAAGACGACGATGGTCGGCTGGAACTCGGCAAAGGTCTTCTTGACCAGGTATTCCCCGTCCGCCTCTTCCCAAAGATCGGCCAGGCTGTTCCTCAGGCCGTGTTCGGTGATGAGTTCCCACGACACCTTGCCTGCCCGTTGCAACTCTCCCAGAGGCTGGAAGAAACGCAGTTCCATGCTCGCGTTCAGAGTGTCCATGGCGAACAACAGGATACGGGCGGCCTCTCCAGGCACATCCGCTTGGACATCCGTTGACTGAAGGACCAGGGCCTGCCGCGCAGTCGCCTCGCGCTGGGCCCTGTGCGCCTGTCGTGCCAGATCCAGAACCTCCAACCACGCCAAGGCCGTTTGTTCACGGGACGACTTCACCCGCACGTGTTCCTGTCCTTTCACGACACGGGCGAGCACCTCGTCCGGCCGTGCAAGATACTGCTTCAATGCCTGCAGGGGATCGTCCGTCAGGGTGACATACGGATCGTAAGGCTGGTAGCTGGGCAAGGGCGAGGCAATCACATGACGCCCGGCGTGAAGCGCGTCCGTCAGGCGATTGCCGGTCTTGACGGCCTTCTTGGCATCGGAAGGCACGGACGGGATCAAGACCGCATCCGCGTCGGCGACGACGGCCCATTGGCTCGCTTCGTCCCAGGGCACCAGCTCCATCAAGGCTTGGGGGCCGAAACGCTGGTTGAAGCCACGCACGTACGCGTCGATGGCATCCAGCTCCCTCGTGACGACCCAGAGAATGAAACGCTGGTCCCTGGCCAATGGAGCGATGGCCTCGGCCCACGCTTGAATGGCCTTCCAGTTGGTCTCGCTTCCGTACCAAACCAGCTTGAGCCGGGAGGAGGAGCCCTGGGGCTGCAAAAGCCCCCGGGCCCAGCGGGCCACCACACCCGGCGCGCGAAAGACCTTGGGCGGACCCAGAGGGGAGGCCACCGGATCGCCAACGACCTGGGTAGGCCGAGACGTCACCGACTGCATGCGTTCAGCCATCCGGCTCGACCCCGCGACACAGACATCGACACTGTTGGCCAGCGAGCGCCAATAGAACCCGGTGACACTCGAGTCGAAATGATCGTCGTTGAAGTCGGCGAGCACGGGGATACCGGCCTCCTGTGAGGCCTTGACGTACCGCAATATCGCATTGCCGACTGCGGCATGGAGTGCAGTACTGGAACCGGGCAGCAGCTTGCCGATGACCACCACATCGGCTGGAGACTGCCGGTCAGGCCCCTGCCAGCTCGCCGCGTCGATGAAGCGGACACGATGCCCCAGCTCGATCAAAGATTTGGCCGGAAGAATGGCCCGGTAGCGGTTGGACGCCAGCGACGAAGACCACCCCGAGGCTTCATCCCCGCTCACACCATGAACCACCCAGTCGATGGAAAGAGCATTCTTTGAAAGGGTCATGGTCGTCGTGGGGAGTCAGGGAGTTCGCTGCTGCACCTTCAGCATCTTCTCGCGCTCGGCGAACCACTCGGCCGAATGTTCGCAATCGGCGTACTCCTTGAAGTAGGGTCCGCCGGTGGTGAAGTGCACGTTGTGCGCAGCAGGGTCGGGCGCATCGTACCCGACCAGATGATTCCAGCCATGCGGAATATCGCCGATCAGCTCGTCGCTCTCCAGCCACTTGAACTGATGCAGCTGCAGGCCGGTGGCGGTGTTCACGTAGTCGGGCGTCAGGGCCTTGCACTTCGCGTTGTTGAACAGCATGACGCTGGACCAGTTCTTCTTGCCGTAGGCCGTCTGGGGCTTGTCGAGGAACTTGGTCGTCTCGGTCGGGACATGCTCGTGCTTGACGCACATCACCGCATAACGCTCATCCCTGAGCGCCCACAGACGCGCGATGTCCTCGCGCATCAGCATGTCGCAGTCCATGAAGATCGACCAGCCCTCGTAGCCGCTGAGGTGCGGCGTGAGGAAGCGCGAGAACGAAAAATCGGTGGATTGCAGCGCATTGGCCTCGCGCCACATCAGCCCGCCCAGATTGGCCAGGTTCAAGGGCACGAAACTGACGGGTTCGCTGGCGCGGGCCAGGATGCTGTGGCAGAGCACATGCCAGGCGGCCGTCTCGCGCTGGTCGAAGCCGATGAAAATCCGGATCATGGTGCAGCCCCTTCGGTCGGCCGTGGTGGAAACTCGCGAAACAATTGCTGGAAGAACGGGTTGGTGTACATGGCCAGCACGATGGTGACATCCAGCAGGCTGCAACTGGCGAGCAGCAACTCGGGCCAAGGGGCCCAGTGCACCGAAGCCGCCAGGAACGAAGCGGTCCAGACCAGGTTCGCCAGCGCGGTGGCGGCCATGAACAAGCGACCGTGCCGCCAGACGAAACGCACGGCCGCACCGGCCTCGGGAAGGCGCCGGCCGCAGACCCAGGCCACCACGAACGCGGGCAGCTCCATCAGCAGCAGAGGCCAGGAGATTCCGTCGCTGAGCAGCCGGGCGGCATCGCTGTTGCGGCGCATGGAGACACCCACCACGATCAGCAGCACCCAGTAGCGTGCCAGCAGGGCCAGCGCCACCCACAACAGGGGAGGAACACGCAGCACCCCGTGCTGGTTGACGTCCAGAAAACGACTGTCCATGGGCAAAGGCAAGGAAACGAACGGGCGTGGAATGGGCGTAGATGCAAGTCGGGCGCCGGCCATCTTAGACGAGCCGCAGCGGGGTCAATCGAGAATGATGCACTGCCCGGCCTGGAGCGGCGCCAGGCGGTGCGAGGTGGACAAGGCATGCACTTCCGCCATCACCGCCTCGACCTCGCCCGGCTTGATGTGGGTCAGGTGCACCTGCACGCAACCGTCCAGCAAGGCCAGCTCGCCGGCGAGCTGGGCCGGACATAGGTGCCGGCTCAGGCTGGCCAGTTCCATTTCCTCGTTGCTGAACGCGGTCTCGATCACCAGGTGAGCCACCTTCATCGTCGCCAGGCGCTGCCACAGCGCCGGGTTGGGGCCGGTGTCGCCGGTGTAGACCCACCAGCCCTCGCGTCCTTCCAGCGCGAACCCGACGGCCGGCACCGTGTGCAGCGCCGGCATCACCTCGAAGGTCTTGCCGCCGAGGTGCAGGCGCTGGCCGAGTTCGAACGGCACCAGCTTGAGCACCGGATGCTGAGCACTGGGCAGGCGGGTGAAGTCGGGCCAGATGACGCCGTTGAAGATATGCGTGCGCAAGGCCTCCAGGGTGTCCGGCAGGGCATGGACCCGGATGGGGCCCCGGCCTTGGGCCGCACGCACACGCATGACGCTGTCGGCCAGCAGGCCGATGGCCAGCACGTGGTCCAGGTGCGAGTGGCTGATGAGAATATGGTCGATCCGGGCCAGCTCGGCCAAGGACAGGTCGCCCACCCCGGTGCCGGCATCGACCAGCACGTCGTGGTCGACCAGAAAGGCCGTGGTGCGGCTGCCGGCGGCGATGGCGCCGGAGCAGCCGAGGACGCGAATCTTCATGCAGATGATGAGCGAGGTGAGGCCGGTCCGGAACGGCAAGCCCGCACGGCCTGCCTGCTCAGCACTCGGCTGGGTGAGTCAGGCAATGCTGACGGCCACGACCGGATGATGCAAGCGGGCAAAGTCGCATTTGCAGGGCGTTCTGCCCGCACCCGGCCATGGAGCGCCGCTCAGCGTGAGAAAAATCACATCCATCGCGGTAACACCTGGTTGCATTTCCACGGAAACAGCGGCGCCGATGCGTCGACGCACCTTGGTCGCAGGGCCGGTCGAGGGAGGGCAACCCGGGCCGGCGGGACCTGGCGAAACAGCCCTGCCCCTCGGCAAAGGCCTCAGCCCTGAACGAATTGCATCTGGGTCCCGGCCAATTCGATCACGTCGCCATTCTTGAGATGCATGGTGTCCCCCACCAGCGGATTGCCGTTCACGGTGGGGCGAGTGGTCCCTTCCACATGGGCGAACACATAGCCGCCGGGGCGCTTGGTGATGGAGGCGACCTGCACCCCCGGCTTGCCGACGGTGGTCACCACCTTGGTGAGCGCCACTTCGCGCCCGGCGGCGGCGCCGTTCAGGACCTTGATGGTGCCCGGCATCACCGGCTGCCCCAGGCCGCCGAAACCCGAGCTGGGTGCGCTCGTCTGGGCGAAACCATGGCTGTAGGACGGCGGCGGCACCACGCCCGGCTTCATGATCATCGTCTTTTCGTAGTCGGTACCGTCGTCGACCAGGTACTTGATCTTGTATTTGCCGATCTCGACCGTGTCGTTGTGCGTCAGCAGCTGCTTCTTGACAGCCTTGCCGTTGATGTAGGTGCCGTTGGTGCTGTTGAGGTCTTCGATGAAGACATCCGCACCGACCATTTGCAGCACGCCGTGCTCACCACTGACCGCCAGGTTGTCGATCACGATGTCGTTGTACGGCCTGCGGCCAAGGGTCGTCTTGTCCTTGGTGATCTGGACTTCCTTGATCACCACACCGTCGAGCGATACGACCAACTTGCCCATGCTTGACTCCGAGTCTCTCTGATTGATGCGTTGGCCCCTGAACATCGGGACCGGTCGTGTAGAAGATTGGGGCGGGCTGCCTGCGCCGCGATCAGCGCCTGAACGGCCACCAGGACCGCGTGGGGACGCTCTGGCCTCGCACGCGCACCAGCACGACAGCGATATTATCCTTTCCCCCCGCGTCATTGGCGGCGTCGATGAGGGCCGCCCCTGCCGCTTCCGTGGCCTCATGGGCCTGCAGGACCTGGGCGATGCTGTCGTCGTCGAGCATGTCGGACAGGCCGTCCGAACACAACAGGTAGAGGTCGCCGGGGAGCACGTCGTGCAGATGGGTCTCCAGCAGCACTGTGTCCTCGACCCCGACCGCGCGCGTGACCAGGTTCTTGTTGGCCGAAAAAGCCGCCTGCTCCGGCGTGATCAGGCCGGCGTCGATCTGCTCCTGCAGCAGGGAGTGGTCGTGGGTGATCTGCACCAGGCGGCCGGCCCGGAAACGGTAGCCGCGGGAGTCGCCCACGTGGCCCATCAACAGCCGCCCTTCGCGGAAGGCCCCGACCACCAAGGTGGTGCCCATGCCGGCATATTGGGGATTCGAGTTCGCGGCGTTGAAGATCGCGCGGTTGGCATTGTCGACGCAGATGTCCATCGCCCGCCGCACATCGCTGTCGGATGCGCTGTCGGACGCCTCCAGGAGCCAGCGACCGAGTTCGGTCTTGATGAAGGAGGTGGCCATGCCGCTGGCGACTTCGCCCGCGTTATAGCCGCCCATGCCGTCAGCGAGCACCACCAGTGACGACTGTTCGTGGATGGCCACCGAGTCTTCGTTGTTGTTGCGCGCTCGGCCGGTGTCCGTGGCACTGAAGAACTCAAGCGTCATGGAGGGAGCGGGAGCTGGGGCGTTCATCGAGCCTTCAAGACAAATCAGGAATCGGAATTGTGCCCCGGATCGGTCCGAATAAATTTGGCTGTGGCCTCGAAAACGCTGGAATTGGGGGGTTGGCCGCCAGCCGGAGGGGGGCGGGAGGGGTCGGAAGACAACAACGGGAGCACGGCGGACAGGTCGAGGGCCATGGCCGTGCCATCCGCGTAGCGGACTTCCGGACGTTTGTCGAGTGCCAGCGCCACCGCCTTGGCCAGGCCCTCGGGCACTTCGGGACGCCAGTTGCGGACGTCGGGCGCGGTTTCGTTGGCGATCTCGTACATGAGGGCGGCCATCGAGTCGGCCCGGTGTGGCAGATGGCCGGTGATCAGCTGGAACAACATGACCCCCAGCGAGTAGAGGTCGCTGCGGCCGTCGACCCGGCGCCCGGCCATTTGTTCCGGCGACATGAAGGAGGGCGTGCCCAGCACCATGCCGGTGCGGGTGCGGTTGGAATCGGCGATGCGGGCAATGCCGAAGTCGGTGACCTTGACGACGTCCGTCGCCAGATCGACCATGACGTTGGCCGGCTTGATGTCGCGATGCACGACACCCTGGCTGTGCGCGTAGGCCAGGGCCTCGGCCACGCGCACGCCGATGCGCACGACGGTCGCCAGCGGAAGCAGGTTCTTCTGCGTATGGCGCTGGAGATCAGTCCCCTTGAGGAATTCCATGGCGATGTACGCCAGGTCCTGGTCCTCGCCCGCATCGAAGATGGTGACGATGTCCGGGTGCTGCAGGCGCCCGGCCGTCTCGGCCTCGCGGAAGAAGCGCTGGCGGGCCTCGGCCAGCTCGGTGCCGTGGAATTCCTTGCTCAGGGCCATGGTCTTGATGGCCACGGCCCGGCCGATCTTGGGGTCGCGGCCCAGGTAGACGGTGCCCATCGCGCCGCGGCCCAGCTCGCTCTCGACGTGATAGCGCCCGAGCGTGGTCCGGGCCGGAGAGGTGGTGCGCGGGGCCGGGGCGGGTGCACGGGCGGGCCGTGCCGCGGGCGCGGCAGCCGGGGAAGCGGGCGCGGCGACAGCGCGCGGCCGCGGTATCGGCCGGCGCCCCGACCACCAGCCGACCTGCCCCATCAGCACAGCCAGCGCGCCGGCCGCCCAGGCGAGCGACAGGCGCCCCGGCCCGAGCACGGCCGGCAAGACCAGCAGCAAGGCCAGGCCGATGCTGGTGAGCCACGCAGCCGAAGCGCCGAGCCGCGGCAGCAGCAGCAGCACATGCAGCAGGGCGGCGGCCAGCAAGGCCGCGGCCAAGGCCAGAGGCCACCACGGACCGGCGAAGAACCCCGTCATGAGGAGCGCCCGGCAGGTCGCGCGGGCCATGGAAGATGGCGGCGCCGAAGCCCGGCACCATGCCGCCGGCGCCCATCGCGGACGAGGGAGCCTGGCCCCACGGCAAGGAGAGAGCCTGCGCACGCCGCCGCCCCCCGTGACGGGAGACGCCGCATGCGCATGGGGACGAGGTGCTCTCGTGTACTCATCGGGGACACATTAGCACAGCCGCCGCCGAGGAAAAACCCGCCCCGGGCGGAGAAAACCCGACCTGTGGGCGCCCTCAGTCGGCAAAGGCCATGACGGCGCCCGGACCGGCGACGACCGGCCCACATGCCCAGGCCTGTGCCGCATACGGTGCGGGGAGCTGCCCCGCCACCAGGGGCTCGTCGGGCTTGTCCGTACGGGGACGGCGCGCGTCGAGCAGGCTCAACTGGCCGAAACGGGCCTGCAAGCGTGCGCAGACCTCGGTCAGGGGGCGCTTGACGAGCATCTTATCGACACGGCTGCCCGGGTTGAGCCGCAACTCGGGCTCGATCCGGGCAAACAATTCGGCGGCCCAACGCTCCAGCCATTGCTGGCGCGCGGACTGGGACACCCATCTCCCGATGTGGCGGCTCAGCGTCGGAGCGCTGGCCACCAGGACCCAGTGCACCGCCGGGCCGGGCCGCAACAGCGGCTGAAGCAGCTGCCGGGCATGGACGGCGTCATTGACGAACACGGCGATCTTTTCCATGCAGGTTCTCCTGTCGGGCTGCGAGTCCCATTCGCCCAGGGCAGAAGAACCCGCCGGCGTCGAACGCCGTGCCGGCTCAGGTCGGCGTGCTGCCGACCGCTTTGTTGCGGCTCGCGCTCCAGTGGCCGGCGGCCAGCACACCCAGCACCAGCGCCACCGAGATGGCCACGCGGTTCACCAGGCTGGCGTCGAAGACCGCGTCGAGCAAGGGCTCGCTGATGATCATGTGCGCGGAGGTGTAGGCCAGTACGCCGGCACCCAGGTAGGTGATGATCGGGAAACGATCGATGAGCTTGAGCACGAGTGTGCTGCCCCAGACGACGATGGGCACGCTGATGAGCAGACCGAGGACGACCAGGTCCATGCTGCCCTTGGAGGCGCCGGCCACGCCGAGCACGTTGTCGATGCCCATCAGGGCATCGGCCACGATGATGGTCTTCATGGCGCCGAAGAAGGTGGTGGGCTGGGGGTGCTCTTCATCGTCGTCGCTCTGCTCGGCCAGCAGCTTGTAGGCGATCCAGACGAGGCCGAGTCCACCCACGAGCATCAGGCCCGGAATCTTGAGCAGCCAGACGACACCGATGGTCATCGTCGAACGGACGGCGACCGCCCCGATGGTCCCCCAGAGGATGGCTTTTTTGCGGAGATGATCCGGCAGGTTGCGCGCGGCCAGCGCGATGACGATGGCATTGTCGCCAGCGAGCACCAGGTCGATGAGAACGATGGTCAGCAGTGCTGAGAACCAGGCGGCGGAGAAAAGATCCATACGATTTCCATGAAGAGTTGCACGACAAACGGTGCAAGCCGCACGAGGCGCAGGATCGATGTCGATGATGAAGGGACGACCTCGAGCCCGCCGCCACAGCAGCTTGCATCGAAGGTCTTGCTCAGCTTGAAATGATTGTTATCGCCCCACAGACCGGAAGCGTACGCTTCGTCCTGACGGCCTGGAGAAACTTTGACACTGCCCCCATGCGGCAGCGCTGGAGTCGAGCTACTCCCCTTCTACCGATAGTGTAGGCGACCGGGGTGCGGACGGGCAAGCTGCAGTCGGTGCACTTGTTCACGCCGGCATGGCCCGCCCGGGTGCGCCAGCCCCCAGGGCCAGCAACCACAGGACAAGGGGCGGCGCGCCTGAAAGCAGGGGCTTCCACCGCGCGCATTCGCCGGCACGAACGAAACGGAGAGCCCGAAGGCTCTCCGTGTGCGGTCACGCCGGTGTTCCCGCCACCGGCCGCGCCCCGGTTTCCATGGGGGCGACCACCGGCGGTCGCACGGCACGGCGCGGCGCGCCGGCATCGAGCATCAGAGCAAGGCCTTGAGCAGCTTGCCCATTTCGGAAGGATTGCGCGTCACGGTGAAGCCGCACTCCTCCATCACCGCCAGCTTGGCGTCAGCGGTATCGGCACCGCCGGAGATCAGCGCGCCTGCGTGGCCCATGCGCTTGCCCGGAGGCGCGGTCACGCCGGCGATGAAACCGACGATGGGCTTCTTCATGTTGGCCTGGCACCAGCGCGCCGCCTCGGCTTCGTCCGGGCCGCCGATCTCGCCGATCATGATGACCGCATCGGTGTCCGGATCGTCGTTGAACAGACGCATGACATCGATGTGCTTCAAGCCGTTGATCGGGTCGCCACCGATGCCGACGGCGCTCGACTGGCCGAGGCCGATTTCGGTCAGCTGGGCCACTGCCTCATAGGTCAGCGTGCCGGAGCGGCTGACCACGCCGATGCGGCCCTTGCGATGGATGTGGCCGGGCATGATGCCGATCTTGATTTCGTCCGGCGTGATCAGGCCCGGGCAGTTGGGACCCAGCAGCAGGGTCTTCTTGCCGCCGCGGGCTTCCTTTTGCTTCATGCGGTTGCGCACTTCGAGCATGTCGCGGACCGGGATGCCTTCGGTGATGCAGATGGCCAGGTCGAGGTCGGCCTCGACTGCTTCCCAGATGGCTGCCGCGGCGCCGGCCGGCGGCACGTAGATCACGCTCACGGTGGCGCCGGTGTTCTGGGCGGCTTCCTTGACGCTGGCGAAGATGGGAATGCCTTCGAAGTCTTCGCCGGCTTTCTTGGGGTTCACGCCTGCCACGAAAGCGTTCTTGCCGTTCGCGTAGTCACGGCACATGCGGGTGTGGAACTGGCCCGTCTTGCCGGTGATGCCCTGGGTGATGACCTTGGTGTCTTTGTTGATCAGGATGCTCATGGTATTTTCCTTTCGGCCTGGGGCGCTTATTTCTTCAGCGCGGCCATGACGGCTTGCGCGGCGTCGGCCATCGACTCGGCGGTGATGATCGGCAGGCCGGACTCGGCCAGCATCTTCTTGCCCAGGTCCTCGTTGGTGCCCTTCATGCGCACGACCAGCGGCACATTGAGGTTGACGGCCTTGCAGGCGGCGATCACGCCTTCCGCAATGGTGTCGCAGCGCATGATGCCGCCGAAGATGTTGACCAGGATGGCCTTGACCTTGGGGTTGCCCAGCATGATCTTGAAGGCTTCGGTGACCTTCTCGGCGGTGGCGCCACCGCCCACGTCGAGGAAGTTGGCCGGTTCGCCGCCGAACAGCTTGATGGTGTCCATGGTGGCCATGGCCAGGCCGGCGCCGTTCACCAGGCAGCCGATGTTGCCGTCGAGCTGGATGTAGGCGAGGTCGAACTTGCTGGCTTCGATTTCGGCCGGATCTTCCTCGTCGAGGTCGCGATAGGCCACGATCTCGGGGTGACGGAACAAGGCATTGCTGTCGAAGTTGAACTTCGCGTCGAGGGCCTTGATGTTGCCGTTGCCTTCCAGGATCAGCGGGTTGATCTCGGCCAGGCTGCAGTCGGTGTCCATGTAGCACTGGTAGAGCTTGCGGAAGACATCCACGGCCTGGGCCTGGCTGGCGGCGGGCACGCCGATGCCGTTGGCCAGCTCGATGCCCTGGGCGTCGGTCAGGCCGGTGGCCGGATCGACGAACACCTTCAGGATCTTCTCGGGCGTGGCGTGGGCCACTTCCTCGATGTCCATGCCGCCTTCGCTGCTGGCCATGATCGCCACCTTTTGCGTGGCGCGGTCGGTGACGGCGGCGACGTAGTATTCCTTCTTGATGTCCGCGCCTTCTTCGATCAGCAGGCGGCGCACCTTCTGGCCTTCGGGGCCGGTCTGGTGGGTCTTGAGCTGCATGCCGAGGATCTCGCCCGACAGTTGCTTGACCTCGTCGAGGGAACGGGCCAGCTTGACGCCGCCGCCCTTGCCGCGCCCGCCGGCGTGGATCTGGGCCTTCACCACCCACACCGGGCCGCCCAGCTTCTGGGCGGCGTCGATGGCCTCTTGCACGCTGAAGGCGGGGTAGCCGCGCGGCACGGGAACGCCGAATTGGCGCAGGATTTCCTTGCCCTGGTATTCATGGATTTTCATCGCAGACTCTCTTGCTCAAGTTCAATGGAACAGGTTGATGGGGTCGGCCGCAGCCGGCGAAAGGGTGATCGGTGAGCGCGGCGAACCCGGGACGGGACGCGGACGGCGCGACGTGCCAGCCCGAGGCCATGGGCCCTGCCTCGGCAGGGGACTGGGACGCAGGAAAACGGACGGCGTCCATGCCGCTGAAGCCTCGGGGCACCCGCGCCCCGGACGCATGCAGGATGGCAGAGTGCACATGCCGCTGCCTGCGCACGAAAACGGCGACAGATGCAGCACGGTGCAAGAAGCAGGCATTGCACGGGCTGGGAGGCAGCGGGGGGGCTGGACCATTAGAACGGGTTTCGAGGATAGGGCCCGCACGGTCGGTGGGGGCAAATCGCCCCCCACCCCAAAACAAGGCGCGGGGCAACTAAAAATTTTAGGGGCGACAAAAAATTTGGGCCCCCCCCCGGCTCAATCAGGGAGGTTTAACAGG
>CBIHOH010000050.1:0-32991 GCA_966211755.1 uncultured Rhizobacter sp. | reverse complement strand
GAACACGATCAGGCCGACGGCGAAGTTGCCGCCGATCAGGAAGTGGCCGAAGGACTCGATCACCTTGCCGGCCGCGCCCGCGCCGGTGTGGCCTTCGAGCAGCACCACCCGCGTGGAGGCGATGTTGAGCGACAGGCGCAGCAGCGTGGTCAGCAGGATGACCGTCGGGAAGGCCGAGAAATCCAGCGGCTTGACCATGTAGGCCGCCACCATCATCACCATCAGCGCCATGGCGATGTTGAAGGTGAACAGCAGGTCCAGCGCGAAGGGCGGCAGCGGCAGCACCATCATCGACAGGACCAGGATGATGAAGACCGGGGCCATCAGCGCCTTGATGGCGGTGGCATGGGGCCCGAGCAGGCCCTGCAGTTGGCGCATCAAGGCGTTCATTCAGCACCCTCCTTCCAGGAAGCCGGCTTGTGATGGGGATCGAGCTCGGCCGGCACGTTCAACTCCGGCAAGGCGCCCGGCATGGCCATGCGGCCCGACAGCGCGGCGCGCAGCTGGTAGACATAGGCCAGCACCTGCGCCACGGCCGAGAACAAGGCGGCGGGAATCTCGCGGTCGACCTCCGCATGCGCGTAGAGCGCGCGCGCCAGCACCGGCGCCTGCAGCACCGGCACCTGCGCGTCGCGGGCGGTGTCGCGGATCTTCATCGCCAGCAGGTCCGCCCCCTTGGCGACCACGCGCGGGGCGCCCATCTTGGCTTCGTCGTACTTGAGGGCGACCGCGTAGTGGGTCGGGTTCATCACCACCAGGTCGGCGCCGGGCACGGCGGCGATCATGCGGCGGTTGGCCACCTCCCGCATGCGCGCGCGGATCTTGCCCTTGACTTCGGCACTGCCCTCGATGTCCTTGTGCTCCTGCTTGACTTCCTGGTGGGTCATCCGCAGCCGCGAGCGATGCAGGTGCTTCTGCAGCGGCACGTCGATGGCGGCGAACAGCGCCAAGGCCATCAGCAGCAGCATCAGGCCGCCGAGGATCACCTCGCCGGCATGCGACAGGGCGGCCGGCAGCGGCATCGACAGCACGCCGCCGAACGAATCGACGTGGCTGCGCAGGTACATGGCACCGATGGTGCCCAGGATGAGCGCCAGCACCGAGGCCTTCAAGGTGTCGGTCATCTGCTGCTTGGAGAACAGCCGGCCGAGGCCGCTGAGCGGGTTGAACTTGCCCAGGTCGGGCGCCATCGGCTTGAAGGTCCAGACCCAGCCGCCGATGGCGATGCTGGCGGCGAGCGCCACCAGCGCCATCAGCAGGCCCATGGGCAGCACCACCCAGAGCATCTTGAGCACCAGCTCGCCCAGCCTCTCGCCCATGAAGGCCGGGCTTTGCACGGAGGCCAGATCGAAGCGCAAGGCCTCGGCCAGCATGTCCGACAGCCAGCTGGCCAGCCGCGGCGCCATGGCCACCAGCACCGCGCCGCCCGTCGCCATCGCCGCGAGGTGGCCCAGGTCGCGCGAACGGGCGACCTGCCCGTCCTCGCGGGCCTTGGCCAGCTTGCGCGCCGAAGCGGGTAATTTGCGGTCTGGATCGGCCATGACGGAGTGCTTGAAAGGACTCCTTCATTGTTCAGGGCCGGCCGCCGAACTTGAGCCGGATTAACGGGGTGAAGCGGGGGCTATTCGATGCCGCGGCGGGCCGCCCGGCGCGCGCGGCCCGATGCCGTGACTTTGTGCACGCGACCGGGACCGCGGCTCTCCCCCCGGCACCGCCGCCGGACGGCGGGCAGCATGGCGGTCAGGCGAACCAGGGCGGCTTGAACCAGGGCAGGCCGTTCACCGTGAGGCAGATCGGCCCGTGCGCCCGGGTCGAACGCTCGCGGGCCTGCACATGCCAGCAGCGCAGCAGGCCGAAGGACACCAGGGCGGTCCAGTTCCGCGCCGCCGAGACCCCGGTCTCGTTGAGATCGGTGATCAGTCCCGCCACCTCCTGCCAGCGCTGCTCGACCTCGCAGCAGCCGGACACGATGCCGCGGCTTGGCTCGGCGTCGGCGGACAAGGCCAGGTCGAGCCAGGGAAGGAAGTGGGTGCAGACCACCAGTTCGCTCTGGTTCGCCACGGACAGCGAACGGGCTCTTTCGAGCACGCAGGCCAGCACCGAAGGTTCAGCCGGCATGGCACGCCTCTCCCGCCGGCGGCAGCCGGCCCGCCTCGCACGCTGGGCACGAAACGACTGAAAGGAGACCCGGGCGAGATTCAGGCACAGGACAGGTCGGGCATCGAGGGGTTGAGGAACATCCTGGAAACGGGCACGGAACACTCCCTGCCGATCCAACCCTCTATTTCACCGGAGAGGGAAGGGCTCGACCAGATGCAATTCCTCATGCCTGCCCCACGGTCGGGCTGCGCGAGGCCGAGCCCCGATATCACGGGGTCACGACCGATGCAAGTGCAAACCTCTGCAGTGTCATGGCGTCCGTCCAGCGGCACAAAATGCGCGTTGCCGCTAGCCCAGAGACGGTTTCACCACGTACGCAGCGACCGCGTCACGTCTCTGGCGCGAACGCCCGTCGCCCTGGAGAGACTCGAATGAAAGCCGTACTGATCGTGGAAGACCACCCGCTCGTGGCCGAAGCCACCCGGGACCTGCTGAGCCGCTCGACCCACTCGCTGCGCACCGTCATTTGCAACAACACGCAACAGGCGCTGGAACGGCTGAACGACAGCAACGAAGACTGGTTCCGCATCCTTCTCGATCTCGACGTACCCGGTGCCTATGGCCTGTCGCTGGCCAGGCAGGTGCGCCAGCGCGGACTGCACGGGCGCTGCTGCATCGTCACCGGTTGCCACAACCCCGATTTCATCGCCGAACTCGAAAGCCAGGGCTTCCTGGGCTACATCGTCAAGGCCACGCCGGTCGACGAGTTCATGCAGGCCATCGGCAAGGTGCTGGACGAGCAGCGGGTCTTCCCGCCGACCGCGCCGCGCCAGCGCAGCGGGGCGATACGGCTCACCCGCCGCCAGTCCCAGCTGCTCGACTGCGTACGCCGGGGCATGCTCTCCAAGCAGATCGCCGCCGACCTGTCGCTGTCGGAGGGCACGGTCAACAACCACATCAATGCCACGATGAGGACGCTGAAGGTCAGCACCCGCACACATGCCGTCAGCCGTGCCATAGAGCTGGGCCTCATCGACGCCGGCGGCGGCCGCTCCACGGAGCCGCTTTGAACCCGCACCCGGCGCACGCCCATTCGGCGTTCTTCTCGCGGGCCCACCACGAGGTCCGGCAGCGGCTGCACGTCATGAAGCTGCTGGCCCACTCGACGCGGAGCAGCCTGGAACCCCAGGCGCGTGCCCACGCGCCCCTGGCGCAGCTCAGCGCGGTGGCCGAGGAACTCGAGTTCTGCATCTCCGGCGTCCTCGATTTCGCCCGCCTCGACCACCCCGCCCTGCAGCCCCACAAGACCCGCGTCGAACTGCAGGACCTGTTCCAGCAGCTCGACCTGCATTTCGAGGACCGGGCCGCCGCCGGCAACGTGGCCCTGGGCCTGCGGACCACCGGGCTGACCCTGCTGACCGACGCGGCCCTGCTGATGCGCATCCTGGACAGCCTGGTCTCCAACGCCGTCAAGTTCGCACGCGACCGTGTCCTGGTGGCGGCCAGGCGGCGTGGCGACGCCTGGGCCATCGAAGTCTGGGACAACGGGCCCGGCATCCATCCCGGAACCGAGCAGGCGATCTTCCAGGCCTTCTACCAGGACCGCCAGGCGAGCGGCCCAAGGAACACCCAGGGCCTGGGGCTCGGGCTGGCCATCGCCCGGCGCCTCGCCGACTGCCTCGGCTACCGGCTGCACATGCGTTCCGTGCCGTGCAAGGGCTGTGTCATGCGGGTTCTGGTCCCCCTGTCCGACACGCAGCCCTGACCCCCGCGGCGGCCGGCCTACTTGACCTCGACGATGAGCACGTCAAGACCCGCCTTGCCGACGTTGCGAATGACTTCGCTTTGCGGCTTTTCCTGCATGTGCAGATGCCCCCGCTGCGCCGAGACGGCCAGCGGCGGCCCCTCGACCGGCTCGATCCGGAAATCCCCCGCGCTCATCGCGACCAGCAGGTGCGGCCCCGAAAAACCCAGCGACCCGCTCGCCTGCCCGGGCCCGACCGACAACTTCGATACCCTGACCCGGTCGTTTTCCAGGGTCACTTCATGCCCGCTTTCCAGCGCCGGCAGGACGCGCCCCGGGGAATGCTCTCCCAGCACCTCGATATCGAGGATGCGGAAATCCGTCGGGCTCGCATTGCGGATACGGTGGACAAATGGCTTGCTCGCATAAGGACGATAGTAAACAAGGCCCGAGGGGATAGGCGGACGAGAAACCAGCTCTTTCCCGGGTTCTTCGGAGGGGACATCGGCGCCATCGAGGCAAACCAGGACGCTGTCCTTGTCGTGCATATGCCACAAGGACATTTTCCCCGACGGAAATCTCACATCGAAGACCCGGATCGATCCGCTGGTCAGGACTTGGCGATGACTGGGCTCCTGGTCGATGCTGACCACGGTTTCATGCTCGTTGTGGTCCGCGGCGAAAACAGGATTAGAAAAAAGGCCTAGGCATAAGAGGCAACGCATCATCATGGGGGGGAAACTCGAAATTGAATGAGGTGAATGTCAAAACCATGCGGGACATTCTAGTGGTAGAAGATCACCCCTTGGTGGCGGAGGCGACAAAAGCCTTGCTGTCCACCCTGTCGGTGGGCCGGGTGGTTATTTGCGAGAGCGAAGAGGAGGCCTTGGCCAGGCTGGCCGAAAGAAGCGACTGGTTCCGCATATTCCTCGACGTGAGCGTGCCGGGCGCGGACGGCCTGTCCCTGGTCCACCATGTGCACCGCCAGGGTTTGTCGCCCCGTTCGGCCATCGTCACCGCCAGCGAAAACAGGCACTGGCGGGCCGAGGTCGAGGCCATGGGTTTCCTGGGGTATGTGCTCAAGACCGCCAATGTCGACGATTTCAGTTTTGCCTTGCAGGAGGTGCTCGAAGGAAGGTTCAACTTCGCAGAAAATCCACGCGAGCATCAGGCCTTCCAACTCACCCGAAAACAGATTGAAATCCTCGGCCTGTTGAGTACCGGCATACAGGCAATCGACATTTCCCGCGCGCTCAAGATGCCTTGTTCCGTGGTCAACAACCACATCCAGGCGATTTTCCACGCGCTGCGTGCATCCAATATCGACCAGGCCGTCGCCACCGGCATCCGCATGGGGCATCTGCCGGCCCCGAATGCGCCATGAAACGCCAGCTGAAACGCAGCGGCCTCAGGCTGCCGTCGAAAATCGCGCTCGTCAGCGCGCTGTCGATGGCATTCGCCCTCCTGGCCATCACCACGGTGCAGCTCTGGCTTTTCCGCGCCAACCTCGAGGAAACCTTGTTCGCCGAGCAGCATACCCTGGCCGTCTCGATGTCGAAGAATCTCGACCAGCAACTGATCACGCTGAAGAACGCGCTCATCAGCAGCGCCCGGGCGGTCACGGCCGAGGATGTGGCCTCCGGCGAAGCGGCACAGAAATACCTCGACACCAACGCCGGCCTGAACGCCATCTTCGAGCGCAGCGTCTTCTTGTTTTCCCCGGCCGGCCGACTGATCGCCGAGCGGCCTTTCCTGCCCAACCGGCGCGGCCAGGACTTCAGCTGGAGGGACTACCACCGCGAAGCCGTGCGCACCCGCGGCCCGGTGATCTCGCAACCCTTCGTGACCACCAAGGACGACCACGACGTGGTCATCATGTTCTCCACCCCGGTGTTCTCCAAGGACGGAAGCCAGCTCATCGGCACCAACGCCGGAAGCTTCGGCCTGACCCATCCGCGGCTGCTGGGCCATGTCGCCGATACCGTCATCGGCAAGACCGGGTTCGTCTACATCGTCACCAAGGAAGGCCAGCTCATCATGCATCCGGACCGCAGCCGCTTGTTGCAGCGCGCCTACGCCCCGGGCAGCAACCCCGCGTTCGAGCGCGCGCTGAACGGCTTCGAAGGCACCTGCAAGACCCTGGAACGCGACGGGCGGCCGGCCATCGGCAGCTTCACCCGCATTCCCTCCACCGAGTGGATCCTGGCCA
The DNA here is from genome assembly GCA_966211755.1 of uncultured Rhizobacter sp. Lineage (GTDB taxonomy): Bacteria > Pseudomonadota > Gammaproteobacteria > Burkholderiales > Burkholderiaceae_C > Rhizobacter. The sequence continues at coordinate 26,938 of CBIHOH010000050.1, read as the reverse complement.
CGGTCTACCCCGAGGAGGAGGCCTTCGAGTCCTTCAACCGGCTGCTCAGGAACTTCATCCTCATCTTCACCGTCTCGGTCATCACGGCGTGCACGCTGGTCTGGTTCCTGGCCTGGGGACTGGTCTCCAAGATCCAGTCCAAGAACGACATCCTGAGGCGGCTGAAATCCGAGTCGCTGAACCAGCTGCGCACGAAGTCGCAGTTCTTCAACGCCGCCAGCCACGACTTCAGGCAGCGCCTGCACGGCATGCAGCTGCTGGTCAACGCGGCGCATCGCAGCGGCACGCAGGGCGGCCCCAACATCCTCGCCCGGTTCAAGTCGGCCCTCGCCGATCTGCAGCGCTACCTCGACAATTTCCTCGAGATCACGCGCATGGAAACCATCAGCGTGCGTCCGAGCATCAGCCAGGTGTCGCTGCAGGATGTCTTCCAGCGCCTGGAGCTGCAGTTCGAGGACGCCGCCCTGCATCGACAGATCGGCCTGAGGTTCAGGTACACGGCGCAGGTCCTGGACACCGATGAAAAGATCCTGTTCCGCATCCTCGAGAACCTGATCTCCAATGCCCTCAAGTTCTCGCGCGGCAAGGTCCTGGTGGCCGCGCGCTCGCGGCAGCGCGCGATCGAGATCCTGGTGCTGGACAACGGCGAGGGCCTGTCCGAGGCCGACAGCGCCCGGGTCTTCGAGGCCTTCGTCCAGGGCGGCAACAGCCTGGGCGACCGCTCCTCGGCCGGCGGCGGCTACGGCCTGGGCCTGTCCATCGTGCGCCATTCGGCGGCCTTGCTGGGCGCCCAGGTCCGGCTGTTCTCCAAGCCGCGGCACGGCACGCTGGTCAAGCTCATCCTGCCCGGGGCGGCGGCCTGAGGCCGCTGCGCCGGCCCGCCGCCGCGGCGCCCGGCGCGTGCGGCGTCGGCTAAAGTTCGCCCCTGGCGCCAGCGCCTGCCCGGCCTCCGCAACGCGGCGGCCGCCCCTACAGAAAGAAGCAGAAGATGGCCATTCAATGGTTCCCGGGTCACATGAATTCGACCCGGAAAGCGATCATCGACCGGGTCAAGGCCGGTGTGGACGTGGTGGTCGAACTGCTGGATGCGCGCCTGCCCGGCTCCAGCGCCAACCCGATGCTGGCCTCGCTCACCGAGGGCAAGCCCACGCTCAAGCTGCTCAACAAGCAGGACCTGGCCGACCCCGAGCGCACCGAACAATGGCTGGCGCACTACAACGCCCGGCCCGCCACCAAAGCCATCGGCCTGGACGCCAGCGTGACGGCCCCCGCCCAGCGGCTGATCCCCGCCTGCCGCGAACTGGCCCCGCTGCGCGGCGGCATGGCCAAGCCGCTGCGGGTGCTGATCTGCGGCATCCCCAACGTCGGCAAGTCGACCCTGATCAACACGCTGATGGGCCGGCGCGCGGCCAAGACCGGCGACGAGCCCGGCATCACCAAGGTCGAGCAGCGCCTCACCCTGGCCAACGACTTCTATCTCTTCGACACCCCCGGCATGCTGTGGCCGAAGATCATCGTCGAGAAAAGCGGCTACAACCTGGCCGCCAGCGGCGGCGTCGGCCGCAACGCCTTCAACGAGGAAGAGGTGGCGCTGGAGTTGCTGCACTACCTGCGCAGCCACTACCCCGGCGTGGTCGAGGAACGCTACAAGCTGGGCGACTGCAGCGCCATGCAGGACGAGGTGGTGCTGGACGCCATCGGCCGCAAACGCGGCGCGATGCTGGGCGGCGGGCGCGTCAACATGACCAAGGCGGCCGAGGTGCTCATCCACGAATTCCGCGCCGGGGTGCTGGGACGCATCACGCTCGAGACGCCGGACGAATACGCCGCCTGGCTGGCCGCAGGCCTGGCCGCCGAGGCGGCCCGGCGCAAGGACAAGCCCAAGCGCCGCCCGTCGGAGGACAACGACTGACCGGGTCGTGCGCACTGCGCCAGCCGGCGCGGTGCGGCGCCTGTGCGCAGACTGCGTCGTGTGCATGGAACCCGGCCTGCGGCCGCGCCGAAAGTGGTAGGGTGGCGGTGAGCGGTTGAGATGTTCCGCCGGTGCCCCGCACCGGAAATCACGAGAAAAGGCCACACATGCAAATCAAGGTGCACACCGACGCCCATATCGAAGCCAGCGACGCTTTCTCGAAATGGGTCGAATCCGAGCTGTCCGACAAGCTGGCCCGCTTTCGCGATCACATCACGCGGGTGGAAGTCCACTTCGCGGACGACAACGCCGACAAGTCCGGCAACCAGGACAAGCGCTGCCTGCTGGAAGCCCGGCTGGCCGGGCACGACCCGGTGGCGGTGAGCCACCACGCACCCAAGGTGGCCGATGCCCTGAGCGGCTCGATGGACAAGCTCCGGCGCGCGCTCGACAGCACCATCGGGCGGCTGCGCGACCAGGCCGGCCGCGAGTCGATCCGCGGCGACGGCCACCTCCCCGACGAAGCGGGGGCCTGAGGACCGCCCCGGGGCAGGGGCTTATTCGTATCCCCGCAGCTGCCGGTAGCGGGCGACCTGCGCGGGCGTGAGCAGCTCCACCATGTCCAGGTGGTACTGCAGGTGCGACGCCCGCAGCAGGCCCTGCGCCCGGGCCGCCGCCGCGCTCGCCTCCGCCACGGCGGCGGCGCTGGCCCGCTGCTGGCTGAACAAGCGGTCCAGCTCGGACTCCGCGGCCACCAGCCGCTCGCCCAGCACCAGGGCTTCGGCTTTCATCCGGCCCATCAAGTGGCGGGTCTGCTGCAGCTGGGCCTCGTCCAGCCCCAGCCGCTCGGCCAGCTCGAGCACATGGGCCGGCCCCGGATAGCCGTTGAGCTCGGCCGGCAGCGCCAGCGCCATGCCCTTGCCCGCCCGCAGATCGGCCAGTTGCTCATCCGAAAAGGCCTTGATGCTCCGCCCCTGCAGGCCCGCGTAGGGCGAGCGGCCGGACGGCTGGGAGGCCGGCGCCGCCGAAGCCCCGGCGCCGGCATGGGCGGCATGGCCGGCGCCGGGCTCGTGTGCGACCGGCTGGCCCGAAGCGGCGGCTGCGGACGCAGCCAGGACAAGGACGACGGCAAACAAGGATTTCATGATCGGAAACGCCATGGAAAAGGCGAAGAGTGGTTCGAAGCCGTGATCTTCCCGCCCAGCCACCGATCCGCCTATGATTGCAGTCATACATGTCGACGACACCCTTCAGCGCCCCGCCGCTGCCGCCCGACGCGGCCAGCTCCATGCTGGACGCCCTGCCCGGACTGGACCCGGTTCCGCGGCGACTGGTTGCCGGCGAGCCGCTGTTTCGCCAAGGGGATGCCTGCGTCGGGGTCTTCCGGCTGGTGACGGGCCGCATCCGGCTGCTGCGTTGCACCCCCGGCGGCAGCGAGGTCGGCATGCACACCGCACGCGCCGGCGAGCTGTTCGCCGAAGCCTCGTTGTTCTCGACGCACTACCACTGCGACGCCGTCGCGCTCGCGCGCAGCGAGGTGTGGCTGTACCCGAAGGAGGCGCTGGCGCGGCAGCTCCGGGCCGCCCCCGAGTCGCTGTGGGCGTTCACGGCCGAACTGGCCCACCGGCTGCAAGGCCTGCGCACCCGCGTCGAGATCCGCCAGATCCGCTCGGCGCGCGAACGCGTGCTGCAGTTCCTGCGCCTGCGCTGCGACGGGTCCGGGCTGTGGACCACCGAGGGCACCCTCAAGCACCTGGCGGAAGACCTCGGCCTGACCCACGAGGCCCTCTACCGCGCCCTCGCCGCGCTGGCCCGGGAGGGACACATCGAGCGGCTGGCGGCCGGCATCCGCCTGCTGCCGGTACCCAGGACACCCACCCGGGGATGAGGTCGCATCCGCGCTTGACATTTCGGAACAAGACGAAATAATTCAATCCATCCGCCAGGAGACGCGATGAATCACTCCCCCACCCACATCCCCTTCGGCCTCGGCCACTTCGACGTCTACGGCCCGGACATCGACGCGCTGGCCTCGTTCTACCGCGAGGTCCTCGGATGGGCCCCCCAGCCGCGAGGCCCCGGTTATGCGGCGCTCGGCACCCCGCCCGGCACGGTCCGGGGCGCCCTGGTCGAAAGCGAGACCCCCGCCATCACCATCGGCATCGTCGTGCCCGACCTCGACACCACGCTGGAGCTGGTAGCGCAATACGACGGCCGCATCCACATGCCGCCCACCGACAACGGCTGGGTGCGCAAGGCGCAGGTACAGGATCCGGCGGGCAACCTGATCACGCTGATCGAGGAGAAGCAGGATTGACGACACCCGTCTCGACGAGATTCTCCGGGCCTTGTCGCACCGGGAACGGCGCTTGTTCGTACAGGCCTGCATGAACCGGGAGTGCGCCGCGGGCGAACTCGCCGAGCGTTCCGCGCTGGCCCTGGCCAGCGTGTCGGAGCACCTGAAGGTCCTGCGCAAGTGCGGCCTGCTGGGCTTGGACAAGCGCGGCCGCCACTGGATGTACCGTACCGACCGCCGGGTGCTGGCCTGCGCCCTGGAGGCCTTGGCGAAGTTGGAGTTTTCCGATGGGACGTGAAGCCGAATGCAACTGCACCGTGGGGAGCGAAACGGCATGGGCGAAGGCGCTGCTGGAATCCGACGCCCTCCTCTTGCGAGGCGCCATCAAGCGGCGCTTCGGCCTGGGCGCCATCGAGGCCCCGCGGGTGGTGGACGGCCAGCTGCGTTTCAACTGCGGCACGGAGAACGTGGCGCTCGAGCTGGGTGAGCCCGAGGCGCAGCGATGGCTGAAGAAGCTGAGCACGCCGCCCCCGTCGCTGGCGAGCAAACTGGGCGTGGGGCCGCAGCGCCGGGCCTGGGTCAGCGGCCCGCTGACCGACCCCGCGCTGGCCGCCGCGCTGCGCGGCGCGCAGACGGCCGACCCGCGTGCCGCCAGCGTCCTGGTGGCCGTCGTGTCCAGCCAGGCCGAGCTGGACCGGGCCGTGGCCCTGCACGGCGGCATGGAATGCAAGTCGGTCTGGATCGTCCATCCGAAAGGCCGGGCCGCCTCGCTGACCGATGCCGAGGTGCGCGCGACCCTGCGCGCCCATGCCTACAAGGACAACAAGACCTCGGCCGTGTCGGAGGCCCTCACCGCCACCCGCTACACCCGGTCTTGAAATGCGCGCGGGGCCGGGCTCAGCGCCGCGGCGGCGGCGAACCTTCGGAACGCTGGACCCCGCCGATCACCTCCAGGCGGTAGTGCTCGAGCAGGCCCTCGGCCTTCATCTGCTTCAGCGTGGAGGCGAGCCGCGGCACGAGATCCGCATGCTTGCGGTGCAGGTAGGGATGCAGAGGAACCGGCGCGCCGATGTCGAACAGTTTTTCCACCTCGGCCGGATGCCGCGCCGGCGGCGAATAGAGCACGTTCCACACCGAGCTGTCGACCTCGCAGAAGAAGGCCGCCCGCCCGGCCGACAACATCTCCAGGCCCTGGAGGGTGGTGGTCACCTCGGACAGCCGGTGCGCCGGCAGCAGGGCCCGCAAGGCGTTCTCGCAGCCGGCGACACCGCGCCGGTAAAGCACCGGCAGGCCGGCCGTCGGCAGGTCTTCCAGCCGCTTGATACCTGGCATGGACCGCGCGCCATAGACGGAAAACGCCGTCTGCATCAGGGACTCGTCGACGCGGATCAGCTCCGGGTGTTCTGCGCCATAGCCCGGGGCACGCAGCATTTCGCCGTCGATGCTGCCCTGGTCGGCCATCATGCTCAGGCGCTTGGTCGGAAAGATCGCCAGCTCGAGGCGAAGGTTCAGGCGCTGAAGCGCCTCGCCATAGACCCGCTGCAGCCACCGCCCGTAGAAAGTCGTTTCGGTGGTGTCCATGCCGAGCACGAACGGCGCCGGGGGTTCCGCCCGCGCCGCGCGCCATGACGGGGAAAGCAGGCACAGGCCCGCGGCGGCGACAATCAGCCGTCTTGACCGCTGCGGTGACGCGACGTGGTCATGTTTCATGGCGGACCCCGGGGCTAGCCTTTGATTGTGTGCCCGGGCGCCCGGCTTCGCCAGCCGATCCAGGGTAAACCCGGAGCACGGCAGGATCGCCGTGAAGGAATGCAAGCCAAGGGAAATCGTTCATGTCGTGGTACCTGACCCTGCGCTCGGGTCCGGCCTATTCCGGCCATGTGCCGACCGGGCCGCTGGTGGCTTTCCTGGCCACCTTGCCGGAGCTGCAGCAGACCGGGCCGATGGACTTCGGGCCCGCCCCCGGCGCCCCCTGGGTGGGCCTCATCCTGGCCGACTGCGACACCCATGGAGGCTACGCCTGCGACGGCACCTGGCTGGAGCAGGTCAACGTCGTCGAGCTGGTCTGCTCCCATCACGGGCCGGCGGCCTGGTACGAGGCGCTGGCCGGCCGCATCGCCGCCCACCTCGGCTGGTCGGCCTTCGAGGACGCCGAGGAGCGGCAGGTGTGGCCGCCACCGTAGGCGCAAGCGCCGCGTCAATGCGCCCGGTCCCAGTTCGGCCCCACGCCGACCTCGGCCAGCAAGGGCACCTTCAGCTCGGCCACGCCGGCCATCAGGCGCGGGATCTCGGCGCGCGCCCAGTCCAGTTCCTCGTCGGGCACTTCGAGCACCAGTTCGTCGTGCACCTGCATCACCATGCGGGTGGCCAGCCCCTGCTCGTCGAGCCTGCGCTGCACCGCGATCATGGCCAGCTTGATCAGGTCGGCCGCCGTGCCCTGCATGGGCGCATTGATGGCAGCCCGTTCGGCCCCGGCGCGGCGCGGCCCGTTCGGGCTGTTGATCTCGGGCAGCCACAGGCGCCGCCCGAACACCGTCTCGACGTAGCCGCAGTCCTTGGCCGAGGCGCGGGTCTCGTCCATGTAGCGCTTGACCCCGGGGTAGCGGGTGAAATACCGCTCGATGTAGGCGGCGGCCGCCCCGCGCTCGATGCCCAGGTTGCCGGCCAGCCCGAAGGCGCTCATGCCGTAGATCAGGCCGAAATTGATGACCTTGGCATAGCGCCGCTGCTCGCTGCTCACCGCCGCCGGCTCGACGCCGAAGATCTCGGCCGCCGTCGCCCGGTGCACGTCCATGCCGTCGGCGAAGGCGCGCAGCAGGTTCGCGTCGTCGCTGATGTGGGCCATGATGCGCAGCTCGATCTGCGAATAGTCGGCGCTCATGATCACATGCCCCGGCGGCGCGATGAAGGCCTCGCGCACGCGCCGGCCCTCGGAGGTGCGGATGGGGATGTTCTGCAGGTTGGGCTCGTTGCTCGACAGCCGCCCGGTCACGGCCACCGCCTGCGCGTAGTTGGTGTGCACGCGGCCGGTGCCGGGGTTGACCATCAGCGGCAGCTTGTCGGTGTAGGTGCCCTTGAGCTTGGCCAGGCTGCGGTGCTCCAGCAGCTTGGCCGGCAGCGGGTAGTCCTCGGCCAGCTTGGCCAGCACCTCCTCGTCGGTGCTGGGGGCGCCGCTGACGGTCTTCTTGACCACCGGCAGGCCCAGCTTGCCGAACAGGATCTCGCCGATCTGCTTGGGCGAGCCCATGTTGAAGGGCTGGCCGGCGAGTTCGTGCGACTCGCGCTCCAGGGCCAGCATGCGTTCGCCGAGCTCCTGGCTTTGCTGCGCCAGCACCACCGGGTCGATCAGCACGCCGTTGCGTTCGATGCGCTGCAGCACCGCGGCCACCGGCATCTCGATGCCTTCATACACCTCGCGCAGGCGCGGCTCGGCCTGCAGCAGCGGCCACAGCGCCTGGTGCACCTGCAGGGTCATCTCGCTGTCCTCGCCGGAATACAGCGCGGCGCGTTCCAGCTCGACCTGGGAGAAGGGAATCTGGTTCGCGCCCTTGCCGCAGACGTCCTCGTAGCTCAGGCCGGTGCGTCCCAGGTGACGCGAGGCCAGGCTCTCCAGGTTGTGCGGCTTGTGGGCCTCGAGCACGTAGCTTTGCAACATGGTGTCGTGCTCGTAGCCGCGCACCTGGATGCCATGGTTGGCGAACACCTGCAGGTCGTACTTGACGTGCTGCCCGACCTTCCTGGCCTGGGGATTCTCGAGCCAGGGGCGCAGCCGCTCCAGCACCTCGTCCAGAGGCAGCTGGGCAGGCGCGCCGGCGTAGTCGTGGCGCAGCGGCACATAGGCGGCGACGCCGGGCTCCACGCTGAAGGAGATGCCGACGATGCGCGCCCGCATCGCGTCCAGCGAGTCGGTCTCGGTGTCCAGCGCGGCCAGCGGCGCCGCCTCCAGGCGGGCGATCCAGGACTCCAGCAGCCCGGCATCGAGCACGGTGTCGTAGCGGCGTTCGATCACCGGCCGTTCGGCGGCGTCCTTGAAGAGGTCGCCGTTGTCGCCGGGGGCGGCCACGGGCACCGATACGCCGGACGCGCCCATCGCGGCCTCGAGGTCGCGCTTCATCGTCTTGAAGCCGAAACGGGTATAGAACTCGAGCAGCTTCTCGCGCTCGACCTCGCCCAGCACCAGCGACTCGAAATCGGGCCAGCCGCTCACATGGCCCGCCAGGTCGCAGTCGGTGAGGATGGTGATGAGGCGGCGGCCCTGGGGCAGCCAGTCGAGCGCACGGCGCAGGTTCTCGCCGGCGACCCCCTTCATGCCCGCCGCCGCGGCCATCACGCCGTCGAGCGAGCCGTGTTCGGTGATCCACTTCACCGCCGTCTTCGGCCCCACCTTGTCGACGCCGGGGACGTTGTCGACCGCGTCGCCGATCAGGGTCAGGTAGTCGATGATGCGCTCGGGCGGCACGCCGAACTTGGCCGCCACGCCGGGCACGTCGAGCGTCTCCAGCGTCATCGTGTTGACCAGGGTCACCCGCTCGTTGACGAGCTGGGCCATGTCCTTGTCGCCGGTGGAGATGACCACGCTGTGGCCCTTGCGCGCGGCGGCGCACGACAGGGTCCCGATGGCGTCGTCGGCCTCGATGCCGGGCACCATCAGCACCGGCCAGCCGAGCAGCCGGACCAGCTCGTGGATGGGCTCGATCTGCAGCGCCAGGTCGTCGGGCATGGGCGCGCGCTGCGCCTTGTACTCGGCATACCACTCGTTGCGGAAGGTCGGGCCCTTGGCATCGAAGACGCAGGCCCCCAGGCGGGCCGGATATTGCTCGCGCAGCCGGCGCATCATGGCCGCCATGCCATGGATGGCCCCGGTGGGGAAGCGGTCCGGGCCACGCAGGTCGGGCAGCGCGTGATAGGCACGGTACAGGTAGCTGGAGCCATCGACCAGCAGCAGCATGCCGGGATCGAACAAGGTGGGAGCGTTCATGGGCGCATTGTCGGGGATGCCGGGCAACCCGTCCCCGGCCCAGGGACACCGCAGCGCACAAAAATGGGAAGCGGGCCGCCGCCCCGGCCCCCCGAAGGGCTTCCCGACACCCGGATGCGCCCCACTACAATGGCCGCATGAAGCCAATCACCCCGCTGCTGGCGGCGGTAGCGCTCGTGTCGAGCCTTGCCCGCGCCGCCGAACCCGCTCCCGCCGCCGAGCAGAAGAGACCGCCCGAGCCGGTGGTGGAGAACATCATCGTCGAGGACGACGGCATCCGCGTGGACGAGCTCAAGGTGCGTGGGGAGACCCAGCGCGTCAGCGTGCGCACCAAGGGCCCGTTCCCCGGCCGCTACGAGGTGCTGCTGCCGCGGCATGGCGGCATCGGCGGTGCGAACGGCCAACGCGTCTGGCCGGTGCTGGGGTTCTGATGGCTGTCTTCACCGAAGTCGGCTTCGATGCTGCGGCCGAGCTGTGCCGGCGCTTGGGGCTCGGCGAACTGGGCCAGCTCAAGGGCATTGCCTCGGGCATCGAGAACACCAACTATTTCGCCGACACCAGCCGCGGCCGCTACGTGCTCACCCTGTTCGAGCGCCTGAGCGCCGAGCAGCTGCCCTTCTACCTGCACCTGATGAAACACCTCGCGGGCCGGGGCATCCCGGTGCCCGACCCGCAGGCCGACGCCGCCGGCGACATCCTGCACCAGCTCTGCGGCAAGCCCGCGGCAGTGGTCAACCGCCTGGAGGGCGGCCACCAGCTGGCGCCCGACAGCCTGCATTGCGAGCGGGTCGGGGCGATGCTGGCGCGCATGCACCTGGCCGGCGCCGACTATCCCCGCCGGCAGCCCAACCTGCGGGGCCTGGCCTGGTGGAGCGAGACCGTGCCCGTGGTGCTGCCGCACCTCGACGCCGGCCAGCGCGAGCTGATCGAGACCGAACTCGCCTTCCAGCAGCACCTGGCCGACACCCCGGCCTACATCGCCCTGCCGCGCGGTCCGGTGCACGCCGACCTGTTCCGCGACAACGTCATGTTCGACGGGCACGAGCTGACCGGTTTCTTCGACTTCTATTTCGCCGCGATCGACACCTTCCTGTTCGACGTCGCGGTGTGCCTGAACGACTGGTGCATCGACCTCGACAACGGCCGCCTGGTGGAGGAGCGGGCCAACGCCTTCGTGGCCGCCTACGACGCCGTGCGCCCGCTGACGAGCGCCGAACGCCGCCTGATGCCGGCCCTGCTGCGCGCCGCCGCGCTGCGCTTCTGGATCTCCCGCCTCTGGGACTTCCACCTGCCGCGCGACGCCGCCGTGCTCACCGCCCACGACCCCGCCCACTTCGAGCGGGTGCTGCGCCAGCGGATCGACGCGCCCTGGCATCCCGGCCTGGCCACCTGAGCCCGCGCATGGAATCACGCATGAGACTGCAAGTCGTCGCGCCGCGCCGGGGCGCCGCCTGGCTGCGCCAGGGCCTGGGGGTGTTCGTGCACCGTCCGCTCGCCTTCTCGGCGCTGCTGGCCACCTTCCTGTTCGCCTCCTTCATCCTGCTGAGCCTGCCGTACATCGGGCCGGCGACGCTCTTCGCCAGCCTGCCCCTGGTGAGCCTGGCCTTCATGATCGCCACCCAGCAGGCCCTGCAGGGCGGCTCGCCCAACCCGGGGGTGTTCGTGCTGCCCTTGCGGGTCACCAAGGCGCGCACGCGGGCGCTGCTCCAGCTCGGCCTGCTGTACACCGCCGGCTCGGTGCTGATCATGCTGCTGTGCCACTGGTTCGACGGCGGCAAGCTGCTCGCCCTGCAACAAGTGATCTCGAATGAGAACCCCAAGCCCGAGGACGTCGCCGCCGCGCTGCAGGACCCGCAGCTGATCCAGGGGCTTCTGGCCCGCGGGCTGCTGTCGCTGCTGCTGAGCCTGCCCTTCTGGTATGCCCCCGCCCTGGTCCACTGGGGCGGGCACACGGCCGCCAAGGCGCTGTTTTTCAGCACCATGGCGGTGTGGCGCAACAGGCTGGCGTTCCTGGTCTACGCCGCGACCTGGTTCGGCTCCTTGTTCGCCTTCGGCCTGGCCAGCTCGATGCTGCTGACCATGCTCGGCCTGGCGCCCTGGGCGGAACGCATCATGTTCCCCGCCGGGCTGATGTTCTTCACGGTGATGTACGCATCGCTCTTTTTCAGTTTCATCGACAGCTTCGAGATGGCGATGGAGCCCGCCGATGCCTAAGCCCGTGGAGACCATGAACCAGCCGACAAGGATTGCCCTGGTCACGGGCGCGGGCACGGGCATCGGACGTGCCGCCGCACTGGCCCTGCTGCGGGCCGGCTATGCCGTGGTGCTGGCCGGCCGCCGCGCCGACGCGCTGGCGGACACCGTCGCCCAGGCGGGGGCGCTGGGCAGGCACTGCCTGGCCGTGCCCACCGACGTCGCCGACCCCGACTCGGTGAAGGCCTTGTTCGACGCCACGGCCGCGCGTTTCGGCAGGCTCGACCTGCTGTTCAACAACGCCGGCGCGGGCGCACCGGCCGTGCCCCTGGACGAACTCAGCCCGGCCCAGTGGAAGCAGGTGCTGGACGTCAACCTCACCGGCGCCTTCCTGTGCACGCAGCAGGCCTTCCGGTTGATGAAACGACAATCGCCGCGCGGCGGGCGCATCATCAACAACGGCTCGATCGCCGCGCATGTGCCGCGGCCGCACAGCGCGCCCTACACCGCCACCAAACACGCCATCACCGGCCTGACCCGCTCGACCTCGCTCGACGGCCGGGCGCACGACATCGCCTGCGGCCAGATCGACATCGGCAACGCGGCCACCGACATGACCGTGCCCATGGCCAGCGGCATCCTGCAGGCCAACGGGCAGACGCTGGCCGAGCCGCGCATGGACGTCGCCCATGTGGCGAACGCCATCGTGCACATGGCCGGGCTGCCCCTGGAGGCGAATGTGCAGTTCATGACGATCATGGCCACCAAGATGCCCTACATCGGGAGGGGTTAGGTTAGCCCCCACGTCGCTATCGCTCCTGCCCCCCAAGGGGGCGCCTCCCTTCGGGCCGGGGGACCCGTCCTTCGGGAGTTGCTTGATGGGGCACTTGGCTTCGCTCGTGCGTGGCTCGCTTCGCATTGCATCGCCGCCACCGCTCAGGCATTTTTCTGCACTTCGCTTCGCTCGTGCCAAGGCAAGGCACGGACTGTTTCCGCTCGGCCTGCTCGATGTGGCACTGGCTTGCCCTGATCCTTCTTTCATCGCACCAGGCCAACCCTGGCGTTCAACATGTCCGGTCTTCCTTCGCCCGCCTTCGAGGCCGGGACCTGCCATGAGGCGACGTCGACGATGAGGACAGCGAACAAGCCGCCGGGGAGCTGATGCGCTGCTTCTGCCGCGCGCTGCTGCGTGTCGAGCAGGCCGGGGCCCTGGACGCGCTGCGCCGGGAGCCGGGTTTCTTACCTTGGTGGGCGACCACGACGAGAACGCGCAGCAGGCGGCCCTCCGCCTGGCCGCCGTGCGGGCCGAGGGAGCCAAGGGCGGCTGAGGCCGGCCCTGCCGGCCTCCGCCGCTAGACGCCCCAGCCCGGGTGCAGGAAGGTGCGCGGCATCTCGAGCACCCAGCCGGCGCTGCCGTATTCGTCCTGCAGGCGCACGCCGCTGCGGGTGTAGTGGAGCTCGGTGCCGAAAGGCGCTTGCAGCACCGGGAGCAGCTTGCGCAGGACGGCTCGCGCGCGCTCGCAGTCGGTCACGTCGATGTCGATGCCGCAGAATTCGATCGCCCGGCTGCCGTCGGGACCTTCGACGCCGAGGGAGGATCCCCCTCCCGAGACCGAGCCCAGCCCTTCCTGCGCCAGCACCGGGTCGATGCGGTCTTCGTAGCGCTCGCCGCGGTCCGCCGGGCCGATGGCGCCCGGCAGTTTGACGTAGATGAAATGCTCCGCGTTGAACAGCACCGGGGCTTGCGCCGGTGGACGAAGGATGGCGAGTAGCCGGGAGGTGATGCTTGAAATGATGCTCATGGATGAAAAGCTCGGCACTCGAGCCCTCCGGCTCGGTGGCATGCGGGAAAGACCAGGGTCTGCAGCGGCAAGGGCTTGCGCCCGGGGTGCCTCGGCAGGTCGGAGGCCGGGCGGGGCCCTCACTCGAGTTCGGCCAGGCGAGTCGGGTACCCCGGCTTGATCAGCTTGCCCTTGAAACGGATGTGCCAGTCCGGATCAAACTGCCGGTTCGGGAAGATCTGCAAACCGTCTTGCAAGGGTGTAACCGTCAGAGGCAACAAGTCCTCGCTCGGCTTGGCGAGCAGCTGCATCCGCTGGCCCGGCGCCAGGAAGATCTCTTCGCAGGTCATCTCCAGGAACACACGCATCTCCCGTTCGGTGTCGTTGACGACCTCGTGCACCACCACGTAATCCGACGCTTCGGAGTGGCACTCCGTGGCGGCGTCGGTGTGCACCAGGGCGGTCAGTTTCGACAGGATGTCCGAAAAGATGCGCATGGAAAAGTGCTCTTGCATGGGTGAAGAGAAGAAGCTTGCTCGCAGGATGTCATAAAACATCCTTTTCCCGGCGTTCAAGGCAATTCCCTTGCCTGCCCGGTCCAACCATGGCAGTGCCGCCCCGCGCAGGGGGGCGGGTCCGGTTCGCCCTTCCCCGAAAACGGAAAAGCCGCGAGGGTCTCCCCCCGCGGCTCGCTGCCCATGGCGAACGGGGGCGGCTGCCGCCGCCCACCCGAAGCGCATCAGGTTCCGATGCGCCCCCCGTCGTCCTTGGTGATGGCCAGCGTGGCCGAACGCGGCCGCGACACGCTGTTGCCGGCCGCGGCCTGGTAGCCCGCGTTGCCCGGCCAGTGGCTGGGATAACGGGCCGGATCGAGGATGTCGGCGACCGCCGCCAAGGTCTCGCCCGGATGCTGGATGTTGACGAACAGCGTGCGGCCGTCCGGCGTTTCGGCGCATCCCGTCAGTTCGCAGTCGACCGGGCCGACCAGGAAACGCCGCAGCGTGTCGGCGCTCGGCGGCTGGCCGACATAGGTGTCGACCGACAGCGTGCCGCCGTCCGCCTTCACATGCTCGAGCGTGGTTTTCGCGCCGTCGCCCACCCGGCCCGGCACCCCCGCCAGCATCATGCAATTGCTGACGTCGGTGTAGGCGCTGTCGTCGGTCTGGATCCAGCACAGGCCGGTGTTCCGGCTGAACCACAGGCCGTCGGGGCTGGAGAAATCCTGGTCGGCGCTCAAGCCCGACAGGTTCACCAGCCCGGCCGGTGCGCCCGCCTCGGCGCCGAAGAGGTAGACGTCCCAGCGGAAGCCGGTGGCGGCGCCCTCGCCCGCCGTCTCCGCCAGCCGGACGATGTGGCCGTTGACATTGCCCTTGAGCGTGGCCGCACCCCGCGCGTCGCTGTACGCACGCGGGTTGGGCGCATCGACCCCGTGCTCGGAGGCCGTCGGCTCGACCCTGCGCTTGTCGTTCTTGGTGAGGGTGTAGTAGATCTCGCCGGTGGCCGGGTGCACCGCGCACCATTCGGGCCGGTCCATCTTCGTGGCCCCCACCGCATCGGCGGCCAGGCGGGCGTTCACCAGCACGTCGGCCTGGTCGGCGAAGGCATAGGCGGCGTACGCAGCGATCAGCGGATGGGCGATGTCCAGCTCGATCCACTCGCCGCGGCCGTCGGCGGCGAACTTCGCCACGTACAGCCGGCCCGAGTCGAGGTACTTGTCGCCGGTCGAGATGGGGTGGACCGGCGTGGCGTCCGCCGGGTTCCAGGAAGCCGCGCTGACGAACTTGTACAGGTACTCGCCGGTGGAGTCGTCCCCCATGTACACCGCCAGCGGCTTGCCCGGCCGCAGCAGGCCGAAGGCCGCGCTTTCGTGGGCGAAACGGCCGAGCGCGCTGCGCTTGCGCAAGGCCACCGACTTGTCGTACGGGTCCATCTCGACCATGTAGCCGAAGCCGTTGAGCTCGTTGCGGTAGTCGTCGCTGCCGTCGCTGCTGGCGCCGGTCCGGCCGATGTTCCAGCGCGCGTAGGTGTCGGCCTCGCCGGCGGTCTCCCAGCCGTGGCGGCTGGCCGCCCCCTGGGCGCGGCCGTAACGCTTCAGGGACACCACGCTGCGGTCGGCGCGCATGGCGTCGTCGCCGGCGCCGCGGGTGAAGTAGCCGGCCCAGTTCTCTTCGCCCGACAGGTACGTGCCCCAGGGCGTGAGCCCGGTGCCGCAGTTGTTGAGGGTGCCGCGGGTCGCGGTGCCCGAGGGCGAATAGCGGGTCCTGAGCAGCGCATGGCCACGTGCCGGCCCGTGGATTTCCACCGGCGTCAGCGGCGTGACGCGGCGGTTGTAGCTCGAGTCCTGGACATAGCCCCAGGCGCCGGCGCTCCTGCGCACCTCGACCACCGAGAGGCCGTGCACCGCGATCTCCTTGTCGGCCTCGCCGGGCGGGCGTGGGTTGGTCGTGCCGCCGTCGGCATGCAGGTAATAGGCGCGCACGTCCTTGTTGCTGGTGGCTTCGTGGTTGATGGCCAGCAAGCCCCGTTCGGAACCCAAGGCATCGCGGCGGCTGCCATCGGCCGACAGGCCGAAATACTCCATGCCGTCGTGGTGGTCGCCGGCCCGGTGCTCGAAACCGGTGTCCGTGCCGTCGTTCCTGAATGCCGGCGTGGCGGCGTCGAGCGGATCGCCCAGCGCATAGATCGGCGTGGCGGTATAGCCCGCCGGCACGCTCACCCGGTCGGCCAGGCTCTTGGCCACCGGCGCGAAACCGAGGCGGGTGATGGGCGCCTGGGACGCCGCCTCTGCGGCGGCCACCGGGTCGTCGCCGCCCCCGCAGGCCGCGACGCCCCAGCCTCCCAGCACCGCCGCCGCGGCGCTGCCCACCCCGCCGCGCAACATCGTGCGGCGGCTCAGGCGGGCCTGCAGCACCGAGGCGAAATCCGGGCCGCCCGAAGCGGGAAGTCCCGCCCCGTCGGCACGAAGAGGAAAAGTATCTGCGGCTTTGTTCACGGAAGGCTCTTTCGGTAGGTGAATGCGTCGCCCGCGAGCGTAGGATCCACGCATGAAACCACCGTGACGGCGGGATGTCGGTTCAATGACAATCGCGCTCGATGCGCCCGGCGCCGAACGGAGGACAATCGCCCGCATCGCCGCCTCGCCCAACCGGTCATGAAAACCCTTGCCGCCCTGCTCCTGCTGCTGCCCCTGCTGAACGGCTGCGCCGTGGTGAGCGTGGCCGGGGCGGTGGTCTCGGTCACCGGCGCGGTGGTCAGCACCGGCGTGAAGGTGACCGGCAAGGTGATCGGCGCGACCATCGACGCCGTCACCCCCGACGGCGACGAGGCCGAAGCCGACAAGAAAAAAGACTGATCCCCGCCAACCCGAACGGAGCACGACACCCCATGCCCAACATCATCGCCGGAGTGGTCCTCATCGCCATCGGACTCGCCCTGGGCGGCTCCGTGTTCCGCGGCGACTTCAGCCCCATGAGCCTGTTTTTCGACGGCCTGGGCCTGTTCTGGATCGGCAAGGGGCTGTACGGCCTCTACAAGCAGCGCGCCGATTCCTGAGCGCCTGGGCGAGCCCCAGGGCGCGGGCGACTCAATCCACCGGCGTCAGCTTGGCCACGCTCAAGGCCAGCCACTTCATGCCGTGGCGGCCGAAATTGACCTGGGCGCGGGCGTCCTCGCCCTGCCCCTCGAGCGTGACCACCACCCCCTCGCCGAACTTGGCGTGGAACACCGCCTGGCCTGAACGCAGGCCATGGCTGCTGCTGGTCTTCGGCCCGGAACCGAAGCCGGGGGCCGAGGACCGGCTCTCGACCTTGCCCGCGCCGACGATGCCGCCCAGGCCCGATCCCCGCGACCAGGCCGACTGGTACTCGCGCGCGAAACCCGAGCCGAAGCCCTGGTTGCGCGGCGTGAGCCAGCGCAGCGCGCCTTCGGGCAGTTCGTCGAAGAAGCGGCTCTTCACGTTGTAGCGGGTCTGGCCGTGCAGCATGCGGGTCTGGCTGAAGCTCAGGTACAGGCGCTGGCGTGCGCGGGTGACGGCAACGTACATCAGGCGCCGTTCCTCCTCCAGCCCATCGAGGTCGGAGGCGCTGTTCTCGTGCGGGAACAAGCCCTCCTCGAGGCCGGTGATGAACACCGCGTCGAACTCCAGGCCCTTTGCCGCGTGCACCGTCATCAGCTGGATGGCGTCCTGCCCGGCCTGCGCCTGGTTGTCGCCGGCCTCCAGCGAGGCGTGGGTCAGGAAGGCCGCCAGCGGCGACATGATCTCGCCGGTCTCTGCGTCCGGCGTCAGGTCGACCCCGGCCACGGCCGGCGGGCTGCCCAGGCTCAGGCTGCCCGCATGTTCGTCCACCGGCAGGGCCACCGCGTCCTTGCCGAAGCCCTCCTGGGTGACGAAGGCCTCGGCGGCATTCACCAGCTCTTCCAGGTTCTCCAGCCGGTCCTTGCCTTCCTTGTCGGTCTGGTAGAAGGCCACCAGGCCGGAGGCATGGAGCATGTGCTCGATGATCTCGCGCAACGTGAGCCCGCGGGTGGCCTCGCGCATCGCGTCGATCAGCGCCACGAAGGCCTGCAGGTTGCCCCCGCTCTTGCCGCTCACGGCGCCCACGCTCTGGTACAGGCTGCGCCCGCTGATGCGTGCCGCATCCTGCAACTGCTCCAGGGTGCGTGCGCCTATGCCCCGGGTCGGGAAATTCACCACCCGCAGGAAGCTGGTGTCGTCGCTCGGGTTCTCGATCAGCCGCAGGTAGCTCAGCGCATGCTTGACCTCGGCCCGCTCGAAGAAGCGCAGGCCGCCGTACACCTTGTACGGCACCCCGGCGTTGAAGAGCGCGCTTTCCATCACCCGGCTCTGCGCGTTGCTGCGGTACAGCAGGGCGATGTGGCTGCGCGGAATGCCGTCGCGGTGCAGCTGGCGCGCCTCCTCGACGAACCACTGCGCTTCGGCGAAATCGCTGGTGGCCTCGAACACCCGCACCGGTTCGCCGGGGCCGGCCTCGGTGCTGAGGTTCTTGCCGAGGCGGCGCGAGTTGTGCGAGATGAGTTCGTTGGCGGTGTCGAGGATGTTGCCGAAGGAACGATAGTTGCGCTCCAGCTTGATGACCTGCTCGACCCGGAACTCGCGCTCGAAGTCCGCCATGTTGCCGACCTGGGCGCCGCGGAAGGCGTAGATGCTCTGGTCGTCGTCGCCGACCGCGAACACCGCTGTCCCGGGGCCGCTGAACATCTTCAGCCAGGCGTACTGCAGCCGGTTGGTGTCCTGGAACTCGTCCACCAGCACGTGGCGGAAACGCCGCTGGTAGTGCTCGCGCAGCGCCGGCTCGTCGCGCATGATCTCGTAGGTGCGCAGCATCAGCTCGGCGAAGTCGACCACGCCTTCGCGCTGGCACTGGTCCTCGTAGGCCTGGTACACCTCGACCATCACGCGGGTCTGCTCGTCGCGCAGCTCGATGTCCTTGGGCCGCTGGCCGTTTTCCTTCGCGCCGGCGATGAACCAGCCCAGCTGCTTCGGCACGAAGCGCTCCTCGTCGAGCTTCATCGCCTTGACGACCCGCTTGACAGCCGACAGCTGGTCGGCCGAATCGAGGATCTGGAAGCCCTGCGGCAGGCCGGCGATCTTCCAGTGGGCGCGCAGGAAGCGGTTGCACAGACCGTGGAAGGTGCCGATCCACATACCCCGCACCGGCACCGGCAGCATCGCGCCCAGGCGGGTCAGCATCTCCTTGGCCGCCTTGTTGGTGAAGGTGACCGCCATCACCCCGCCCGGCGACAGCTGCCCGGTCTGTATCAACCAGGCGATGCGGGTGGTGAGCACGCGCGTCTTGCCCGAGCCCGCGCCCGCGAGGATCAGGGCGGGCCGCGCGGGCAGCGTGACGGCGGCGAGCTGCTCGGGGTTGAGGTTGAGCAGCAGGGACGGCGTCGGCGCGGAAGGTACGGAAGAATGCATCCGCGCATTCTAGAAGCTGCCCTCTCGCCCCTGCCGATGCCGGTCTTCTCGCCCTGGCGGCGGCCGCCGCCGCGCGTAGAATGGGCCGCCGGGCCCCCTACCGGCACCCGGAGCCTGTTTCGGCCGCGCTCCCGGCAGCGGCGGTGCCAGACCACCCGGGTTCCGGACCGAGCGCTCGCAGCCCTTGGCCACGCACTGCCCAACGTGTGGCCGCCCCTGGAGGAGCGAGGCCATGGAAATCTTCGACTACGACAACGTCCTGCTGCTGCCGCGCAAGTGCCGGGTGGAAAGCCGGGCCGAATGCGACACCTCGGCCGAGCTGGGCGGGCGCCGCTTCCAGCTGCCGGTCGTGCCGGCCCACATGAAGACGGTGGTCGACGGCCCCATCAGCGAATGGCTGGCCCGCCACGGCTACTTCTACGTGATGCACCGCTTCGACCTCGACAAGGTCGCCTACGCGCAACGCATGCGCGAGCTCGGGCTGTACGTATCGATCAGCCTGGGAGTGAAGGCCGACGACTACCGGGTGATCGACCGCCTCGCCGCCGAGGGCGTGGGGGCCGACTACATCACCATCGACATCGCCCACGGCCACGCCGACAGCGTGCGCAAGATGATCGAGCACATCAAGACCCGGCTGCCGGCCACCTTCGTGATCGCCGGCAACGTCGGCACGCCCGAGGCCGTGATCGACCTCGAGACCTGGGGCGCCGACGCGACCAAGGTCGGCATCGGGCCGGGCAAGGTCTGCATCACCCGACTCAAGACCGGCTTCGGCACCGGCGGCTGGCAACTCAGCGCGCTGAAATGGTGTGCCCGCGTGGCCACCAGGCCCATCATCGCCGACGGCGGCATCCGCGACCACGGCGACATCGCCAAGAGCGTGCGCTTCGGCGCGGCGATGGTGATGATCGGCTCGCTGTTCGCCGGGCACGAGGAGTCGCCGGGGCGCACCGTCGAGGTCGACGGCAAGCTGTTCAAGGAGTACTACGGCTCGGCCAGCGACTTCAACAAGGGCGAGTACAAGCACGTCGAGGGCAAGCGCATCCTGCAGCCCATCAAGGGGGCGCTGGCCGACACCCTGCGCGAGATGCAGGAGGACCTGCAGAGTTCGATCAGCTACGCCGGAGGCACCCGGCTGGCGGACATCCGCAAGGTCAACTATGTGATCCTCGGGGGCGACAACGCGGGTGAGCATCTGCTGATGTAGGGCAGGCCGCGGTGCGACAGGCGATAGTGACATTCGACTATGCCTGAACGTCAGAAATAAACTAAGGCATGGTCACGTCAAGCCTCACGATTGAACCTTGCACGCTCCATCTTGAACCGAAAATCGGGAGAGGCGATAAGGAAAAGAAACGAAAGAGTTCGTTCTAGCGGAGATTTCAGCTTCAGTAACTTCGACAACGACAAGCTTGAGGGACTCCCCAGCGCGCGGAAATAGGAAAGTTGCTGTTGACTCGTCGTAGCGAAAGGTCAGCCTGTCATCGTGGACTTTCCAGCTCCCGCTGCCGCCCACGAGCTTCGTCTTCTCCAGGGACTTTTCGATTCCGGTTTCACTGAATGTTCCGTCGACATTGATTTGCAAAACTGAAGCACCGGCGCCAACGGAACCGCCTCCAGTTGAACCTGCCCAGCACCCGACGAGCTTTTTCTCCAGCTCAGGATTGGCCAAATTGTAAGTCTCGTTCAGGTATGCACCTCCAAAGGTGACTAACAATATAGAGCCAATCCAAACCAAATCACGGTTCATTCAATTCGTTTAAATAGAAGTAGCTGGACGAATCTAAGTCGGATGAAGCACACGGCTTGACAAGAACGGCTGCCGGGAGCGGACAAGGCCCGCTGGAGCCATCCGCCCGATGAAGGTTTCAGGCCCCATTATCTCTTCGCTCCTCCGCCGTCAGTCGTTGAAGCGAGTACGGCTCGATCTCAGCGGGCCAGAAGCCCCAGGGACCAAACCCGCCCTTTCCAAGCACACCCACGACGGGCAAGGCGGCCAGGGTGCGTACGAGACCGTGGACCCGGACGCGCTTGCCAAGCCAGCGCTGCAAAGCCGCGTGATTTGGCTGAAGGCTCCCATTGCCAAACGCCAGCCAAAAGGCCGGGCGATACTCGCCGTCACCGTCGAGGTAGGCCGTCCTGCGCTCGGACTTTGGATAATGGACGAGCTCGTAGCCCTCCGAGTCGGCCTCGAGAATGCCTTCGACTTCGACCGGCTTACCTTCGAGATCGGCGAGGTGCTCAAGTGCTTCGTTGACTGAGCGTGGTCTTGTCATCGTGCCTGGACGTCTGACTGGGGCAGCAGGCCCCGCCTTGCCGGGAAGTGTCCGCGCCCGATGGAGGGGTTACGTGGCAAACGGAGAAGGCGCTGGCCGACACCTTGCGCGGAAGGCAGCAGGACCTGCAGAGTTCGACCAGCCATGCCGGCAGCCCCCGTTGACAAGCCCCTTCCGCTGCTCACCTCCTGATCCCGGCGGCGACGATCACGGCAACTTCCCAGCAACGATCGCTCGTACGAAATCACCCTTGGCATTCGAGTACGTTTCCCGGTCATCCCGATGCTCGAGGGCAAGTTCAGCCTTAAGGCGCTCGTACCGAGCGGCAGCCAGAGGATCGACGCGCAAGCGATCGCGGAACGCCAAGTGCTCATGCCAAGCCCTTCCAAGATGAACCACGACATGAAGATGATGCGTACGGTGCCCATTGTTCCAACGCATGAACCACTTCCGGTCAGCCAGTGACGCGTTCAATTCCGCCGAAGTGGTGTAACTCCCCACCGCACACAATTGCTCTGCCAGCCTATCTACTCCATCAAAAGATTCGACACCTGCAAGGATATCCACGATGGGCTTCGCGCTCATCCGCGGAATCGCTGTGCTGCCGATATGCTCGATCGCCGAGAATACGCCTGGAAAAAGCGACAGAAGTCGCAGCCGCTCTGCCTCGAACGCTTTGGGCCAGGCAGGATCGTACGGAACGAGTTCCACGCGCTCATGAATGGCAGCAAGCAGTGATTCCTGGTCCGTCATGGCTGCTTGCTATCGTGTGAATGTCCGAGGATGAAACGTGCGCGTCTGGCACGAAGCATCAAATTCATCGCCCATACAGGCTGATGCCAACGCTTCCGCGCTCCTCTTGGGATCGAGAAGATCGACCGACCTCATACGGTCAATCCGCCCACATGCCCCGGCGCTCCCCAGGCTCCGACCCACGAGCAGCCCCGCGCCCAAGCGACTTGAGCACATCGACCTCCGCCGCGCTGGTCTGCGCCGGGCAGGCCCCGTCCTGCAAGTACGCCAGCGCGCTGGCGGTGAGTTTCTCGTTGGCATCGCCCAGGCTGCGCTGGAAGTCGTCGGCCACCGCGCAGGTGGGTGCGATGCCGTCGTAGTAGCGGCCCTGGTTGGCCGCATTGAAACTCTCGAAGTTGACCGCGTTGTAGACCTTGTTGCAGGAGTCGCGGGGCGAGAAACCGACCGGCTTGCCGCAGGTGGTGCCGCCGATGGTGACCACATCGACATAGGGCTTGAGGCCGTTGACCAGCATCTCACTGGCCGAGCAGGTGCGCGAACCGGTGAGCACGACCACCCGGGTGAAGCGCGCGCCGCTGCGGCCTTCCAGCCGGTAGGTGACATTGCGGTCCTGGTGCTGGCTGTTGTAGACCAGACGGGTGAACACCTGGCCGTCGTTGGCGCTGCCGTTGACCAGCGAGGCGAACTCGTTCGCGGTGGAGATCAGCCCGCCGCCGTTGTAGCGCAGGTCGAGGATGAGTTCGGTCGCCCCCTGCGCCCGGAAATCGGCCAGCGCCGCCGCCAGCGGCGACTCGGCCTGGCGCACGAAGTCCTTCATCACCAGGTAGCCCGCCTTCTTGCCGTTGGGCAGGTTGAACACGGTCTGGCTGTTGACGGGGGTCAGGTCGTAGGTGGCCGATCTCAGCCCGACCGTCTTGGTGAGCGAGCCGGTGTCGATCACCAGGCTCAGCGAGGCCCCGTTGACCGAGGTCGAAAAGGCGGAGAAATCGTTCGCGGCCACCAGGTCGGCGGCGCTGCGCCCGTTGGCCGACACGATGGTGTCGCCGCGCACCAGGCCGGCGGCGGCGGCGGGCGAGCCGGGTTCGACGTAGCGCACACGCAGCGGCAGCACACGTTCGACGCCGTTGACCGACACGCCGAAGCCGGTGGTCTTGCCGTCGACGAAGAACTGGTCGAACGCGGCCCGGCCTTCCACGTAGCTCCAGCGGTCGGGCGCCGACTGGTTCGCGTCGCCGGTGAAGCGCAAGGCGTAGAAATAATCCTCCACCGTGGCATAGGCCGCCGGGTCGGGCCGGGGCGAACGGCCGGCCCACAGGTACCAGCTGTCGAAATAGGCCCGCACCCACGATTTCTCTTCGGAGACGGAGCAGGAGTCGTCCGATCCCCCGCAACCGGCAAGCAAAGCCAAAACCAAGGGGGCGACCCAGTGTCGAACGGCAAAACGCATGAAACAGCACTCCTGGACAAGCCCGAACGATAGCAGCCGCTGGCGACGCGAGGTAACGTTCTGCAAGGCGCGCCGCCGCTGGTTCCCCGCGACGCCTGAATTCTTCTCACTCGTCGACTGCCTGGGCGATCAGTTGGACAGCCACTGCAGCACTTGCCCGGGAAAATTCGCACCGCTACAATGCCCACTTGAGTCGGGAGGGCCGCCCTATGCGGTTCGTTGGACGATTGTTCCACTCGGCTTCCCCTACCTTAGAACGGGCCGCGCCAGCGGCCCGTTCGTCTTTGCGACGTCACGGGAGAGCATGTGCACCTCTTGTACCTCGACGAGTCCGGCCATGCCGACGACCCCGCAACCGACTTCTTCGTACTGGGTGGCTTCAGCGTGTTTGAACGCACCATCCACTGGCTCGAAACGGCGATCAATCCCATCGCCGCCCGATTCAACCCTTTGAATCCAGAAGGCATCGAATTCCACGGGGCGCCGATGCGAGGGGGCAAAGACTTCTGGAAAGGAATACCTCCCGGAGAGCGGACACAAGCGGTTGTCGACATCCTCTCGCTCTTGCGCAATCCGCAGATGAAATTGCGCGTGTTCGCCTCGGTCATCGAAAAGAAGCTGCTTCCCCGCCACAGCATCCTGACCAAGTCGTTCGAGAACGTCGCCGTGCAGTTCGACCAGTACCTGGCGAACATGTGGGCCACACGGCGCGACGCACAGCGTGGCCTGGTGATCTTCGACAAGACGACCTACGAAGAGAAACTGCAGGCCTTGTCCTCCGTGTTCAAGCACCGAGGACATTCCCAGGGGAAACTGCGCAACTTTTCAGAGGTGCCCCTGTTCCTGGACTCGAAAGCGTCTCGTCTGATCCAGATGGCCGACTTGATCGCCTACTGGATATTTCGCCATTTCCAAAGCGGCGACGATCGTGGATACCAATTGATCGAGCCGCATTTCCATAAATTCCGAGGCGTCGTACAAGGCTTGGTCAAGATGGTGACGCCTGAATGCGATCAGCGGCTTGCCAACCTGCCGGAACCAGATCACCCATTTCCCGCGCCCAGTCCCGTGGTGCCGCCCCCTGTGGCTTCACAGATCACCGTGGTCGAGATGACCGTCACATCAGCGACACTGCTGACCGCCCTCCCGGCGCAGGATCCGGAGTAAAGGGCACGCTCGACGCCACGCCTGACCCAGGTCCACATAGGACCATTGCTGGCGACCTCATCACGGTCGGGCCGCTTTCCTTCGCACGAACCCGAACCCAGGGAGGCCCTTGGACAACGGCCAGGATGCCCAGGCCCATTCATTACAATCGACCGCTGTCCCTGTCTCCCCATCCAGAGCGCCGCCCCGTCCGGGCGGCATCACCTCCATGACCGAACTCGCCAAATCCTTCGAACCCGCCGCCATCGAAGCCCACTGGGGCCCGCTGTGGGAAAAGCAGGGCCTGTACGAGCCGACGCTGGACGCCGCCAAGCCCTCGTTCTCCATCCAGCTGCCGCCGCCGAACGTCACCGGCACGCTGCACATGGGCCACGCCTTCAACCAGACCATCATGGACTCGTTGACGCGCTACCACCGCATGCGCGGCGACAACACGCTGTGGGTGCCGGGCACCGACCACGCGGGCATCGCCACCCAGATCGTGGTCGAGCGCCAGCTGCAGGAAAAAGGCCAGAGCCGCCACGACCTCGGCCGCAAGAACTTCGTCGCCCGGGTCTGGGACTGGAAGGAGCACAGCGGCTCCACCATCACCCGCCAGATGCGCCGCCTCGGCGCCTCGGTGGCCTGGGAGCACGAGTACTTCACCATGGACCCGAAGATGTCCAAGGTGGTCACCGAGACCTTCGTGCGCCTGTTCGACGAAGGCCTGATCTACCGCGGCAAGCGGCTGGTCAACTGGGACCCGGTGCTGCGCTCCGCGGTGTCCGACCTGGAGGTCGAGAGCGAGGAGGAGGACGGTTTCCTGTGGCACATCCGCTACCCGCTGGCCGACGGTTCGGGCGAGCTGGTGGTGGCGACCACCCGGCCCGAGACCATGCTGGGCGACGTCGCGCTGATGGTGCACCCCGAGGACGAACGCTACCAGGCGCTGGTCGGCAAGCAGGTCCTGCTGCCGCTGTGCGACCGGCAGATCCCGGTCATCGCCGACGCCTATGTCGACCGCGAGTTCGGCACCGGCGTGGTCAAGGTCACGCCGGCGCACGACACCAACGACTACGCGGTCGGCCAGCGCCACCGGCTGCCCCTGATCGGCGTGCTGACCCTGGACGCCAAGATCAACGACAACGCGCCCGAGGCCTACCGCGGCCTGGACCGCTTCAAGGCGCGCAAGCAGATCGTGGCCGACCTCGAGGCCGCGGGCTTCCTGGTCGAGATCAAGAAGCACAAGCTCAAGGTGCCGCGCTGCGCCCGCACCGGCCAGGTGATCGAGCCCATGCTCACCGACCAATGGTTCGTGGCCACCACCAAGCCCGGGGCCGACGGCAAGAGCATCGCCCAGAAGGCCATCGACGCCGTGGCCAGCGGCGAGGTGCGCTTCGTGCCCGACCAGTGGGTCAACACCTACAACCAGTGGATGAACAACATCACCGACTGGTGCATCTCGCGCCAGCTGTGGTGGGGCCACCAGATTCCCGCCTGGTACGGCAGCGGCGGCGAGCTGTTCGTCGCCCGCGACGAGGCCGAGGCCCGCGCCAAGGCCGAGGCCGCGGGCTACACCGGCCCGCTGGCCCAGGACGAGGACGTGCTCGACACCTGGTACTCGTCGGCCCTGGTGCCCTTCTCCACCCTCGGCTGGCCCGAGCAGACGCCCGAACTCGACCTGTTCCTGCCGTCCAACGTGCTCATCACCGGCTACGACATCATCTTCTTCTGGGTCGCCCGGATGATCATGATGACCACCCACTTCACCGGCAAGGTGCCGTTCAAGGACGTCTATTGCCACGCCCTGGTGCTCGACGCGCAAGGCAAGAAGATGAGCAAGGCCGAGGGCAACGTGCTCGACCCGGTCGACCTGATCGACGGCATCGAGCTCGCCCCGCTGCTCGACAAGCGCTCGACCGGCCTGCGCAAGCCCGAGACCGCGCCGCGCGTGCGGCGCGAGACCGAGAAGGAGTTCCCCGAGGGCATTCCCGCCTTCGGCGCCGATGCGCTGCGTTTCACCTTCGCCTCGCTGGCCAGCCTGGGCCGCACCATCAACTTCGACACCAAGCGCTGCGAGGGCTACCGCAACTTCTGCAACAAGCTCTGGAACGCCACCCGCTTCGTGTTGATGAATACCGAGGGCCAGGACTGCGGCCTCGCGCACGAGCCAGGCGCCTGCCCGCCCGGCTACAACAAGTTCAGCCCCGCCGAC